>VGWD01000003.1 GCA_016873735.1 Ignavibacteria bacterium | reverse complement strand
AGTTGCAGAAAACCTTATTTTTGTAATACGACTTCGTATCATGGCTTTCTTATTCGGATTCAGCCGTATTCTGTTCAAAGGGAATGTTTTGTCGATGGACTTTCCAACTGAAAATGATGCGGCTTTCTATAGCACTGTTTTTCCAGGTATACTAGATGCTGTTGCCACCGGATCATTTGGCAACTTGATCAATAAGGATAATAAAGTCCACTTGCATGTTCCATGTGATTCACGCGAAGAAGCAATGAATATTCTCGTTAATCTTCAAGGTCATGTAGTTTAGGTTACCCGATATTATGAACGTTATATGTATCATACCCGCACGATTGCAATCAACCCGCTTGCCGGGTAAACTCCTTATGCCACTCGGAGACAAATCATTACTTCACCATGTCTATTCGAACTGCAAAAAGGTTTCACTCTTTTCTGATGTAATTATAGCCACAGATAATAATGATATTGTAGAACATTGTGCATTGTTTGGAGCAAAAGTAATCATGACAGGAGATCATCATGCATCCGGCACGGATAGGGTGTATGAAGCTTATACTATAAATCAAGTAATAGCAGACTTGATTGTAAATGTACAAGCAGATGAACCATTTCTATGTAGTGAACATATTGAGTCAATTATACATAGTCATATCAAGAATGATGTTGATGTTTGTACCGGTGTGACATTTTTCAAGGATTCGGAAGAAATGCTTTCTTCTGCATCTGTGAAAGTTGTTACTGACCAGCATGATATAGCATTGTATTTTTCTCGATCACCAATACCATTCTTTAGAGATGAACTTGAATTCAATCTTAAAGCATATAAAAAACACATTGGCATTTACTCCTATAAAGAACATACGCTGAAATGTTTTACTGAATTGAAGGAAAGTAACTATGAATCAATCGAAAAACTTGAACAATTGCGTTTAATGGAGAATGGCAAACGTTTTTTATGCGTTCCAATAGAATATGATGGATTTGGCATAGATACAATGCACGATTATCAAAAAGCATTACAAAGAATACAAGCATGACTTCATACAAACATTCAATAATCATTGCTATTGATGGTCCTGCCGGGTCAGGGAAATCTACAACCGCTCGTCTCGTGGCCGAGAGGTTAGGTTTCATATATGTTGATACGGGTGCAATGTATAGAGCAGTGACATTGGCATGGTTAAGAGTGGGAAAACCGGATATAGATGTGTTTTTGAGTAATCTACCCGATATATCCTTATCACGCGACCCGCAAACGCATAGACAAATGACATTATTGGACGGTGTTGATGTTACCGATCAAATCAGAACATCAGAAGTCACGAAACAAGTGAGTTATATCAGTTCATTAAAGACGGTACGTGAGAAAATGGTTTCTCTTCAAAGGAACATAGGAAGTGATCACAATGTTGTTATGGATGGCCGAGATATAGGAACGGCTGTGTTTCCCAAAGCGGATTTAAAAGTATTCATGATTGCCGATATACAAAAAAGAGCAAGCCGAAGATTAGAAGAAATGAAGAACAAAAGCAAACATCACGTTCCATCTCTTGATGAATTGATACAGCAAATGAAAGAACGTGATACATATGATTCTAGCAGAGAAATTGATCCTTTAAAAATGGCTGATGATGCTATGCTTCTAGATACATCAGAGTTAACAATAGAAGATCAAGCAACAATTATCATTGAAAAAGCCAAACCTATAATCATCAAACATTCGCATGGTGCATAATATGTCTGTGACAATAGATAAATATTCAGGTTTTTGTTGGGGCGTGGTTAGAACCGTTGAAATAGCTGAAGAATCCTTGGAATTAGATGATACCGTATATGTTCTGGGGCATATCATCCATAATCCAAAAGAAATTCAACGTTTGCAAAACAAAGGTTTACAAACCATATCAATAGATGATTTTTCCCGTATTGCATCTGAAGCAAAACAACAAGGACTGCAACCCAAAGTGCTCATACGAGCTCATGGAGAACCTCCTGAGACATATAAAAGAGCATTGGAATTAGGGATCGAGATTATTGATGCAACATGTCCGGTTGTTACAAAATTGCAAGAAAGAGTAAGGAAGTTCTATGATCAAGGGTATCAGATTGTCATATTTGGAAAAAGTGATCATGCGGAAGTATTAGGTGTTCGTGGTGTTTGCAAAGATCAATGCATCGTTGTTTTGACAGTTGAAGAAGCAATGTCCAATGTTCAATTAGACAAAAAAACTGTGTTATTTTCTCAAACAACAATGGATCGTCCCACATTTCTCTTAATAAAAGAAACATTGCAAACTAGAATTAAAGATTTTATTGTCGATACCATGGAAGGTATAGCAACTGAGTTTCATGCAAAGGACACTATATGTGGCCAAGTATCCGGAAGAGAGGATATGTTACGCAAATACGCTGCAGATCATGATGCTATTGTCTTTGTGGCAGGGAAAGCCAGTTCAAATGGAAAGGTATTATATGATGTTTGTCGAGAAGTCAATCCCAATACGTATTTTATAGAAGATATTTCCGAAATACAATTTTCTTGGTTTCATGGAATGTCAAAGATTGGGATAACAGGTGCAACATCCACCCCACAATGGTATATGAATCACGTTCAAGAACATCTTAGTAGTTTAATAACCGAATAACACACTTTTCAAGAGTTCATCATGACAATCATTTATCTTTTATTGATAGCAGTTAGTGTTTTCATGTATACGATTACGGCCATAGTTCTAAGTCAAGAAGTCTCTTTATTGGTTGTTGAAGCAACAGGGAATGAATCTTTGGGAACATTAACATCATTTGGTACCGGCCTGATACTCATCGTTGGTATAGGTTTTCTCATAGTTCGATATGTCCTTTCTCGCTTTACAAAATTGTAATCCATGAGCATACTTGAATCTGATATCATTGTTTTTTCAGCTCATCCGGATGATGCCGAATTGGGTTGTGGAGGTGTCATAAAAGATTGTACAAACAGAGGTTTGCGAGTAACATTGATAGACGCTACAAAAGGTGAATTAGGTTCTAGGGGAAGTGTCGAGCAAAGAACAATAGAATCACATAATGCAGATAAGGTATTGGGTATACATCAAAGAATCAATTTGGGATTTGAAGACGGAAATCTCAGTATTACTTCCGAATATTGCGATATTGTTGCAACCTATATTCGCTTGATAAAACCTAAAATTATACTCTTGCCTCCAAGATTTGAACGCCATCCTGATCATGAAGGTATGCATTCGATTGTTCGTAAAGCTTTTTTTATCTCTGGATTACATAGCAAATTATTGAAATTCAATGACAATGAAACTTTACCATGGAGACCTCATAGTTTATATTCTTATATCCAAGCTTATCACCAAGAACCTGATTTCATCATAGATATTACAGATACATTTTCGGACAAAATAGCATCAATACAATGTTATGAAAGTCAGGTCTATGTACCCGGAAAAACCTTTGATGGACCAAATACCTTTATATCTTCTTCGGAATTCATGGACGCCGTTCATGCAAAAGCACGCTATTTTGGTTCGATGATAGGGAAGAAATACGGCGAAGGTTTTTTGACCATTGAATCTCTCGGACTATCTTCATTGCAGCAGTTATTGTGATCAAGCCCCATATAACCTTGTTATTCTTTTCGCTTTTGCATATCTCTATGTTTGCAAAAGATACAACAGTTGTGCACTTATACTATCATGCACATGCTCCATCGCAAGCATTTGCTCAAGATTCAATTGAGAAATATGATTTCTATCAATCGAATTATGTTTCTCTTGGCGATATCATCTCTCAGAATGCTCCCACACTTCATTTCCAGCTTGGAGACCCTCTTGTTTATTCCGGAATTTCCATCTTTAATTCTCAGCCAATAACAAATATCATTGCTCTGAATGGAGTACCTTTTCAGGATATGTTTTCAGGACAAGGCGATCTTAATGCGATACAACCTGAAGCAATACATAAAGTATCAATCTATACCGGTTTGGAAGCATCTATACTTGGTGGAACATCGGGGCAGTATATCTATCTTCAGGAAAATATGTATTCTTATCCCAAACCTTTTTCCAGATTATGGTATATACAAGGGGGATATGATCTTATTGGTACGGAAGGAGTATTGACACAAAACATCGATTCATCAACCAATATTCATGCGGGCTATAGAAGAGTTTCTTCTACCGGAATGCTAAGAAACAGTGGAGCTGATATATGGAATACAAGAATTGGCATTCGTCATCATTTTTCATCACATATCTATTCCTCATTGCAATGGTTATTCTCCAATCAGGGTGCTTATCAAAATGGAGGAATCAAAGGTGAATATGATACTCCATTAAACGCATCGGTGTACTTCGATAATTATTTTGACAGATCCTATACAAATACGATTCAATCATCCATAACGTTTGACAGATTCATCAATGATCATTCTTCATTATTTGTCAATGCATATATTGGACACTCAGAACTAGAAACTAGGGGGATTAATCCATTTATTGTTCAAGACTCAGCTACGATATTATTTGAACCATTCTATCGAGGTGGATTAAATGGTAGACTTGAGCTTTCGAATATTATCCCAGATCTTTCAATAATGAGTGAACTTGGCATTCAGTATGATGATTATTCATTCCTTAAAAGATTGCGTGGCAGTTCTACTCGCATATATGGTTATGTTTATGCATCATATGCAATTGGAACATCTGATGTATTAAGGTTCGGTCTAAGAGGCGATAATCAAACCAATGATCTGATAAACTATGGATTCAATTATTCATCTACATTGAGTGATGCCTTTCAACTACATTTAGATTATTCTCGAACAAACACAATACTACCCGTTCAGTATGAATTAGTTTCGAATGGTAACAATGAATATACTGATCTTGCATTTTTCAAACTGACATATAAGAAACAGTATTATGAATTGAATATTCAGCCTTTTCTTCGGAATACACATCAACCAAATATATTACAAGTATTGTATGATAGTAGCGCGATAAATCAATTGACTTCCATGATCAGTGTTTTGCCTTCAACAGTGCATAATTCCATGGGTTTAATTATTGACGGGCAATTATCAATTGATGATTTTACTATGCATTCGATGATTACATATACACATCAACAGGATATAGTGAACATTGCACCAATATTATTTGTAAGAATTAATGCTCAATATCATATAAACATAGGCGCAAGTACTATTTCCTTTGGTGGAACATTACGTTTTAGTGATGGTGCAACCACAATGAGATATATTCCATATCTCAATATCTTCGCTCATGATGCTAATAATATTTCAGATGCTTTTCAATGGAATGGTTTAGATGTACATGCAACAGCTATTCTTGGTAATGCTCGCATAAGAGCATCGATTATGAATGTGTTTTCACAGCAATTCATGGATGTTTCAGGGTATCCAATTCAAGACAATGTAATTAGACTTTCTTTAAATTGGTCATTTTTCGATTGAGTTCACATGAGCAAAGAAGTTCAACATATGTTTGCATCGATTGCACCGGCTTATGATCGTACAAATTCGGTTCTTTCGCTGGGCATACATCATTTGTGGAGAAAAGCAACAGTAAAGGAGTCTCGTGCTGTTTCAGGAATGCATGTACTTGATTGTGCTACAGGTACGGGAGATCTTGCATTTGAATTCAAGAAAGCTGTTGGAGAGAACGGTAAAGTTCTTGGAACAGATTTTTGTCCTGAAATGATGGAGACAGGACCATTTAAATCACGTAAAATGAAACTACATGTTGATTTTGAGGTTGCAGATGCAATGAATCTTCCATATCCCGATGCTACTTTTGACATAGCAAGCATATCATTTGGTATTAGAAATGTTGATGACGTTTCAATTGCTTTGTCTGAAATGGCAAGAGTTGTTAAACCAGGAGGGAGGGTCATGATACTTGAATTTGGTCAACCCAATGGATTAATCGGATTGATATACAATCTCTATTCAAAATTCATCATTCCATTCATAGGTGGATTACTCACCGGAAACAAAGAAGCATATTCATATTTACCAAGAACCGCAGCACTTTTTCCATGTCGAGAGGATTTTTTGTCACTCATGTCAAATACAGAAAGATATGTCGAGGTATCATATAAAGAGCTTACATTCGGTATATCATTTCTGTATTCAGGAGTGGTGCGTTGAACATCTTCATCATAATGATATGTATTATAACACTAAGTTCTTGTTCTGAAAATAAGGAATATATTGGCAAAGAGCCGGTATTTCAGGGACAAACACTGACAGTTTCACAATTGTTGAATCGCAACCTTAAACAAACCCATGTGATGATAACCGGAAAAGTTGTTAATGTTTGCAAAACTGAAGGCTGCTGGTTCATTCTAAAAGACCAAAGTACATCAATTCGATGTGTATTTGAAGATCCAAGTGTATTCATGGATCAGGTCAACTTACATAAAACTATGTCTTTTGAAGGGAAATTGAAAGATCAGATAGTAGATGTAGAAACTGCAGCGGAGTATGCCAAACAAGAAGGGAAAACCTCGGTAGCTTCAATTGGCAAGCAAAGAATATCAGTATTTGTCATATCAACAATATTGTTGGAAGAATGAACAATAAGCGATTACCCATTTGTATTCTCTTTATCACTTTATGTTTCTTTACACAATCTTGTGAAAGACTGAAAAAGAAAATGGAAATAAGAGAAAGACGAATACAATACTTAAAGTCCACAATTGACTCTGCAAGAAAGAACTCTTCATCGACTTTAGAGCAGAAACAAGACACGATCAAGAAGTAAACTGAATTGCTGCATACTCTTTGAAGAGATGTTTGACTTTGTTTCTTTGGTATTTTCCAGTGGACGTGATTGGGAGCTCATTTGTAAATATTATACATTTTGGTGATTTGGAAAATGGTAAATAAAGTCTACAAAATGCAAGAATATCCTCTTTGCTTACGGCTTCATCTTCCGGAATGATCAAAGCCCCTACTTCTTCACCATATATATCATGTTCAAAACCTACGCAAATACCTGCTGAAACACCGGGTGCGCGACTCAATACTTCGTCAATTTCCAATGGCGCTAAATTCACACCACCTCTAATGATTAATTCTTTGATTCTACCTGTAATGAAAAAATAAGGAACATTATCAGTACCCCTCATCCAAAATCCTTCATCGCCTGAACGAAACCAACCATATGTAAAAGCATCTTTATTAGCCTTCTCATTTGCCATATACTCTTGCATCACATTTGTTCCTCGAATAACAATCTCTCCTCTTGATAACTCGGGTAAAGATACTCCTTTATCATCATGAATTTCCATGTCATTACATAGCAAAGGGGTGCCAATGCTGGGAAATCCATAAGATCCAATCATAGCTTTATGTATATTTTCGGATATACTCAATGGTAAAAAACATGAATAACAAGTTGTCTCGCTTAAACCATATCCATGAATGATGGGGACCTTGAAACGCTCTTCAAAAGTCATGGCAAGTTCGCAGGTAAGAGGGCCAGCCCCACATATGATATGTGAAACACACTCAGGTACAGAAACAGGATAATCCTTATGATATTGAATCAAGTATGAAAGCAGTGTAGGTACTACAGAAACTATGGATACATGCTCCTTGGCTATCCTTTCAAAAAACAGTTCACTAGAGAATTTCCTATTTAATACAATGGTAGAACCTTTTAGAAGGGGAGTTACATGTGTAACGACAATACCGTTCACATGATGAATTGGCAATACACACATCATTGTGGTTTTTTTTGTAATCTTATGCCAATTTGCAATGCAGTCACCATCAACGAGCAGATTTTGTTGATCAAGAACGACTGCTTTGGGTATGCCGGTTGTACCACTTGTATACACAATCAATGCTTCATGATCAAGCATCGCATGTTTAGGAAGGAAAGGTAATGGTTCAAATGAATCAATAATATCTGCATATAGGCATTGACCATTTGTATCGGTATCAACTTCTTGTATCATGATCTGATTTGGATCTGCAAGTGTAGATATTCTTGGGAAATATTCACTTCTGGCCAATAATAGTTTTGAATTGGAATCACGTATTATATAGGCCAAGCGTTGATCATCTTCTCCCATATTTAATGGTATGACAGATAAACCTAAGAACCATGCAGCAACATATTGAATGATGGTATCCGGATGATTATGCGATGCAATTGTAATACGATCTCCCTTTTGGAGCCCCACAGTATTGAAATAGGCAGCTGTTTGGCGAACTTTTCTAATGAATCCGTGATACGTGATCGAGGATTTATTCGAATCAAGATCATAGTAAATCATGAATATATCATCAGGAGATCTTTCTGAAAGATGATCCAACAGTAGATCATGAAAAGAGCAAACGCTTGGCAAGTAATATCCTTTAGTTGAACTTCTTGCATGCTTTATGTTTTCAGCCAATGTTGTTGACATTATTATTTTTTTCCAAGAACTTTCATTTGTATGAATGATAAAATAGCAATGATACCAAAGAGAACATAGGCAAGAGCCGCACCATATCCCATTGAATCTGTTTTTTCGAATGCATTGGAAAATATCAAATACACAACTGTCAATGTTGCATTGAGAGGACCACCCTTTGTCATTGTGTACATTTCCACAAAAATTTGAAGAGATTTGATTGTAGATATAACCATAACAAACAAGATGGTCGGCTTCAATAATGGTAATGTTATTCTTCTAAGGATCTGCATAGCATTTGCACCTTGCAAGTATGCCGATTCATAGATATCCTTTGGTATAGATTGCAAACCCGCCAAAAAGAGCATCATATAATATCCGGTGGACAACCATACATCCATCAGCATAACCGAAAACAATGCTGTTGAGGGCTCTAAGAGAAAACCTTTATCACTTTGAGGCAATCCTATTATTCCAGCCAAAGCATTGATATAACCATCTTTGGCATAAAGATTCGTAAAAATCAATGTGATAACGATGATTGACGTAACTGAAGGAAGAAATAATCCTGCACGATAAAATGCAGGATACTTTGAATATTTAGAATGAAGTAGGACTGCAAGCAATAATCCACAACAGGTAGATAGAGGGACGGCACCAAATGCATATATAATTGTATTGGTCAATGCTTTCCAGAACAATGGATCTATAGCAATTGTGGAATAGTTGTCAAAACCAATGAACTCCGATGTGTTCCCAAGTGCTCTATACCGAGTGAAACTCATGTATAGAGCATATAACAATGGATATAACCAGAATATGAATAGTTTCACCAACCACGGTGAAAGAAATCCAATGGCGATATGTGATTTCTGAATTTTCATACATCGAACTTGTTCTTATAAACACAGTTCCACATTATTGTGCAATGAATAGTCCTGAGGCTGTCTGTAAATCACCAACGAATCTAAATGCATACATACCAGGAATAAGTCCTGAAGGAATGATGCCATAATATCTGTTTGAACTATCCATCATCACTTGCAAAGCCGCAACTTGTTGACCTCGACTATTTAAAATATACAGTGTAGGCTGAATAGTAGATTGAATATTGGCATATATTCTTGATTGTGATTGCACAGGGTGTGGAACTACTTCAGTATTATATCTCATATCTTCTTCTATGGATACAGGGCCTAGAAGAATATCAGGATTAGTTCTTGGCACAAGCTTATAATTGCCAAATGAGAAATACATGATTCCTGTAATGCTTTTGATACCGGTTCCTCTCTTTAGTACTGACTTTTCAGCTGAAGTAACGGAACCATATGACGTGGAACCATCATCTGTTTCGACTCTCATTTTTGACAATGATTCTGTTGGAGCATTGTATAAAAAGCCATCAACTATGGAAAATTCACCAAAATTGGATGAACCATCCGCATTTGAATCGGTGACTATTACATCGTTGAAAGTAACGAGCATGCTTTCCCATTGTTCCGCAGGAAGTGTACCTTGAGACTTTCTGGCAAAATCTATTGTATTCACGATGATAGGTTGAATGGGGTCACCATCAATGCCTAATAATTTTGTTTCATTTGCATTAACAGAGTCAATGCTAGTGACTCCAAAATTTTCACGAACAATTCCTGATATCTGTACTTTTGAGCCTCTAGGAAATGCACGTACAATACTTGAAGGAGATGTGGTACGAATAAAAAGTCCGGAATTAGGTGTAACTCCATCTTGTACATACACTCTTGGAGCATTTACTGCAGCATTTGGAATATCTGAAGCTGAAGCTGTAACTGTACCTGTTACTGTAACTGCATACCCTTCATAAACGGATGCGCCATTTGATAATAGTCTTTCGCGAATGTCTGCGATTTTTGGCACTCTGTCAATGACGCGATAATAGTACCCGGTTGTATCTCCTAAAGGCGATTTTAATGAAAGTCCGGATTGATCATTGACTCTAATAAACCATTTAACCAAAGATGATCCGTTGGCGAGCGATATAGGTGCAGGGATCGATGCAGCCCATAATGTATCATTGATCTTTTGGGCATTTACTGAATCAACTGATTTCCCATCAAATGAATAGTAAGCTTTTACTGTACTAATTGGTAAAGCTCCCGTTTTGATTCCCATAGCTATTGGTACAATATCTGTTTTAGATGGAAAAGCATTTACACGTGTAGAACGTACACTTGTAATAATCGGTGGTGCAGATCCCATGTCCAATTCGAGATCATCGGGCATGCCCGGAGAAATCATAAATGGTACAGGTTGTCCTGCAATTGAGTTTGAAGAAATGTACCCACGTAGTTTCTTGATTTTCGTGCCTTCTGTAGGAGCAGAATATGAGCCTAATTGAACTGCATCTGTTCTGTAATGATTAGATTGATCACGTAGGTATAATTCATTTCCACTTTCATCTGTCACGATGATTGTGGTTCTTTGATTCGTAGCTTTAACAGAACTGATGACGGTAAGATTTGAAAATTCGACTTTCATTCCCACATATTGAGCTCCACCAACGATATTATACACCGGACTTACAGCTTTACCCTTATTGAACATCGATACAGTGACTGATGGCGGATTTGGCAATGCAATACCATCATCAATAAATTCAACTATACCTGAAGAAATAACTTCACCTTGCGTAGTTCCCAATTTGTTATTTGCCGGAAATGCAGTGATTCTAATTGGAACTTCAATCAACTGACCCTTTTTTAATCGTATGAAATTAGATGCAGTATTTGCTGTATCGCATACAATTGGCATACCTGCAAATGATGTGGCTTTTTCATCTTGTAGATAAATCGCATGATTTCTATTTCCGGCAATCATGATTTTTCGAGTATCGGAAGGGAAGTCAACTACAGGAGGAATAGATACAATGCCACGTATAATTACGGTATCGCCTACTTTAGGTGAATTGAGAGTACCGGCATTCAAAGAATCCGATGGAATTGTCATGATATCCATGATTGATCGCTTGGAATAGTTCTGAGCAATTGCTGCTGTTGACATCAATCCAAGCATGCAAGACAGTAAGAAATAGAACATATACGAACCTTTATTTAATAATGAGAAATGTTCCGTTTTTGATTATTCCGGTTTGAACATCTTGTACATTCACAATGTACATGCCTGTGGCAAGTGCTTGATCTTCATCAGAAATTAAGTCCCAAGCATGAATGCCACCGGAAAATTGAATATCAGAGGCATTGAATGACCCTGTCTGTGAAAACCATTGTATATCTTGTCCTTCAGATATATGTTGCTCATGTTGCATTGTAGCAACTTTATCTCCGGCTAAAGTGAATATCGTAATCGTTGCTTTTTGAGGTAGATTATAAAAATATATTTTCCTTCCACGTTCTGCATTTGCTTTTGCATCCCATGCAGCAGAAACAAAGTAGGGATTCGGAAATATACCTATTGCTAAAGCTGTATCTGCTTGATTGGGAATTGTACCCGGAATGATGTTTCTTTCATTTGCAATCAAGCTTGATTCCAATGAGGGTAGACCTGCTTGTTCATCTCCATCACTGAATGCGGTCAATGTAACTGCATATTGCCAGCCATTCAACAAATCATGTAGTGGATAGGCATAGTGATAAGCAACAGAATCACCTTCAAAAAACTTTGGGGAAGGATTTCCTTGATTATCAGTTATGATTATTGAAGAAAAACCATTGTCATAGAATAATCCATTATCGGACTTATCGAATGATCCAAGCATAGTCCAATCCTTGGAAGTGCTTGCAAATTGATCAGGATTAGTTCTGTAAATTCTATACCCCTCAAAATTTTTCTTGTTTGTAAGTATATCTTTTGCGGATTCAGCATTGTTTGACCAATACAACATGGCCTTACGATCTTGTACCTCAACCCTCATTTTGGGTGAAGGTGGGGGAGATGGCAAAATATATCGAACAATGCTTCCATCACCTTTGAGATCGATTTCAGTTGAATCAAGAACATTGTTTCCATTGACATCTGTACCATTATAAGCTCTTTGTGCCCATCCTGCATTATTGATCAGTGTCACCCTTGTTTCATCATCATTTCGCTCGGGACTTCCAGGTTTCTTCGCACATACAACAGCAAATGCGACTGTGACCGAATCACCCGGCTGTATTCTTGAAAATGGACCGACAGATAACAATTGGGAACGATTCCCAGCTTTTGCTATCAATTTTTCAGCATCACGTACTTGAACCTGATTGAGAAAAGTGGTTGAAAGTCTTCTATACTTCTCTATATCTGTCTGTGGAGATTGCAACCACTCATCGCCTCTGGTATCCTGAAATGCCCAAACATTGTAAAATGTTGCAGGTTGCACAGGCTCTGTTCCAAGAAGTCTAATGGCAGCATAATTGTCTGCCAAACCATTATCACCGGAAATATCCCATTCATACATCATTCTCATTGAATCAATCAAAGCATTGCCACCTGCTCTATAGAAATCACCACCGCGAGGTGCTCGAATTGTTGTATTTCTTATCACCAAATCTGTCCAAAACCCGATATAAGCGCTGTCAATAGGAGTAGTTGAAACATTTTTCAATGTATAAGTAAGAATAACGAAGTAGTCGGCAAATGGAAAATTCCAAGCATAACTTTTAAAAGAAACATGAAGTCCAAGGGGATATTCATGTCCAGGAATACGCTGATTCAACTCAGGTACAAAGAGGTTTGTATCGGTAAAGGTACAAACATAATCTCTGTGGCTTGTCGCTTTGGGAGAATAATAGAGATCATTAGGCAAACTTGAAGACTGAACAAGATAATTATTATCCATATTGGTGAATTCAAATCCTTGAGCCACATTCAATACTGATGAAACATCGAGAGCCGCGGTTGTAACAGCAGTAACTTGATTCCCGCCAATATTTTTGATTCCTCCAACCCATAAACCGCCCAAAAACATGTGCTCAATTCCGCTTCCACGAGGATATTCACAAGATGGAATCTTCGGCCAAGCGGCAAAACCGGTACCAATTGTACCGAAACTACTGATTGATAATCTGATGTTTCCGACATCGGTTATCATTCTTTGTTCACCGTTTCCGGAAAGCAGTGGAGAATGAATAAACAATATCAAAAGAAAAAGGAGTGTTTTCATTGAATTCAATGGTTTTGGGAACTTAAAAATACTGAATTGACATAAGTAATTCTTGGTATAATTGCGTTTTTTAAAGGTATGTTTCCCACATATCGTCATAATCCATCAAAGAATATTCAATTTAATTAGAATTTGATAATCTCTGAATAAATTCGCCATTTTGAGTGTTTGGTCACAGAGGTAAATTTTGGTATTTTTACATCATTGTTTTTACTGATATTTTCAACCAGATCATGATACCTTTGACAGCTACTTCGACCCTTGAACGGGTTCACACCGTCCGCCAGAATAAAATCATGAAAGAACTCATGGATAAAGACACAACCGTGATGTTCGAAGATCCTCTGGAAAATGATATGGTCCTGAATATGGGACCACAACATCCTGCAACGCACGGTGTACTACGTGTATTGCTTCGTATTGATGGTGAAACCATTGTAAAATGTGTTCCTGAATTAGGATATCTCCATAGAGGATATGAAAAACTTGCAGAGGCAATGACATATCATGAGTTCATTCCTCATACTGACAGGCTCGATTATATGTCTCCCATGTCCAATAATATGGGTATCGCTTATTCAATTGAACGAGCCATAGGAATCCAAGCACCTGAACGCGCACAATGGATTCGGGTACTATTATGCGAAATGGCCAGAGTTAGTTCTCATTTGATGGCAATGGGAGCAACCTGCATGGATGTTGGTGCTCTAACCTTGTTTTTGTGGACATTCACAGAAAGAGAAAAGCTTTATGATATCTTTGAATTGATCTGTGGAGCTCGTTTCACCACAAGCTTTTCTCGTATAGGTGGAATAGCAAATGATATTTCTCCTGATGTATTGAAAATGATCAGAGAATGGGTGAATCAATTCCCTGATAGATTGAAAGAATCCGAAGGATTGGTCAATCGGAATCGCATCTTCATCGAGCGCTTGGCCGGTGTAGGCTATATGCCTGCCGACAAAGCAATTGGATTGGGCCTTACGGGTCCTTGCCTTAGAGGTTCAGGAATCAATTTTGATTTACGTAGAGATATGCCATACTGGGTTTATGATAAATTAGATTTCGATGTCATAACTCATAATGATTGCGATACCTGGGCACGCTATATTGTAAGAGTTCAGGAAATGAAAGAATCTGTGAAGATCATCCATCAGGTATTGGATAATCTTCCAAAAGGTCCTGTTTTAACAGATGATCCTAAACATGTACTTCCACAAAAAGCGCATATCTATACCAAAATGGAAGAGTTGATCAATGATTTCATGTTGATCAATTTCGGAGCAATGCCTCCGATAGGTGAAACCTATACAGCGATTGAAGGTCCCAAAGGTGAACTTGGTTTCTTCATTGTTTCCGATGGAACCGGCCATCCATGGAAATTGAAAATTCGCTCACCCTCATCATCCAATCTGCAAGGATTAAAGTTCATGTCGGAAGGGTCTATGGTTTCAGACATTGTCGCAATCATTGGTTCTGTTGATCCTGTGATGGGTGAAGCTGATAAATAATATTACGATGTAATAAGACAAGGCAGGCATTGTGCCTGCCTTTTTCATATATGGCATTTTCAACATGAAATTCTCTTGCATCATACCTGCAGCGGGCAAAGGAAATCGTTTCGGCTCATTGATTCCGAAACAATTCCTTTATGTGCAAGATGCCATGATCATAGAACATGCGATACATTCCATCATTGTAGGATTTAAAACAGCAGGAATTGAAGGGCTATCTTTAGTCATTCCATGTGATAACGAGTATCAAGATTCAATTTATACATGTTGTATCAAGTACCTACCAGAACATGCATTTGCAATGGTTGGAGGTGGTGACACCAGGCAAGCTTCAATTCTTAAAGCGACACAACATCCTTTCATATTGGATTCGGACATTTTTTGCATTCATGATGCGGCACGTCCGTTTATTCCACCCTCGGTAATGCATAACCTGATATCTGCATCCCAAGATCATGATTGCATCATTCCTGTATTGGATATTATCGATACCTTGAAAGCAGTTGATCAACACTCTGTACTTACTACTTTAGATCGGGCTCGGTATAAACTTGCCCAGACTCCTCAGTTTTTTAAGACTAAGAACTATCTTGATGCTTTGCAATTATTGGATAATCTAACAACATTTACAGATGATTCTTCTCTAATGGAGCATGCCGGTTATAGAGTTCAAACTGTACAAGGGAGTGAAATCATGAAGAAAGTCACACATCCTTATGATCTTGAATTGGCTGAATTCCATGCACGTATGATAAAGGATATTCATGAATAATCCTTTGCGGATTGCATTGATTGGCGGCAATAGTAAATTAGGCTCTGCCATTTCGCGTTTACTTGAAAAAGAAACAGATTGGCAATTGCATGTCTATTCATCAACATTACAGCAATCAGTTTCTGAAAGAATTTTCTGCAAGCATATTGAATATGCAGATATCAAGAAGCTGAAAGAAGAATTCTTTGAAGTTCGACCAGACTTCATCATTAATACAGCAGCCATGACAAATGTTGACGGATGTGAAATACAAAGACAAGAAGCTTGGTTTTCGAATGTTACATTTGTTGAACAATTAGCAAGACTATCTCTTATTGTTGAGAGCCATTTGATTCACTTTTCCACGGATTATGTGTTCGATGGTGCTAAGGGACCATATACAGAACAAGATCAACCAAATCCAATCTGTTATTATGGTAAATCTAAATTGGCAGGAGAAAATGCAGTACTCAAATCACATGTCAATAACACCGTTATACGAACTAATGTTGTTTACGGTTTAACAACCAATGATCAATCGGATTTCGTTCAATGGGTTATCAAATGCCATGAAGCCAAACAGACAATGAATATAGTTGATGACCAATTATCCAATCCAACTTTGACCGATGATTTGGCTTTGAGCGTCAAACGAATCATTGAAAAGAAACGATGTGGTCTATATCATATCGGTGGCAATACATATTGCAATAGATATGAATTTTCATTGGAGATAGCAAAGATTTTTCATTTGGATGAATCACTCATTACTCCTATACAAACTCATTCACTGAATCAAAAAGCAAAACGACCACTTCGAGGTGGACTCATCAATCTCAAAGCTCATACTGATCTTGGAATCCAATATAGTACGATACAAGAAGGTTTGGTCAGATTGCGACATCACATGTATGAAATAAATCAAGAGTAAAACATGATAATTCTCATTTGTGGATCCGGTACAATGGGCAGAGGAATTGCCCTTGCATCTATACAATCGGGCCATACCGCCTTTGTATATGATGCTTTCCCTGAAGCTTTAGGAAAAGCCAAAGCTTTTATAGATAGTCAAATTGACAAAAGTGTTTCTAAAGGTTTGTTTTCTCAAGAGCAAGCAGCGAAATTAAAGGATTCATGTTTGTATCTAGAATCTCTAGATGAACATGTACAACAAGCAGATATAATCATAGAAGCCATCATTGAATCCAGCGATGCAAAAGAAGCATTGTTTACAATGATTGAACAAGCGGGCCTTCGTGAAGGTACCATATTGGCTACAAATACATCCTCATTGTCTGTCAATGTTCTTTGCAAGCAGAGAAAGTATCCGTCATCTTTTATAGGATTGCATTTCTTTAATCCTGCTCATATAATGAAATTGGTTGAGATAGTAAAAACACCTTCGACAGATCAGTCGGTTTTGGATACAGCATTGAACTATTGCATTTCACTCAATAAAGTACCTGTCATTGCAAAAGATGTACCCGGTTTTATAGTAAACAGAGTTGCTCGAAACTATTATAATGAAGCAATGCGCATTGCAATGGAACAAGCTGCATCTATCGAACAAATTGATACCATCATGAAATCTGCAGGTTTCAAGATGGGTCCTTTCGAATTGATGGATTTAATTGGAAATGATATCAATTTGGAAGTCACAAAATCAGTATTTGCTCAGTATTTCAATGATCCACGTTTTACACCCTCTCTGATGCAACAAGACTATGTAAATGCAGGTCTCTATGGTAAAAAATCCGGATCCGGCTTTTATGATTATGAATAATTACTTTTATAAGATCAAGGAATCAATATGAATATCATGGTAATCGGCGCAGGTACTATGGGAAATGGCATAGCTCATGTGTGTGCACAAAATGGTTATACCGTATCATTGGTTGATATTAATGATACAGCTTTGCAAAAAGGATTGGCAACAATTTCGAGTAATTTGGAACGACAAGTAAAAAAAGAATTATTGACCTCTGAAGATAAAACAGCCATTATTGGCAGAATTACTCCTACAACAGATCTACAAGCTGCAGCATCAACTGCTAATCTCGTCATTGAAGCTGCATCTGAACAGCAGCACGTGAAAGTGTCTTTGTTTCAAGCAGCTCAGCAAACTGCAGCAGCTGATTGCATATTTGCTTCAAATACTTCTTCAATTTCAATAACTGAATTAGGATCAGCAACAGATAGACCAGATAAATTCATTGGAATGCATTTCTTTAATCCTGTTCCCATAATGAAATTATGTGAAATCGTTAGAGGATACGCAACTTCTGATGAAACATATCAGACGATTTTTGAACTTTCAAAGCAATTAGGGAAAGTACCTGTCACCGTGCAAGATTATCCAGGATTCATTTCCAATAGAATCCTTATGCCCATGATCAATGAAGCAATCTATTGCCTAATGGAAGGAATAGCTTCAGCTGACGATATTGATACAGTTATGAAACTTGGAATGGCTCATCCTATGGGGCCATTGACACTGGCTGACTTCATAGGTCTAGACGTATGCCTATCAATCATGGAAGTACTACATTCCGGATTAGGTGATAGCAAATATCGTGCTTGTCCTCTTTTGCGCAAGATGGTCGCAGCCGGTCATTTAGGACGTAAAACTGGCAAAGGTTTCTACGACTATACACAATCTTAATGAAAGCAATTGTTCAAAGAGTATTGTCATCATCAGTTTTAATTAATGGCAGCATGCATGCTACTATTGATCAAGGTATGTGTGTTTTGGTAGGTTACTGTAAAGATGATGACACGTCGGTAAATATATGGCTTGCTGAGAAGCTTTTAGGATTACGAATATTCGAAGACAATCACAACAAAATGAATTTGTCATTGCTAGACATTGATGGATCACTATTAATCATTCCAAACTTTACCTTGTGCGCAGATATACAAAAAGGACATAGACCCAGCTTTTTTGGTGCAGAGTCTCCGGATAAAGCTGAACAATTGTTTCAAAATCTATTGTCAATTTTGACCGATAAGTACCCAAAGGTGCAATCCGGAGTGTTTGGAGCTGATATGAACGTTGAGATTCAGAATAATGGTCCTGTTACTCTCATTTTTGAACGCTAATCAATGACAGAACATATACATCATGATTTAACTCTTTCAACGGGTTTTAAAACTCCCATTCATATTGAGAGATATTTCATCGTTGATGAACACACTGACTGTTCTTTGTATCCGGATCATATAGCTAAACACAATCCTCATATTATTGGGGATGCCACTAATTATTTGTTTGTATCGGAAGCATTGCGAAGTGCTATCACATATTCCGGAAATAGTGTTTCTATTGTTTCGGAAACTGAAACACATGCAATCGTACGTAGTGAAGCAGGTAAAAATTGGCATGATTTCGTAATGGAAATGCTGAATGCAAACTTATTTGGCATTGAAAATCTAGCACTCATACCAGGAACGATTGGAGCCGCACCGGTTCAAAATATCGGAGCATATGGAAAAGAAGTTGCTGATAATATTATCTCAGTTCATTGCTTGAGTATTGCTACAGGTGAGAAATATGTCTTCTCAAAGGAAGATTGTCAATTTTCATATAGAAATAGCAAATTCAAAAGACATCAATTTTCGAATATCCTAATAACACATGTTGATTTCATTCTCAGTAAAATTCAATATCCGATAGCTAACTATCCTGATGTTGAACGATATTTCACTGAAAAAGGGATAGTCAACCCTTCTTCTCATGATATTGCCGAGGCGATCATTGCAATCAGAAGAAACAAATTACCGGACCCATTAACGATAGGAAATGCCGGAAGTTTTTTCAAAAATCCAGTTGTTTCGATCGATGTATATCAAGCACTGCTGCAAGAATATCCATTATTACCTTCATACCATGTTGATGATCATACAGTAAAGATACCTGCCGGTTGGTTAATTGACAAATCCGGACTCAAAGGATATCGATATAAAGGTGCCGGTGTTCATGATAAACAAGCTCTTGTTCTTGTGAATTCACATAATGCTTCTGGTAAGGATATTTATGAATTGTCACTATTGATTCAGCAACAGATTCTTGAAAGATTTGGAATCATGTTGGAAACTGAAGTAAATATTCTATTGTGAGTTCAAGATGATAGTATTAAAATTCGGTGGCGCAGTTCTCAATGAGCAAGTTGGTTTTTTGTCGATGGTTGACATCGTCAAGCAGAGAACTGATAAGTGCATCATTGTCATTTCAGCATTTTCCGATATTACAAGATCTCTTGATTCCTCAATGCAATTAGCTCTTAAAGGGAATATTGATTCAGCAATGAACATCATTAATGATGTAATGACTTATCATAGGAATTTAGCCACTTCATTATCAATTTCAGCAACTATATTGGAAACCGGTTTCCTTCAAGTTGAATCATTGTTGAAGAGATTGCTTAAGGGAATATCATTAACTCGGGAGATTAGTGCCAAAACACGAGACCTATTTCTTTCACAGGGGGAAGAGATTGCAGTTGCCTTCATAAAAGAACTATTCATTTCAAAGAATATCGAATCTCATGTACTTGATGCTAGGAAGATTATTGTCACCGATAACATTCATGGTCATGCTAAACCAATTGAATATCACATACAATATAGATTGCAAGAAGATGTGATTCCGTTGTTTGAACAACATGATGTCATGATTATTGCCGGATTCATTGGTTCGAATGAGCATGGTGAAACAACAACAATGGGATATGAAAGTTCGAACTTGACTGCCTCGGTTTTAGGTAGCATATTACATGCCGATGAAATTCAAATATGGACTGATGTAGCAGGAATAAGAAGTGTTGATCCAAA
This sequence comes from Ignavibacteria bacterium, assembly GCA_016873735.1. Classification (GTDB taxonomy): domain Bacteria; phylum Bacteroidota; class Ignavibacteria; order Kapaibacteriales; family UBA961; genus UBA961. Next base: position 113,817 of record VGWD01000003.1, on the reverse strand, counting down.
ACTCTGCGCAAACAATATTCCAATTCGGAAAATATCATTCAATCTTGCAAATATATTGGCCAATAATGGTTCAAAATTACTCCATCATTGGATGATTGATTTACCAAAGAAATACAATATTCCTGTTTCTATTCGCAATGCTTATGACAGCAATGGTGAATATACACTCATCAATGATGAAGAAACATCCACAATACCAACCATTTTCATCGTAACTGATTCAAAGCCATTACATTCACAAGCACTTCTGACAATCATAACAACAAATAGTGATATTATTCATTCACTGTATGAGTATTGTGCAAGTAAAGTGAATCATCAGATTCAACTTTCAACATTTATTACTCCTTATCTTCATACATTGTCATTGAATGACTCATTAGTACAAGATATAATTGAACGGTTGCATAATTTCATTGAGGACAAACATGAAACATCATCATGAGTCACCTGATCGAGCTACAATGCCGGTTCAGGGCAATACATATACAGTTAGCAGAGAAGGGAAGGAATTGTTTACTGCACTTATTGCAGACTATAAACCTGCTTCATGTTGGGCAGATGTTGAAGTAGTATCGGCAAAAGCGGGATTTGAAGAATATTATCCTCAGAAATCAAAGATGCGTTTAAAAGTAGCGATGTATTCATTTGAACAAGAATAACATTACAAGCTTTTTAAACATGTATCAACAATTGAGCATACTTGAAGTCGAATAGATTCTACTTGTTCATTGGATTGAACTACAAATATCCTGCGATTAGCATCTTCAGCTATTTTTAAATACCCCTCTTTTGTTTTCTTAAAAAATTCTTCACCTGATTGTTCCATGCGATCTGGTGATGATTTCTTATCGGTAGATCGAAAACCTGCCCTCAAAGCAGCATCCTCAACAGGCAAATCGAAGATAAATGTAATGTCCGGTACCAATCCATTTATTGCAAATGCATTGATCAAGTGAATATCATTTACAGGTAATCCTCTCCCATATCCTTGATAAGCAACAGATGAATCAATATATCTGTCACAAATGACTATGGATCCTTGTTTTAGGGCCGGTCGAATTACTTTACTAACCAATTGTGCTCTTGCTGCTGTAAACAGCAATAGTTCACTTCTTGGGTCAATCTCTTCTTTTGAATCAAGCAATAATGTACGTATCTGTTCAGAGACAATATTACCACCCGGCTCACGCAAAACAAGTATCGTATGCCCTTTATCCTCTAACCAATCTTTTAAATAGGATATCTGTGTTGATTTACCACTTCCGTCTATTCCTTCAAATGTGATGAACATAATTAGTTACTCCCGGAAATAATCAATACAAATTCACCCTTTGCAGGACTATCTTGGAGTGCAGCAAGAATTTCTTGTGGTAGTCCTCTATAGGATTCTTCAAATCTTTTTGTGATTTCTCTTATCAAATACATCGGTCTAACTTGTAATTGCGTGTTATTATGTAATTCTTCCATCAAATTCACTATTCTATGTGGACTTTCATAAACAATGATGGTATGATTGATATTCGCCAATTTATCAATAAACATAGATCTTCCTTTTTTATGTGGAGGAAAACCCAAGAAAGTCCATTCATCGCATGAATAACCACTTTGCAATAATGCAGGTATCAAAGCAGTTGCGCCCGGTAAAACATGATATGGAATGTTCTCTTCAATTGCAGTTTGTATAAGCAAACTACCCGGATCTGAAATGCCTGGTGTTCCGGCATCTGAGACATAACAAACTCTCGATCCTTTCTTTACTTCAGAACATAGAAAGATACTTGCTTCTTTCTCATTATGTTCTCTACATGAATACAATCTTTGAGGAGTGATGGAATATTGCTTGAGTAATTGTCCGGTGACACGCGTATCTTCACAGGCAATTATTTCAGCAGTTGAGAGAAGACGCAATGCTCTGATGGTCATATCTTCAAGATTTCCAATTGGAGTGGGAATCAAATATAATCCAGGTTCATATGTGGATTGTTCTTTACTCACAAAATTCGAGTAGATTGCGTCTTAACGATATCTCCTTTGCGAAGATCTCTGAAAAATGACTGAAGCAACCTTGAGGATTCATCTTCCAATGTTCCAAAATGAATCGAGCATCTATGATTGAGTCTTGAGTCAGTTAATAATTCATATAAAGAAGTTACGGCTCCAGATTTTGAATCCTTACATGCAATATACACATTGGGAATACGGGCTAAGATTATTGCACCTGCACACATTGAACATGGCTCCAGCGTTACAAATAACGAACAATCATGCAATCTTCTGGACTTCAAATTTGCTGATGCTTCTTGAATTGCGAGTAATTCAGCATGGAATAAAGGATTTTGTTCACGTTCAGTGAGATTATGTGCCTTGGCGATGATTTTTCCATCATGTACAATGACTGCCCCAATTGGAACTTCTCCAATTTCATATGCTTTTTGGGCTTCATGTAAAGCTTGTTGCATGAATGATATGCGTAGTTGATCATTCACAAAAATAGTATCCCTAAATGATCCGGATATTCTACTTTTTCTAATACCAATCCTTCCGGAGCGGCCAATGGAGCTCGTTTTTTGGTTGCAATTCTTTCGGGATTATGTAGTAATTGCTTGATTTCTTCACTTGTCAGCGTCCCTCTTGAATATTCCAGCATGGCTCCAACTATAGAGCGTACCATCCCATAGACAAATCTATTTGCACCAATGCGTAAAACAAATGTTGAATCATTGATTTGTTGCCAAGCGCAGTTTCTGACATTGCAAATATAAGAGAGAGTAGAAGGATTCTTTTTTGAAAAAGATGTGAAATCATGTTCACCGGCGAAAAGTGTATTTGATGATTTCAGTTTTTCGACCGAGAATGGATAGGGATAGAAAGTAGCGAAATGTCGTTCAAAAACAGATTCATGATTTGTCAATGTATAGGAGTACTCACGATATACCGCATCTCTTGTGCAATGGAACGATGTATCTGCCAAGCAATGAGAAATGATACGGACATCTTTTGGTAACCTGCTATTTATTGCCCTTACCACTTTGGAATCCGGAACAGAGAATACTTCATCGGTGGTTTTGAAATGTGCTACTTGACCTTTTGCATGCACTCCGGCATCAGTTCTGCCTGAACCCAATACATGAATATCATGTCCGGTTAAGCGATACAGTGCTTGTTCAATCACATGCTGAATCGACAAACCATTCTTTTGCCTTTGCCATCCTGAATAGTTGGTTCCATCATATTCAACTTTAAGTACATGTGTTATTCGTTTTGACATGCTGTATCAAATGACTGATAATTGAAGATAGCCATTACTAAGCTGAGGTTCATCAAGCAATGTCGAAATCACTGTTCCTGATAAATGATCTAACTGATCTAGTTGAACTACATATGGTTGCATGTTCAAGAATTGCGAACCGCGGAATTGAACACGAACATAGTTCTCAGTCCAACCTTTCCAATGACCGGTTGAATGATCAAATGATTCAGGTATAACTTTATGACATGATCCAATTTGTGATTCATAGAAAGCGCGTCGCTTTGAATCAGATAATGCTCGCAATCGAGCATTTCTGAGCTTTCGAATTCTCATCGGGATTGGATCATCATATTCTGCAGCCGGTGTATTATCTCTTTCTGAATATGTAAACACATGAAGATAAGAAAAGGGAAGTTGTTCAATAAATGAGAATGTATCTTCATATTCTTGATCTGCTTCTCCGGGAAAACCAACGATTACATCTGCACCAATGCATGCATGAGGCATCAGTTGTTTGCAAAGAATCAGATTGTCATAGTATTTGGAAATCTTATATCTGCGTTTCATTCTCTTCAAAACTGATTGAGAACCACTTTGTAAAGGCATATGCAAATGAGGAACAATCTTGTTAGATGAGGCTATTAATCTTAATAATGATTCATTGACAAGATTGGGTTCAATTGAACCAATGCGGAATCGAGCTTTCGTATCAAAAGATTCTATGAGATTCAATACATCAATGAAATTAGCATCATCATGAGAATAGTCACCAAGATTTATACCTGAAAGTATGATTTCGTGATATCCTTGTTCTTCCAATTGACGTATTCTCTTTGGAATCTCCGATATATCCAAACTTCTGCTTTTTCCTCTTGCAAGCGGAATGGTGCAAAAGCTACAACTATAATCACAACCATCCTGAATCTTCAAAAAAGCCCTCGTTCTACTATCCTCATCTGCTGACTGTGAAAATGAGAATATTGCTTCATCAACAGATGAAACATGTATTTCGGGCATATTCCTTTTTGAATAATCAGTGATAATTTGATCAATACGGAGTTTATCGGATGTACCAATCACAGCATCAACACCCGGTATGGTTGCAATTTCATCGGATTTTAACTGTGCATAGCATCCTGTTACGCCAATGAAAGCTTTTGGTGAAATTTTCTGAATTTTCCGAATAATCTTTCGACATTCAGCATCCGCATTTTCAGTAACTGTGCATGTATTTATTAAAACGGCATCGGTATCATTCCCGAAGGGAACAATCTCATGACCCAACTTTTCATATTGATCTCGTAATTGAGATGTTTCTGAATAATTGAGTTTGCAACCGAGTGTATGGAAAGAAATCCGCATTTTCATTAGATTATAGATATACTACTTTATAAAAATACTGAATTATGGAGTCCTTTCCATGAAGATGGATATCATTGGTAAGACATATACACTCGATTTTATCGTAGACCCTACAATGACAGCAAGACTGGATACTATTGAAATCCATAAAGTATGTTCAACTGTCACAATGACCTACTTTGCCGAATTAGCCTCCAGGAAAGCCATAGAGCCATATTTTGAGTCATCGGAAAATGCTATTGGCGGAGGAATCAACTTGCAACATAAAGGTATGGCTGCTATAGGGGAACATGTGTCGATGATTGCCACTATCACGTCATTCGACGAAAAAATCCTTATTTGTGACATTGAAGCAAGAATATTTGGATCAGAAATTGTCCTTTGCAAAGGTTCACAAACCCAGATTGTACTCAATAATGAGATAATTGAACAGTTGATCAAGACAGTGTATCAACGCAATGTATCACAATGAAAATGCTGATTTCTCCAGCATTTCTCTATGATCTGGATGCGCAATGTCAATCAATGCTTTGCATCGCTGTTTAATGTTTTTTCCATATACATGAGCTATACCATATTCCGTTACGATATAATGAGCATGAGCTCAAGTTGTTACAATACCTGCCCCTTGCTTCAATATGGCTACTATTTTACTCTCTCCATTTGTAGTGATTGAAGACATTGCAATGATAGGTTTTCCATTTTCTGAAAGGGAAGCTCTCCGAATAAAATCCATTTGACCACCAACACCTGAATAAATGTATCTCGGAATGGAATCAGCGCATATCTGACCGGTCATATCAATTTCAATTGTACTATTTATTACAATCACGAGTGGATTCTTACGAATGACATTTGTGTCATTTACATAAGCAATATCAAAGAAAACAACCGAAGGGTTATCATGAACGAAATCATATAATTTCTTGCTACCCATAACGAATCCCGTGACAATTTTTCCTGGATGAACAACTACTCTACTTCCATCAATCACACCCTTTTCAACCAAAGGAATCACACCATCAAAAACATTTCAGTGTGTATTCCCAAATATCTATGATCCTACAATGCAGATAATACAGCATCCGGAATCGCATCTATGCCCATTTGCAAGCTAGCTCCATTTTCAATCAATGTGGCAATATTCAATCCTATTGTATTATGTATTTCAGTGTGAGCAGATCCAATATATTCAGGAAGAGGTGTATCGTGAATCACTCCAAAGTCTATAGAGTCGATATGTAAGAATCCATCTCCATGTGTTCTTGGCATATGTTCATTGATATTGGCAATAATGATATCTGCATATTATATGACAGTTTTTGTAATGTCTACCGATATTCCCAAAGAGCAAAATTCATGTATATCCGGGGGAGAAACTCGAATCAAAGCCACTTGGACAGGTAAGATACCTTTCTTGAACAATTCCGGTACCTCACTCAAAAAGACAGGCATATATTCAGCTCTAGCATCCGAAACCGCTTCTCTTATGTTTTCACCAAAAAAAAAGGCATTTACAGTAAAATGTCGCGATATTTCAGGATGTGCATAAGGGGCAACCCCTTCTGTATGCAATTGTAAACTTTACACTGCTTCCAATCGATGAGCATGTTCCATCATTGCATCAATCAAACAATGCGGTGCTGCAGCCACAATGCGAACAAAAACGAGATCATGTGAATGAAGGTTTGCCAAAGCTTCAAATGCTGATGTCAATTACATTTTTTGATCCGGTTATGAGTAAAAGTTGTGGTCAATTATGTAATTTTGAGCCAAATTATAAAGAGATTTTCATCTCCAAAGCATGCATACAGCTAGTTATGAGGCCTATATGATTAAAGCAGTCATTTTTGATCTAGATAATACTCTCGTTGATTTCATGGCAATGAAACAACAAGCAATTGATGCAGCAATCAATGCAATGATAGATGCAGGTTTGAATCTTACAAGCACGCAATTGCATGGCCATATCAAAACTATTTATGATGCCCAAGGTATTGAATATCAACGTGTCTTTGATGAGCTTCTCACTCAGCAACTTGGATATTTGGATTATCGCATTTTGTCTGCAGGGATCATTGCATACAGAAGAGCAAGAGAAGCAGCTCTTAAACCATATCCATATGTTACCGCCACATTAATGTCATTGGTGAAATCCAATATAAAATTGGGAGTCGTTTCCGATGCGCCTGCACGAGAAGCTTGGCTCAGATTATGTCATATCAATTATCATCATACATTTGATGCGGTTGTGACCTATGATGATACAGGAGAAAGAAAACCAAGTCCAGTACCATTTCTTACAGCATTGAAAAAGTTGGATATTGCCCCTGAGCATGCAATCATGGTTGGTGATTGGGTTGAACGCGACATGGTTGGCGCCAAGAATGTGGGAATGCATACAGCTTTTGCTCAATATGGTGATTCATTCGGTAATCAAGATGTGAAAGCCGACTATGTTTTGGAAGACATTTCTCAATTGCTCAGCATAGTTGCCGATCATAATTCATAATGCTCATTCATGACATTTAAGAATTCAATATTTCGTTTTTTAGGTGAACATGCCCCACCACTGATGATCACAATCGTGATTTGCGGTGTGGCTCTCATCATTTTTTCTTTATCTCTTGTAACAAAGACCTCAATTGATAAAGGCGAACAGCTCAATACAGAAGTTTTAAAAGACTCCGTCAAAATATATAGAAACAAGTTCAGCATACCTCATATAATAGCTAAAAATGAACATGATGCATTCATTGCAATGGGTTATGTTCATGCACAGGACAGATTATGGCAAATGGATATAGCAAGGCGTGCAGGTAAAGGGAGATTATCTGAAGTTTTCGGTGATAAGGCATTGGCATCAGATAAATTTATGCGCATCATGAACCTTTCTGAACTAGCGGATAAATTGTATGCATCCTCAAGCAAAACCACAAAGCAAATTTTGGAAGCGTATAGCTCAGGCATCAATGTATTTTTAACCAGTAATGCTGACAAATTGCCATTTGAATTTGGTGCATTGAGTTATTCTCCGGAACCCTGGACTCCTTCTGATTGCTTGATTATCATGAGATTGATGGCAATTGAAATGAATATGAGTATGTGGACAGAACTTGCATTTGGTAAAATTGCTGACAAGATAGGTATAGCAGCTGCCATGTCTCTTGTACCACAACAAACTCCCGGAACAGTCTATCAATATGATAATGATAGAATGATCAATGAAGATCAAATAGAGGAATTATCCAAGAATTCGAATGATTATTTGAATGGATTTTCAACTATAGCTACATCCATGCTCTATGAAGGACGAACATTCTTAGGTTTTTCCGGAGATGGAATCGGAAGCAATGCATGGGTCATGAGAACATCCCCAAAAGGGAAGCCATCATCGGTCATTTTGGCGAATGATCCACATTTAAAGCTTTCTTTACCAGCCAGATGGTATCAAGCCCATATTACTTGCCCGGGTTTTAATGCCATTGGAGCGACAATCCCTGGTTTGCCATTGATTGTTTCAGGAAGAAATGATAATAGCACATGGGGAATAACCAACATGATGAATGATGATTTTGATTATTTCTTTGAGAAAGTAGATAAGTCAAATTCAAATTTCTATTTCAATGAAGATGGAAATCGTGTGAAGTTTAGATATAAACGCGATACTATTCTCATAAAAAATGCTGAACCTATTATCTATGACATACGATATACAAAACGATCAGCAGTCATATCTGATGCCCCACCTACAGGAATGGTCAAAAATATTCAATTCAGAAAAAGTAAATTCGATGATTATTGTCTCACATATCTGTGGACAGGCACAAATATGTCTGACGAAATACTCGGTGTATATAAAGTCATGAAATCTAAATCTTGGTCTGAATGCAAAAAGGGATTCGATTTATGGTGTGCCCCGGCGCTCAATTTTATATATGGAAATGCACAAGGGGTGATAGCATCGGCAACAATCGGAATGATGCCAAAAAGACAAGATAAGAACAATCCTAATTTACCTTCTCCCGGATGGAAGAAAGGGTATGCATGGAATGGTGTGTATACATCATCAATATTACCATCGCAAACATTTGCCGCAAATGATCATTCACGAAGATTCATAGTAACGGCAAATAATCCTCTTCAATCAAGACCTACTTTTTATCATTCGGCATTATGGGAGTCTTCATCCAGAGCAGAACGATTGCATCAGGCATTAAATGAATTCGACGAATATGATGTACGGGACGCTCAATTTCTTCAGATGGATGTATATTCCGCTTATGCAAAACAAATAAAAGACTCCATCATACCCAGATTGATTTCAAAGAAAAAATATTTGTCACCAAATGCCAAGAAAGCACTTGAAAAGTTAAAGAATTGGAAATGTTTCATCACGAATCAAGATGTAGAACCAACCATTTATACCTTATTTCTCGAAGAATATCATCGTTCCGTTTTTGAGGATCAATTAACAAGACCATTTTTGGCTTTGTATGATATCATAACCAATGTTCCCACAAGAATATTGCTTCATACCCTTCATGATCCTGAGTCCAAATGGAGTAACTGGATGGATGATGTAAGAACAAAAGGTTTAAAAGAAGATCGCTCTGAAATCATCTACAGATCATTTGTTAGAGCAATAAAACGTGGTGATAGTATATTTGGAACCACTGATATTCGAACATGGAAATATGGAAAATTACATTCATTGACTTTAGAACATTTATTTTCAGCCAATTCTTTGCTTTCTCCAATTGTCACACATGGACCTTTTCCCCATGGTGGCAATAATACCACACTTAATAATGGTTCATGGTCATTCAATGATCCATTCAAACAAACTCTTGGAGCATCTGTTCGCATCATTTCAGACATGAGAGACACAATGGTATATTGCGTTTTACCGGGTGGAGTATCAGGTGAACCACTTAGTTCACATTATAGTGATCAAGTTCAATTGTGGTTGAATGGTGGATATATTGCTTTGTCGTCTACACCAACAGTACATTCTGATTTTACCTTGTTTTCAACGTTACTTCCAAAGCCCAAAGATGAATGAGTTTTTCGTTGATACTAAGAAATATCCCAAACCAAGAAGTAGGCATCATAATGCGGCAAATGTCTATTTCCCATTGCAACAATTGGAGAAGACACCAAAGTACTATCCACCTATCTTTACTACTATAAACTGGAATGATATTTTTTCCAATGAAATGCCTCCTCATATTTTGGATATTGGTTGCGGATGGGGTTCATTCCTTTTCAATTATGCAACATCTCACCCTGAATCAAATATTTTAGGCATTGAGATACGTAAAATCCTTACTGACTGGATAAACGAAGTCATTAAGGGTGAACATATACACAATGCTCATGCATTATGGTATTCACTCCCAAATGGCTTACCTTTCTTGGAAGATTCATCTATCGATGCATTTTTTTCGTTTTTTCCTGATCCTTGGGTCAAGAAAAAACATCATAAACGCAGAGCATTCTCTAAGGAATTGATTCAAGAGATATTGCGTTTGTCAACGGATAATGCTAAACTATACATCATGACCGATGTACCTGAAGTTGCTGAATATCAAATTGCTTTATTGAACACATTCCCAATGATTACCAATATTTATGCTGAATTCATTGGAGATACTAATAATGAATGGAATATGATTTTTGATGATCTTAATACTGATGTATCCGGTTCTACATGGGATCTTCCGAACACAGATCAAGAAATCTTTTCATTGAAAAAGAATATTTCTTATTTGAGATTGACTTATTCGATTCGAAGCATATGATGACCTCGGTTAATATTCTTGAATTTTTTGAGCATCAGCCACTTACTTCATCGCTCATTCTCTTTGCTTATCAAACAGGTTGGTTCCCGATGGCTGATGATGAAGATGGAGATATATACTGGCATTCACCTGAAAGAAGAGCGATTATACCTCTTGAAAAGGCTTATTTAAGAACTTCGCTTATAAAGTCATTTGCAAAGTCAGACTGTTCATTTACCATCAATACCAATTTTCAACATGTCATTGAGCAATGTTCGAATAGAACAACAACATGGATAAATGCAGACATTATTTCGGTTTACTGCGACCTTCATCAAAGAGGATATGCGCATTCGGTTGAGGTCTGGAAGAATAATGAGATTGTAGGAGGTTTATATGGTGTTTCCATTGGTTCGGCTTTTTTTGGTGAGTCCATGTTTAGTCATATAAGTAATGCATCCAAGCATGCATTTGTATTTTTGTACGAACAACTGCTGACCAAGAACTTTTCGCTTCTAGATTCACAGTATATCAATGATCATATGCAATCACTTGGTGCAATTACAGTTTCCCGAAAAGAGTATTTAGAAATGCTTACAAAAGCTGTACATAGTAGTGATATTCATTTCATTTAAGTGCTATGAGAACAATAACTATTGAGAGTAATGGTAGGCTCGAACGAACAGCAATCTATGTGAATGGTGAGCAAGTCACTGGAGTTAGAGAACTTCTCATATCTATTGATGAAGAAGGTACATTTAATTCCATCATTTCATTCATTGATGGCCGAGGCATACAAGTTACCAAGCAACTATTCACAGACGATATTTCGCAATTACAAAGAAAAGACGCTGCATTTACTTCTGAGGAATCTTCTCAGTTACAGTCATTTAGCATTGAAAGTGATGGTGACTTAGAACAGACTTCGCTTTTCATGAATGATGGATTTGTTGAAGGTGTAATATCAATCATGATTCATATAAGAATTGAAACTTTCCAACCTTCATCCTCGTTATTTTCTTTGTTTAAGAAACATCGTAATGTTCATCAAAATCTCTTTCAGACTGAAATAGTCTTTAGAAATTCTGATGGAACCCAATCAGTTGAAACCATTTTCTGAGGAATATTATGTCCGCATTCATTAAATATTCATATGCATTGCTTTTTTTATGCATGCTTTCCTTCATCGTGATTCCTGTTACAATTGATGCTAGATCAGGTTTTGGTAGGGGAGGCGGGAGATCATTCGGATCTAGATCATTTGGTGGCAATCGTTCCTTTGGTTCTTCAAAAAGGAATTCATTTGGTTCCTCACGTAATTTCTCCAGTGGCAGAGGTTTCCGCTCGAGTGCTACTGGTAGATTTGCAAATGGACAGCAATATAGAATGCGATATGGTATACCCCGCAAAACATCCTCAATGAATATCAATCAAAATGGATCAAATAGAAATTATTCCATGCATTCATATGGTGGTTTGGGTGATGGTTTCATGACCGGCTATTTGCTTGGTTCTATACCATGGTATTGGCATACACCTTTTCATCCTGCATTTTATTATTCCCGCCCTGTCATTGTTTATGGAGCCAATGGGGCAAAAGAAGTCTATCCGGGAACCTTCTCATTTGGCTCGATAATAATGGCGATCATACTTATAAGCGGAGTTGGTTTTGTGGTTTATGCTCTGTTTTTTAGAAAAAAAAGACAAATAAGTGAATTTGGACAATACTCATCATTTGGCTGATTATTGTTGTATAGTCATAAATATATTCACCGCTCTTGAGCGTTGTCTTTTGATTTGCAGTGATTCGTGCTGATCTAATTGACGTACTCCTTCTCCCAGAATATCATAAGATTTCAAGCCGCATTCAATGAGAAAGTCGGCTACTGAATGAGCCCTTTTTAGTGACAATGCTCGATTATAATCGGAAGATCCTCTATCATCTGCATATCCTCTGATGATGACATGCTTATTTTTATCTCTCACACCTCGACACATATCCTGTAATTGCTCGATATGTTTTGGTAGAAGTTTCCACTCATTTGTCCTAAAATACAGCTCCATAGAAGTGTCATTCTGATTTGCTATAGGAGTTTGAGCCAAAGCCACTTGTGCTTTTTGTTCCTGTGGTCTGATTTCGGGTTGAAGACAAACAAAATACATTCCTTCTTGATCATTATTCGCATCAGTGGAAATAATACATGCTGTATCTCCTCGTGAAGTAAGCGTTATAGAACGCTCATTGCCAGTTGTATTGATAAATTGTCCGAGATTAACTGGTTTGGTCCATCGAGTCCAAGTGTCATCCAGGCGCTTAGTCATGAATAAATCAGAGCCACCATAACCTCCAAATCCATTTGAATAGAAATATAGGGTCTTATTATCTTGGGCTAGAAATGGCGAACCTTCCCTTGAAATGGTATTTATTGTATTTCCCATCAAAAGTGGCTTTGACCATATATTCTGATTATTCTTCAAGGAAACATATAAATCAAGATCTCCAAGTGAACCCTCGTGATTCATGGCTAATATCAACACATTTTGATCTGCATTCATGGTTGCAAAATACTCTGCTGAATTCATAGTGAAATCACTTATTGTGAACTGTTTACCAATGGTCCAGGAATTTCCGGATAATTGTGCCATGTGAAATGTCAGATTCCCATCATATGAAACTGAAGCAACAAAAGCAGAATTTCCATCTGCGGTTATGGAAAACAAAGCATTCGAATTCGGAGTGTTTATTGTAGGTCCTGCATTGATTGGGGCTGTCCAAAAATTACCATTTACTCTGTCTGAGTACCATATATCATCGGGATCATTGATTCCACCAATATTATTGGGATGCCCTTTTCGGACAAAATACAAGCGGGAGCCGGATGGATGCAAAACAGGAAGTAAAGTTCTTGTATAGCTATTCACAATATCCGGAAGTCTCTCTTTGCAATAAAAGGTCTGTTGTGCCTGAAGCGATATTGCAATAAACAAGAGTGAAGATAGGATGGATGAAAAGATCAATTGTTGAATTGCGCTTTTATTGAACTCCATGTTGCACCGATAGAATCTTTGACAAGTAAATAATCAGACCATCGCTGTATTGACCATAATCCATTTTTTTGCCTTTTCATGACTAAACGCAATCCACCGGAAGAAACATTCTGAACAGACGCAACATTATGTGGCAGAGTCAACACATAGTCTGATTGTACAATCACTGAATCCGGTGTAATGCCATCAAACACTGTATTATTCAACTTCAATTCAGTTATTGCATCTTTTGGTATTTTGGATAGGACATTTTGAAAATAGGCTCGTTCTTGATTGATTGACCATTGTTGAAATAATCCTGAGTATCTGGTCAATACTTCAATGCTCGGTTCAAATACAAATAGTTGAGCATTTTGTTCAAGTGTATCGGATAAACACCGTACATATCCTGTTGGATCTTTAAACTGTATAGATTTTTTTAAATTGACCAAAACAGTTTGATAATCGAAAGCAGGATCATACTGCACTGCATTTCCGGGAGGTTCCGGTGATCTTGTATCCAGCAATGAGCATGACATACAACCCCAAAGAATCAGGATCAATATATTCGATACAATGACATTACATTGTAATTCTTGATTCCAAAGCTTTAGAAAGCGTTGCTTCATCTGTATACTCCAATTCACTACCTATTGGTATACCTCTTGCAGGTCTACTCACAGTAATATCAAGCGGTTTGATCATTCGTGCAAGGTATTGCATTGTGACCTCACCTTCTACTGTTGGATTTAAAGCAAGTATCACCTCTTTTACATCGGTATTTAAACGGGAAATCAATTCTCTAATCTTAAGGTCATCCGGGCTAATTCCTTCCAATGGATTGATATTACCGTGAATTACATGGAATAATCCCTTAAATTCACTCATCCTTTCAATAATTAGTACATCTGTCGGCTGTTCAACCACGCAAATAAGGGATCGATCTCTTTTAGGAGAAGAACAAATCGGACATGGATCCTGCTCGGTATATGTAAAACAAATTGAACAAGATTTTACTGTCTCCTTCATGTGTATCAGGGATGCACTAAAGGAACGAATATATTCTTCAGATTGTCTTAAAAGGAAGAAAGCCAGTCTTTGAGCTGTTTTTCTTCCAATGGATGGCAGGGAAGCAAAGTGTTCCACAACAGCTTCTATGGCCTCAGACTGAAGACTCATGGATGTATTCTCTTGATTAATGACTTGCAAATTTACTAAGTTATCCCTCTATACGTTAATGTCAGCCAAAAAACCAATAATAATCCGTTATTTTACAGTATACATAATTGATAATATGGAGTGTTTATGAGTATATTTTCTAGAATAGCCGATGTATTCAAAGCTAATGTCAATGATACCTTAGACAAAGCAGAAGATCCTGAAAAAATGCTTAAGCAAATGGTCTTGGAGATGGAAGAATCAGTGAATAAAGCTACATTGGCCGTTGCGAATTCCATGGCACATGAAAAGTCATTGTATAGAAAGATTGAAAAGGCAAAAAGTGAATCTGCTGAATGGCTGTTCAAAGCCCAACAAGCGGTAACTGCCGGTAGGGAAGATTTGGCTCGTGCCGCTTTGGAAAAGAAAGCTGTGCATGACAAAAACATCATTGATTTGGAGCCGCTTTATATTACAGCTAAATCTACATCAGAAAAATTGAAAACACAATTGGATGCATTGAAGGCAAAACTAGATGAAGCTCGTGGAAGACAAGGGACGCTAGTAGCACGTTCACAAGCAGCAAAAGCGCAGAAGCAGATTGCCCAAACCTTTAGCGGTGTTGGTTCTGATGCATTTTCGAAATTTGACAAATTCGAAGCTAAAATAGAAACACTCGAATCAGAAGCAGAGGCATTTGAACAATTGGGTGGATCATCTACCAGTTTAGACGATGAGTTTAAAAAACTATCCTCATCTTCACAGGTTGAACAACAATTATTGGAATTAAAGGCTTCTATGGGCAAATTGCCTTCAGCAAGCAGAGATGCACTTCCACCACATCAACAATAAGGATTTATCATGCATACTCCTGAACATTTCATTGATATCACCAAACAAAAAGTTGAGCAAGTACTGAATGCACATTATCCTGACCATATTAATTTTGGCGAAGGTTCTTATTCAATCGATGCTGGTTCTTCTCGTCTCATGATAATTGTCAGACCCTTTACAGATTCTGATACATGCATCGAATGTATGGCTACGCTAGTGTCAGGAGCTCAAGTCAATGAAGAATTGTTACGATTTCTCATGAGAAAAAATGCAGAACTTCATTTTGGGGCATTTTCATTGTTGTTTGATGACACGATTTGCTTTGCTCATTCGATTGCTGGAATCAATGCTGATGAAAATGAAATCATAACGAGCATTCAATCTGTTGCAGTGATAGCAGATCATTATGATGATGAGATCATTTCTATCGCAGGTGGTAAAAGATGTAGCGAAGAATGAATATTAAGGGGTAAGTGGGCTTGGAGCAAATGTCCGTATTGAATATCGGATACCACATTGAGCTCTGAGTCCCGCAATGTTTAGATTTACATCGTTAAAAGCAGAAGAGAATGGGATATCATATTGTATAGAACCGGTCAAATGCATGGAAGGGGAAATCCTTATCATTGGTTCTAATCCAACCACGCCACCGGCTTGCAATCCTGCAAATGAAGTAATGTCACCGGATGACAATGTTCTTTGTTGAACCACTTGATTATTTACAATGAATCCGGCATTATCCGGACTAATAATTGTGGCTTGTTGAGTAAAGCTACCATTTATTGGGAAACCGATTCTAATACCCCCCAATACTCTTATCGCATATGAGTATCGCTCTAGTACTATGTATCGGACATCAAATTGGGATTCAAGAAACTTCATTGAAGTGGCAATGGATTGCTCCATGACAACTTGTGCAAATCCATTCGAGTTTGAAGTATATCGAATGGGAAATGATGAATTTGTTTGAAGTGTTCCACTTCTATCATGAAAACCAAGTCCACCAACCACTGAAATTGCATTCGATACGGGAAGTTCGAATTGAAAGCCGGCAGTTAACCCATTACCAAGACCACTGGTAAATTTGTCACAAGAAACTGTCCCGGAAAAATCCGTGAAATCAGCAGCATATGATGTAGATAAAAAACCACCATATACCTGCATTCCATACAATTCGGTTTGGAGTAATTTATACTGTTGGGACAGTGCAATTTGGGTTGAACAAACAAAGAGTGTAAGTATAACTAAAATGGAGCGCATCATGTAGAGATTTATGTGAGTATTTAAAGTAAATTTAGTCAGTTTGCGGCATAGATTCCATTGAATTTATTCACATTTCAAATCCAATCAAGCTACGGGAGCACGCAATGTAATAACGGTTATTTCCGGTCTCATACCTATTCTAATAGGTGGTCCAACAGTTCCTATCCCGCGATTTACATATAAATAACTGCCTTTTGCTTCATATAATCCAGCCCAATGTTGATAGACAAATTGTGCAGGACTATAAGATGACCCCAAAAGTTCAATACCTATTTGTCCTCCATGGGTATGTCCGGACAAAGTAAGGTCAACTACTTGTGTATCTGCGATCTGCATATTCCAATATGTTGGGTCATGCGCCATTAAAATTGCAGGAGCATCCTTAGGTACATTAAGGAAAGTCTTGTCTAGATCTCCGAAGCGTTGATTGAACCCTGTATTATCTGTACCTGCAATGATTAGATCAGCTCCATTTACTGTTATAGTTCTCGCTTCATTCACCAATAAATCTATCTTTGATTTGCATATCAATGATTGAAGTTTTATATGCTTATCATTTGTCATATAGTGATCATGATTACCTAATGATCCATATACCCCATGCTTTGCTTGTAATTGTGAGAACAATGCTACATATGGTTCAAATTCAAGTGGGTCGAAGTTTACAAAGTCACCTGTAATTGCTATGATATCGGGTGATAATTGATTGATTGATTGAATAACTTCTTCAATGAACTTTGTACCAAATAATGATCCGGTATGAATATCGGATATTTGTATGACCTTATATCCATTAAACACTGTCGATAGTCGTGGAATAATCAATTCCAATGTTCGGATTTCGATATCATAAATCGTATGTAGGACCCCTTGAGCTGTTCCTATGAACGGTACTGATGCAAGGCCAACACCTATTGAGTGAATAACCTTTCGTCTTTTTTCATCAACATTTGTGACGTTTAAGTTACTCGAATGTATTCTGGATTGAAAAAATGTTGTTATTGCTTTTATAGCTGTGTAAAAAGACAAAATCAAAGCAATAGGGTATTTAGGTAGATACCATATGGCAATTGCAATTTGTGACCCCCTCCCGGATAGAGCATTACTTCCTGTCATCAGGCGTTCGGTTGTTGTCACAATCAAAACCAAGAGCATGATAATTGCCATGGGTTTGTACAGGTTCAACAGTTTTGGAACCCAAGTCCCGTACATTAGTTCATACTTCTTTATTGTTCTGAAGAGATAATAATCTATCCCAACTTGAATGGCAATAAGCACGGATAAGAAAATTATTAGTCTCTGAATGTCTGGTGTCATTGAATACTGTGGTGATTACAGATACGACAATGTTCTATTTATCTGTTTTAGGGTACAAAAATATCTGATTCCAATATTGACCGTGTATTGAGATAGCATACATACCAATATTCATTGGCGGAAGTTTTACAACATATTGTTCTCCCGAATGCATGCTTATATGCTCATCATGTATTGTCCTTCCGTCAATGGTAGATATTCTGCAATGAAGTGTTTCATTAAAAGGAGCACGGAGATTAATCATATCATCTATCACAATACATTGATACATTGGAAGAGCATTCACCGGCCTATATGCCCAAGCACAACTGGGCATATAAGGAATTGTGCAATCTTGTAATTGTACCTCGGCGCAATTCATATCCATTGTTGCAAGTTTCAGTCTGTAAGTATTTGATGTTATTACATCATGTGGTAATAAAGGATTGAGTTGTAATTCAATCAAACCACTCTCTTGCTTTGTATTATCAATTTCAAGTAGATATTCTCCGATCCGTGATGGAAGTTGTTTTGCAATAACAGAACCAGATTTTATACTATGTGATTCAATGATACCGGAAGTGGAGTCATATTCTATGGCCAGCCTTATGTTAAAAGAGTATGAAGGTATATTCAGCATAATTGGAAAGCGAATACCTGGAATCATTTCTCCTGAATAGGTAAGTGCTATCGGTATATTCAAAGGATCTTTGACAATGATCGACATTTCATCTGTAGCAGAGCATAGACCATTGGAACCTATCAATTTGACATTTATAGTCTTCGATGCTTTTCTGAAGATGATTTTATCATTCGACAGTGTTTCAAATGCCTCATTGCTTTCCCAAAGGTATTGTAGCCCACCTTTTGCATTCAATTCAATATCATTACCTTTACAAATCACAGTATCGACCGGAAGTGTAACAAGTGGAATATCTTGTACTTGAACATAGACCGAATCAACTGATTGGCAACCATTCCTATCTCCGTTGACAAAGATCATTCCAGAAGATTTTGGAAGAATGATGAGTGAATCATTGAAAGTAGAAAGAACATTGCAATCTCCTGTAACATTGACATTGGATGATGGAAATAATTTCAAAACAATTGTAGAGTTTTTACAAACAATTGTATCTGATGATCGAATGATGGGTAGTTGTTTCTGAACTTTCACAAGTATGCTGTCTATGATCGATGGACAACCATCTTTAATCCCTTTAAAAGAAAAATATGTATCGACTGATGGTTGAACGAGTGATTGATCACCATTTTTGGACAAAATTGAAGGATGGTCTATCCATTCATAGGTATCTGCACCAGTTGCCTTCAATGCAGCAGTTTTACCCAAACAAATCAATGTGTCACCAATTACAGATATTTTAGGTTGTGATTTAAGAGTCACAAATACACTATCCAAGACCTCACAAGCACCATTTGAACCACGTACATAATACAGTGTAGAGGTATTTGGTTGAATGGTAATTTGATCACCAGTACCAAGATCGCCAAATTGACTTATAAACCAAGAATACGAAGTTGCCCCTGTTGCTTTCAATAAGACTGAATCTCCCTTACATATGGCAAGATTTTGTCCGGCATCTAATGCAGGTAATGGCAAAATGCGAATAGTGATGGAATCGGATCCGGAGCAATTGCCATTTTTTGCTTCAACATAATAAGTTGTTGTTTGATCGGGAGAGAAAGTTGGTTGGGGGGACAATGTATCATCGATGCCAATGGGTGGATACCATCTATATGTTTGTCCACCGGATGCTTTGATTCTAATTGGCTTTCCAGGACAAGTAGATGTATCGGCAGGTAATGCAATCTCCAAATTATCAGCAACAGTAACAGTAATTGTATCTCGAGAAGTACATCCTGAAGAAGATGTAATGGTCAAGACATATTGAGTTGAGAAAGTTGGAGTACATACGGGTGTTGCGCTATTTGGATTACTCAAAAACGTGGTTGGAGACCATGAATAAGTAGCGCCATTTTGAAAACCCGTACCTAAGTTTAGTGATTCACCTGGGCAAGTAGATTGATCTTTTCCTGCATCTGCAACTACTGCATCAACAACATTAACAGTTACAAATGCAGTATCTATACAAAGTCCACTCGATACGATAACACCATAAAGTGTGTTCTTTTCAGGTCTGACAAGTGGGGAAGATGAAGTTGTATCCGATATATTACTACCTTGGAACCATCTATAAGTACTGCCTCCGAATGCCCTCAATTGAAGTGCATCTCCTCTACAAATAGTTGTATCGGCAGATGTAGTTGCGGTGAGTGTATTTTCTATCCGAACGAGCACAGTATCATAAGCTATGCAACCATATTCATTGGTCACTTTAACGATAAAGGGAAAATTATTGGTTGGAGGCGAAGCGATAGTCTTGGATAAATTTGCATTTGAAACATATTGTTGTGGAGACCAAACATATGTATATCCTGATTTTGGTTTTGACCCAATTTCTACACTACCTCCGGGACATGTTACTTTATCTAATCCTGCATCAGCTATGGGAAAAGGAACAACATCTACTCGAATTGGTATTGTATCTGAACAAACATTATTTGATGCAACTAAAAAATACGTTGTAGTTGAATCAGGACTAGCAATTGGATTTGAAATAGTTGTTGATGACAATCCATATGATGGGAACCAGGAATATCTACTTGCTCCAAAAGCTTTCAACTGGACTTTTCCACCCTTACAGATGCTCGTTGGCACTTCATAAGTTACAGATACCGGAGGAAGAAGACTAACATGATATTGCTGTTTTATCTGGCATCCAAAAGGATTCGTGACAAAAACAGTATATGTGGTAGGTTGTGTTGGTTTTGCTATTGGTTTTGCAATCATTGGATTACTCAAACCCACAGATGGGGTCCATGAATACGTATAACCAGGTAATGATGCCGGACCGATCGTTATACCCGAACTTGGACATGCAAGAACTGAATCACTGCTGACCGCAATATTATAGTCAATCACCGAAGGTAATCCCAAAACAGTTCTACCCAAGTGATTCAGCACATTGATTGAATATCCAATATCAGGACCGGACATATTGGGTTTATTGATCACATCTAAATGGCTTGGTACATCTGATATAGCATAAATCTTTCCATCAGGCCCTAATTGCAGACCGAACAACTTTCTGGTCCCCAAAGGCAATGTCCACATTGATGCTGCAATTGCGGCTTCATTATTCTGAGATAAATCAAATTGAAACAAAGCTGATTCTGAAGATCGTTGTTTATCTAAAGTCCCTGATGTATAGAGTTTATTGTTATTGGGAGAAAATGCAGCTCCATAATTTCCATAACATTTGTTTTTGGCTATGAATTTAGGGTTAGTTGCCTGTCCAGTCTGCAAATTGAAATCAAAAAGTACGATTGTTTGTAAATAGCTATTACCGTCTGCTTCAGATACAACAACGAGTTTTGATCCATCGGGAGATACTTTCATAGCTCCCACATTATAGAAATTATTCAAGTTGCTATAAGTCGATATAACCGGATTGGTTGAAACTCCTCCAGCGCTAACTTTATAAGCAAGTATTCTCGATTGAGATTTATGGTGATACAGTACCCAGTAAGTATTGTCGGCGCAATGATATGTTCCGGCAATTTTTTCAGACATATTATCCTGCAAGACAGCATTTGTCAATAGCATAGAAGGGGCAGCTTCCAAACTTATGTGGGAATAGAATGACTTGGTTTCAGTTGCTCCAATGCCTGTGAGATCAGGTGCGGTAAAGAGGTAAACTCTTTGAGGATTAGCAGGATCAGGAATGAAGATGCAACATTGTGTTGAGGATATACCACTCTTTATGGCATCACCGCCGGGAACAACAGTACCATCTGCTTGATATAATTTTCTACCATCTGAATATAGAAGTGGATTTCCAGTTGCCGGATCGGAATGCACTGCACACCCTTCCCATGTATCCAATTTTCCTGTAATTGGTGTTGCAACTGCATTATTGAACCTCAAACCACCGAATTTTCCAAAATACCATGTTTGATTAGGAGTTTGTTGGCCAAGCAATGAAGAAAAGCAAATAAGAAATATGGCAATGAACAACTGCACCATGTTTGCTCCAGTTTTTTGTATCAAAATACAAAAATCTTGAGGTGTAAAAGGAAGGTTATTTTATCTCAGGGTAGAATACCAATAAATCATCGGGGATTTGTATTCCAGCCAATTCGGCTACCTGTATAAAATCCATTGGCGGGGGTTGCTCAAAGTGGAGATGTTCTTGTGTAACCGGATGTTGAAAACCCAGAATCCTGGCATGAAGCGCTTGCCTTTTCATTATTTCAAGGCATTCCTGAGCCTTTCTTTTCAAAGCTGTAGACTTTATACCGGAATATGCAATTACATTTCCTCCATAAGATGCATCGCCAATCAATGGATGATGCATGCTTGAACAATGGACTCTAATCTGATGTGTTCTGCCGGTATGAAGTTTGATTTGAAGAAGGGAAGCAAAAGGCCCCCTTGACCGCGTGACATATTCAGTCTTTGCTGTTTTTCCACCTTTGTTCACCACAGCGAATACCTTACGATTTCTCGGCGAGGGTGCTAACTGATTCTCGATTATATCATGATCTTTTTTTACAATACCCCAAGCCAATGCAATATATTCTCTTTGCACTGTTCTATCTGCGAATTGTTTGGTGAGTTGAGGTGTGATAGAACTTTGTTTGGATATGACCATTAAACCTGAAGTATCTTTATCCAATCTGTGGACTATTCCGGGTCGTAGAATATCATCACTCATATTGACTGCATCAATGAAATCATCTACAGGTAATGAGATTTCTGACTCATCTTCATCTTCGCTATATCCAAGCAGAGGTATAGCTTCTCGATGACCGATATGCCAAAGAACCGCATTGACAAGTGTACCATACCTGTTTCCAAAACCCGGATGAACTACAAGTCCTGCAGGTTTATTGATTACAAGTACATATTCATCTTCATACAGAATTGAGAGGGGAATATCTTCAGGCAGCAATTCCAATGGGGGAGGGCGCATAAATACACAGGTGATTATATCTCCCGGTTTAACTTTGTATGAACCCTTTCTTGCAATTCCATGCACATGCACTTGCTCATTGTCTATGGCAAGTTGAACCTTGTTACGTGTTGCATTTGCGATGGCATTTGTGATATACACATCGAGTCTTATTGGCTCTTGACCATTGGATACGATGAGTTCAACTGTCTTTTCAACATAATCAGGATATTGATTAATGCTGTCCACCTTACTCCTTGATTTCTAAATTTGGCGATTTAGCCGTAAATGGATAGGGTAGATGCTTATTGAACAATATCAGCAATATCATGCCGAAAGTTACACATGAATCTGCAACATTAAATACTGGCCAATGAGTATAGGTCAAAGCTCCTATTGTGGTATCGGGTATGTCGATTTGTATAAAATCCACCACTAATCCATAGAATAGAGGTCCCTCATCATATAGAACACCATAGAACATTCGATCAATAAAATTTCCGAATGCGCCAGCGAGGATAAGCATTATTGCAATACGAATCCATCTATTGGCATTACTGATTACTCTGAGATAATACACCAAAGCAAATGAAGCAAGCAATGAAAATAGCGTTAAAGCTATTTTACCGGATCCAAACTCAACCCCAAAAGCCATGCCTGGATTTTCAACAAAAGTTATGCGAACAATTTCTCCGAAAACAGGGAAACTCTCGCCCAAATGCATGCCTTCATGGCGAAAACCAAAAAGATTATATCCCTTAACAGCTACCTTTGTGATCTGATCAATGAGAACAAGTACAAAAGCGACTACAAGATATGGTGTTGTTTGCCCCGATGTGGACTGCCGAATCATTCATTTCTACCGGAAATAATATCAACGCCATTTGCAGGACATCTTCCATGAATCTTAAATGATGCCGATTGAGTCGTAATTGGAACAGCAAGCAGACGAGCCTTCGCAATCAGAATATTACATTCTTTGCAAATGCCATATGTTTTGTCATCAATGCGCTTTAAAGCATCGTCGAGTTTCTTGATATAGTCAATGATTCTGTTCATTTGAGCATATGTCTTTTCTTTTTCCAATGCTTCTGAACCTTGTTCAGCCATATGCACAGAATATATCATTGTTTCAGAAGCCAACTCTGCATTTGTAAGATCCTCCAAACGTTCTCTGAGCATCCGCATTTCGTCAAAAGCATCTTCTTTGATCCTCAATATATGTTGCTTGAACATTTTAAGATCGGTGTCTGAATAACGAACCTTCTTTTTGGATGGGATGATTATTGGTTTTTCCTCTTTAGGTCTCATTGCAAAAGCAGCTGCTCCTTTTCCTTCTGGCATTTTCATCGCCTCAAGACCTGCAGCCGTTGGTTTTTCAGAAGCCTTGTTCCCTGATTTAGATCTACCAGCCGGCTTCTTCTCTTGAAGATTCAATTGAAGAGGGGGCATTGGAATGCCCAAATCTATGATTGGCTCATCCGGTCTAGGCACTACTTCTGGTTGGTCTGCTTTGCCTTTCTTTGTATCATCCGACTTTACATTCTTTGCTGATTTTGAATTTGTTTTTTCTTTTTGGGGCATAATGCTCTTTTGATCAGCAGCCTTATTGGGCTTGACCGTAGCTTTTGTAGTTGTGGTGACAGGTGACTTTGATGTGACTTTTTCTCTCTTTGAAACAGAAAGCGAAGCCGATCGCTTCGGAGATACCGGCTTGGCACTCTTAACAACTGGCTTCGCTTGTTTTTTTCCGGCTTTGGCTGAACCAGCCGCCGAAGATGACTTCGCAACCTTTTTAGTTGAAACAGGAGACTTGCTGACTATTGTTTTTGGCGAAGTCTTTATCTGCTTCTTGGTTGTGACTTTAGCAGTTTTCGGTCCTTTACTGGGACTTACTTTTTTTTTACGGCAGCTTTCTTAGCTGCCGGTCTTGCTGCTTTTCTTGCTGCCGGCTTAGCTTTCTTAGCCGCCGGTTTTGCCGCTACTTTCTTTGCTGCCGGCTTAGCTGCTTTTCTTGCTGCCGGTTTTGCTGCTTTTTTCGCAGCTTTCTTTGCAGCCGGTCTAGCTGCTTTCTTGGCAGCTGGCTTAGCCGCTTTCTTAGCAGCTGGCTTAGCCGCTTTCTTAGCAGCTGGCTTAGCCGCTTTCTTAGCAGCTGGCTTAGCTGCTTTCTTAGCCGCTGGCTTAGCCGCTTTCTTAGCCGCTTTCTTAGCTGCGGGTTTCTTAGTTGAGGCCATACAGCATACACCTTAAATAATAAAACAAAACAAAACTAAATGCGGGATGCATTTATTTTTTCTGTTATCAATGAAACTTTGTGATGTTGACTAGAATGATGTCTTGTTCGATTTCAAGTGTGTGAACATCTTCAGCTATATGTTCTACATATTCACAACTTGTGCACAAAATTTCATTACAAACATAATCAGATAATTTGATAATTGCATCACAAATTTCTTTTGATGCAGAAAATTTTACATTTACTCTATCTGTTACATGTAGTCCGATACTCTTTCTGAGGTTCTGAATTCTATTTACAAATTCGCGTGCTATGCCTTCTTGTTTCAAAGATTCATCAATTTCTGTATCAAGCGCTACAGTTAATGATCCTTCATTTGCGACAAGCCAACCTTCCATGTCTTGAGTCATGACATCTACTTCATCCAAATTGATCAGCTGATCTACTCCATCAAGAGAAATGGGTAGTGTTTGATCTTGAATCAGGGACTTGATTTGTTGCTCACTCAAAGTGGATATGATGGTAGCAACGGTTTGAGTTTGTTTACCAAATCTCTTGCCCAATGCCTTGAAATTGGCTTTTACAGACCTTTTTACGATACCTGCTTCTTCACTTACATACTCTACTTCTTTAATGTTGATCTCATCTTTGATGATGGATTCAACTGCTTGAATATCTCTTCTTTGTTGAGGAGAAATCACCGGAATAAGTATTCTTCGAAGTGGCTGACGCGTCTTGATTTTTGATTTTTCACGAAGTGATCTGGCCAAGAATACGATTGTTTGAGCCAATGACATTCTTCTTTCAAAATCGACATCTATCAAAGACAAGTCACCAGGGGATAGGAGTCTCATGTGAATTGATTCAACATCGGAATTAACTCTCAACCTTCTGAATAAAACTTCTGGTAAAAATGGCGCCGCAGGTGCCATCATGGACAAGACATGAATCAGCACATCACGCAAAGTTTGATAGGCTGCGAGTTTATCGCTATCCTTTTCACCCTTCCAAAATCTTCTCCGATTTCTTCTCACATACCAATTCGAAACATCATTTATCATGAATTCTTGAACAATTCTGCAAGCTCTGAATACATCATATGCCTCCATATACTGATGAAATTGACGAAGCACGGTATGTACTCTGGAAATGATCCATTTGTCAATCTCAGGTCGTTCATTATGTGGAATTACTCCCTCATTTCCATCAATTTGATCGATATTGGCATAAAGAGCATAAAAGGAGTAGGTATTGGTCAATGTTCGAAAAAAGTCAGCAATCACTGTCTTTGCGATGTCTGTTTCATTGAACAATGTTGGCCTCCAAGGTGGATTATTCACCATGAAATACCAACGAACCGCATCTGCACCATATAGATCCATCATCTGAAACGGATCAACAGTATTGCCCCTACTTTTTGACATTTTCAGGCCGTTTTTATCCAAAACAAGTTCATTAACGATGATGCTTTTGAAAGCCGGCTTTTCGAATAATGCTGTTGCTATATTGTGAAGTGTGTAAAACCAACCTCTGGTTTGATCAATACCTTCGGATATGAAATCCGCAGGAAATTGAGATGAGAAAAGTTCTACATTTTCGAATGGATAATGAAATTGCGCAAAAGGCACACATCCTGAATCAAACCAAACATCAATGACTTCTGTTGTTCTACGATACACTTTGCCATTTTTTCTGAAAATTACATTATCAACAAAGGGTCTATGTAAATCCAAAGGCAAAGGGGCTTCCGGGACAGGGACAAAATAACCATCGGGGCATTCATACTCTCCCTTTGACAATTCCTCGATCGATCCAATGGCAAACATGTCTTCTTTGTCTTCACTAACCCAAATAGGCAAAGGAGTACCCCAATATCTGTCTCTGCTGAGCGACCAATCCTTTACTTCTTCCAACCAATTTCCGAAACGACCGGTACCAATTTCCTGTGGTTGCCAATGTATTGTCATATTCAGATCAATCATTGACTGCTTATAAGAAGGAGACTTTATGAACCAGGAATTTCTCGCATAATACATCACAGGATTGTCTGTGCGCCAACAATGGGGATAACTGTGCACATAATCAAATGATGATTTATAAATCTTTTTTGCTGTCTTTAATGCTATGATGATGTCTTTGTCGGAACCTTCTTCAACATGATCTGCATACTTAAAGGTTTTGATAGCCCTACCCGCAAATGGAGTTATTTCATCAGTAAAATGTCCATTTGGAGTAACAGGCTGCAAGACCGGTAAGTCGTATTTCTTCGCCAATTCAAAGTCATCTACACCAAAGGCAGGGGATATATGAACTACCCCTGTACCGTCTTCGGTTGACACAAATGTACCCGGCAGAATTGTCAAAGCATTCGGATGAAGAATTTTGTCTATCTGGCAATAAGGGAATATCTGTTCATACGTTGATCCTATTATGTCTTTCCCCTTAAATGTCTTTAAGATCATAATTCCTTCACCAAGTAAACCCTGCAATGATTGAGCTATGACATAATATGCAGGTTCGTTATCTGCATGTTTCGATTCGGCAAGCACATAGTCGATATCTTCGCCTATAGCAAGGGCAACATTTGAAAAAAGCGTCCACGGGGTTGTTGTCCACACCAAGATTGAAGCATTGACCAATTCAGGAATTGGTGAATGCAAAATGGAAAGTTTTAAATAGACACTAGGATCTTTTACTTCTCGATAGCCCAAAGAGAGTTCATGCGAACTCAATGGGGTTTCAATTGTAGGAGATTGTGGAACAACTTTGTAGCCCTTGTAAATAAGCCCTTTATCAAAAAAAGACTTCAATGCCCACCAGACGGACTCAACATATTCATTGGTGCATGTTACATAAGCAGTTTTCATGTCCACCCAATAACCCATCCGCTTGGTAAACTCACCCCAACCCATGTCTCTTTCTATATTGCTGTAAACAAAGTCTCTGCAAGTGGCATTGAATTTATCAATACCCATGACTTCGATTTCTGATTTGTTAACAAGGCCTAATTGTTTTTCAACTGCAATTTCGACGGGTAAACCATGAGTATCCCATCCGGCTTGGCGACGTACATAATGATTTGTCATCGTTTTGTAACGACAAACAAGGTCTTTATCAGTTCTTGCCATTAAATGATGAATACCGGGATTACCATTGACTGTTGGTGGGCCCTCGAAAAAACTAAAGACAGGTGAATCTTTCCGCGCTGAAAGCGTTTTCTCGAAAATTCCGCGCTCGTCCCAAAAGGCAAGGAGTTCCTTTTCCAACTCGGGATAATGTAGTTTTTCAGGTAAGGGTTGATACATGGAGTATCCGCACTAGTCAAACAGACTTGTATTCTTCAGAGAATTATGTCACGAACAATGTGCTGCCATTTGTCCATGAAGATTCAATACATGGCAATTATACTGATTTTTCATTGTAATTACCAATAAAAACAACTTACTCTATCAAAGAAAGGATGAATCTAACGCATACATTTACCGTATGAATGCGTATTTTTGTACTGCAGTATTATACCCAAATCAACATTACTTTTCCTTTCATGAAAGATATCCATGTTTGTGGCATAGGCCATGCACTCGTTGACATTGAATTTGCGATTGATGAAAATACATTTGAATCACTGGGTTTACAAAAGGGTTCAATGGCATTGGTTTCCGAATTGGATCAATCGAATGTCATTCAATCATTGTCCGACAAGTCGCATCATAGATCCAGCGGAGGTTCGGCTGCGAATACCATGATTGCTATTGGGCAATTTGGTGGGAAAGCCGCTTATAAAACAATTCTCGGTGATGATTCTCTCGGTTCTTTTTATGCCAGTGAGTTTCAAGATTTGGGAATTTTGCTGGAAGCTGAATGCATACCGAACTCAAAAACAGGTACATGTCTTGTGCTGATTACCCCCGATGCCGAAAGAACGATGATGACTTCATTGGGTGTTAACAGTACCTATAATCGTGATCATCTGGTTGAAGAAACAATTTCAAGATCAGAATGGCTTTATATTGAAGGGTACAGATTAACAGAACCGGGTGGTGCCGATGCAATTCGAGAAGCAGTTTCTTTGGCAAAAAAGCATTCCACGAACATAGCATTCACATTTTCAGATACTTTCGTTGTCAATGCTTTTCGTGATGTGGTATTGGAAATAGCAGCATCAACAGATATGGTATTTTGCAATGAAGCCGAAGCTTGTGCTTTCACTGGAAAAGATCGATACGACGATGCTTTTCATGAACTTATTCGACATTTTTCACATGTCGTCATGACTAAAGGGAAACAAGGAGCCGATATATTCTTCAATGGAGAACATGCATCCATTCCCGCATATGAAACAAATGCCGTAGACACAACAGGGGCCGGCGATATGTTTGCAGGGGCTTTCCTCTTTGGCATTACTCAAGGTTGTTCAATTACTCGTTCAGGGCATCTTGCATCAATGGCATCATCAAAGATCGTTTCTCAATTTGGTGCTAGATTGCAAGAATCCCCCAAGTCAATGTATCAGACAATTTTATCAACATTTCCTTGAAGACAATATTTATATACATAGTGTCTATGTTCATCAGCATTGTTCCGATATATGCTCAATCCGGATCATCTTTGAAGGATTTTGAAAAAAAATTGTCGGATTATTATGATCCAGAGTTGATCGAAGATGTGGTACAAGCAATCGGATTTGCTGATCAAGCAAAGGTCTGGAGTTGGGATATTGGTGATTTCTCATCAGATGAACACAATGACATGGCTTGTGTGGTCCGTTATTCCAAAGAAAAAAACAAACAATGCTCTATTTTCTTCTTTGTTGATATAAATGGATCATTGATACCCACCGGAACCATCACTAGAGATTTTGTTGATTCACCTTTAGAAGTTGGGGTTGCCATTAGAAATGCCTCTTGTTTTGTAACGTCAAAGAAAGAGCAATTCAATTGGAATATCGTTGGTTACCGATATAGGCATGGAATATTCTTTGAATCCGATACATTTTCGACCAGCCGAATTGGCACTCAGACAATGGAAACATTCAGTGACCATGTTCAGAGAAGAAATAACATTCATGTTTTTTCCACAAGAAATGAAGAGACTTCCTATTATCATCATTTTCATGATATACCGGTGTTTAAAAAAGGCGACATCATCATGCCTTGCTATGCAGGACCATGTATCATTGACAAAGCTGATGATGTTGTGAAAGGTGCTTTTTATTGGAAAGGTCCCTCGGATGCTTCCATACATCTACTAGAATCTTTGTATGATGATACTGCATTGCGCTTGAAATTATTCATCAAGGATGATACACTTTCGGAGCAATACTGTGATTCTTGCATACAAGACAAAGTGACAATTCTTCTATATGACAGAATTCCGGGATATGATCCTGAACGTATAGAAAAAAAGCAGGTAAAGAATGCCCCAGGTTTCTATGTGCTTGATATCATTCCTTCATTTGAACAACCCTTTTCGAGCAGAGCAATCTTTCATGAAGAACGGACGGGCAGAAAACAACTACTTTCTGAAGAGTCATTGAATCTGAAAGTCCAAAATGATGGATATTTTATAGATATTGTCATTCCTTTTTCTTTTATTCCCGAAATAGATCTATCAGCCTTGGGAAAAGATATCCATTCTATTGGCTGCACAATAGTCCTTACTGATTCGGATAATCGTTTCAGACCTGAAGAGATGACACAAATCCAGTCTTCGGATTATGAAGCCGGGAATCCAAAATCCCTTGGTAGATTGACATTTCATCCTGCAGGAGCACAAATTGGACTGATACAACCATTTTTCTCAAAACACTTAACTGAAACTTTGCTACAACTTGGATTTTAATGGATGAAGGTATTACCTGTATATGTCTATGATCATGCAATCTTGAAGAAGAAAGCTCAAAAAGTTGAACATATGGATGAATCAACGAGAATATTCATTGAGGACATGAAACATACAATGCACAATGCCGAAGGTATAGGTTTGGCAGCAAATCAAGTTGGATCGCCATTGGCCATTACTGTCATTGACATTTCACCAGTGGAAGGATATGAGTCTACAAAACCACTAGTGATGATCAATCCAGAGATAACCTATTATTCAGATGAAGAAAGTGATTATGAGGAAGGATGTCTAAGTCTCCCACATGTACGGGATCTTGTAATTAGGCCCGAAGCTATTCAGGTTTCATATTTTGATGAACACATTAAGCCCCAAACAGTGCAAGCCGACGGCCTTTTGGCCAGGGTCATGCAACATGAAATCGATCATTTAAATGGTATCTATTTCACTGACAGACTCAGTCAGTTGAAACGTACTCTTCTCCAAGCCACTTTAAGAAGAATAAGTAAAGGGGAAACATCTGCTGACTATACCATCGTTCTTCCTGATGGATCAATCATTTCCGGAGATGATGAAGAATGAAAACATTAGTGACCGGTGCCACAGGATTTATTGGTAGCCATGTGGTCGATATCCTCAAGCAAGCAGATACAGAGATAGTATGCATTGCTAGACCTACGAGCGATCTTCGATGGATAGAGGGCAAAGGGGTTCATATCGTGAATGCATCGCTACACAATAAGGAGTCATTGATTCCTGCGGTCAAAGGTGTAGACATGATCATTCATGTCGCAGGACTTACTGCAGCCAGAAATGACGAGGAATTTCTCAAAGGGAATAGGGATGCAACTCAATATCTGTTGGAAGTAGCTCGAGATCATGCTCCAAATTTGCAGAGATTTTTGCATGTAAGCAGTCAAACAGTAACCGGGCCATCCTCTTCAATACATGATCCTGTAAATGAGCATTCACCATTAAAACCAATAACTGCTTATGGTCGATCAAAAAAAGCAGCGGAAGAAGTTGTGCAATCGTTTGCACAATCCATTCCCATGACGATTATACGCCCACCTGCCGTATTTGGAGAACGCGATACAGCAATCCTTACCTTTTTTCAATCAGTATCCAAAGGCATTGTTCCATTGATTGGTTTTGATGAAAAGAGAGTAAGTCTGATTCATGGAGTAGATTTGGCCAGAGGTATCGTTGAATCAGCATTTCATGGTAATACCATCGGAGAAACATATTTTGTTTCCAGCGAAGATTTCTATACTTGGAAGCAGATAGCAGATATAACAAAACATGCCTTTGGTAAATCATTCATCATTCCAATCCGTGTACCTCATGGAATTGTCATGACTTTGGCCGGTTTATCGGAGATATTCGGAAGATTTTCCTCCAAGCCACCGGTACTTAATTATGAAAAAGGAAAAGATTTGATACAACCGTATTGGATCTGCTCTGTTGAGAAAGCAAAGAAAGATTTTGGATGGAAACAACAGATTCCGATTGAAGAAGGAATAGAGCGTACAGTTCGTTGGTACATAGACAATAAGTGGGTTTGATCATGCAATCACTTATTGGGATACTCGGAATGATATTGATATTCTTATGTTGCTGGCTGATGTCAGAAAACAAGAGGGTATTCCCGTGGAGAATGGTCTTTATCGGACTTTCTCTTCAGATCACATTAGGTTTCATAATGATGAAACTGCCGATAGGAATATCCATGATGTCCGGATTTGGCAATGCCGTCACAGGATTTCTTGGCTTGGCCTCTCATGGAGCTGAAATGCTTTTCGGGAATC
Organism: Ignavibacteria bacterium; assembly: GCA_016873735.1. Classification (GTDB taxonomy): domain Bacteria; phylum Bacteroidota; class Ignavibacteria; order Kapaibacteriales; family UBA961; genus UBA961. Next base: position 80,923 of record VGWD01000003.1, on the reverse strand, counting down.
TTGCAAATCCGGCCTATTCAACAACATTCGGATTTCAGTTTGCATTATCAGTATTGCCCGTTATCATTTTCTTCTCTTCCGTTATGTCCGTTTTATATCACCTTGGCATTATGCAGCATATTGTGCGGGCAATGTCTTGGTTCATGAGCCGGACATTAAAAACATCGGGAATTGAGTCATTATCTGCATCAGCCAATATATTTCTTGGTCAAACAGAAGCCCCATTACTCATAAAACCCTATTTATCTTCTGCTACTCGATCCGAACTCAATACCATCATGGTTGGAGGCTTCATTACGATTGCCGGGGGTGTAATGGCAGGATATATTCAAATGGGAGTACCGGCATCTGCATTGATCACGGCAAGTGTGATGTCTGCACCGGCAGGCCTAATGCTCTCCAAAATCGTCATACCTGCAGAAAACACTGCAAGTGTACTACATGATTCATCACCTGTATTGCCATCAAGTTCGACCATAGTTGAAGCTGCTGCGAATGGTGCAATGGATGGACTGAAACTTGCAGCAGGTATTGCTGCAATGCTGATTGCTTTTGTTGCAATCATAGCCGGCATCAATGCAGGATTATCAGGTATGCATGCAGTATTTGAAGGATATTCTGTGTGGTTCCCTTCAAATTTGAAAGAACTCTTTGGATTTCTTTTTCAACCGATCGGCTACCTTATTGGAGTACCTGAACAAGACATTCGAGCATTTGGATCACTTGTCGGTACCAAAATCAGTCTGAATGAATTTTTGGCTTATGCAGATTTGTCCACTTTTATCAAAGAGGGAAATCTGATGCCAAAAACGATTACAATGGCTACTTTTGCATTATGCGGATTTGCAAATTTTAGTTCCATTGCCATTCAAATTGGAGGCATTGGAGCCATGATTCCTGAACGCAAGAAAGATATAGCAGCGTTGGGGCTCAAAGCAATGATTACCGGAGCTTTGGGTAATCTTTTGACCGCCACATTGGCCGGATTACTTTTTTAAAGATCAACCATGAATAATTGGACATGCATTCTTACTTCTGAACCTCTAAAGGGAATTGGAGTAATACAAATCAATCGACCGCAAGTGTTGAATGCTTTAAGCTTGCAAACAATGACAGAAATAGTGGAAGCAATGGAATATTTTGATCAATCGCATGACATACGCTGCATCTTAATTCATGGCAATGAAAAAGCTTTTGCAGCAGGTGCGGACATCAAAGAGATGTCTGGCGCAGGTTCAATGCAAATGCTGGAACGTGATCAATTTGCTAAGTGGGAAAGAATACGCGCAATCAAAAAACCAATCATTGGAGCCATATCCGGCTTTGCCTTAGGTGGAGGATGCGAATTGGCAATGAATTGCGATATGCTGATTGCCAGTGAATCCGCACAATTTGGTCAACCGGAAATTAACATTGGGGTAATGCCCGGGGCCGGTGGAACGCAAAGACTCACCAGAGCAATAGGCAAAGTGAGGGCCATGGAATTAGCCTTGACCGGTAGAATGATATCGGCTCAAGAAGCTTGGAGATGCGGCTTGGTGAACAAGGTTGTTCCGATAGAGTCATATCTTCATGAAGCAATGGCTCTTGCCGCAGAAATTTCAACAAAAGCACCGATTGCCGTCAAGCTCATCAAGGAATCAGTATTGAAATCATTCAGTACTACTCTGGAAGGTGGCTTGGAGTTTGAAAGAAAGAATTTTTACCTTTTGTTTTCTTCCGAAGATCAAAAGGAAGGAATGAATGCATTCATAGAAAAAAGAAAACCTAATTGGAGCAATTCATAAATCATGGTCTATCTCATTTTGCTCCGTCATGGAGAATCTCAGTGGAATGTCGAAAATCGATTCACCGGTTGGGTTGATGTCGACATAACATCTAAAGGCGAAGAAGAAGCTCGTAAAGCCGGTCTTGCATTGAAAGACTATCCCATTGATATGTTATTCACTTCAGCATTGCTGAGAGCAATACGGACTGCTGACATTGCTTTGCAATCTGCCGGAAAAGGCATGATCCCAACGCAAAGAAGCGAAAAGTTGAATGAACGTCATTATGGAGACTTGCAAGGTCTCAATAAAGACGAGGTAGGTAAACAATTTGGCTCCGATCAGTTAAAGATATGGAGAAGAAGTTATGATACATCTCCTCCGAATGGGGAATCATTAAAAATGACTCAAGAACGCGTACTTCCATACTTTCATGAGCACATCATTCCTGTACTCAAGGAAGGGAAGAATGTCCTCATTACTGCTCATGGCAACTCACTCAGAGCACTCATAGCAGAACTGGACAAACTCTCAAAAGAAGAAATACTCGAACTTAATATAGCCACAGGAAAACCAATTGTCTACACACTCGACGGACAAACCATGAGCATTCTCAACAAACAACAATTGCTCGATTCATAATTTATTGGAGTTACACTTGGCGTCATCAACATCAAAGTCAACCGCTGCACGAAGCAAAGCTTTTGCATTGTTTTGTGCAAGAATAATGGAAGACAAGAAAGCAGAAAATATCCTAGTCTTGGATTTGTCAAATTCAGATGGCGCCCCGGCTGAATACTTTGTCCTTGGATCTTGTTTATCGGAAGTTCAAGTCGATTCAGTCTCTTCTGCAGTCGAACGTGGAGGCAAAGAAGCCGGACAAGGTTTTCCCAAATCTGAAGGCTGGGATGCCAGACAATGGGTTATTCTGGATTATTTCGATGTTGTGGTACATGTATTTCATGCAGATGCTCGTGACTTCTACAGAATCGAAAAACTCTGGAGCGATGCTGATTTCTATATTCTCAAAGAAGATAAACTTTCGAAAATGACGAAGACAGCCAAGCAGACCTATCTCACTGAATTATCCAAGGAGCATAGACTGCCGGAACGCTTTAGCCAACCTTCCTCTTTTGAGGAGGATTTTTTATGATGCATACATTCATCGAAGCTTCCTTTCAACAAGCTCTTGATGCAATGGGTATTGAACACCAATCAATTGCATTTGAAAGACCCAAAGTTGCAGAGCATGGTCATGTTTCAACCAATATTGCCATGGTCCTTGCAAAACAATTAAAGAAAAAACCACTGGACATAGCAAAAGAGTTATTGTCTCAAGTAGCATATGATTCAAACTTGGTACAATCTGTGGAAATAGCAGGTGCAGGTTTCATAAATGTAACATATCAACCCAAAGCCTTTCATCAAGCAATGCAAATGATGATGAATAAAAAGGAATCATTGGGAAAAACAATGGTCGGCTCTGGTAAAACTGCAATTGTTGAATATGTAAGTGCCAATCCAACCGGAAAATTGCATCTTGGTCATGGAAGAAATGCAGCTATCGGCGATACTGTGGCCAATCTTTTGGAGTGGTCCGGGTATACGGTTACTCGCGAATATTATTTCAATAATGCCGGCAATCAAATGAATTTATTAGCAGCATCAATCTATGCTCGATATAGACATTTGATAGGTGATACAACATACCCATTTCCCGAAGATGGATATCATGGTGATTATATTACAGACATCGCTCAACAAGCATTTGATCTTCACGGAAAACAATTAGCAGATGAACATCAGGAGCATATTGAAACTTGCAAAAAAATGGGTGAGAAATGGTGTTTCTCATCAATTCTAGAAACATTGAAAAAAATGAATATCCATCAGGATACATATTTCAATGAAGACTCCTTGTTTACAGATGGCACCATAACATCGCTTTTGAGTGAATTGATAGAAAAAGATCTTTCTTATGAGAAAGATGGTGCAACATGGATGAGATTCTCTTCAATAGATGAATCACTCACAGACAGAGTCATCGTGAAAAGTACCGGTGAACCAACATATCGTTTACCGGACATTGCATATCATCGTACGAAATTCGAAAGAGGGTATGACTTGATAGTCGATATCTTCGGCGCAGACCATATCGCGACCATTCCCGATGTAAAAGCAGGAATACAAGCCCTTGGCTATGATGTTTCGAAGCTCAAAGTTCTTATTTATCAATTTGTGATGCTGTGGGATAATGGCGTACAAGTCAAAATGTCCAAGAGATCAGGCAAGAGTTACACACTTGATGAACTCATAGATGAGGTCGGAGCTGATGTCGTCAGATTTTTCTATCATGCGCGGTGCTCAAACCCAATTGGAATTTGATCTTCAAATAGCACGAGAGCAAAATGATAAAAATCCCGTGTATTATTTGCAATATGTTCATGCAAGAATATGCTCGCTTTTGCAACAAGTACATGATCATGATCTGTATGTTCTTGAACAACCGGATCTTTCGACTTTGACTCATCCTTCAGAAATAACGTTGATTGGTGCATTGACAAGATTTGAAGAAGTCACCATGAGAGCTGCTCATCATCTTGAACCACAAATGTTGGCTGAATATTTACGAGAAGTCGCATCTGCATTTCATTCTTTTTACCATGATTGCAGAATTCTCGGATCTGAGCATACCGTATTGTCATCTAGAGTGCATTTAGCATTATTGACAAAAACGGTCATGAACAATGGATTAACAATTTTAGGAATTTCATCACCCGAATCAATGTAAGGAGCCTTTACTATGGAAAAACCCGAAATAGGTGGTTACAAATCCTTAAGAATGGAAATGAATCCGGGAACGTATTATTGGTGTTCATGCGGAAAATCATCTAATCAACCTTTTTGCGATGGTTCTCATAAGGGTTCAAGCTTTAGTCCGAAATCTGTGGAAATAATCGAAACAAAAACTGTCTCATGGTGTACCTGCAAATTATCGGCAAATCAACCATTTTGTGATGGAGCACATAAACAATTGACTCCTCCTCAGGAATAATACAGCGAATGGCGAAAATCATTGCAATAGCAAATCAAAAGGGTGGAGTTGGAAAAACAACTTCCGCAGTCAATATCTCGGCTTCACTTGCAGCTGCTGAAAAGAAAGTGTTGCTTATAGACATAGATCCTCAAGCAAATGCCTCAAATGGACTCGGCATTGACACCAAAAGTTTGGATATCACTGTCTATGAAGTACTTATTGGGAATACTTCGATTCACGATGCAATCCTTCCAACAGTGATGCCGAATTTATCAATTCTTCCATCGCATATAAATTTAGTAGGCGCTGAGATAGAGATGATTGAAATGCAAGATCGCGAGTTTGTTCTCAAAAAAGCATTGCAACCAATACTTGATACATTTGATTTCATATTGTTCGATTGTCCTCCATCACTAGGAATTCTTACTTTAAATGGATTAACGGCTGCTCATTCGGTTCTGATACCTGTTCAATGTGAATACTATGCACTTGAAGGATTGGGTCAATTGTTAAACACGATCTCAATTGTTCGCAATCATCTTAATCCTTATCTTGAGATTGAAGGTGTATTACTCACAATGTTTGATGGTAGACTGCGGCTTTCCCAACAAGTTGAGATCGAAGTTCGCAAACACTTTGAAGATAAAGTGATGAAAACTGTCATACAACGCAATGTTCGATTGTCTGAATCACCCAGTCATGGAAAACCAATTGTGCTTTATGATGCATTAAGCACCGGCTCTAGAAACTATCTTGATTTAGCTATGGAAATCATACAAAACAATACAACTCACATTGCAAAAGGGAGTGAATAATGAAATCTCCATTAGGCCTTGGCAAAGGGCTTGGTGCCCTCATCCCTGGGAATCAAGGTACTCCACAAAAGAACACCGAACATCAAGATGAGAATCGCATTGGTTTGATTGATATAACCAAAATCAAGACAAATCCTTTTCAACCCAGAGTCATATTTGATCAGGCAGCAATGGAAGAATTGGTCGATTCAATCAAGCTCCATGGTGTGATTCAACCAATAACAGTGCGAAAGTCCATTGGAAATACATATGAACTTATCTCCGGTGAAAGAAGAATTCGCGCTTCCATAGAAGTTGGTTTGGAGCAAATACCTGCATTCATCATGGATGTTGATTCAAATGAAGCAATGATCGAACTTGCAATCATTGAAAATGTTCAAAGAGAAAACTTAAATGACATTGAAGTGGCAATGGGCTATCAACTATTGATAGATCAGTGCAAACTCACACAAGAAGAAGTGGCAGCAAAAGTAGGGAAGGATAGAGCGACTGTCGCAAATTTTCTTAGACTGCTGAAACTACCCTCTGAAATACAACAACATGTGGCTATGAAGGAATTGTCAAATGGGCATGCTCGTGCTTTATTGTCGCTACAATCGCCAGATAATCAACGTTTGATTGCTCAAAGAATCATTGTTGAACAATTATCTGTTCGTCAAACTGAAGATATCATACGTGAATTGATGGGGGGGACGAAAAAGAATGCGAAAAGAACTGCAAAGAAAACAAACCAAAGCGCGAGTACCAGACAACCTTTAAACAATGATCTATTGGCCTTGGAAGATGCACTTAGAGAATATTTTACAACGCAGGTTTCTATTCATTTAAAAGATCATGAAACTGGAAAAGTTGAAATTACATTCTTTTCTTTGGATGATTTGCAAAGAGTTATTGAATTAATCATCAATAAGCAATGATACTTGGATGAAAAAGCATACACATATATCGTCAATTCGCGTTCGATATGCCGATACCGACAAAATGGGTATAGTGTATAATGGAAATTATCTCACCTATTTCGAGATAGGAAGAACCGAGTTATTGCGATCAATGGGCTTGCCCTATGCAAAACTTGAAGAACAGGGAATACAATTCCCTGTTATGGAAGCTCATATTGATTATAAAGCACCTGCTCAATATGATGAGATTCTTGACATACTAGCTATCTGTACTCTGAAAAAGAGATTATTATTGCATATTGCATATGAGATTACAAGAGGCACAACATTGCTGACAACAGGTTATACAATTCATCCGTTTATAGGCATCAAAACAGGAAAACCTATACGACCACCGGCATTCTTCATGGAAATCTGGGAATCAAGCGAACCTGAACATTCCATATACAAGGAAATCCGTTTATGAAAAAGGCCTTGTTTATAGTACTGCTCCTTGCTTCAATAACAGTTAATGTGATTAAAGCGCAGTCTCCATTTGATTTCGTACAATTATCCATAAGTGCACGTTCGGCAGCTTTGGGTGGAGCTTTTACTAGTATTATCAATGATCAAACAACTGTTTTCTTTAATCCGGGCGCACTTTCAACGGTTGAAAAGTCTTCTGTTTCCGCAACATTCATGAGACATGTTTTAGACATAAGTTCCGGGCAAGCAGTATACACACTGCCATTCGACAAACAATCATCTGAGCGTTTTGCAATTAGTGCCATGTACACGACATATGGGTCTTTTGACAGAACAGATGAATTTGGAACAATACTTGGAACATTCTCCGCAAATAATGTTGCATTAATGGGGTCTTATTCCAATGAATTAGACTCAACATTAAGTTATGGCTGCAATGCTAAATTACTCTATGCAACATTGGATGATCTTTCATCATCAGCGATTGCTTTAGATGCCGGGTTACTGTATAGAATTCCTGCAACGAGAACAAATGTCGGTTTTTCAATTCTGAATATCGGAACTCAACTTTCAACTTTCACCGATATTACAGATGAATTACCCGTAGATATACGTTTAGGGATCAATCATCGTTTGAGAGGTCTTCCGCTCTTATTAAACTTTTCACTGCATCATCTTGCTGATGATGCCGATGCATTCTTTGACAGAATAGGGAATTTTAGTATTGGTGGTGAGTTTATACTCAGTAAGGTTTTGGATATGAGACTTGGTTATGACAATTATGTAAGAGACGCAACTAGCATTCAAGGACAAAGACGCTTTTCAGGATTTTCAGCTGGCGTCGGAGTTAGAACTGAATATGTCAATATAGATTATGGTGTTTCCGCACTTGGAACAGCAGGTTCTATTCACAGATTAACATTACATGCTTCTTTATAATTACAGGATCACATTCATGAAAAACATTATTGCATTAATTTGCATTTCGATCATTGGTGCTACAACCTTGTTTGCACAACAACAAAATCAACAAATATTGAAACCGGTCATTCAATATTCTGAAATTGATTTTTGTTTACAGTTATTAAAGAATATCGAATTGCGAGGGAGTGAGGTTGATGCATTGATGGAAGTCCGCTCCATCATGATCATTCAATTACAAAAAGCGGAGAAGGAAAACAAGAAACTGGAAGAATCAACAACATTGGAGTTCACCATCAATCAAGCCCAGAATTTGTTGGCATTTCTACAAAGGGCACCTTTGACAGGAGCGGTTGCTGATAGATACAAGCGGTTTACGGATGCAATCATAGCATCGGCTCAACCGAAGAAATAACACACAGGGTCGTTTACGACCCTTTTTTTTGACTTTTCTCCAATGTTAGAAGTTGACTTTTCAATGAATTGAGTAATTCATATTCATTCGCTTTACCATAAATGAATAGCATGAGTTGTTCTTCAAGTATGCGTTCAGCATCAAGAAAATATGGAGGAGAAGGTAAGATCTTTGATATTCTTGTTTGTTTTGTAAACTGCGCAATATCTCGGTTAGCTTGAAAATCTATGTCAGTCCATGATTGCAAATCGGCAGGCAATCCAATATCCTTCAATGTCATGCACATATTCTTGACTTTGTCATAGTCAGTAATGAAAGTAACAAACAATGCTGCTTCTTCCGGATATCGAGAAGATGCTGATACTCCAAGACAATCTCCACTTAATATGGATGCTCCGCTCTTTCCGGGAATTGAGGATACAATAAGATGAGGAATATTGGTTAGTCTTGGAAGAATCCACTGACCGGTAATGACTGCCTGAATTGTGCCATTTACAACATAGTCATCAAGCTTTCTTGATTGTTCAATTCTGGCATGTTTGGTCAATTTGCGTACTAAGTGTAATCCTTCAATCAACTGACTATCACATGTGGCACTTAAAGGTAATGTTTGAAACAAAGTACTACCTGTTGACCAAATAATTGGCAATATCTTTTTTGATACATTATGTGGTTCAGCTGAATTAATACCGATAATGGTAGATGCATTCAATCTTTTAATAATATCATCCCAGCCCAAATCAATGGTATCGAGTGTTGAGAGATTGTGACAGAATATCAATGCTCTAGTGTTCATTGTCCAAGGTTTGCAATACAGTTTGCCTTCATTCCCTGTAATTGGGAGAATAAACTGCTGGGGAATTCTTTTTTTATCCAATGAAATGCGAGCAAAAACATTATTGTCAATGAATTCTTGAGCCCATTCTATACCTAAATGAGTAATGTCTGGTGGATTACCCGAAGAATGAGACAAGAGAAGCTTGGTTCGACCTTCGCTCCACTGAACCGGAATCTGCTCAATCTTGATTTGTGGATATCGTTGTTCAAAAGCAGTTACAAGCGAATCAATGAGTGCTTGTTGTGTAGGTTCAGTCCAGAAATGCAAAAATTGCAGTGTGATTGAGGTTTGCGAGTGATTTCCGCAGCCCAAACAAAGAAAAGAGAGAAAAGCAAGAATGGTAATCTTTCGAAACATGACTTAATCTTTTGCCGTCATCGGTCGATTGGAAGTATTTGGCTTTTTGTTTGGCTTCATAGCTGTATCAAGCAATATTGAATCACCGGACTCTTTGGATGAGGGATAGAAAAATTTGGTGAGTAAGCGTTGCGCAATTGGCGCAGCCACCGTACCACCAAAACCAGCATTTTCAACGAGAACACAAAGAGCTATTCTTGGATTTTCTCTGGGAGCAAAAGCGATGAACCAAGCATGATCTTCGCCATGAGGATTTTGTGCAGTGCCGGTCTTACCACAAACAGCTATTCCTGGAACTTTGGCCGACAAAGCAGTACCACCACCGGTATTCACAACATCATACATACCTCTGTGAATGACATTCCAATAATCATCTGACATGGTTATAGCTTTCCTGCTCGCATATGCTACATCTTGTAATTGTTTGGTTTTACGATTATAGATTGAACGAACAATATGCGGTTGATGAATGATGCCCTTATTTGCGAGTGATGCACAATACACAGCCATTTGAAGCGGGGAAACACCAATCTCACCTTGCCCGATACCAAGATTTACCAAACGGCCTCGAATCTCACCGGCTGAGAGATTCTGTTTTTTATAAAATTTCTCTCCGGGTAGCTTGCCTTTTGAATCTTCGGGGATATCAACAAATGTCTTTTGACCAAAGCCAAAGTCTCTACCATATTTCTCAAAATTGATGATTCCTAATTGAGGACCGATCTTATTGAAAAACACATTGCAAGAAACATGGATTGCTTTTTGCAAATTGGTGGCACCATGAGAACCATGGCATTTCCAGGAACGGCTACCGAATTCATAAGAACCTGAGCAATAAATTGTCTTTTCGGGTGTGATGATTCCTTCTTTCAATGCTGCAATACCCATGAGCAATTTCCAAGTGGAACCCGGGGGATATATTGTTTGAGTTGCACGATTGAAAAGAGGCTTACCTTCATCTTTCAATAATCTGGAAAATAAATTGCTTTTTGTACGCCCACTAAATTCTCGAATATCATAGTCCGGCATACTCACTAATGCCATTATCTCGCCAGTATTAGGATCCAAAGCAACTATTCCGCCTCTTTTCCCTTTGAGAAGCTTTTCAGACAATTCCTGAAGTGGTTTATCTATACCCAACCGTAGATCAAATCCCTCTTCTGCTTGTATGTCGTTTTTTCCTTCTTGAAAACTAGATACTTTCTGACCTGTTGAATTCACCGCAACAAACTGGACTCCTTTTGTTCCACGTAAGAAGTTTTCATATGTCTTTTCTAGGCCAGCATAGCCAACGATATCACCGGGTGCATAATAGTCACCCATGGTTTGTATTTGTCGCTTGTTGATTTCTCTGGAATATCCCAAAATATGAGACATATTTCCCTGAATCGTATACAATCGTTTTGATTCAACGGATATGTCCACTCCTGGAAGAAACTCATGATTTTCTTCAATGAGTGAAATGATGGACCAATCGGCATCGCGATAAATCTTATTCGGCTTTACTCTTGATATCTTCTTTGAATCCTCAACGAATTGTTTTATCTCATCTTGTTTCAGTTGTAAAATTGAAGCCAAAAGAGGAATGGAAGAGTCTTCGAACTCATTTGGAGTTATCGAAATTGAAAAAGAAGGGGAATTATGCACCATTCTCTCCCCATTACGATCGAATATATTCCCTCTGAATGGATCAACCGTCACTTCCTTGATAGCTTGGGTTTCAGCTTTTAGACGATAGACATTTCCCTGAATGATTTGCAAGTATGCTAATCTACCCACATAGATGGTTAAAACAGCCAATACTATCACTCGTAAAACGAGGATACGATCTTTACCACCAATATTTATGGATTCATTGTGTAGATTCATCGTCATAACCAATCATATTTGTCCAAATTACAGAAAATCGACTGCATGAGCTGTACAATTCATAGACTTGCCATTATTTCTTTTTTTCTAAAATAGATTGTGAGAATAAGCAATAATAGGGATGAAGCTATGATACCCCAAATCAAACCCAAAACTCCGAATGCCTGGGACAAGAAAAAAAACAATCCGAGTGTTATCAAACATGTAATACCATAAATCTTGGCAAATACACCGAATTTTCCAGCTATGGGAAAGTAATGTATGAGAAAGATATTTAAGGTTAATATGAATGTTTCAATACATAATAATCTAAAGTACATTGCAGCCTGATCATTGTATTCACCGGAAATGACAAAAATGATCCACGGTGCAGACAATACAATGATTGGCGTACTTATTAGTGCATAGATCACAGTCCATTGCTGATATGTCCGTAGTGTTTGAAGACATTCCTCCCGATCATGTTCGAACATATATGACAATTTTGGCAAAGCAGATATAACAAAGAGCCATACCGGAAACAATTGAAATACTCCTGCTGCTTTATCAGCAATTGCATAAGTCCCAGTTATGAGCTTTGTACTAATCAACGAAACATAGAATACACGTGGTTGGGTATACAAAACTTGTGCTACTGAAGACAAAAAAGGGCGAATTCCCAATCTAAATTGCTCTTTCATGATGGCCAGTGATGGCATTCTCACCTTCACTCCAAGCAAACGATGTGCAAATCCCAATGTCGAGATAGCCATTATCACTTGAGTGCCATAATACAGTGAAGGATAGAGCAAATAGTCTTCAGGTTTATTTACAAGGGAAAGCACTCCAATGAACAAGATGATTCTGGAAATGATTTGAAATCTTGACAAGTAATACATCATTTCATATCCCTGATATAACCATACAGGAAAGAGAACATCACCAATGATAAAGCCAAAAGTAATAATGACCAGACCCAATTCGCTATTCAATGAAGGCAAAGAAATTGCCATGAAGAGCATAATGATAAATGACAAACACATCAATAATGATTTCAGGGCAATGATTGCACCTGCAATTCGCGAAGCTTTTTCAGGATTATCTCTGTTGATGGATATTTCCCTTGCAGCAGAATAATTGAAACCAAAATTGGTGATCACCAAGAAGATATACATGAAGGAGACAGCAGTCTGAACTATGCCATAGCGTTCAAGGCCCAAAGTGCGCACGAGATAGGGAACGAGAATAAGAGGGACAAGATATTCCAAGCCTTTCAGGAATGTCAATGAAAAAAAATTTTTCATGACACTCGCATGATCATCTCTGATGACTTTTATCACGGAATGTACTATGCTGCGCATTCATAGCCCATTGGAATGTGCTTGAATAATCCTATTGGGTAAATTATGCAAAAGATCGGGATGACGATCATATTGATGAATGGTATTACATATTGATCCATCTGAATTGAGTAATAAGCCGGAATCTGGGTCAATATTTCGTAGTTCTTGTTTCATGAGCCCCATAGTCATGACGGGACCATGCATGTTCTCAAACAGATGCAATCTCTCCCCAAAATCATTCATGCGAATTGCATAATTGTGTATTCCTTGATCCAAACCAGTTATTCCTGCAATAGATCTTATTCTTGGCGTAAGAAGAATACTACACATGCGCTGAGTATATTCCAGTACAGCATCAGCACTTCCCATGGTGATTCCCGCGCAGGAAATGGGATAATTGCCAATAGCATTCAATATATCTTGACCAAAACCTCTTCGGATCCATCCAGCATTATGAACTTCATTAGCTATCGTTACTGAAGGGTCCTCAAGAAAACAGCATAATGAATCATTGATTGTAAAGTCGAATGGGTCTCTTTGAAAAACGACATCTCTTGTATCACTCAACATCACTCTTGAATAAGAATGATTTTTCTCTAAATAATCGGTATAAAGAAAATGTCGTGATTGATGAATATGAAATGCATTTGATGCGAATTGTCTTTTTGAATCCTCTGAAGCGACATAAAACCAAATTTTTTGCACAGGACTGAATATCCTATATGCATTGACTTTTTTATTCAGAAAGGGAATCGAAATGCGCACTTCTTTGAAATCACGTAAGTGAATCCCCATAAACGAAAATGCAGAGCATGTCGGTGAACTGATATCATCGCAGAAAAAGACTAAACCCCCGGAATATCCTGTGGCTTGCAATGTATTGAGAAATGGGCTTAGATGTTCATATTCCAATGAACGAACTATACCCATGATAAGTGAACCATTTTCATCTCTGAAGCTTGGCAACTTGGAGGATACGCTCATTATGCGAGGTCTCCATTTTCTGTTGTTGTTCTACGTGAGTGAATAGTTACTGCTTTTCTGAATTGAGTTGCAATGATGAAATATAAGCAAGATAGCACAAATACACCTATTGATGTACCGGCAGCAATTGTCAAACGTTTAGGTCGTGATTTTTTGAAAGCCGGTTTGGCATAATCCAGAACATACATCATTGGAGCTTCACGTATTTCATCCAATTTTGCTTGCTCCAACATTGGCATAAGGAATGCCTTTACTTTGGACATTGCTTCATATTCAGTGTATAGTTTCATGTATTTTGCACCGACTTTGAGACCGTCTCTTAAAGCAAAGTCACCTGCAAAACCAGGTTTATTCTCAGCCTTATATACCTGTTGACGCATTTCACTGAGAAGTTTCTCACCTGCAATGGTTGAGGGGTCTTTATCACCATAGGTGTTTTTAAGAATCTCAACTTGAATTTCTTGTTTTAATGCAGATGCTTTCAATGTAGCCAATGCTTGAGAAACTGCTTGTGCTTGATCAAGCGGAGAAAAAACCAAACTCTGCGATGAAAATCTACCAAGTTCCTGAGCAATGGAATTCAGTATTGAATCAGTTCTTTTGAGACGCAAATCCATATATGCTCTATTGGTTTCAGCTTCTGCTTTTTGAAGGCGTAGGGAGATATTATTGGCGATTGTCACAACATCATTTGCCATCTTCGCTGCATTTTCTTTATCCTTTGAAAGCACCGTTACATTATAATTTCCTTCCGGTGACAATTCAACTTCATAATTAGACAAAAATTCTTTGTATAATTCCTCTTTGTCTTCTTTCGGAATTTCATATTCGGCAGATAGATTGTATTTGTTTATCAGGGTGTCCATCAAACTCCGAGAATTCAGAACGACCATATATGAATAAGATTCTCCTTTATTCATTTTGCCCAAACCCAGATCTTTCAATGCACTTGATACATTACCCATCATCCCGCTTATCATCGAATTAGCATTGTTTGGGGGAACGAAGGTTACCGTTGAAGCATACCAATTGGGTAAAGTCCATGAAATTCCGAAAGCAATCATGCCTGAACTGATTGTCAGGATGATTAACAGCCATTTTTTTGAGGAGAGAATTCCCAGAAATTCAGCACCATCCAAAGCCAAGGATGTGATATTGCGTTTGATAGGATCTTGCATTCAATACTCTTCTTGGGGTTACATATTTGGCAAATTTACAAAAATTGAGCACATTATTCTGTTTCGGTTCATATAAGATCGATTTCTTTTGTTTGTAACTTCGAATTATGTGAGAGCGTTGTAGTTTTGTTATAATATGATGATCTTCAAAAGGCACCATTCAGACATGATGGCTAAATTACTCCGATTTATCCGTTCTATACCATACTCGTTGTGTTTCAGCATTTCCGGATACATATTCATAACAGCATTCATCATTTCATTGATTGCTTTTTTTGTTTTTGATACATGGTATCCTGAAACCGGATTTGCGATGCATATGGCGTGGGTGGTTTTGCTTATTGGATTCTATCAAAAAGAAAGGGATTGGTTTTCTACAAATGCATACATCAAAGACAGTAAATCTATAATAGAAGATGCCAAGACCCTGGCAAGTATTCTTTCCATGGCTGGATTATTAAATCTTCTTGGAGTATTTAACAATGTGTCAACAGTGTATGGTAATATATTCACTTTGGCAATGGTTCTCTTATATGCTGGCTATATCTTACTCTGTTCAGGTTTTGCTCTTTCCATACTCATCAGGTTGATGAAACAAAGACCGCATATTCAGATCAAACGATTGACATTGTGTATGTATGTTATGGGAGGAATCATGGTGATATTACAAATCATCATTCCCGATGGCTCATCGATCCTTGCACATTTCTTGAGCGCTTGCACTGCATTCTTGGCAATTTATAATACTCGGGGTCTTTCATGGTTCGAAGGAATTTCGCGTGATCAAAAAATCGATTTGGCCTGGTCAATGATGATCATTTCAATCTCCACGATATTGATTGCGATTGATTATGAAGGGAGAACAATGCAAGCATTGAACATCACAACATACTACATTGAACCTCTGATTGCAACTATTGGCATCTGGCTGTTTGTCAATGCATCAAGGCTTGCAATATTGTCATTGTATTCATTACCAACCGCAGGATTACTGGACAGGAAATCACTGGAGTTCTCAACACTTGCTCAATTAACATCAAATGCTATTCATTCTGAAGGAATAGATGCGATTATCTCTGATACCATGGAATTACTGCCGAAATCAATTCAACTTGAAGGGATATATTGTAGAATACATGCGTTTAATGAAGATCATATTCGTTTTTCGGGTCGATTGGGTACTGAATTGTCTTTGCTCTTGAATAACACATTCATTTCTGATTGGATTTCAAGACTAAATGAACCTGAAACTCTATACGAATTACCGATACCTGCAAATCCTCAATCACTGTTTTTTTCTCAATCCATATTGGCAATACCTTTGAAGAAAAACGGAATAGTATTCGGTGAGATAGTCTTATCTGATACTCAATCGTATCATTTTACACCAGAAGATGAAGCAATATTACGTGCTTTCTGTGAGAGCATCAATATTGCAACTGAACATATGGCATTGATATCCATTTCAAAAGAACATGATCGTTTGGAAAACGAGATGATGATTGCCAAAAGCGTGCATCAATCACTATTACCACAAACAATCATTCAACCAACCGGTTATGCAATCAAATGCTTTTCATTATCAGCAAAAGAAGTTGGTGGTGACTTCTATGATGTATTCCGTTTGGCAAATGGAAATACATGTATTATCATAGCCGATGTGTCCGGTAAAGGTATTCCGGCTGCCTTTTTGATGGCCACACTACGAGGTACAATTCTCTCTTTTCAATCAGCAAATTTTGGAGCAAAAGAAATACTTACAGAAATACAACTAAATCTATCTTCAATTCTCGAATCTCACATGTTCATTACTGTATCCTGTCTTATTATTGAAGAATCCAAGGGTACTATACAATTTGCAAGGGCAGGGCATATGCCGTTGATTCATTTAAAAGGTGGAGAATTAACTGAATATAAGCCGCGAGGCATAGGAATCGGACTTACCAAAGATATTGACGTTTTTTCCGATCATTTGGAGGAACTTCACTTGCAACTTTCAACTGGGGATTTGTGTTTTTTGTTTACTGATGGCTTAACGGAAATGTTGGATATACAACAAGATTCAGAGCAGTTTTTTAAAATGCATGATCCGGAACCTGAACAAATCATAGAGGCTGTATCTAAAAGTGTATCTGCACTGCCAAATGATGTGATTCGAGACGATATCACAATCATCGCCATCAAGAAGACAGAGGATGTTCCATTTGTATGATTTCTAAGTCAATTTTCGGGAAATTTCGTTACAATTTGCCCATTATCTTGCCAATTAACGAGCTATTTTTCCGTATTTTTGCCAACAATGATTGACATTCTTTCCTATGATTTTATTCAATTGAAGGATGGATATATGAAAACCACATTTGCTCTATTTTGCGGAATGATGTTATTCCTGCACATTACTGGTTTGGATTCTCAGACCTTTAATGCTGACTCATTCATTTCTGCTCACATGACAAATAAGTTACCTGCATTGTTAAAGAAGTCTGCACAAACATTTACGATTGATGCAACTTCAGCTGAAAAAGTTTTCGGCTCATATGCTCAGTCACTTACTTTGAATAATTTCCCTGTTTCACTTGATGCCAAGAAGACAATTCAATTGAAGGTTGTACCATCATCTATTGATGCAAAAACAGTCATTATGGTTGGAAATAAACAAGTTCCTATCCCACATATCATAAGCTATGAGGGATTTGTACAAGGTGATGAGGGCTCCAGAGTATTTATGACATATGCCTTTGGCGAACTCTATGGTTGGGTTGCTTCATCCACTGGGTCTAACATTACATTCCTTCCGGAAACGACTGATTCTTATACAAAGAAGGATCATATGCTTTATAATGAATCCGCTTTGTCCGCACAATTACAAATACCGGCAAAGCTTTGCGGAACCAATGAGTTATCTCATACAGGCATCAAAACATGGGAAGTTGAAGCATCGCTAGCAAAGGGAGAAAGAAAACTTGACAATCGTTTATTGGAAATGCAAGTGATCATGGAAACGACAACTTCCTATTTCACAAAGGTTGCATCCAGAAATGAAACAAGGGCCATGAATCTACTCATTGCCATGACCAATGCTACTAATGCTCTTTATAGAAGAGAATTGAATCTGAATATCGTAATTCCATATATACAAATTTGGACAGAAGATACCCCTGATCCCTATACCAAAGATGGTGGTGACACCCCAGCACTGCTTCAAGAAGTGCAAACCAGATGGGGCAAAATAACAAACAGAACACGTGATATTGTCCACTGTTTGGATGCGATGGGTAGTTCATCCGCCGGAGCCGGAATCGTGGCAGGTATAGCAAATGGTATCGGCGCCTTGTGTAATTCTGCAATATCCAATGCTTATTCTGTCACAGGCATATCTTCCTTTGCGAATTTACCAGTGACAACTTATATGAAAGATGTTTCTACTATGGCTCATGAACTTGGGCATAATATGGGTTCCTTTCACACACATAATTGTGATCAGTGGAAACCCGCTGTTGATTCATGCCTTTCTAGTGGAGCTGCTTATCAAAACAACATAGCATACTCTTCTGAAACATGTAATACGGGAGCACCAAAACCTGTCCCCGGATCAATCATGAGTTATTGTGATTTAACGAATACATCGAAATCCGTTCCTTTCACTTTTCTTCCAAGGGTATATACATTCTTAAGAAATCGATTGGAAAACAGCAAATGCATCACAGAAGCACAGGAACCGCAAATCAGAGTTATTGGTCCATGGGGAAATCAAACCTTTATATCAGGAAAAAGTATTCCCATCGAATGGACTTCAACAAGAGTCAATAGTGTCAACATTCAATTTTCAACTGATGGGGGAGGTTCTTGGTCTAATATCACTTCCGGTATCCCGGCTGTATCAACCAATACAATCAATGGTCAGGGAATGTATATGTGGTCAGTGCCACGTGTTTCAACAAACTCCGGAAGATTTCGAATTGCAGACATGGCCAATGCAGCAATCAATGATACTTCATGGGCTAATTTCAGAATTGTTCAACCTTCGCTGTCACTGTCAACAAATATGGATGGTAAAGCATTTGGACAAAGAGAATCATTACAATTCCAATGGACTAAGACCAATGTAGACACGGTATTGTTCATGTTTTCTTCCAATAATGGTTCAACATGGGAAACAATATCTCGCCCGACCGGTACCGTATTCAATTTTCAAATGCCTGATATCAGTGCACAACAATGTTGGGTAAGAATAGCAGATGCTACCGATATGTCTCTCATTTCACAAACCGGTCCTTTTTCAATTGGTAAAGAAGAAATCACATTACTGAATCCCAAAGGTGGCGAAAAATTATGCGCAAACAAACGATTCGTTATTGCCTGGACTTATAAAAATATAGCCAATAGCAAATTGCTTGTTCAATATGCTAATGGAAATTCTGCATGGCAAAATATCTCCACTGCATCAGGAATAGATCCATGGGTGAGTGTGATTGGATTTAATCCACCTTCTTTGCAAACCGATTCATTACGAATAAGAGTCGTAAGCAGAGTTGATTCCACAATATTCAGTGTATCTAATCCAATCCAATTGTCAAATGAAGCCGGATGTATTGCCACCTCAATTGATGAAGTACCAGATTTGCCAATATTGATGATTGCACCAAATCCAATCACCGGAAATACGTGTACTATTACAATCAATGCAATACATCAATGCTTGAATGCGCAATTAACACTTACAAATTTGACAGGATCAGTCGTTCATGAGTTTGGAAGAGAATATTCATTCACTGAAGGTTCTCATTCTTTGTCTCTTCAGGTTCCAATAATTGCTTCGGGCAAATATTTCTTAACCTTGCGCTGCAATGGTAAATCCACAAGCATTCCTGTTACGATTGAGAGATAATATGCAATATATGAAGTCCGGAATTGTGACAATTCTCTGTGTTTTGTCAATGTTCACAGATGCATCATCCAAAACTATTGATGCAGGTTTGGGAATAACATTTCAATCCTCCCACACGCTTCCGGAAGAATATCGCGTTCATGCAAGACATATGATCTTGGAGCAGGTTTGGACCTCAATCGCATTTGTTGAATCAGGTTCAGAAATTCGTATTGATAATTTTCCCATATCACTTTCTGAAACAGGTACAATTGAGTTACAACTGGTACCTTCTATCGTTGATGGTTCCACTGAATTATATATTGGCAATGAGCGCTTTCCGATTCCACAGGTTAGAACATTTACCGGTCATGTCAAGAATGAACCTGGTTCTACCATTCTTTTGACTCATGCACATGGAGAGTTGAGCGGGTGGGTAGAGAGAGCCAATGGAACTCGGGTACATATAGCCCCAATGGAAGAAATCGACAATTCTTCCCACCATATGTTATATGATCAGCAGATTCAGGGTGAATTGAGAAAGTCCGGTGGTACGTGCATGACTGATGAGTCAGCTATTACCATTCCAACCCCCGAGGACTTATATGCTTATTTGCCAAAGTCCGATAAAATATTTGGCAATAACTTGCTTGAATTGCAGGTTATCGTAGAAGGCACTACTCCTTTCTTTAATGGTCCCGGCAGAAAAGACTCAATTAGAACCGCTGAATTTATGATTGGACTCATGAATGGCGTCAATTCATTGTATAGAAAGGAATTGAACATCGCAATCGTGATTCCAAGACTTCAAATTTGGACAGCTACTACCCCTGACCCATACACCAATGATGGAAATGCACCGGCACTTCTGGATGAAGTTGAAAATCGTTGGAGCAAATTAACAACCATAAAAAGGGATATAGTACATTGTTTGGATGCAGTTCCAACAACAGGTGGTCTTTTTGTTTTGGGCATTGCAAATGGCATTGGGAATGTATGCTCGGGTAGTGTTTCAAATGCATATTCAGTTGCGGGCATTTTCAAAAACGGATTGTCCAAGATAAATGATTATGTAGGTGATATTGTAACCATAGCACATGAACTCGGACATAATATCGGGTCTTATCACACACATAATTGTACTTTTTGGCCTCCAAGAGGTTTAGATTCATGCATGACAAGCGGTTCCGCATTCAGAGGGCGTGGAAACTATTCAGTCGAAGCATGCTATAAAAGTACACCTCTACCTAATCCCGGCTCAATCATGAGCTATTGTCACTTGACTAATCCATCGCGTTCCGTCGCATTTACATTTTTGCCACGTGTCTCAACCTATTTACGTAATTATCTTGAAACCCGTCCATGTATCGAAGCTGCCACTCAACCATCCATTCGCATGATTTATCCGTGGGGTCAGCAAGCATTCATTGTTGGAAATCAAACCGACATTGAATGGACATCCCACAGAGTGAATAATATCAATATCGAGTTCAGTACAGATGGCGGAATTTCTTGGAGAGCAATATTTGTATCGAGACCGGCTGTTACTGAAGCTAATGGAACCGGCATATTTAAATGGACCATACCCGATAATCCAACTACAAAAGGAAGAATACGTGTGGTCGATGCAAATAATAGTCAGATCAAAGATACTTCATGGGCAGATTTTACAATAGCCAAAGCAAGTTTGGTATTGACAACTGATTTACGCTCAAAGAAATTTGGTCAAAAAGAACGATTAAATCTATCATGGACCAAAGAATTCATAGAAAGAGTTGACATTGAATTTTCTTCCAATAATGGTTCTACTTGGTCATTAATCACTGATTCAATTTCTTCCTCTTCCATGACAGTTGACATACCCTATGTTGAATCTAAGAATTGCTTGTTTAGAGTATTAGACATAAGTCGGAAATTAATGAGTCAAACAGGGCCATTTGAAATTGGAAAAGAGACCATAGCTTTGACAAGCCCCGTCAATAATGACACGCTTTGTATTGGCCAACCCGATTCAGTCCTATGGAACTCTCAATTCATGGACAATAGCAAGGTCTTTTTAGAATACCGAACTCTTGGGCAAACCACTTGGAAAAGAATATCGACGCTAGGTCATGATGCGGTACCCGGGAATTATGTATGGAATGTCCCGGCAATGACTGAAGGGCTCTATCAATTCAGAGCTAGCTATAGACTCGACACATCAATCGCATCTGCACCTGTAACAATTGCCATCACATCACAGGGATCCTGTGCAAAAGTTGCAGGAATCACTGAAGAGACTGCACTTTCTATTTTCCCTAATCCAGCGAAAGATATCATCAATGTTCACAATATTCCGATGATTTGCGATGCATCATTTGTCATGATCACAGATGGAAAAGGAAGAACAGTCATTGAAACATTAACCCCCATAAGAATAACACAGCAATCGATTGAATTATCAATCAGAGATTTGCCAAATGGACCATATTTCATTCATGTAATGTGCGGATCAATTTCGTTTTCGGCACCTTTCACCATTACTCGATAATATCACTGCAGAACATCACCATGTTGCAAACACTTATTGCCGCTTCTTTGCCATATATTCCAAAGTCAATCGTTAAGGCCGTTGCTTCACGATACATAGCAGGCTCCACATTACAAGAAGCTGTAAAAACCGTACAGTCTCTTTCACTTCTTGGAGCAACTTCAACGATTGATGTACTTGGTGAATTCGTTACAACAAAAGATCGCTCACTGCATGAATTTCAATGCTCAAAAGATGTATTGGAAGCAATACGCTTGCATTCTTTACCGGCATATTTATCAATCAAACCAACATCGCTTGGATTGGCGATAGATCCTGATTTTGCTTATGAGAATATTCGCACGCTGGTGCAAATTGCAAAGAGCTCAGGTTCATTTGTCCGCATGGATATGGAGAATTCACCCTATACATCTCAAACCATTTCGATGTACAAAAGGCTTCGCCATGACGGATTTGACAATTGCGGCATTGTGATTCAGGCTTATTTGCATCGCAGTGAATCAGATATTTTATCATTGCTTGAAATGGATCCAAATATCAGATTATGTAAAGGGATCTACCGCGAATCACCCGACATTGCATTTACCGATCCGGATGATATACGTGATAATTATAAGAAACTACTTCGTTTATTGCTGAAACATGCTTCAAAAACAGGAATAGCAACTCATGACGATGTGCTTATAAATGATGCTTTGCATGTGATCACAGAACAGTCGGTATCAAAGCATAATTATGAATTTCAAATGCTGCTTGGCGTAAGAGAAGAAAGAAGGGACAACTTACTACGCATGGGCCATCAGATGCGGATTTATGTACCATTTGGGGAAGATTGGTATGGATATTCAACAAGAAGACTCAAAGAAAATCCTAAAATTGCAGGATATGTGTTTAAAGCAATATTCACAAAAGGGTGATATGCATTTATTGGCAGTGTATTGTTTCTTGCTTCTCATTACATTCATCCAACCTTTGTTTGGTTGTTCCAACACACATCCAAACAAGGATGTTCTCACCCTTGCAACGTTCAATATAGCTTGGCTTGGTGATGACAAAGATCCCGAGACAATAAAGCGTTCCGATGAAGATATTGCCAGAATCGCAGATATCATTCAAGAAACATCTGCTGATGTCATAGCATTGCAAGAAATTGAGAATATCCAAGCAATTCAAAGGATTCTTGCACTTCTACCTGATTATGGAGGAGTCCTCGGCACAAGAGGAAAATCACAAAATGTTGGTTTTCTTTATAAATCATCGCTTCAGATTCAGAATATTGGAGAATATCTTCCACTTGCAGTCGATCCTTCAAGAAATAGACCAGGTTATGTAATCCAAGTAAAAAAAGGGAATTTTGATTGCATTATAATGTCTGTACATTTCAAATCCACCTCGAGATTTGATTCAACCGATGAGTTACGAGCAGAGTCACGAACTATGAGGATGGAACAATCAAAAAGAGCAATTGCATGGATGGATTCAATTCTACGTAAACAAAATGAGAAGGACATATTCATCATTGGTGATTTCAATGATTTTCCAAAACGTTCTAAAGAACCAACTCTTAAGAATCTTTCCGAATCTCCATTGGGTACATTCCTTACCGGCGATTTGAAGAGTTGCAAATACCCACATCTATATGCAATCGATCATATTTATGCTTCCTCGGCTGCATCAATGAGATTTACCCTTGGTTCAGAACATATGATTGACATTCATTCGATGTATCCCAAAGATGTGGCTGAAAAAGTATCAGATCACTGCCCAGTCATCTTGCAATTTGACATTACAAAACCTGACAATGATTGAGATATGAAAACAATACTTTTCTATGTGATAAGTTTACTCCTTGGTCTGATTACGATTGATGCTCAGCCCTACCAAGAATTATTGGATTGGCAAAAAGCACAATCTCAGAAGTGCTTGAATTCAGTCATAAAAAAGGATTTCCTTAAAGCTTATGACTTATTCACCCCGGAAATGAAAAGAGAGTTTTCCGTTGACACTTTTACAATTTTTTGGAATCTATTCGAAAAAAAAGCTGGTAAACCTTATAGAGTTTTTGATACAAGAATTGATATCGATCCTGAAGATTCCAATTTGCGAACCGTAATCCATGCATTACGCTGCTCTAATGGTAATTGGGAAATTCGTATGTCATTTAAAGGATCTCATCTCATAGACGGTTTCTACATAGATGAATATAAACCTCGTTATGATAAGCGAGCATATACAGTCGCAGATTATATTCAAACAGATTCGATTAAAATCCGAGATATCCTCATTGGAAAGGGTACTGAATGGGAGACTACCGGCATACTAACTTTGCCGCTTAAACAAGGGAAATATCCGATTGTCATCATAATTCATGGCAGTGGCCCGCTTGATGAAGATGGTACTTATGTTGCAAATAAACCCTATGCCGATCTAGCTTGGGGTTTGGCTTCAAAAGGAATAGGAGTTTTACGTTTTCCCAAAAGAACTCGTAAATATTATTCTGCGATCAAAGACAAGGGATTTGAAGTTACCCCCGATTTGGAAAGTACCGAGGATGCCATTGCTGCTTTTCAAGCAATTTCAATGTATAGAGAAGTTGATACATCCAATATCTTCTTTTTAGGACACGGAACAGGTGGAATGATACTTCCTCGAGCATTGCAACAAACAAAGAATATTAAAGGCATCATTTTGATGGGAGCACCAGCCAGACCATTACCTGATGTCTTGATTGAGCAATTGGAATATGTCCTTTCTCTTGATACATTGATTGAGAAAAATGATGCTCAAAAAAAGATAGAAGCTTTGCGCAAACAATATCAATCCGTTAATGCAAAAACACTCACGAAAGAAACACCTGCGAAATATCTCTTATTGGAAACTCCCGCTTCATATTGGTTAGCTTTGCGAGGTTATGACCCGGTGCAGACAATCAAGAAGTCACAAAAACCCGTTTTTATTCTACAGGGGGGACGTGATTTTCAAGCTAATATGAAAGATTATTCTATCTGGATGAAAGCTCTTACCGGAAAAGGTGGCATTCCATATAGTAAGGCAAAGAGTTATCCTTTGTTGAATTATTTATTTCTCGAAGGAGCAGGTAAATCTCATCCTGCAGAGTATGCTATCTTTGATCATATACCGGAAGAGGTCATGTCCGATATAGCCCAGTGGATCAATGAATTGATCAAGAAGTGATGCATTGAGCCAATTGCCGGACTTGAACCGGCGACCTGCTCATTACGAGTGAGCTGCTCTACCACTGAGCTAAATTGGCTTTGAGTATTGCGAATTTACAATGTTCATCAGATTTCTCAAAGATTGACTCCATGAAATTTCCCGTTAGTGATTGCATTATCATCGGTGCCGGAGCAGCGGGACTTTTTTGCGCAGGACTGCTTAGCAAGCAACATAAATCAGTGACATTATTGGAACATAATGCTCAACCCGGAAAGAAAATACGCATCTCAGGCGGGGGTAGATGTAATTTCACGAATCGCATAGTAAAAGCTCAGCATTTCATTTCTGAAAATCCTCATTTCGCTGTATCGGCTCTCTCAAGATATACACCCGATCATTTCATCAATTTGATTGAATCCCATAATATCGACTATCATGAGAAAACACTTGGTCAACTATTTTGTGATGGTTCATCACAAGAGGTAATTGATATGTTGCTTAGTGAATGCAATACATCATATTGTGATATTTCCTATGGAACTAAAGTCTACTCAGTCAGAAAAGCTGAGAATTTTACAATTGAAACAAGCAATGGAACCTATCAAGCTGAACATGTAATCATTGCAACCGGAGGATTATCGATACCATCATTGGGAGCTACAAATCTTGGTTATCAAATAGCGCAACAATTCGGTCATTCAATCATTGATACAAGACCTGCACTTGTACCGCTTACCATCGACCGGGAGGCATTTCCTTGCGCTGATATTGCCGGTGTCTCATTACCCGTTGAAGTTTCAGCAGGGGATAGTCCAATATTTAAAGAATCAATGCTGTTTACTCACAAAGGGTTGAGCGGACCTGCGATTTTGCAAATCTCCTCTTATCTATACAAGCAAACATCGATGATCATCAATTTGATACCAAACGTTGATGCAGATACCATGAATGAGCGATCATCTAAAACCGAATGGAAAACAGTACTCGGTCAATTTGTTCCAAAACGATTGGCAGAAGTATGGACAACTTTACACGGACAAACAGATACCATTGGTCATTATGGAACAAAAACATTGGAGTCCTTCAAACATGATCTTCAATCCTGGTGTCCTGAAATTTATGGAAATGAAGGATATGCAAAAGCAGAGGTAACTGCCGGAGGAGTGAACACCCATGAGTTATCATCAAAATCAATGATGTCCAATTTGATCGACAAGCTCTATTTCATTGGTGAAGTAGTTGATGTCACAGGGCATCTCGGTGGATATAATTTTCAATGGGCATGGTCTTCAGCACATGCAGCAGCACAGTCAATAGCAGAATATCATGGCTAGAAATCTATTCTCGGCACAATCACTCAGTAAGTCTTATCATGAAAAGACATTATTCACTTCCATATCTTTAGGAATTATGGAAGGAGAAAGAATCGGGATAATTGGGAAAAACGGAGTCGGTAAAAGTTCCTTGTTAAAAATCATTGCAGGGATTGAAGAATCCGATGAAGGCATAGTCACAAGAGGAAAAGATGTTCACATTGTCTATCTATCCCAATTACCACAATTCGAAACACATGATACATGTATTCAGGCAGTGATGTCCGGAAAACCCGAGATCATGGAAATGCTTGAACTGCATAGACAATTGTGTTCGACTCAAGAATCCAACTTAGACAAAGATATTGCAGATGAGATTCATGAACTTTCAGTCAGGATTGACCTTCAAAATGGTTGGACATTAGATAATCAAGCCATCATTTTATTGACTAAACTTGGTATCCAGAATGTTCATAGCTCTGTGCATTCACTCTCGGGAGGTCAAAAAAAACGAGTTGCACTTGCAAAAGCTCTCTTATCAGAACCGGATTTACTGATTTTGGATGAACCAACAAATCACTTGGATGCTGATTCAGTACAATGGCTTCAGGATCATTTAAGTGATTATTCCAAAGCTATTTTACTTGTGACTCATGATCGATATTTTCTTGATACAATATCCACAAAGATCATCGAATTGGATAATCATTCACTCTATACGTATGAAGGGAATTTCGAGTATTACCTCCTCAAGAAAGAGCAAAGAATAGCCATTGAGGAATCTACGGCAGAACATGAAAGAAATACATTGAGAAGAGAACTTGCTTGGTTACAAAAAGGAGCAAAAGCTCGTAGAACAAAGCAAAAGAGCAGAATTGACTGGATTGCCAATATGCAGGAAAAACCTCAGCAAACTGAGATTAGAAATATCAAGATCGAGATTGGCAATAAATTTCTTGGTGGAAAACTCATAGATGCGATTGGTATATCGAAGAAGATAAGTGAGAATATCTTATTTCAGGATTTCACCTATCGCGCTGCCCCCGGAGATCGTATTGGTATCATAGGTCCAAATGGAGCCGGAAAGTCAACTTTACTCAATGTCTTGAGTGGAAGAATGCAACCTGATGAAGGATATGTAAGCATTGGTGATACAGTCAGCATCGGATATTTTGATCAAGAAGTTAAAACACTTAAAGAGCAAATGACAGTCATAGGCAATCTCCGTGAAATAGCGGAATATATCGATACCGGAATCGGCAAAGATCGATTTATCACTGCGAAGGAACTCTTGGATCGATTTCAATTTCCAGCTAAGCAACATCATTCATATGTCCATACACTATCCGGTGGGGAAAAAAGGCGTTTGGCCATGCTCATGACATTGATGAGCAATCCCAATGTGTTGATGTTTGATGAACCTACCAATGATTTCGATATTGCAACATTAACAGCATTGGAAGAATATTTGGAATATTTCAAAGGTGTCTTGCTTATTGTATCTCATGATCGCTCATTTTTGGATAGAACGGTAGAAACAATTTATGCCTTTGAACAAAACAAGATAAAAGAGTATCCCGGAAATTATTCGGCATATCTTGAAAAAGTGGAACAACAAGCAAGACCATTGCAAGTACTTCCATCAGAGCCCAAACAACAATATATTAAACAAACATCACAGAAGAAGAAAGGTCTTACCTTCAATGAGAAAAGAGAATTTGAAGCTCTTGAACATACCATTCAAGAACAAGAATCAGCATTGAAAGATCTTGAAATAAGGATGCATCAAGTACCTGCTCATGACTTCAAACAATTCGAAGATCTCTCCCAAAAACAAGCAATAACCCAACAAATATTGGATGAATCCATGGTTCGCTGGCTCGAACTTTCAGAGAAATCGGCCTCAAACTGACGATAACTCCGTATTTTGCAGCAAATCGTATCAAAATGGTTTATGCTGAAAGAACTACTTAAACCCGATATTCAGGACCTAATTGCAATCAGAAATTGGACTGCATTAAGAGAAGTTTTGTCCTCATGGTCGGCACCCGAAATTGCAGATCTTCTTCTGGATCTTGAGCCGGGTGACAGAGTTCTATTGTTTAAATCTCTGGATCGTGACCTATCATCGGAATTGTTTTCTTATATGGAAACCGATGATCAGGATGCATTGCTTGAAGTATTGACAAATCATGAAACACGTGAATTGCTTTCTGCATTGTCACCTGATGATAGAACCACCTTACTTGAAGAATTACCGGCGGAGATAACTCAGCGATTGCTATCGCTCCTGAGTCCTGAAGATTTAAAAGAAGCCCGATTTTTGCTTGGTTATCCGGAGCAAAGCATCGGTCGATTAATGACCGTTGATTTCTTATCTGTTAGAGCCGAATGGTCCGTATCTGAAGGTCTCTCCTATATTCGCACACATGGGAAGAAAAGTGAATCAATCAATCGCATCTATATTACAGATTCCCGTGGTTGCTTACAAGACGATATCCCATTGAGATCATTCATATTTGCAGATCCTGATGCGAAGATATCTTCACTGATGGATGGATCCGTGGTTTCTTTATCAGCATTTGAGGATCAGGAAGCAGCAGTACAAGTAATGGAGAAATATGATATTTCTGAATTGCCAGTGATTGATTCTGCCGGAGTTCTGATTGGAATAGTGACATTTGATGATGTTATGGACATCCAAGAAGAAGAAGCCACGGAAGACTTTCAAAAATTCGGGGGTATGGAAGCTCTAGAAAAACCCTATGATGCAACTGCACTCATTGCGATGGTAAAGAAAAGAGCCGGTTGGCTTATCTTATTGTTTCTTGGGGAAATGCTCACAGCAACGGCACTTGCATATTTTGAACAAGAATTGGACAAAGCCGTTATACTTTCATTGTTTTTACCTTTGATCATATCTAGTGGCGGAAACTCCGGTTCTCAGGCAGCTACTTTGATTGTTCGCGCGCTATCTATCAATGAAATCGGCTTGAAAGATTGGTGGTTTGTTCTTCAAAGAGAATTTTTTTCAGGATTATTGCTCGGATTGATCCTTGGATGTATTGGCTTTTTTAGAATCATGCTTTGGTCCATGGCGACGGGAATTTATGGAGATCAAGCCATACACATAGGATTGACGATTGGTACATCACTAATCGGAGTAGTCATGTGGGGTACATTGAGTGGCTCGATGCTACCATTGCTCATGAAAAAACTTGGTTTTGATCCGGCAACTTCATCAGCACCTTTTGTAGCAACATTGGTAGATGTAACCGGTATCATCATTTATTTTTCAGCGGCACTCTGGTTTCTGCGTGGTACCCTTTTATAAGCCATGAACTTTTGCGCATAGGGTTCTTTATATTCATGTCTCAGTGATTCCTGACAAGCAGGGGAACAAGAGCATTGCGTTTTTTCAACGCAATCTGGACACTGAAAATGCTGTCTATGACAATCAAAATTCGCACAATTTACATACCAATCGGTAGGGGTTCCGCAAATCACACAATGCGAAATAAGCTGAGCATGATCTGTATGATTTACAGGTACGGAAACGCGTTCATCAAAGACATAACACATACCTTCAAATTTCTCGCCTTTGACTTCAGGATCCTTCCCATATGTGACGATTCCACCATGTAACTGATACACATCTTGGAATCCTTCCTGCAAAAGAAAAGCAGAGAATTTCTCACAACGAATGCCTCCTGTGCAATAGGTCATCACTTTTTTATCTTTCAATGCAGGAAGATTTTCTCGAACCCACATTGGGAAATCTTTGAAGGAATCAACCGGCGGCCTAATCGCTCCTTCAAAATGTCCTAGATCCCACTCATAATCGGTTCGTGCATCAATAATAACAGCATTCGGATCATCCATTAATTCACGCCATTCTTTTGGTTTGAGATATGTACCGGTTTTCTCCAATGGATTAACATCTTTCTCCAAACGAAATGTTACCAATTCTTTTTTGGGGCGAACAAACATTTTTCTAAAAACATGCTGATCTTCTTCATCTATCTTGAACCACATATCTGAAAATCGTGAATCGGAATGCATATGTTTCATATATGCATCCGTAGCTTCTATAGTTCCTGAAACAGTACCATTGATCCCTTCATGTGCAAAAAGAATACGACCTTTCAAACCAAGTGCATTACATAGTTCACGATGTTTTTCACATTCCTGAATGGGATCTTCGATAGTCACATATTTATAGTATAGCAGGACTCTATATGGTAATGATTGTATTGACATGACAAATACTGTACTGTTAAACTGAAAGTAAAAGAGTACGTAAAGTACCGATATTACCATTGCTCATCAACACAATGATATCACCTGGTTTTGTATGCCGCTCCAAATCGTCAATGATATGGGTGCCCCATGTGGGTATATCTTCCTTGACTGCAAATACAGATATGCCTTGCTGCTCATATGCATATTGTAATGCATCCACATCAAGTCTTTCAGTAGGAGCAAATCTCTCCGGTCTATTAATTGGACCTAAAAAGATTGAGTTCACACCCCAAAAACACGAAGCGAGTTCTTTCTGAAATATATTGCGAGTTGTTGTATTTGATCGTGGCTCAAAAACTGCATGAATGTTCTTTTCGGGGTAAACACTTCGTAGTGCATGCAATGTTTCTTTGATAGCTGTAGGATGATGTGCAAAATCATCGATGACGATACGTTTTTTCCATTCACCTAGATATTCGAGTCTTCTCTTAGGTGGGATGAATTCTTTCAAACCATTGTTGATGTCATTCTTCGATATACCCGAATGAAGAGAGCATGCAATTGATGCCAATGCATTACGAACATTATGCATTCCAATCATTGGAATTATAACAGTATCAATCAATATTCCATTATGATGATACGAGAAGATTGTACCGCCTTTATCTTGACTGACTATAGTTGCATTCCAATCACCTTTTCCAAGAGTGGAAAATGTCTCTATTCGAGAAAAAGCATGATCTTTCATTGATAGAGCCAAGGGGTCATCTGCATTAAGCAAAACAAGGCCTTTTTCAGGAATCAGTCTTAGAAATAAGCGGAATGTTTTCAGGATTTCATCAATGGAAGCAAATATATCACTATGATCATATTCAATTGCATTGATAACTGCTATCTGTGGAGGATAATGAAAGAATTTGCTTCTTTTATCCCAAAAAGCAGTATCATATTCATCACCTTCGATAATGCATATTCCTGTTCCGGATAAAAACATCTGTTCAGGAATTGGCCTGCATCCATATTCAAAGTTTCCGGGTTTTGCTCCAATCACAAATCCTGGTTTTCTTCCTGCATGTTCAAATATCGTAGTAGTCAATGAAGATGTTGTCGTCTTACCATGTGTACCCGTGATTACGATGGCATCATTATTACCAATGATCTCATCATGAATCATTTCAGACATTGAAATGAATGGAATCTTTTCATTCAGAACATATTCTACTTCAGGATTTCCTCTGCTGATTGCATTTCCAATAATAACAAGATCAGGCACATAATTTTTGATATGTTTGGCATCAAAAAAAGTGGCGAAACCAATACCATTATTCTCAAGCATCGAGCTCATTGGGGGATATACCCCCGTATCACTACCGAATACCTTAAATCCACGTTGAGCAAGTGCAATGGCGAGATTTCCCATTGCTGTTCCTGCAATTCCAATGAAATACAATGATTTCATGCTGTTAATCTATAGGTGAAACGTGAACCCATGAACCAACAAAGGGCAGACATGCACAGCAATCCAAAGGAACTGCCCCAACGATAATATAAAGTCGTCATTTCTGCGATATTGGGATATTGGGGATGATAATCTACTTGCACTATTGTACCTACAACATAAAGAGGAGCAGTGGCACCCGTACCATCAATGAATTCATGGGCAATTCCTTGTTGATCCTTGAAACGTATTCTTGGATGGAAACGAGAGGTTTCATCTGACTCAATATAGGATATGACTTCACCATTTGTTGATTTTCTGTCCGACAAATGCCGTAATTCCTGAATGATCGAAAAGAGCGCGAAGCAAAAACATAAGAAAGAAATGCTCCATAACACTTGTGTTATCACAGGGATTAATGATCCTCGCACATAGCGCTCTTTGAACAATCTGGATTTCATCGCTTTTTTTTCTTTTTCTTTTTTGTCTGAGGAACTTCATCAACCGGAATGGTTTCCTTCATGATAGGATGTGCATCAAGCCATAATTTTGCTTTTTCATTACCTAAAGAGGAAGCAATTGTATAGTATTCTCTTTTGACGGATGATGAATCATCATATAAGGATCCAATAGCATAGCTATATTTTGAATTGGTACTGTCCAAATTCATACATCGGATCCAATATCCCGAGGCAATGTGTTGTTCATTGTTTGCAGCATGAATTAAACCAACTGTATACCAATAATCTGCTACATTAGGTTGTAATTGCAAAGCTTTCATGATATACTCAATACCATCCTTATATTGCAAAAGAAAGTATGAAGTCAATCCCGTATTGAAAAGAGCCTTCACATTCACAGAATCATAGCGTAATGCATTTTTGAAGAAATTATATGCTTGCAATGTATCTCGTAAGTCCAAACAAGCAAGACCTGCATTATTGTAATAATATGAATTTGATTTATCAAGTATGATTGCAGCATTGAAGGCAGACAATGCACTATCTGCAAAACCGGCTCCATAATATAGCATACCCAGATTATTGAATGCGGGAGCAAAATCTTGCTTAACAGCGATGGATCTTTTCAAACATTGCATTGCTTGATCAACAGAACCATTTGCATTCAGCAATAATGACCAATTATACCAGGCCTCATGATTCATTGAATCAATATCCAGCGCTTTTTTAAATGCTAGCTCGGCAGTATCGCTCATATTGATTCTCTGATAAGCTGAGCCCAGTGATGAATATGCCTGTGAATAGTTTGGATTAAGTGATATTGAACGGACATAGGATATTATTGCGGATTGAGGTAGATTGGCAAAGAGATAAGAATCGCCAATACTTTTCCAGAGCAATGGGCTTGTAGAATCTATGTCCTTTACTTTTTTGAATGTTTCAAGTGCTTTATTGATTTCACCGATCTGTGACTGACATATGCCTTTCGAGATCATGATATCCATATCACTCGGCTCTTCAATGAGTAATGAATCATACAATTGCAATGCTTCATTGTAAGATTTAGTACGTTTTAGAGAGTCCGCTCTGTATTTCATATCTGCAACATCGGAAGGAACAGACGCAGAAAGAAGTATGTTTTGTCCAATACAAAAAAACAAACACATCAATACAAGGATACACTTCATGTATTTCTCCATTATAATCCTGTTATGTTGTTGTACTCAACCATTATTCTCCATGTCCGGAGATAGCGTCCTGCAAACGTTCAATGCGGAAAGGATTTCAATCCAACAAACCGGCATGCAGGTCTTGGGATCATGGGCTCTCGCAAATATCATCATTGGCGGAATCAACTCAACTCAGACGCATGGTGAGAGTTCCGCCTTCTGGCAAATGAATGCCGGCTGGAACATTGTGAATGCATCGATTGCCGGCTTCGGATATTTTGCCCAGTCCATGCCAACTACATTGTCCGGAACCATAGCAGAACAACATTCAATTGAAACATTGCTTGCAGTGAATGCAGGACTTGACCTGGCTTATATTGTTGGTGGTTTCTATCTTCGTGAAAAAGCAAAAACATCCGATCAAGAAACAAGACTGCGTGGATTTGGCAATGCTATCATTCTGCAAGGTGCATTTCTTTTATTGTTCGATGCCGCATTGTATGCTGCGAATGCACATCATGGAAAACAGTTGCAATCGATTATCCAATCCATTTCATTTACAAGCAACGGGATCGGAATGAACATATCATTTTAAAAAAGGATATTGTTTTTCTTGCAAATTTCTATCGCAGGTGAATATCCGAGTGAAGCTGACTTCTTCAAATTTTCCATTGATAATTCGCGATTGCCCAATTTATCATATGTGACTGCAAGATTATTATAAGCAACTGCATAGTTGGGATTTGATTTAATCACATCCTCAAAAGCTTTTGCTGCTTTTTCATATTGTTCTTTCCAGAAATAAAATAATCCCACATTATTTCCTGCCTCGGACTGATTGCCTAATTTTCCATATACTGAAGAAAGTTCTATATAAGCATCAGTATATTTAGGATCCAATTCAACAGATTTATTATACGATTGAATTGCTTCCTTCATTTTTCCCATCATTGCATAACTATTGCCGATATTATAATGAGCTTCAACAAATGAAGGATTGATATTCAATGCCTTCTTATAATTCTCGACTGCCTTCTTGAAATCCTTTTTCGAATGATAGGTCACAGCTATATTGTTATAGCCAAGCGCGGTATCGGGATATACAGTGATTGCCTCATTATAAACTGTCAAGGCTTTGTCATAAGAGCCTTTTCTTGTGTACATGAATCCAAGAGAATATAAAACATCAAGATCTTGTGCATCTATTCCGCGAGCTTGCTCTAATTGTTCGATAGCCTTATCGGCTTTATTTTCAACAACATAGACCTTACTCTGTAAAAGGTGGGCTTCAATTAGCTTTGGATCAGCCTCAAGAGCTTTAGAGACATATTTTTGGGCACTGCCTGTTTCACCTGAGCGCAAATACATCTCAGCTTTCAATGAAAGAAACTCAGCAGAGCTAGGCCCTTTTGAACAACCAACCATCAATAATAAGCAAACAATGGCCGGAATAAACAGATGCAGATTCATGATCAAAACCCTTAAATGCTTCTTTAGAGTGAATGTCCTATATATTTGGTCAGATTGACCAATGGCAAAAATACGAGATTTACTGCGTTTACGCACCTTAATGTATGGGCTTAGAATGTATTTTTGCACTATGACAAAGAGAATTTTCATAGTAGCCGGAGAAATGTCCGGTGATTCCCATGGTGCCTTATTGATCGAGCAGATCAGGAAACTCATGCCCGATTGCATTATTGATGGAATCGGTGGTCCCTCGATGCATGCCAAAGGCCTTAATTCCATTGCAGACTTTTCAACACTGAATGTATCCGGATTTTTTGAAGTCATTAAACATTACTCAGCTTTAAGCGGCATTCTCAATCAATGCAAACTAGCTTTGAAAGACGGAGCATATGATGCATTCATAGCTGTAGATTATCCCGGATTCAATATGAGATTGGGGAGATATGCACGATCTCTCGGTATAAAGTCCATTTGTTATATAGCTCCTCAATTATGGGCATGGGGAAAAACTCGAGCCGAATCCGTTAAACAATCATATGATAAACTCCTCACGGTGCTGCCTTTTGAGGATGGTTTTTTTTCAGATTGTGGAATTGAATCTCATTTTGTCGGACATCCTTTATTGGACCGAATAGATCTGCAGCTTTCAACCATTCAAAGGGATCAAAAGACTATTTGTTTGATGCCTGGATCCCGTAAACAGGAATTGATTCATCATTTGCCTTTATTGATTCCAATTGCACAACAATTGAAATCTGAACAATTCACTCCGATTTTTTGCATACCAGAACATTTATGGAATCTGGAAATATGCATGAAAGCACATAGTTTTCACATAACCCAAGCAGCTTCTACTCTTTTGCAAACTTCTCAAGCCGGGTGCGTAAAAATGGGCACGAGCACACTTGAAGCTGCATTATATGGCATGCCATTCATCTCTTATTATTCCACTTCCTATGTATCCTATGCCATTTCAAAGAGGAAAATCACCTTGCCATGGATTTCACTTCCCAATATTCTTTTGGAGCAATCACTTATTCCTGAACTGATTCAATCACATGCGACTTCTCATTCCATGTTGCATTCTCTTCAGAATCTATTGAATGATACACCTGAAAGAGCACTTCAATTGGAAGGATTTGCCGAAATACGCGCAAAATTGGGTGGAGCCGGTGCCTCCTTGCGAGCCGCTGAGATAATTACAGATATCATCAATAGCAGGGAAAAGCGATGATGATTAATGTAGGAATCCTCTTATTACGATTGATTGCTTCCAGCTGGCGTTATTCGCATATTGGATCTCAACCTGATAAGCATGTACCGAGCATCATTGTCTTTTGGCATGAGCATATGCTTGCCGGTTGGCATGTGCACAGATATTTCAAACCAAGTGCTCTTGTTTCGAAGAGTAAAGACGGAGCGATATTGTCCAAGATACTTCATGGTTGGGGAATTCATACTATAAGAGGAAGCAGCTCGAATTCAGGAAAAGAAGCATTGGAACAGGTTATTGACAGTCTTGAAGCAGGTATGCACATCGTGATGACACCTGATGGACCTCGCGGACCAAGACAGGTATTCAAGCCTGGCGCCGCCATAGCGTCGATTCGAGCAGATGTCCCAATATATTTGGCAAGAATACATGAACTTTCTTGTTTCACTTTCAGCAAAAGTTGGGATGCATTCAAATTGCCATTGCCCTTTTCTAAGATTGAGATTTCATATGATGTCTTGAGATTTACCGGCAATCCAAATGACAAGGAAGAAGTTTCAACCTTTATATCAGTTTGCGAAAACACATTAAAGGAAAAACTCTAATGGTATCCTTTTTTGTCAACTTAAGAAATCGACTGTATGATGTCGGAATCATCAAACAAATGCGCTCACCATTCCCTGTGATAAGCATTGGTAATATTTCTGTTGGAGGAACCGGCAAAACTCCCTGTACATTAATGATAGCACGCATGTTTCATGATGTACTAATTCCCATCTCTTTGCTTTCAAGTGGCTATAAAAGATTGGGGAAGGGCATTGTAACTATCGTTCAAAACAAACAACTAATATCAAGCATAAATCCGGCGACTGTTGGTGATGAAGTATATATGCATGCAGAAAGTGGACTCTACAATACAGTATTGTCTTGTCAACCAAAATACAAAGGCCTTGCTGAATTCTCCACTCCGATTCTGATAGACGATGGGTTTCAGCATAGAAAGATTTTTCGAGATATAGACATTGTGCTTATCAATAGAAAAGATTTACAAGATGTTCTATTGCCAATCGGAAGATTACGTGAATCACAAACTTCACTTAAAAGAGCACATATCATCATTTGTACTGACGATACGCCGGAAGAAGAAATAAGAATGTTCATGAATGATCAGGCAGTATTTGCCAGAGTAAGCATACACATGGATACTCCATATGTTCTTGATGAACAGCTATACACAGAGTTATTTGATATAACTCCAATAATGGCTGTGGCAGGCATAGCGAACCCGGAAAGATTTTTGCAAACATTGCTTGATAATAAATATGATGTACAGCATGTAAAATGGTTTGAGGATCATGCAGAATATACAGAAAGCACTATTCAACTTCTGTGTCAAGAAGCAAAGCAACAAGGTTGCTCAACAATTGCAATTACAGAAAAGGATATCGTAAAACTTCGTGATTATATAAAGCTTTTTCACAAATACGCTATTCAATTATTGGTGATTCCAATTCATGCTGAGTTGATAGAAGGTAAACAACTAGTACAGCAGCTACTATTTTCAATTTGTTCACAGTATATCGTAAAAGAATGAATATAGCATTATCACATCGGTCCGGAACAGAACATTCAATGCTCTATCAACATTGGCTGAATAGTCATCAACCTGTAGATTGTTCTGCAATGAATGATTATGCAGTTGAGGAGTATGAGCATGTATTATCCACATGTTCAGGCATTATTTTTACGGGTGGTGCAGACATTCATCCATCACGGTATGGTTCAGAAGATAGAATATCGGAATGCGCGATAGAGCCGGAACGAGATGATCGGGAGTCTGCTTTACTCGAGATTGCTTTACAACTCCGTTTACCAATTCTAGCAATTTGTAGGGGTGAACAATTCTTTGCCATTATGCACGGTGGAAGTCTTGTTGTTGATATCCCAACCGATATACCAAATGCAATAACACACGGAAAGGTTGATGGTCGAGATTCATATCACTCTATATCAATCGAAGCGAAATCATTATTACATAAACTGACTCGCTTGGATGAATCAATAGTCAATAGTGCTCATCATCAAGCAATCAAGATACTTCCTTCCGAATTAATAGCATCTTCACTTTCTTCGGATGGAATCATTGAATCTATTGAATGGGCAGATCCTATAGGCAAACCTTTCTTCATGGGTGTTCAATGGCATCCTGAAAGAATGGATTATACCTCACCTTGTTCCTCTTCCATCCGCGAACATTTCTTGATGGAAGCAGAATCATATTCACTGTTAATGCGATGAACAAATCAGTACTATTTCTCATGATATGTCTTTGTGGATTGCTGTTTTCCTGCTCCACTAAGCAATCAAATAATGCACCTATGAAAGGAATGGATATTGGTCCAAGAGAATTATATATGAATATGTTGCTCGCCGATCCAAAAACAGGCATAATCCCACATCATAGTAGAGCCGATGAATTGGCATTTGCGCAACGATTTCATACTTCTGAAGTGACTAATGACTTCAAAGTCGCAAATGATGATCAATGGACATTTGCCGGACCAAATAATGTGGGGGGAAGAACAAGAGCATTACACTTGGACATACGTGATGAAAACACCATCATAGCTGCAGGAGTATCAAGCGGTATTTTTAAATCTACAGATCAAGGGAAGTCCTGGAGGAAAACACTAAGGAATGATCAATTACAGAGTATTACCTGCATCATTCAAGATAAGAGACCGGGCAAAGAAAACACTTGGTATGCAGGTACCGGAGAATTTTATGGCAATTCATCGGATTTGAACGGTGATGGAATCTATCATAGTTCAGATAATGGAGAATCCTGGAATTTGCTTTCTGCAACACAATCCAAAACACCACAAACATGGGATGGATCATTTGAATTTGTAAACAAGATTGCACAAGATTATTCCAATCTTCAACAAGATGAACTGTATGTTGCAACTGCC
The DNA here is from genome assembly GCA_016873735.1 of Ignavibacteria bacterium. Classification (GTDB taxonomy): domain Bacteria; phylum Bacteroidota; class Ignavibacteria; order Kapaibacteriales; family UBA961; genus UBA961. The sequence continues at coordinate 41,205 of VGWD01000003.1, read as the reverse complement.
TTAGGAGGTATTCTACGATCAACCGATGGAGGCAAATCATTTCGAACGGTCTTGGGCAGTCTTGGAAATCAATCATCATTGTTTTCCGACATTACCATAACTCCAACAGGCATAGTATATGCAACAATGAGTCAAATAGGTGGGGGAGGAGCAATCTCCAAAGTAAAAGGGATTTGGCGTTCGATTGATGGAGTAAAATGGACAAATATCACACCCACTGGATTTCCAGAACAATATTACAAAATCGCAATTGGAGTCAATCCCAAAGATGAACGACAAGTCTATTTCTTCGGTTACACTCCAAACAGCGGTAAACAATCAAGAAATTTCAGAGGAGACATAGAGTGGAATAGCCTTTGGAAATATCAGTATGTTTCCGGAGATGGATCTTCCGCAGGCGGATCATGGGAAAATAGATCAGTAAATCTCCCAACACTTGGCGGACATTTTGGTGATCTTATTACGCAGTCAGGTTATGATCTTGTGATCGAGGTTCACCCCTTGGACACCAATACCATTTTTGTAGGTGGCACAAATCTGTATCGTTCAAGATCAGGATTTGTAGACTCTGTCAATACTGAGTGGATAGGCGGATATAAACCCGGTACAATGACGCCATATTTTGATACTTATCCTTCACAACATCCTGATCAACATGGTCTATTGTTTCTTCCGTCAAATCCATTGAAAGCAATATCCTTCAATGATGGCGGAATACAAATAACAGACAATTGCTTAGAAGGAAAAACAGTGTGGAGTGATTGCAATACTTCATATATCACTTCACAATTTTATACAATCGCCATAGATCATGGTGAACAGCATAAGAAGACGATCATTGGAGGACTGCAGGACAATGGGACTTATTTCACTCAAGGAAAGGATCCATTGAATCCTTGGACAATGCCATTGACTTATGATGGAGCATTTTGTGCAATTGCAAAGAATGCCTCACGATATTTTATGTCGGCACAACTTGGCAGAGTTGTAGCCATGAAGCTCGATGAATCAGGAACAATTCTTGAACGGGGACGGATAGATCCGATCGGAGGAAAAGACTATCTGTTCATCAATCCATTCATTCTAGACCCGGAAAATGAACAGATTATGTACCTTGCTGGAGGCAGCATATTATGGAGGAACAATGATCTTTCTACAATACCCATGAATAGATGGGATTCAACAAATGTGAATTGGGATAGTCTTTCCGCAACTCGTTTACCCGATGGAGAGCTTATAACTGCCGTTTCCGCATCACGAAACCCTGCACATATGGTTTATTATGGAACGAATAAAGGTAATCTCTTTGTGATTGAACAAGCACATCAAGGTAATCCAACTCCAAAGAATATCACAGGATCTGGTTTTTCAAATGGCACCATTCAATGTATTGCAATAGATCCAAGAGATGCCAGGTCAATCATTGCTGTATTCAGTAATTATAATGTGATTTCATTGTTTCATTCTTCGAATGGCGGTGAGCAATGGACTCCAATCGCTGGAAATCTTGAAGATAATCAAGCCGGTTCAGGCGCAGGACCATCATGCAGATGGGCAGAAATTGTACCCATTGAACAGGGCTTTAAAGTATATGTTGGGACCAGTATTGGATTGTTTTCAACCGGCTCATTACAAGGAATGGCTACATGTTGGCAACAGGAAGGACAGAACTCAATAGGAAATGCTGTTGTCACCATGTTGGATTATCGCATCTCTGATGGATATATGGCAATTGCCACGCATGGTGCAGGTGTGTTTACAGGTTCAGTTCATACACTTCCTTCAAAAGTGTCTTCACCTATACTCATCCATCCTTCGCAAGACACAAATTCACAATCAACTCTCATTCGATATCAATGGCAAACTGCAATTGGAACAGTATTTTCTCGCATAGAAGTATCTGAGTTTCCAACATTTTCATCATTGACCTTCTCACGTTCCATGATACCTGCAGGAGTATTCACCGGTTCAACAGCATTAAGAACCGGCAAACGATATTATTGGAGAGTCTATGGAATAAATTCCGCCGGTGATTCAGAACCATCCGGTATACGCACGTTTACCATAGGGAATGTAGCATCAATCAAAGAACATGAAAGACCGCTCGTGAACCAAGTGGGGAATTCCTTAATCATTGTACATGCAGGTAATTCTTTGGCTTATTCCATCATAGATATTTCAGGAAGAACGGTTCAGCAGGGAATGTTGAATGATTCTCCATGTTCTTCACTTTCATTGGATAATCTTCAAGAAGGCATATATGTATTAACATTTCCTAAAAACGGAAACACAAAGCCATATATTTTCAATAACTTAAGTCTATATTAAGAAATCATAACATTGGATCTCTCCTCATACACATTTGAATACAGTAAATTTGATGACTTTTTTTTCTTCAATGAACATTATGCGATTTTTCCCCTCGATAGCAATCTTCAGCATGTTTTTTTTGATGGGAGCAGCTGTCCAGCAATCTACCTTGACCATCAAAGGTTCGGATACAATGGTGATTTTGGTTCAACGTTGGACTGAATTGTACCCAACTAAAAATGTTTCATTTCAAGTTACTGGAGGTGGATCCGGGACTGGCATTGCTGCATTGATTAATGGAACTACCGACATTTGCTCCTCGAGTCGTCCAATGAAGCCGGCAGAAATTGCGCAAATGAAAGAAAAATTTGGTCGCGTACCCGTCGAGATAAGAGTAGCAAGAGATGGTATCAGCATATATGTGCATAAAGACAATCCCATTTCGAAAATAACCCTGAAGCAATTAAAGGAAATTTTCTCCGGCAAAATCAAGAATTGGAAGCAATTAGGTGGTGCTGATCACAACATAATTCTATACTCGCGAGAAAACAATTCAGGTACATATGAGTTTTTCAAAGAACATGTACTTTCTAAAAAGGATTTTGCATCAACTGCTCAACATATGCCGGGGACATCAGCAGTAGTTGGGGCAGTTGCAATGGATAGATGGGGAATTGGATATGGTGGAGCAGCTTATACCGTGGGAGTAAAGGAAGTACCTGTTGCGCTTGATGAAAACAAAACATATTACTTTCCAAAAGAAGAAAATATCCTTTCAGGAAAATACCCCATTTCTCGTTTTTTATTCTTTTACATCAAAGACAAGCCCCAAGGTCAAATGAAAGAATTCATAGATTGGGTTATAGATAAAGGCGGTCAGAAAGTAGTTAACGATGTTGGATATTTTCCATTAATGAAATTCTGATTATCATCATGCCTGAATTCTTATCAAAAAAAAAACGATCTAAAAAGCAAATCATCATTGAGTTGCTTGCCGAATGGGGAATACGCATCACAGCTAGTTTTTCAATCATCGTTATCTTTCTGATATTCATTTTTGTTTTCAGAGAAGCTGGTGGTTTGATTTTTGGAACTGCCAAAGAATTAAAACCAAAAGTTGAAAAGAAGGTCAAAGAGTCTGATATCTTGAAACCCGAAGTTTACAATCCTGAAACAGGTGAAATCGAAAAGATAAAAGAACCCGAATCCAAGAAAAAGAAAGAAACAAAAAAACAATCTATCTGGGAAAATATTGCTGGAACAGTTTGGCAACCTGTTGGTAAGGAACCTAAATACGGCATCATGCCATTGCTGGCAGGAACATTGAAAGTGACATTTGTGGCATTGTTGTTAGCAACCCCACTTGGTATTTTTGCTGCTATCTACACTGCATTTTTTGCCAAGCGTAAGTTCAGGGAGTGGATAAAACCAACTGTTGAAATTCTAGCCGGGTTTCCATCAGTTGTTTTGGGATTTTTCTGTTTGGTAACTATAGTACGCGGTGTAAATCTCATAACCACCTATATTCAATCGGGTTTGGATGCTTTTGCAGCTGGGCTTGGTTTCTTGCTTCCTTTTGCAAAAGAATACCTCCACGAAGCATGTACCATAAGCGAATTTCATTATTCAGGTGTTGTTGGTGGAATAGGTCTTGGATTGGCTGTTATTCCCATCATATTCACAATAACAGAGGATGCATTATCAGCAGTACCAAAAAGTTACAGAGAGGCCTCATTGGCCCTTGGAGCAACAGAATGGGAGACTGCCTTTAAAGTGATGCTTCCTGCTGCATTGCCCGGTGTTGTGGCTGCCGTTCTGCTTGGTATTGGAAGGGCTTTCGGAGAAACTATGATTGCATTGATGGCAACAGGAAATGCTGCGCTTTTATCATGGAATATCTTTCATCCGGTTCGAACTCTTGCCGCAACAATCGGATCTGAAACAGGAGAAGTGCAATGGGGTTCACTCCATTACAATATTCTGTTTTTCCTTGGTATTCTCCTCTTCATCGTAAGTTTCTCCATCAATGCCGTTACCGAGCTCTTTGTGAAAAAATATCTCACCAAAAAATTCCAAGGTGCTTGATGAATCCTGAACTCATTACACGAAAACCAATCAAGAGATCCAAAAAAGAATATCTCGCCCTGGGATTGCCGGCATTTTCTGCTTTTGTACTTGTTGGTCTGATCATACTATTGCTTGCACATTTTGTTTGGCATGGCTTGCCTGGTTTGACTTGGGAGTTCCTTACCCAATCCCCAAGAAACAACAATACGGAAGGTGGCATTTTTCCAGCCATATATGGGACTGTCATTTTAGTATTCATGATGTCATTACTAGGTGTACCGATTGGCACTGCCACAGCAGTCTATCTCAGTGAATATGCAAAACAGTCTTCTTTGTTTGCTCGATCGGTTCGATTCGGCGTCAATACCTTGGCCGGAGTTCCTTCGATTGTGTTTGGATTGTTTGGTGTTGGATTTTTCATGCAATTCATTGGAAAAGGCATTGATACTGCTTCCGGTAGTGATATATGGAGCAAACCTTCATTATTATGGTCTGCCGCGACCTTGTCGGTTCTTACACTACCGGTTGTAATCGTATCTGTGGAGGAAGCACTCCGTACTGTTCCTCAGGAATTACGAGCAGCTAGTTTGGCATTAGGTGCTACCAAATGGCAAACAATTTGGAAAGTTGTGCTACCGAATTCATTGACCGGTATCTTAACAGGTTCAATTCTTGCGATTGGCAGAGGAGCGGGCGAGGTTGCGCCTGTGATATTTGTTGGAGCAGTATATTCATTACCCGAACTTCCAAGTTCACTTACTGATCAATTCATGCATATGGGCTACCATATTTATGTTTTGGCTACACAATCCCCAAATGCAGCTGAGGCACTGCCTTTACAATATGCATCGACATTGGTATTATTGCTTTTGGCATTCAGTTTAAATCTAACGGCGGGTCTCATACGCATGAGAATCCGTAAACAACAATACTGATATTGAGAACAATCCATCATGGCTAAAGACTCAGTTAAAATCAAAATCAGAAATTTCAATGTGTTATATGGTGAGAAACAAGCATTGAACGATATCACCTTGGATGTACAAATCAATAAAGTGACGGCATTCATTGGTCCTTCCGGTTGTGGTAAATCGACATTATTGCGTTCAATCAACCGCATGAATGATCTTATCTATACATTTTCAGCAAATGGAAAACTCACCATCGATGAAACAAATGTTTATGATCCTGACATAGATGTTGTTGAATTGAGAAAAAAAGTGGGAATGGTTTTTCAAAAGTCAATACCATTTCCAAAATCCATTTACGAAAATGTTGCTTATGGACTACGCCTAAATCAAACTCCTCCAAGTACAGAAGTTGATGAAATCGTTGAGTATAGTCTCAAGAAAGCAGCATTGTGGGATGAAGTCAAAGATCGGCTTCATGATTCGGCCACCGGCTTATCAGGTGGACAGCAACAACGCTTGTGCATAGCACGTGCAGTTGCTGTAAATCCTGAGATTTTGCTCATGGATGAACCATGTTCTGCATTGGATCCAATATCAACAGCAAAAATTGAAGAATTGATTGAAGAATTAAAAGATTCATATACCATTGTCATTGTCACCCATAATATGCAGCAGGCTGCAAGAGTGAGTGATAGTACAGGTTTCTTTTATATGGGTGATTTAATCGAATTCGATAAGACAAGAACATTATTCACTAGTCCATCAAAGAAAGAAACCGAAGATTATATCACCGGAAGATTCGGTTGATATTTGTCGTAGATTTGCATTAGCAAAAAGAGGAGCATCAATATGCATAGATCATTTGAAGATGATTTGGACAAATTACGTACAAGACTCATCCGTATGGGAAGTCTTGTAGAAGAACAAGTTGAATTTGCATTTAAAGCATTGCTTGAATGCAATGAAGGTCTTGCAAAACTTGTTATTGAAAGAGATGACAAAGTAGATAAGCTCGACATCAAAATCGACAAACAATGTCAAAGAATATTTGCTTTGCAACAACCCGTTGCCAGCGATTTACGATTATTACTGGCCTCAATAAAAATCAATAATGAATTAGAACGAATTGGTGATATGGCCACAAACATCTCACATCCGGTAATCCACGACCCCGGTGTTTGCTTGCTTGTGAAAGAGTTTGGTTTGGACAAAATCACGACTGCTGCATACACAATGGTTAAAGCATCTCTCGATGCATTTGTCAATAATGATGCTGATCTGGCCAAGCATGTCTTACCTACGGATTCAACCGTTGATGGTTTGGAACGCCAGTTTAAATCAGATATCATCGCTCTCATGCGAGAAAAACCCGAGATTATTCCTCAAGGAGTTGAATTGATTTCCATTCTCAGTAATATCGAAAGAATGGCCGATCATGCCACAAATATTGCAGAAAATGTCATTTTTCTCTTTGAAGCCAAGATGGTTCGCCACAGACATTTGGAAGAAGACCCTCTTGCAGGCGATGATCAGGGCTAATTCCGTAGCATTCATCCCCAAGACCAATGATTGATTTTGTATCTTTGCACTCAAATTTCGAGTATTACTGTGCAAAGAACGAAAGCCATCATTCTAGCTGGAGGTAATGGAAGTAGACTCTATCCCTTGACCTCCATCATCAGCAAACAACTTCAGCCGGTCTATGATAAGCCGATGATTTATTATCCATTGGCTACTTTGATGTTGTCGGGCATTCAAGATGTCTTACTCATCACAACTCCACATGATGCACCTCACTTCAATTCATTGCTTGGCAATGGTTCTCAATGGGGCATTTCTATTTCTTATGCCGAACAATCAGCCCCAAAAGGAATTGCCGAAGCATTCATCTATGGAAAAGAATTCATTGGTTCAGATCAAGTATGTTTGATCTTGGGAGATAATCTTTTTTATGGAAAACTAGATTTCTTGCGAAATGCCCTACAATCAAATAAGGGAGCGACTATTTTCGGCTATCCCGTCCAAGATCCTGAACGCTATGGAGTCGTTGAATTCAGCCCGGATGGCACAGTGCTAAGCATTGAAGAAAAACCATTACAACCGAAGTCTCAATATGCCATTCCGGGACTGTATGTCTTTGATAATCGCGTGATATCCATTGCTGAACATCTGAAACCAAGCGAAAGAGGAGAATTGGAGATCACCGATGTTCAAAAGGAATATCTCAACTTACATGCATTACGCGTTGAAAAAATGGGACGTGGCATAGCTTGGCTTGATACCGGAACGCCTGAAAGTTTATTGGAAGCAGGGGAATTCATTCATGCAATCGAAAAAAGACAAAATCTTAAAATTGCTTGTCTCGAGGAAATAGCACTTCGCATGAATTACATCAATGCAGAGATGTTTGAAATAATGCTGAATCACCTTCCAAATTCATCATATCGTGAGTATTGCAAAAGAGTTCTTAATGAATTTCAATCTGAATAATCCGATTAGAGGGTAGAACGCATGTCAGAGAGTCGAAAACTCTTGCTTCAATCACCATTGCAATTCGTGCGATCGGTTGGACCCAAAAGAGCGGAGGCATTCGCATCCCAAGGTTTGCATACCGTTCATGATTTATTGCATTATATACCCTTTTCATATATCGATAGAACCAGCATCAATACACTAGCGGATATATTGGCTAGGTTACGCAAAGAAGAATTATCAAATGATGCAATACCTGAGCAATTCTCTGATATATCCATCAAGTCCGAATATACAGTCACAGCAACCATCGTCTCGGTGAAAGAAAAGAAATTTGGTGCAGGAAAACGTTCAATGCTGATCGTCACTGTAAGAGATGATTCGAATGTTCAGGCAGACTGTGTATTCTTCAATATGGTGCCATATTTCAAGAACATACTTATTAAAGGTTCATTGATTAGCATCAGCGGGATACCCGATTATGATGTAAAATGGAGAAAACTATGTTTTCATCACCCGGATATCATTGTATTGGATGAAGAAGAACAAGAAGAATACAAACAAGGGAGAATCCTACCGAAATATCGTCTATCACAATCAATGAAGCAAGCACATATCTCCATGAAAATCATGAGGAAGCTCATCGATGTGATTGCCGAAGATCTCATGGAAGAGATTCCTGAAACACTTCCAATCAATATACGAGAAGCATATGCATATCCCGAAAAACATACAGCAATATTTGCTTTGCATTCTCCGGCAAATCAGGAAGAACTCAAGATATCGCGGGATCGAATGAAATATGAAGAACTCTTTTACTTTCAATTGTTTCTTGAAACCAAAAGATCACATGTTCATCTCTCCGAATCAGGACCCATCTTTCCACAAAAAAGTCCAACCGCTCGCAAAGTTCATGATGCTTTACCATATCAATTGACACAAGATCAAATTCAGGCATTATGGGACATATCGCGTGATCTCACATCAGGAAAGCCCATGAATCGGCTTTTACAAGGCGATGTGGGTAGCGGAAAGACCATTGTGGCAATCTTGACAATGCTGCAAGCTGTCGATGCAGGATATCAATCCGTAATCATGGCGCCAACAGAAATATTGGCTGAACAACATGCTGCTTCATTTTCCGCATTGCTAGAGACTCATGGAATCCATATAGTGCAATTACTTGGGGGACAAAGCACAATCGAGAGAAAGGAAGTATTGCAGTCCATTGAGAATGGAAAAGCACAAATCATCATAGGTACTCATGCTGTATTTTCACAAAGCGAACAATCAAAGAACATGATCCGATATAATAATCTCGGACTCATCATCATAGATGAACAACATCGTTTTGGCGTAGAGCAAAGAGCAAGAATAAAAAAGATGGCTTCTGCATCATTGTCTGATTCCACCTTGATTCCTCATATGCTCGTCATGAGTGCAACGCCCATTCCTCGCACATTATCCATGACACTGTATGGAGATCTGGATAATACCATCATAAAGCAAATGCCAAAAGGTAGAAAACCTATTCAAACAGAAATAGTGTTTGAAAGTACTTTGGATGATGCATTTACATTCATATCATCTCAATTGGATTCAGGATTTCAAGCATATATCATCTATCCTTTGGTCGATCCTTCGGATAAAGTTGCTGCAAAATCGGCAACAGAACATTATGAGTTTCTTAAGCAAGAGGTATTTCCGGATTATTCATGCGGACTTCTTCATGGGAAAATGTATTGGAATGAAAAAGAAACAATCATGCAGGATTTTAAAGAAAAGAAATATCAGGTTCTGATTGCTACTACTGTAGTTGAGGTTGGCATAGACATTCCAAATGCAAATGTGATTCTTATTGAAAATGCAGAACGATTTGGATTGGCACAATTGCATCAATTACGTGGCAGAGTTGGTAGAGGAACATCACAATCTTATTGCTTTCTAGCCACGAAGGATCACTTTCGCTATCATGTGAAGCAAAAAGATGATCAGCAGCATCAAATGGAAAGAAAATCAGCAATAGTTCGGTTACAGACTATGGTTTCTACAAATGATGGATTCGCAATCGCAGAAGCCGATATGAAGTTACGAGGACCCGGAGACTATCTAGGAACACGCCAATCCGGAATTCCAAACTTCATGTTTACTGATCTTGTCAATGACATACCGATGATTCAATTGACAAAAAACGATGCAGCACAAATCATAGCAAAAGATCCACAATTGCGCTTGCCTGAACATAGTCATGTATATAAAGAGTATCTCAGACTAAAAACAACTGATGCACATTATATGAGCATAGCATGAAACTGAAGATATTCATATGGTTTACATCATTTTTTCTCTTCATTGCACCCCAAAGATTGTCTGCCCAATTACAGATTCATTCCTATGGTATCGATATTGGTAATTCAATCAATGCAATCAGTGTCGGATATCAGAATTTTGAATCATTGGGTATGGGAACCAATTTCATTAACAAAGGGCAACCTGAGTTTTCTATATTCCATCCATATTTTGGATGTTCTGTCATGCTAGAACAAGACCCTTTTCTATTTCTGGGAAGATTGACATATGATGATCGTTCCGGTATAATACAAGATGAATTCACACCTAGTTCATTCATAATGAAACCACTGATATCCTATATAACAATAGAAAGTGCGATCATGATTGAACCCTGGAACAATATCTTTGCTTATGGAGGACCTTCTTTATCTTTCTTACTGGATAATTCTATTGGTTCGATTGGAGATAAGACTATAGACAAAACATTCTCCGGTATGAACTCGCCAATTCCCGGAATCTTTGCCGGTATAACCGGCAATCTATCCATTAATCAAAGCATTCTTGATATTCCGGTATCGATTGCTCCTTATATCGAGACTTCATTATTATTTAATCAAAGAATCGGAGAATTTCCTGAAAATCAAGATGGATTTGATAATATATGGTCAACCGCGTCATGTAGATTGGGTTTCAGATTGTCAATTTCTGCAAAAGAACAAATCGATGTATCACCAAACGATCAATTTAGTTTGATGATCCCAAGTGAATTATCAGGAAAACGAGCAATGACTGAGACAGTGCCAATGCTCATGTCATTAACGGTAAAAGAGACTCAACAAATCATTGAATATCTTAAACAAACTCCGCAATCCAGAAAATACTCTCCAAGTATTGTCTGCTCAGAAATAGATCCATTATTTATTCAGAATCTTCATTCAGAACAGAGAATGTGTATTCAAAAGAGGGTCTTTCATTATCTGGCGCATTACATAAAAAAGAAGGATGATACACTTATCATACAGATATGTTCAAAAGATAGTATCAATATTGGTAAAGAATTAAGGGACTTTCTACATTCTACATTGCATATTCCTTCTTCCAAATTACTAATGCTACCCTGTGATCATCATGTGCATCATGCAGAACTATTGCACTGGAATCTTAAAAGTGGGGAACCTGTATATGCATCAATTGAATTGGAAAGTGTATCGCCTTCTGAAAATATCATTGAGTGCAATGTTCAGAATTTACAGAGTTTACCAACTTGGAATATGAATATTAGCGGACCTCAAGAATTCAGTTATTCAATTGGCCCCTTCACTCAGTCAAGAATATATATTGACGGAAGTGAATTATTGCAAGGTGAGGCAGGAATAGGATTATACACGTGCTCATTGAGGATTCAAGATAGCAATCAAATATCACGCACAATACAGAAGCAATTTTCCATACAAATGACTCCCGAAAGTAAGATGCATGGGAATAGTTTTGTTTATCCGAAGAATTGGAGTGATTCGGCTATCATAAATACACTCAGAAAAGACTTATCACAATCATTTCGAGAAGGTGATGAGATACTCATAGTAGCAAACAAAAATCGAGAAGTAGTCGATCAGCAGAGAATTATCATGATTTCAACGTATATCGATGAATTTGCAAGAAAATATCACAAAACTACTATGAAGAATCCTAAGATAGTATTCAAAGGGGAGAGGGTCCTACTATATGATCAACAATGGAGTTGGGGACAAGAATATGAGCAAGCAATTAGAGTGGAGATCATTCATTGATCAGTATTGCCATGCAAAACCTAATGTCATCATTCGGGGTTCAGCAGGTATAATTCCGGGACCGGGATAAGATTCTGCTCTGCGCGTGAAATAGCGAACATCCAAAACATTATTCACATGGAATTCCATCGAAAGGGTGGAATGCAATTTATACCCAAAAGCAATATCAAGAACAGTATAAGCCGGAATTTGACCAACAATCGGATTAGAAGATCTTATGGCATTGCTTGCATCGGAAAATTGGCTTCCAACATATGAAAGGTGCAAACCTATATTCATTTCACTTGTGGAATATTCTAAACCTGACCGCAGGGTAACTGTAGGAATATATTCAACGTTCTTCCCTTGAATTCCGGGTAATGTAGATTGCACATATGCGCCTTCAATCACGGATATGTTTAGATAAGCGCGCAAAACATTGCTTGTTGTGACATCGCATACTTTCAAAAGATCGGTTTCAATGACTGACTCAATGCCAATTGTTCTGGTTGCACCAATATTTGTTCTATATCTATACGGTAAATACAATGGAGGTTTGTCGCTTTGCAATATTGTTCCGATACGATTTTCATATGAAAGATAAAATGCACTGAAGTCAATGTAGAGCATTCCTGAGAAAGCGATACCTTTGATTCCTATATCTGCATTAAAGCCTTTTTCATCTTCCAATGTGGAATCAATGATAAGATTCCGATTGTTTACACGAATATCACTGAAAGTGATAGCCCTATAGTTTCTGGCATAATTCGCATATACTTCACGTTCTTTGTCAATCCTGAAAGATGTACCGATTCCATATAGCATGATTGATCGCGAAACCGTTCTATCTTCATAATTATCATTTGTACTAACAAGATTCCCTGCCAAATCAAGAACTCTTTCTGAAAATCTTCCATTGCTGCCGGTTTCAACAAACTCATATCTCACTCCCGGCAATATGGTCCAATATTCTGTTGGTCTTATTGCGGTTTCTGCAAAGAATGAATAATTTCTTCCTGGATTTTCAATCTTTAGATGTTCGGGATAATCATTGTTTTCATATGAAAATCTTGGTGAATGCCTATCGCTGGGCACGCCTTGCATAGATAAAGCATCTCCATGATAAACTCTCCAACCTATCAATACATTGGAAGGATTCTCATTTAAAAAATATGTATGCATAAGTCTTGTTTCATTGCCGAAATTCGTGAATTCACCTTTAATCAATGTGGGCAAAACAATATCATCAATGATGGTAGTGTTTTGAAGATTACCTTGTGAAGAACGAATGGCATTTACATTGAAGAATCTTGACTGAATGCGCGACATAGGAGAAAATTCATAAAGAATCTGCAAGGCATTAATATTCCAGTCAACACCGAACCAATTAAAAGCTCTATATGACATTGAAGCATCTTCTTCGAATTGCCTATCTGTAAGACCACCGGGCAAGTGTTGTAGGGAAGTATGGAAAGTGGATTCGAATGTTAATGACAATTGGTCTAAAGGTCTATATCCCACATTTACATATGCAGTCATCGCAGAATAATCAGCATTTGGTCTCCAACCATCACCTCTTTTGTACGATAGACCGGCATAATAGGTCAGATTATCACGAGAAGCACCCTGAATGGATGTGAATGCATTCATGAATCCATATGTACCACCAAAGAGTCGACTATTGATCAAAAATGGTATGGTATCATGTCCGGACTTCAACTTGAAATTTATCATACCTCCAAATTGAGGTCCATATTGCATTGATGCTGCGCCACGGACAATTTCGATTCTATCCACAAACTCCATTGGTGGTGTATAATAATTTTCGGGATATCCAAGTGCATCTGCAGCCATATCATAACCATTTATTCGGGTATTGAAATGAGCGGTGCGATTTGGATTCATACCTCTACCACCTATGCTCAATTGCAAACCTGATTGATCATTTTCCCAAATATTCAGACCCGGAACTCTTGAAAATATCTGTCGTGCTTGAGCATTCGACTTATTGGACATGATTTGATTCATATTGATCAGTTCAGTCTTCTTACCTTCAAATATTGCTGAAATCTGGACATTTTCCAATGAACTTGCCAATACACCATTATTTGAGGCTTCATATTGCACGAATACATCGTCCAATATGATGTCTTTTCTCTTTAAATAGATGATTGTTGAAGGATTATTCACTAAAACCGAAACAATCTCTGATGAAAAACCTTCTGCAGAAACACGAACTGTGATTGTCTCCTTGACTGTTGTCATGGGGCGTATTGCTATACCTGATTTATTGGAACGAATACTGAATTGATCATCAAAAAAGAAAATCTTTGCACCTATGATCGGATATTTTGTGCCATTATCACGTATATCCAAAGAAACTATGACAGGTTTTGGCGGTGTGAGTACATGTTCAATCGAAAAAGCCGACTGAGTGGCAAAGAACAATAATATATACTGAAGGAATCTCAAGGAATTGCTCCCGGATATGCAGATATCCATGGCTTTGCAAAGATTCCATCATGAAGAAGCGCCAAATCAACTGTTGGATCGATCAATCTTGCCGATGGCCGACCATTCATCGTAACCCAACAATCAACATTAACAATGGGATCTTGAACTCCTTTTTTCTGATATTCATCATGAAGGAAATGTGCAAATGACAGTATCATGTCCGGTTGAAATGACATTTGCTTTTCTTGATGTGGAGTAAGCCATTCAGCATTATTCACATACCCTTTTTTTCCAGTGAGTTTATCCGTAATACTGAACTGTGCAATTCCTGATTTTTCAGTCAACATTACTCGCCAACCAAATCGATAGCCTTGTTCTGTCCATTGATATTGCCCGGGATAGAGTAGATATCGAAAAGGAAGAACCAATTGAATGAATATAAATATGCCAATCAATGAAAGTCCATAGGTGGACAGCTCATGTGTAGTATTGTTTTCTTGATGATTGATTTTTTCAAAAAACAGATGAAGGATAGATTCATGTATTCTTGCTTCGAAGAACAAAGTTGCCATGAATATCATTACAATAGGAAAAACTCCAATTTGAAAGAGAAGGCCAGTCATCGAATGAAAGATCACAACTGTTGCAAAAGCATAGTATCTTGTTTTGGGATAAATCAAGAATGCAATGATGAAGAGATCATACAACATTCCAAACCAAGCAAATACATAAGCCGTTAAATCCAGAGCAAACATTGGTCCAATCACGGGAAAAGATGCATGCGCGGGAAGCCAGATCTTGAGAGGTAAAGCCAAGAAGAGCCAATCACCATTGATTTTGGCAATGCCCGCATAAACATAGATGATGCCGATCTGAAGGTAAACAATGAAGTGCGTCCAAAAGGGTACTTCATTTACTTTTTTCACGCGACCTGCCGAAGCGTCGATAGATGCAGCAACATGTGCGGGAAGCATGCTGAGAATACATGCAAATAAACTCACAGCATAATAGTGATTGAGATAAAATGCAATGTCCCATAATTCGATATAGGTGAAACTGAAAAACATAAGAATGGACATGATACGAAATCTATATCCCAAGATCACGCCAATCGATGAAAGAATCAAAATCCCAAATGTTGCATAGATCATTGTGGAGGTTGGAGCGGATAGGAATTCCAAACCAAAATATGGGAAGTGAAATAATGGTTGAATATATTGCAGGTCTACCCATCCGAGAATCAGAAATCGTAATGTGCTCATAAGAATGAGCATTCCTATTCCCATGCGAAAATATGCGAGGGTATAGGCAGATGCAGGTTGTTGAAGTAAGTGAATCAATCCTTTCATTTGGTTTTCAATCAATCTCCATCACTACTGGCAAATGTGATGGAAATGCCAAGCAATGAGGACATTTCACTTTTTATGAAGCGAGTATGTTTGGTCATCTCATTGTACAATTGCTCCAATTGAGGGTCCTTAGACATGATCATGTTTTGAAATGGAAGATTTGCATCAATTGATTGTAAAACCGTACCTATGCGATTCCACTGTTCTTCTGTATCGATAATCAATCGAGGTCCATTTTCCACTGAATTGAGATACTCTTTAAAGCCCTTGGCTGAAAGGGAAGTCAATAATGATAGTCCGGCATATCCAAACCATAAATTTCTTATGGCCTCAAATTTTGCTTTTAATAAAGCAGTCGAATATCCACTATAATATCCTTCTACTTTCATTGGTTCACTTGTTAATTGCCCTGCTCTTTTTCCGATTGGTAGCCCAAGATTATAATTCTTCAGTATTTCATAATGATACACAAATGCATTGTACAAATCGGATATAGAAGATCCGGCTTGTGCTCCATCATTTTCGATAAATGTCATCGAAAAGCTTCCTTGCCATTGATTCAACACTGTTTCAATTCTTTTAACAATGTTCTTGCTTAATGCCTGTGCATAGGCGATTCTAAATGGTTGATCAATTAATGTCTGAATGGTAGCATTTGAATCTTTGAATAACAAATATTCAAGTGCATATATACCCCTTGTATCCCTGTCAAAGTTTTTGAACAGTGTATCTTTTTCAGTAATATATGATTCAATCTTATCTGCAGAAACAGGGAATGTTCCAATGTTTTGAAACAGGGAACCATCACTCATTTGCGCAGGTCCAAAATCAAACATAACTACATATTGCCAAGAGAATGACAATGCTCGCCATTGATCGCGAAGTTTTTGTATATGTTCATTCGATGGCGAAATCGCGCATACCTGCAAAGTGGAATCAAATTTCTTTGCCTCTTCATACATATCTCCATATAATGGGATGATCGTTTGCTTGGCAGTGAATTCAAGCATTGATCTTCTATCATATGCTTTCCCGGCAGGACCTGCGGGTTCATCACATGATGAAATCACAAAGAGAAAAATCAAAGTATATATTGAGGGTACAATCTTTTTCATGATTATTGTCTGTTTTGAACGATAACCCAATTCATTTTGAAATCTTGTATTTCTTGATCGGAAAATCCATAGATGGATTGAATGTTCTTTACTGCTGCTTGCAAAGTGGGAACGGTTGCAAATGCATCCGTTACAAAAACTGATGGTTTACCAGATTGAAGCAGTTTCAATAATGCTTCAAGTTGCATTGATTGAATATATTTATCTTCCACAAACTCCAATCCCTTCATGAATCCGATTGCCTCACCAACTGCATGTAGACCGGCTCCAAGATCCTGTTCAGAGGGATTTGTCAAGGTGAATTTATCATAAGCGGTAAGACAATAATTGACCACCGTGGCCATGATTGCTTTTTCCCATAGGAGAAAGATTGATTGTTTATCATCCAGTGACATGTCATTATGTGAAGCACCGGCTGAAATATGTCCTTGAAGTGAAGTGACCACATGTTTGAATCCGACATATAACCCTCTTCCATCATTTTTATCTCTTCTGGCAGCATATGCAGCAGTTAATCTGTCGCGATTGGTTGATGTGATATCGCTATTGACAAATGCAGGAGTTGCTCCAAAAAGAGCGATAAACTTATGAGGCATTGCATTATTCAATTCAACTTGCTTTGCGCATCGATAAAAAACACCGACAAATGCCGATTTGTCAAGGAGTTGTTCTTGCTCCATTCCGTTTTCATCAAAAAGATAACCACCGAATGTTCCTCCTTCATTTTGTACTAAGTCAAAAGGATTATATGTTCTACCTGATGATTTGCAAAGTTCTCGTACTGATATATTCCATTGATCTTTCAATGATTGAGAGCCATGTACCATGACTTGTTCCATCTTCGGAATCACATTATTCAAAGTCAATGAAACTGATGTAGTTCTGGCAGTTTTCAATAATGAGGCAAATTCCAAATGCTGAGTAATGAGAAGTTGTTCCTGAGTTATTGCCGATGCATAACCATTTGTGTCATAATAAGCAGGTGTATTATGTATATGAGTCGCATGTTCGGAACAAGCACACAATAAGCACACAAGCAAAGTCAGAAACATGATTTTAAGAGATAATTTGCTCTTCATATGAATGAATCCTTATTTATATTTAGTCTAAATTAATGATTATTTCATACATGACCAAAAGTTTCATATTTATAATTTCTTTACAAAGCAGTCATTTTTTTCTACTTTTGCCATGCAGCAAACAGGGATCAAGAATCCCGAAGTTTACATATCTATGGGAAGTTTTATGAAACACATCGCACGACTTTTTCTGATCATCTGTACTTGGATGGCGGGATCATCTCTCATGGCGCAGCAGACATATTTCAATGTGCCGAACTCAAAAGTTACGCCTAAAAGTGATTTTTACGTACAAGCCAATGCTTTTTTAACGAATACCCTTGATAGGACTCAAATCAATGGGATGTACGGAGTCAATAAAGACACGGAAGTAGGTGCCAATATCTTACATTATAATTCAGGAGACAGCTGGATAGGTTTGGGTGTGCAGCACAGAGAAGTATTGACTGCAGAGCATAATCTTACAATTGGTGGTACATATTACCTCAATTCAGGTGGAGCTTATTATGCATATGCACTTGTGACAGCAAATAAATTGGTCCCGAAAGCAAATATCAATGCTGGTCTATATTATGGGAATGATATGATGTTTGGATTATCTACTTTTGGATTGATGGCAGGATTCGATTATCCAGTGATTAATGACAAAATCAGATTCAAAGCTGAATTTATGTCCGGAGAACACTGGATGAATGGATTGAATCTTGGAGCAGATTATGCCATTTCACCAAATATGAAAGCCGGTCTGGGCATCAATTTGATCAATTCAAACAGCGGACCTTCACCATTCATTATTCAATTACATTATACCTTGTAATTGATTTCTGCAATAGTCACGAGAGGCACTATATGTGCCTCTTTTTTTTTAAGTATCTTCAGGAGTGAGAAATGGGGTTGATTGGAAGAAGATCATTTCTCGTGATTGTGATTATATCACTAATAGAAGGATGTTCGCTCTATTCTGAAGAAGATACTAATGTTGCATTTTCATCAAGTACAATATCCTCAATCGATTCCATCATTAAAAAACACGGCATACTTGGTGGGACTATTATCTGTTTCAATACATCTGATATTACACAATATGCATTTGGTACGGCCAGATTGGACCAGAAAAAGGAATGGAATGACTCCACATATTTTCGCATTGCAAGTATTTCAAAATTTATCACCACAATTGCCATCATGCAATTGATTGAACAAAGGTATTTTTCACTTGACACTGATATTTCAACATTATTGCCGATCACATTGAGAAATCCGGCTTATCGTGATATACCTATCACCGTTCGCATGCTTCTCAATCATACGAGTACGATCAAAGACTCAGATAGAGCTTTTGAATTTGCCAAAAGGTCAATATTGATTGATACAATTACTCAAGATAGCATCATTCCCTCAATACAAACGTTGTTTACACATCAATTTATTCAGCATGAAGCATTCTTGCCAAAGACCATATCATTAAACAATGGGACATCGGTCAAAGCAATCCCTGGAACATTTTTCAACTATACCAATATCAACTTTGTGATATTAGCATGGATTTTGGAAAGAGCATCCGGACTTTCATTTGCTGAATATGTACAGAGATATATATTCCATCCGATCAAAATTAAAGCCGGTTTTTTAGTTCAAGACCTACCAAAAGATGCAGTGATTTCAACTCAGTATCGATATTCAAAAAAACAATGGGTTGCTGAAGGTGATGGCTCTACCAAACCATTTGCATTGATTTATAAACCAATTACTTCATATAAAGCCGGTCATAATCCATTCCGATTTTCTCCTCAAGCTGGATTACGCATAAAAGGTAAGGATTTAGCTATTCTCTTGCAAAACTTGCTCTCCTCTGAAACATTTCTCACATCAATATCAAAAGATGAAATGTTTTCAGAAACTTGGAGATCCGAAACAAACAATTCTCGACATCAATTCAATGATTTATTTCAGTCTTGGGGTTTAGGGGTACAGATTCTAACAAATACACCCGGAAAAGATGCAATCAATGGACTTGAAAAGCGATATATTGGACATATTGGGAGAGCAAATGGAGCTTATTCCACTATGTTCTTC
Source organism: Ignavibacteria bacterium (assembly GCA_016873735.1). Taxonomy (GTDB): domain Bacteria; phylum Bacteroidota; class Ignavibacteria; order Kapaibacteriales; family UBA961; genus UBA961. The sequence goes on along the minus strand of VGWD01000003.1, from coordinate 21,311 downwards.
AATAAGCAAACACATAAAGGATTTATTATCTTTCTGAATGGCATTCAAACACTTCCACCCTCAGACCATGGTTTTCTAAAATGTGAAAAAGAGCTTATGTCCTTAATTCTAGAGTATCAGCAGCATGAACATGAATAATGTACTCTTTATAATTCTCATCTTATGTACTTGTACAACTATTGAACTTGATGCTCAAGTTATGCGGATGGGTCAATCTTCATCCGGACAAATCATACTTACTATGGATAAAAACAAGATTAGAAGAGGTAATTCACCTTCAGGAGAAATAGTATTAACAATTGATGGTGAACGCATTCGAAGTGGTAATTCACCCTCCGGAAAAATCATTGCAACTGTAGTAGGCAATCTTGTGAGGGAAGGTAATTCATCAAGCGGTAAAATCATTGCATTTATTGATGGTACACGTATCCGAAAAGGAAATTCATCCTCTGGAACAATCATCGCAACAACAAATGGTGGTAGAATGAGTGGAGCTGCCGCCGCAGTATATTTATTACTTCTGTAAATGGCATCCTTATGTTCATTGTAAAAAATAACTTGAATTCTATTGAATCTGTTCATACATCGCTAGAACAAACAATTGTAAATCACGAGTTTTCACTCTTATTTTTTTATGATTTTCATGCATTATTGGAAAAAAGGATTCCCGATTGAACGCAAAGCGTTTACTTGTAAGATTTGTAGAGCTTCTATGACTTCAAAAATACTCACACATCATCCAATCTTTTCGGCTATGATGCCATGCAGAATATCAACGTTTGAGCAAGAAGGCAAAACGTATTTGGTGACATACGTATGGTACCACTACTCGAATCACTTAATAATAATGAAGAGTTGTACAATGAAGCGCATACACTCTTTAATCAGTTATTGAAATTTATGGAGACACTCACTCACAAATGTAGAAAGGGCAGTGGTTTATTTCATATTTGATCAGAGTTGAGTAGTAATGTTGAATATGGTAAAGTACCATACATTATGCCTCATCGCCATTCCACAGTTAGAAAGTAGAAGTTTTCAAATTCCCCATATCTTAGGCGAATTTTCAACCTTGATGATAATCATGGTACAGCCTATTTTCAGTTTGAGTCTTTTTGCAATAGATATCATTGTTTCCAGCATTGCTTTATCCGTAATCAAGGATATTGAGCGCTCATTGAATACCTCTCCTGAATCCGATATATATGCTCCCCGGACACATGCTCCAATTCTCATGAGCTGAATTTCATTTCTATAGTCTGATAACCATTCTTTGATGATCAGCAACAGTGTTTGATTATCAAGTACTTCATATTGCTCATCGAAGGGGAGGATAATATATCCGTAAGCATCATTGACTGCATGTGCACCTTCGCATTCTTCACGTAATTCAATACGGAATGAATTCATCTGCAAAGCATGAAAATAATTTCTCGGAACGATCTCAAAATACTGTTTATCATCCCCAATGATCTGTAATAACCATAATCTCAATACATTGATGACCCCGTTTCTTTTCATAGTATCCCCTTTGAATCAAAAAAAAATCCGCATGAACCCTATCATACGGATGTATATGTGGAGATGGCGGGAGTCGAACCCGCGTCCGAAGTGCTGAAGTCGAAGCCTCTCCATGCTCAGTCATTCAATGGATTTAATGCAATCGTACGCCGGATGACAGGCCAATTGCACGATGAGTAGTAATCTTGATTTTGGTACAAACCCACTGTCCAAAAAGCAGCTCTTCTAAAGTGACACCCGATTCATCGCCAAAGAGCGAACGATGGTCAGATGGTTTAGACCCAGATCGTATTGATTAGGCAGCTAAACGATAGTTCATAGTGTTGCCACATATGATTTCGCCAGTTGTATTAACGAGCTCCACCAGCGTAGCTCGGCATGCTTCTTCGTACTGCATTCACCCCGTCGAGACCATTTCATCCCCAAAAACGAAGTGACTCTATGTAACGAGCCAATGATCTTATTATTGCATACTCCTAAAAATTGATAGAACCTATGGAAAAGTGAAAAGGATACATCAATCTGAACACCGGGGGTCCATCTGGACTTAACTCCAGCATTGGCAAAGGAAGCAATATGAAATTCAACGATTGTTTGAACCAATTCCATGTTGTTCCGCCATCCGGCAATACCATTGCAGGATTAATGTCTAGTCCGATCAAGTATTTTCTATCACCATCTTTATATGTTAGATTTCTTGCGGTATAACCAAATCCTATATTCAACCAATCAGGCCAATATGGATCAAGGTCATTGGGTAATAGATTATTCACATTTGCACTCAACATGAATGTGTATCCGCTATAATCATCAATGAATGAAGATGATTGATCTCTTTGTTTTGAACCATACCAAGAAGGTGGAATATAGTTTGCTTTCGGAGTAAAATTTTGGAGAAAGGGTATATGATGTTGTCCGAGAAAGAATCCCAAACCTAGCATATTCGAATACATATCCGATGGAGAAAAACCCCAATTTGTTCCAAAACCATCTAGAATTTCTACATATGATTGATAAGCAAATGACATTGCTGCACCCCAATGTGTTGCAGCATCATGATTCAGACCAGAACCCATGAGGAATTCAGAAAGAATATAAGCATTCACGTATCCACCCCATACATGACCTAACTTATCGACATATAAACCATAATCTCCATCTTCAATTACACGAAATGAAGTTGTGGAATCCCAAATTGTATTCACTTGATAAATATGCAAGGCGGTGATCGCGGCAACATATGTACCGGTCAATATTGCAAATGGGGTTGTTTTTATCGTTGTTTCTCGGAATGGAGGTGTTCCCATTAACGTGGTACGTTGAAATCCGGCATATGTAAACTCCGATGGAGATACATAGGGAGATGGTGAAGGAGTCTCGTTGAATGTCAAATCAGTCATGCGGATGTCAGCCAAGTCTGAAACTCTGGGTACCGAATCCTGCGCCGTAAGAGAATGGAACAGGAACATACATACACCCAATATCACACATGCATTTTTCACTGTTTTTCCTGAACTTGTATGAGATACGTATGATACGTCATATTTTCACGAAAAAAACCTTCACTCAGATTTGCATCATACCATTTTTCAAGTGTATCAAGAAAAGCTCCCATACGTTTAAACACAGTCCCAAGAAGAAAACGCAGGGTTGGAGAGAATCCAGTCATCAAGTCCTGTACTATACGCAAAGTAGGAAGCATATATTGACGGAACAGATATTCTGTAAATCTCAATGTAGGTATAATTCGATGACTCATATTTTCTGATCGAATAATGCGATATCCTCTACGTGTGCATTCTTGTTCAAGCTCACTTCGATATACCATATTTGAATTGATCAAAGGATTATCACTTGTTCTGAAGAAACCGGATATCAAAGCATGACCACCCGGTTTGACGCATCGTTCAATTGCTGACATCCCATCTTGCAATGAGAAATAATTATTGGATTCACTCATGAGCAATATATCATATCGCATTGTAGGCATAAACGATTCTATGCCTGACTGAATGAATCTGCTTTCCGGATGAGTATTTCTGAAATATTGTTTGTGCTGTTGTTCAGGTGAAAGACCATGTACAACATATCCGGACTTTTCCAATGCCAAATCAACATCTCCGATTCCACAGCCTACATCAAGTACGGTTATTGAACCATTCGGCATCCATTCCACAATGGTTTGGGTATATGAAGCTTGTGCCAATCTCAATGCTGCCAAAGAATCAATGACTTCTTCTTCGGAATGAGAATATCCAAGATGAAATGACTCCAACTTGAGAACTTCCAAGCAGAAGCGAAGTTCAAAATCGACAGCATTTGCCAGTAGGGGATGAATTGCCATGGAGATGATAGGGAATTAAATGGTGGCATTAACTTGTTCTATGGCAAAATTACAGGAAATTCATGCCAAAACGAGAGTTTCATGATATTTTTCCAAGGAGTTTTTCGAGGCATCCTGAATTTGTAATTTTGTACTTGCTTTTTTTCACTTATCCGGTTGTATTTATCCATGGCAATTCGCACCGCAATCAATGGTTTTGGACGCATCGGGCGTCTTGTGTTCAGAGTGGCTGCTGCAAGACCCGATCTCATCGAGATTGTAGGCATCAATGATCTGACAGATGCCAAAACATTGGCTCATCTTCTCAAGTTTGATTCCGTGCACGGAAGATTCTCCGGAGAAGTCACAGCAAGTGATTCTTCTATCATCGTCAATGGCAAAACAATAGCCATCAGCGCTGAAAAATCCATTGAATCTATTCCTTGGTCCAACTTGGATTGTGTGATTGAATCCACCGGAGTATTCAGCTCCAAAGAACAATTATCAAAACATTTGAAGCATGCAAAAAAGGTCATTCTTACATCACCAGCAAAAGATGCTCTTGATAGAACAGTCGTGCTAGGCGTGAATGATTCTGCCTTGACAGGCGCTGAAACCGTACTTTCAAATGCATCCTGCACAACGAATTGTCTTGCCCCCATGGTGAAAGTACTCAATGATGCTTTCGGTATTGAAAAAGGGTATATGACTACCGTTCATGCCTATACCAATGATCAGCGCATTTTGGATCTTCCTCATAAAGATCTTCGCAGAGCGCGCTCCGCGGCTGTGAGCATCATTCCGACAACGACTGGTGCTGCTAAAGCAGTTGGCGAAGTGCTTCCCGAACTGAAAGGCAAATTGGATGGATTCTCATTCCGCGTGCCAACCCCCGACGGTTCGGTCACTGATTTCACCGCAATACTCAAAAGAGATGTCACAAAAGATGAAATCAACACAGCAATGAAATCCGCCGCTGACTCCTATTTGAAAGGCATTTTGGAATATTCCGAAGATCCCCTTGTATCGGTTGACATCATTGGCAATCCTCATTCATGCATTTTTGATGCTGATTCTACGATGGCAATGGGGAATCTCGTGAAAGTGGTTGGTTGGTATGACAATGAATGGGGCTATTCAAACAGAGTGGTCGATCTACTCGTTAAAATCTCAGCGTAAGTGTTAATGGCCTCCTTCGTGGACTGCACCCCAAAAGTTTGACATTTTTGGGGGCAGTATACCTAGGGGAGTCCACGTGTTTGTCGTTGTTTTGTTTTCTTCAACACCCTCACTCAGTCTGTCCGCATTAAAACTATATTTCTGTCAACCAGGGACTTGAAAGTTGGGAAAAAGAATATTAAATGCTACTATTTTATTACTTGGCATTAAATATAGCTATTATCCTTTTTGTTATACTTGATTTCAATCGTAGGGTATGGGATTTATCTCCGATTAATTGTAATCACGCCTTACAGGAGCAGTTCGGACAAATACCAGTCAACAAAAAATGTGTTTCTGTTACAACATACTCATCTGGTAATTTGTACTTGGGCATTTTATGATTTAAGCAAGTAACCCCATCACATTTCAAACAACTAAAATGTAAATGCTCATCATTGTGAATATCTGAGCAATCTCTACACTTTGCATATTTGAGAATTCCGTCTCTGTTAATTACCTTGTGTACTAACCCCTCTTCATTTAATCTCTCCAATACTCTGTAAATAGTCACCCTATCGCAAAAATCATGAAGAAACTCATGAATTTCAGTATGAGATAAAGCGGTCTCAGATTCACTAATTAGTTTTAGTACTTCAGTCTTTGCTAAAGTGTTTCGTGACTTTTTCATGTTTTTTAAAAAAATATACATGCAACACTGTTGCATTATCAAAAATTGATATATTTGTATCAGTAGTAAAGATGAGTCTTAATTATTATAGAATAATTCATGGAACAGAATACAAAGGCGAGTTATGTGTATGGAGATACTCCAGAAATACTACACAGAATATCTGAATCTAATAAAAGCATTGCGATTCTGCAAAGAGATATTGACTTTTTAAAAACTGAACTTATACAATTGATACAACATAAAATCAAATTCAATTACAGAGGTTCAATTGAAGAAATCATTGATCAATTGAATAAGCATACCATTATACATAACTGGCAGTGTCCACGAGTATGTGAGGACATCATTTCAACATTACACGTTTTCTCGAAATTATCATCTTCTACTATGTACAGTCTGACATTTGAGCGAGTTGAATCAGATATGTGCAAGCGATTCCACACCGATATTCATGATTTGAGACTATTGAGTACTTATGTGGGACGAGGAACTTTATGGCTATCGGAAGACAATGTAAATAGAGATGCATTATATTCACATAGCACAAATGATGATATAGTCATTGACCAAAATGACATTCATGAAATCAGTGTTGGTCATATTGCGATTCTGAAAGGAGAAGAATATCCGCAGAGCAAATCAATGGCATTGGTACATCGAAGTCCAGAGATTGAAAATGATCAAGAAATCAGACTTTTATTACGCATAGACACTGATAAATTTAGGGGGGCTATTTGAGGAGATATACTTCTGAAAACTTGCATCAATAAATCAAAACGGATACAATATTACTTATGAACCAAGTTTGTCGAGAAATTAACGATTAAGATCAAGGTGATATTAGTCAAAAATAGTAGCAAATGTCTCTAAATATTGATTAAAGATTATTTATCAAACTAATACTAGTAGAAACAAAGATGAAGAAAAAAATAAAGAAATTGCCAGTCACGGTTCTAAGCGGATTCTTGGGAGCAGGTAAAACTACTCTTCTGAATCATGTTTTACACAATAAAGAAGGAATGAAAGTCGCGGTGATAGTAAATGACATGAGCGAAGTGAATATAGATGCACGGTTAATTGAAAATGAAAATACCTTATCCAGAACAGAAGAAAAATTAGTAGAGATGAGTAATGGATGTATCTGTTGTACACTTCGTGAAGACTTGATGATTGAAGTTGAAAAATTGGCTAAAGAGGGGAGATTCGATTATTTGTTAATTGAAAGTACAGGAATCAGCGAGCCGGTTCCAGTAGCACAAACATTTTCATTTGCTGACGAGGAACAAGGTATAGATCTATCAAAGTTCAGTTATATTGATACTATGGTTACAGTTGTTGACTGCTTAAACTTCTTTGCAGATTTTGGATCAGCTCAATTGCTACAAGATAGAAAGTTGACAGATATTCAAGGTGATGATAGAACAATAGTGAACCTGCTTACCGATCAAGTTGAATTTGCAAATGTAATTATATTAAATAAAACTGACTTGGTTGATGACCATGTACTTGGACTTTTACATTCAACAATTAAAAAACTCAATCCAGGTGCAACCATAGTTCATTCAACATTTGGGAGGGTACCTATTTCTGAAATTATGAATACAGGACTATTTGATTTTGAAGAAGCCCAAACTTCTGCCGGCTGGCAAATTGAACTAAATGCCGATCGTCATACTCCTGAAACAGAAGAGTATGGTATTGGTTCTTTTGTATTTCGGAGTAGTTTGCCGTTTCATCCTGAAAGATTATGGGATTTTCTCAATCATCAATATCCTAAAGGGGTTATTCGAGCAAAAGGATTATTCTGGTTGGCTTCTAGACCGAGTTATGCAATTACATTTTCACAAGCAGGTGGCTCCACCCGAATTGGACTTGCCGGAAGATGGTGGTGTAGCATGGCACTCGATGAACGGTTACAGTTTCCATCATTTATTGAGAATAGAGAGTATATCGAAGATAAATGGCATTCACAATGGGGAGACAGACTCAATGAACTTGTATTCATTGGAATGTCTGTAGATAAGGAGAAGGCAATGGCTGAACTTCAGCAATGCTTGCTTAAACAAGATGAAATCGAATCTTATTATAATCAGAGTTTAAAAGATCCATTTCCTGAAGAAATATATTGATAAAAATGCCCCAAATAGTGACTTACTTTTTAATGGCCTCCCTCGGGAGGCCGCTTTTTTAGTGTATTATTCGATCAGTTGTACCACTTTCATCGCGGCTTCGGTGACATTTGTTCCGGGACCGAATATCGCCTTCACACCTGCCGAATATAACTCTTCATAGTCTTTTGGAGGAATCACGCCACCTGCAATCACAATGATATCGCCAGCGCCTTGTTGTTTGAGTGATTCAATCAAAAGAGGAATCAATGTTTTATGTCCTGCCGCCTGACTCGACACGCCAATCACATGCACATCACTTTCAATGGCTTGTCTTGCAGCTTCCTCAGGAGTTTGAAAGAGGGGACCAAGATCAACATCAAATCCGGCATCGGCAAAGCCCGTTGCAATTACATGTGCTCCTCTGTCATGTCCGTCCTGTCCAAGTTTTGCCACCATGATGCGTGGCCTTCTTCCATGCTTTTGCTCAAAAGCGATTATCTCATCTTGCACCATGGCAAATCCTGTATTTTCTTTATTGTAGGAAGCATAGACACCGCTGATGATTGAAACAGTTGGCTCATATCTTCCAAATGCTTGTGCCATCGCTTCAGAAATCTCGCCCAATGTTGCGCGATGTCTTGCTGCAATGATTGCTGCATCTAATAGATTACCTTTTCCTGACTTTGCAATGTCGTGAATCGATTTCAGTGATGCATCCACGAGTTCTGTATTTCTATGATTTTTGATTTGTTCAAGAGATTGCATCTGTGAATGTAAAACGGCTGTATTGTCAATGTCCAATACATCCACATCCATTTCTTCTTCGGGCGCATATTTATTCACACCGACGATGATCTCCTTTTTCTGATCAATCAGAGCTTGTCTTCTCGCCGCGGATTCTTCGATGCGCCTCTTTGGAATTCCTTGTTGAATGGCCTTTGTCATGCCACCCAATTGATCAATCTCTGACAAGATTTTCTTGGCTTCTTGATAGAGTGAATCCGTAAGTGATTCCACATAATAAGAGCCACCAAGTGGATCTGCCACATCGATGATATGTGATTCCTCTGCCAAGATCAATTGCGTATTGCGAGCAATGCATGCCGAGAAATCAGTGGGGAGGCCGAGCGCTTCATCAAATGAATTTGTATGTAAAGATTGTGTACCACCAAGAATAGCGCTCATAGCCTCGATGGTTGTGCGAATCACATTATTATATGGATCCTGTGCTGCTAGTGACCATCCAGAAGTTTGACAATGCGTTCTGAGCAATAAAGAAATTTGTTTCTTTGGATTGAATCTTTTAATCTCTTCTGCCCACAACTTACGTGCCGCCCGCATTTTGGCTATCTCCATGAAGAAATTCATGCCGATGCCCCAGAAAAATGAGAGGCGCGGAGCAAAGTCATCAATGTGAAGATTTCGTGCAAGAGCACTTTTCACATATTCCAAACCATCGGCAATCGTATATGCAATTTCCTGAACAGCACTTGCGCCTGCCTCATGCATATGATAACCGCTTATGCTGATGCTATTGAACTTAGGCATATGCTTGCTTGTAAATTCAATAATGTCGGCGACTATTCGCATTGAAGATTCAGGTGGATAGATGAACGTATTTCTTACCATGAATTCTTTGAGTATGTCATTTTGAATTGTACCAGACAATTCATTCATCGAAACACCTTGTTCTTCACCGGCAACAATAAACATTGCTAATACGGGAATCACTGCACCATTCATCGTCATGGAAACCGACATCGTTTGAAGTGGTATTCCATCAAACAATGTCTTCATGTCTTCTACGGAATCGATTGCAACCCCTGCCTTTCCTACATCTCCAACTACTCGAGGATGATCCGAATCATATCCTCTGTGTGTTGCAAGATCGAATGCAACAGAAAGACCTTTTTGACCGGCAGCAAGATTTCTTTTATAGAAGGCATTTGATTCAGCAGCAGTTGAGAAACCGGCATATTGACGAATAGTCCAAGGTCTATTTGCATACATTGTGGCATATGGACCTCGCACATAGGGAAAAACACCGGGCATTTCTTCACCGGACAATTGAGCGGGAAGATCTTGCGAAGAATAAACGGGCTTTATGACAATCTGCTCTGCCGAATGCTTATGCAGAGTGTCGGTTGATACACCTTTCAATTCTTTTTCGGCTAATTGCTGCCATTGCTCAAATGATGATAAATCACTCACGAGATGTCTCCGAATCAAAATGAGAAAGGTTTACTGATATATCGTTTTGCTTCTTCATGAGATTGCTGTCTATCATCCCATTTCAAAACTTTCTTGTATTGTTCAATTGCCATGGATCGTTTTCCTTGAACATCATAGATATTACCGATTTTCATATTGACTTTAATTGTGAAGCCAGACACATCCTCATCAAGAAAACGTCCTGCCTCATCACATTTGTAAAAATACGTGAGTGCCGAATCCAGCTGTTTTCTGTTCATTAGGGCTAATCCCACATAATACAATCCTTCTCTTGCTGTTTGCTGATCATATCCTACATGTTTATTGATGCAGCGATTGACAATGCTTCTCCATGTCTGTTCCAATTCGGTCCATTGCCCGAGCATTACTTGACACCTTCCGACATATCTATGGAAATATGGATTTTTAGGATAACGCGTATACAAATCCATTGCTACAGGCAAGGCTTCTATAGCATTTTTCTCGAATTGATACCACACTTGAAGAAGTGATACTTTCGCTTCTGTGGCAGCATATCGTGCACCTCGGCCTGCAGCTTGCAATTGCATGATCCCGAGATTCTTATCACCTTTTGGAAGGAACATCATCACTGCCTTAAGAGCGGGATATTGTTCAGGAAGAGCTGATGCATAGTAATTATATAGTCCTGTCCCCAGCATGATATCATGATTACCGGGAGCCAATTGCTGACATTGCTGCAAAATTTTGAAAGCGACATGTCCATCATCTGCTGCCTTTATCCAAGATTCCCGTCCTGCATAATACCGTCCTCGAAATCCTAGTGCACCACCTTTGAAAAATAGTGCAGACAAATCTTTTGGATTTTCGGCAAGCAATTCATCACAATGCACGATGACTTTCGCACATTTATTGAGAAATACTTCATCATTGTTTTTCTTTCTTCTATCTGCTTGGATTCGCCACCATTCCACCATGGCATCTAAAAAATATCCTGCAGGATGCTTGGGATACATATCTATGACTTTTCCAAATAAAGCAGATGCGGCATCGAATTCCATATTATAGATCATTGTAGCACCCATCTGCACAAGCGAATCCGCATCTGAACGCATCATGATCCATTGTGATTTCATGGGAACACAGTGCGCAAAAAGCGCAAAGAACACCATTGTCAGATAATGGCGCATTATCTTCTTACACATATTGGATATCATCCTATGGTGAATCATGTTCTTTAAATCATTATTGAGTGATAGCATATTCCATCCTGAAAATCCGGGCCTGTCTCTGTGGAGGTACATGTATTGTTGATATGAATATTCCCATTGCAATTAACGCCAAAGTGCAATAAGCTGTTCCTTCAATACCATATGGACTCATAAACCATGGGGAAGGTATATCATGTGAAAGAGTGACTTTCATGAATGATTCAGATATTTCGAGTCCTGAGAGGGTCATGCCTGTCATGAACAATGTACCATTCCAAGAAACATGCAAAGCTATAGGTAACCAAAGTGAATGCATATGATATCGAGCAAAAGAAAAAAGCAAGCCTGCAAGGAATGTATTAATCATGGATAGCGTATCAAAAGAAGGATTAGCAATATGCGCCGATGCAAATAAGGCAGAAAAGAGCAATGCAGTCGGAACAAATGAAAAGCGATCTATGCATGCCTGAAACATCATTCCACGAAAAATCAATTCTTCAATTACAGCATATATAATAATTGGTACAATTCCACTCAAAAGGAATGTTGATCTATATGATATGCGCGCTAAATCAAACAGGGACATTGCAATAATCAGACAGACAATAGGTATCAAGCCAAGAGCAATAGCCATGATCAATTCTTGAAATGTCATGGAGTCGAGAGGGAAACCCGCTGTATGAAAAGAACCACCTCGAGCATGTTCAATCAAAATCATGCCTGCAAAAAGAATCACCAATGTAATCAAACCTTGAATAGGAATGATATCCTGAACTACATATTCCGAAAATATGCCAAGTGACAGTAGCATCACTACCAAGAGTATTCTCACGATCCAGGAATCATATATGTTTGTCAATTTCATCGAATAACAGGAATAGTTATCACTTGATTGATTCCATGATTATTTCTAACTCGGACATGATACACACCAGCAGAAATAGAAGAAATGGGAATTGGGATCATGCATTGTTTTTCAAAGAGTGTGAATTGCATATCATCTGCGGCAGCTCTACCAATGTGATCATATATTTCAACCGTAAAATCAAGAGGTGACCCTTGATTGATGCGCTCAATGGTAACATAAAGATAATTACCATTGGCCGGCAATGGATGCAAACTTGTTTTGAACAATACTTCACTTTTATCATCTATGGAATTGAATGAATCGGCATATGCAAGTACTCTGACATTTCTGATTGCAAATCCATTGAATTCAGCTCCTTCATCTGAAAGCATACCAAAACGAAAACGGACATGTGGCTTGAGAACGCCTGAAAGATCAGCCTTTTGAAATTCCCATTCCGGCATATTTCCTTGAAATCCAAAACCATTGCTTGGCTGTTTGGCTCCTGAGATACCACTGCCCTTCACCATTCTAGATGTTCGAAGAAAGTCCCAGGTTACTCCTTTATCTGTACTGACTTGGATGACCCCAAAATCACCCATGGGCTCGATATTCCACTGAGTTTCTAATTGTAAAATTGCGCGACGATATTCAGACAAGTCCAAATCTTTTGCATAAACAGCATAATTATCAGTCTTTGGTTTATACATGAATCCGGGGCTATCTTCCAAATATGGAATGGATGCTGAAGTTGTCATATTCCAATTATCCAAATCAAATGAAGTTCTATCGGACTCTTTTACAAACAGGTCATATACTGTTGGTCTATACAATATGATGACCGCAGTATCTGTTCTAGATATACCATGCTGAACTCTAGATATAAGAAAACGAGCTGGATCACCATTTCTGTAATTTTTTTGAACCCGGAATTGAATATTATGAGATATTCTTTCTCCTGAGGAAATACTATCGATGTTTATGACTGAATCAAGAACAATTACATCTTCTCTTAAAGAAGATATTCTCACTGTTCCAATCTCTTTAAGATGGAGTCTTCCTATATTCTGTACATCAATGGTCAAACTACCAATGGAAGCATTATTCATGACTATTGTGTCTATATTGTTCTCAGCGAGACGTATACATAGATTTGACCCCGAACTCCACAATGCTTGATAATTCATATGAAGGTTCTCTTTTGCATGTGGAAGAATGCGCGTTGGAGATGGCCAGAACCCATCGGTTATTGCTCCTACTTCCGGAGTGAATGCCAGTGCATTGTGCTCAAGATATGCCCAATCATCAGAATTTCCTCTGGTGGTATATCCGACTGTCTCCAAATCACGTCCGGCAGAATATGCATTGAATCGAGTGGCATCCGCAGCAAAACCTCTGAACGTTGATGAATCTTCAGTTTCACGACTCAATGCAGCAAAAGGATAGATCAATAGATTGCTATATGTATGATAATTGAAAATGCAACCAAATGCATATTTCTCACAAAGTGACTGTATTGCTTTGGTTTCAGGTTCCGAAAAGGGAACTGTACCACGATATAGATCGCTATTGGGGTCCGTAGATGAACCACCATTATTGGCATTCCAAAATGATTCCGGTCCATAGTTACGATTAAGATCCACACCAAATGTTTTGGCATCTATGATGCGTCTGTTCTTTCGCCATAAACCACCGCCTTCAGGCTTTTGTGATTGATTGAAGGCATACCCATCAGGATTGAGGCATGGTACAATAACAAGGGTACGCTCTGTCAATAGATATTGTGCTTCCTTATCATCGTCATTTGCTCTTTCCAATAAGTCCCACAAGAAATAGAGCAAAGTGGTAACTCCACCGGGTTCTCGTGAATGATGTAATGCGGTCAATAATGTTGCCGGTTTTTTGAGGTCTTTTTGCGAGCCAAATGTCCAAGATATGATCGGTCTATTTTCATGCGTAATGCCAATCGTGTCCAATGAAATGAAATACCCTTTGGAATATTGAACCAATCTGTTCATTTCTTTGTAGATTTCCTCCAGAGTATAATAACCACCCATGCTTCCTGTGACAAAATTTTTTGGAGCAAGTTTTGATTCGGTCTGAAGCTGTTTCAAGAATGCGGAATATTCACTTTTGAGTCTTGATTCATAGAATGCTTCCATATCTGAATGAATTTCTTCAAATGGAATTGCATTCTTGCTCAATTGAGAAAGAGCATATTTGCTGACAATACTCTCATAGTATGTTCCATTCTTGTGAATACCATGATCATCATCAAGACCCAGATCTTGCAATACCTGAATGTCTGGTGAGGTTGCTATGGGAATTCGAATCAATGAATACGTGTTCTGCTGCTGAGCTTGGCTGTCAGAACAAAGGAATACATAAACAAAACCAAGGCAAATAGCCTTGAACAAGTAGTTTTGTGCAAAACCCCGAAATTGAGCATATGGAGAAGTCATGGAAGAAGTATCTGTTTGTTATGGTTATTACAACAAATTTACGCGTAATTACCGTAATTTTATTGGGTTGAATCCGTTTTTTGAAACTTATGAGAATGTTACATGAATACGATTACAAGCACAAATCCTGCTGATTATGACATATTGATTCGCCGTTATGATAATGGGGCAAATTATGCCAGTTATTGTCCTCAATTGGCACATATGATTAAGGGCACAGCCCATGAAGAGGTGGAAAATGCGATGAAAGAGCATGTTTTGCAGCATATTGCTGCACTTCAAGACAAAAAGGATTGACGCTTGTCACAGGGTTCAACCACGGTTCATACTACTCGCATTCAATCAATGCGCTTTCATGTAATGGCTCATGAGGTGTTCTGGGGTCTCATCTCCATACTCTTGCAGTTATCGATTGCATGGCTTACTCCTGAACTATTATACTATTCAATCATTATCCAATTATTGTTGATGTCAATTGTCATGCACCCCTCGATCATTGGGATTCAAAAAAATGCTTTTGATCAAGCATTTCCTGCAACTGTATTCCGAGGGTTTCTTTTTGGATTTTGCTATGGATTCCTTTATGATGATATACAGATATCAATTCTGCAATCGGTCAATATTTTACTACCATTGACTGCAAGCATATTTTTTTCTGCCGGATATTTTGCTGAATTCATGCGAAGAAGAGGCTTCAGTGATTGGATCATTGTGATATGTTCTTCAATCATCATGTGTTCTTTCATATTCATCCTTCTTTCGGAAATTCCGGGCATTCGAGATATAATATTACTCTTTAGTTCAATCGCTTTTGCAATAGCAATCAGATTGCAAAGCAATAATGTGTGGGATGCCTTACTTGTTCTATTGTTTCTCCATATTATTTCAAGTAATGCAGAAGCGCTCTTCCATTTATTCACTTACTTATCTTAATCATGTCACTCCTTCGCATTGATCTAATTGCAGCAGTCCCTGACATTTTTCAGTCTCCACTTGATTCAAGTATATTGAAACGAGCTCAAGAAAAAGAACTGGTTTCAATTCATGTGCATAATCTTCATGACTATGCAAAAGACACTTATCGACACATTGATGACACTCCATTTGGAGGCGGAGCTGGAATGATACTTCAATGTGAACCGATTTTTGAGTGCATAGAGAAACTGATCAGTGAAAGAACCTATGATGACATTATATACACAAGTCCTGATGGTGAGGTATTCAATCAAGATATTGCGAATGAATTGTCACTGAAGGGAAATATCATCATCCTTGCAGGCCATTATAAAGGTATCGATCAACGTGTACGCGATTTTTTGATCACGCGTGAATTATCAATAGGAGATGTTGTCCTAAGTGGGGGAGAATTACCTGCTCTAATGATCACTGATGCTATAGTTCGCCTTATTCCTGGCGTACTTGGCGATTCAGAATCTTCCTTGTCTGATGCTTTCATGAATGACGGACTATTGGACTGTCCACATTATACACGCCCGGCAGTATTCCGCGATATGGAAGTTCCTGAAGTGCTAAGGAGCGGAAATCATGCCTTGATTGAGCAATGGCGGAAGAATCAGTCGATTGAAAAAACAAAAAAACTCAGACCCGATCTTTACAAACACTATACTGACAATCAATAAAAAAGCCCTCCAAATTGGAGGGCTTAATCATTTTCATCATTTGATGCATTGTAGCGGTATCATATGATGTGCATTTCCGATTTTCACCAGAGCATATCGCAATCCGGTCTGATCGCACGGGATCATCAATGAACCATTAGCTTTCGACATCCCAAGCAATCTTCCATCAATACTATATGTAGTGACTTCAATCTCTTGTTGATTTGATGAAAGAAGTATGCCACCATTAACGATATTCATTACTATTCCGGATTTTAGCAGATCATCAGAAATACTGCTTGGTGATGAAATGGTTAAAGTTGAAGTCGGACCGAATGGTCCATAACCCATTTCATGATAGGCCTTTGCACGCCAATAATATGTTGCTCCAACCTTTAAGTTACCTACAAAGATTGATGTGTCTCGTAAGACGGTGTCTTGTTTGAATAATGTTTTGAATTCATTGTCTTCGGACAATTCAAACCAGTAAAACAAACCTTTTGGGAGGAATGGATTATTCTTCAATTCCTCTGTATCCATATAATCTTTGCGCCAAATGAAACGAATATTTCTATTGGCAGTAGAGAACCCATTCACGGGAGCTACAGGAACAATTCCTGCCGGAACTTGAACTGTGTAGAAAATACCGGGCTCCGTATACTCATTCCACAAATCACCATTGAATGATTTTACACGCCAATAATATGTCATGTCATAATCAACCTTTAACTTCTTTGTGGTATCAATGATCGTTGAATCCTCGAATAGGATTTCTTCGAAATATTCATTTCCTGCCAATTGAACCCAATAGCGCACTGCGGTTGGATCATTCTTTTTCCAAGTCAAAGACAATGTATCTCTGTATATCGCCTCAAAATTCTTGGGATATACGATTTCACAATCCTTGGGATAAATGCGAATCTGGAACATGTATGTTTCAGAAAAATCTCCCCATCCTGCCTGCGTTTTTGCGCGAACTTTCCAGTAATAATCTTTTGCATTCTTTAAAGACCCAAACACCGCACGTGAAGTATCGGTAGTTTCAATATCAAGAATGGGTGAATCAAACGCTTCATTGTCTGCAAGCACGAAATTGTATAATGTTGCACCCATGCTTTTATACCATGCAAAGCTGATGTCTTTAGTAACTTCAGTCTGCTCATTGGGAGGTGTAATAAGTGCAACCATACCGGGAAGTGCCGATGTGATGTCAACTTTTACATTTTGCCCTTGCAATGAAACTGTCTTGGTCACAACGCCGCCAAGCCCTGGTCCCGTAGCGGTAACAGTTACAGATCCTGTAAGACCTGTAACGGGTACGGCATATCCACCTGAAGTAGAAGTCACAGCAAAATTATTGCCTTTTGACAATTCGATTTTCACATTTGGGAGACCTTCCCCCATATCATAAAAACCATTATTGTTATTGTCTTTATAAGCTACACCAGTGATATATCGATCATTTCTAGCACCAAAATTGTGAGTTATGATATATCTTCCAACTTGTGTACCGGGATTATTATCTTCCAATACACCAACACCAATCTCAGTAAATAATGTACCGGAATAATTCATGATATTCTGACGATGCCCAAGAGAAATCTGATTTTCTTCACCCCAATCAATATTGAATCCGGCATGAGCATGCCACATGCTTTTTGCATAAGAAAACACATTTTCACCAATACCACTCCAGCCGGAATAATTTGCCAGATTGACTCTCTGCGTCATACTGCTTCCATTGGAACCTGAATGACTTTGAAAATCATTTGCACGCATATCACCAGAATGACCGCGGGCGCAATCAATCAAACGAGGGTGAAAAGCCAGTGGTGGACGAGCCGGATATGAACTAAACTGTGACTTGACAAGGGACTTGCTGATTTTAAAGAATGAGATTGCTCCTTGCACATCCGCATCGGGATTATCTACCAAGCGAATGCCTTCTGCCGTTGGATTTGCTCTTGCTCTGTTTATCAATTCCAATGTATACTGTTCCTCTACCGTTGGATCACCATGGCTATACTGCACCAATACTTTTTGTGTCTTTGGGGTTTTATCGGTATTAAGTGTAGTATTTCTTGTCACAGTTGGTGGGTTCAAGGCAGGAGCTTTGAATGACTGTGCCTGCAACACAATGTGCAAGCACATGCTCAAAAGCAATATGCTCAACATTGTGGGGATCTTGGAATGTATAAAAGATCTACTCATGGTAAACTACCTTTATGTGTGTAAATTTGGATATCGTGTTTTTGCTGCATTTCAAAATTAGTGATAGTTTTTACAATCACAAAACACATGCTCCAATTAATTCCAATATCCTTAACTGCTTAATAATCAATGAGATTACTTCAATTGTCACCTCAGTTTCCATTTCCTCTGACCGATGGAGGAAAAATCAGTATTGCCAATATGTCGAAAGCATTGGTGGAACAGGGTTGTGCGGTTGATGTTTTCTGTCTTACAAAGCAGATGCCCGAGTCTGAATTGATTATACAATTTGAAGCATATACAGGGGCTGACATCCAGTGCATACAGCATGATACCGGCAATTCATTCAGAGCAATCATGTCATCATTGTTTGATGGAACCAATCCATTATATGTGAGAAAGCACCGAAATAAGCTTTTTGAGCAGGCTATCATGCAGCATTTGCAACAAAACACTATCGATGGAATTATATGTGATCACAGTGCAATGGCTGAATATGGATTACAGGCATCTCGCATATGTGGCATTCCTGTGATTATGCGGATGCATAATATCGAACATGTGATTTGGCAGCGTTATGCAGATCGTTTTCACGAACTTGACCCGCGCAGACTCTATATTCAGTCCCAGGCAGCAAAGCTGAAACAAAAGGAAATTCAATTTGCTGCATCGATGAATTATTGTGCAATGATAACCTCTCATGATGTTGACGTTTTGCATTCAATGGAAAGAAATATCAATGCAATACATATTCCCGTTGGTGTGGATACTCTGACTTTTTATCCTAAGGAACAAGAGAAGTCCATTCACAATAGATTGATCCATGCCACCACCTATGATTGGATTCACAATGTGGAAGCTGTCGACTGGTTCATAACAAACGTACTCCCATCAATCAATACATCGCATGGGGCCGAATTGCATTTGTTGGGCAAACATATGCCCGAACGATATAAAAATAATTCCACAGCCGGATTGATTGGTCATGGTTTTGTTGAAGACATGAATGCAATGCTGAACACGGCATCAATGTATATAGCTCCTTTATTCGTTGGAGCCGGCGTCCGCATAAAGATTTTGGAAGCAATGGCCACAGGATTACCGGTAATTGCAAGCAGGATCTCTGCTGAGGGGATTCAAGCAAATAGGGAAGATGGACTCATAATCTGCGATGATGCCGATCAATTCATCAAGGAAATTTCGGGTCTTATCATGAATCCAGAGGAAGCAAATAGACTGGGAGGAAATGCTCGGTCTTTCATCTTGGAACATCATTCATGGGAAAAGAGCGCGCAACAGATGATTACATTATTCAAAACTGCTGTGAATATGTAACTCATCCAGATTTTTTTATTAATGCCAATGCTATGCGTAATTCCGCATATTCATATCCATCGCCCAACTCTGCTCTGAAGTGTTTCAACAAACCATAAGGCATGCGCTTATACAGCGCTCTCATTTGTTCGAGCAAATCTTGTGGAACCATACTCATGCATTCAGACTGATACCCTGATTCAATAAGTTGCTCTATGTGTTTTGCAATCGTACCGATTGTTGCCTGGCGAGTTTCAGCAATACGAAACAATGAGTATCCTCGCTCAATGAATGCAAGTGTCGTTTTCACAGTTTGTGATAATTCCACTTCATCATCCACTTTATTGAATGCAGCGATTGTGGCAATGAAGGTAGCACCATATTTCTGTGCAATGTCCATGGGTATAGCACATAATGATTGGAGCTCTTCTTCATTACTCGGCCGAGCATTCATCATGAGCTTCAACATAGGATCACTGAAAAATGTATGAATCAATGCATCATTCTTCCCAAATTCAGAACGTGTCTTTTTCAATGTTTTCAGCAAGGTCTCTTGTGGTGTTGAATGAAGTTGGATAGGCATTGGATTTACGGGTTCAAGCAATTGAGACTCGCCCTCTTTTGTAATGCTTATAATCGGATATTCACCCGACTTCATAGATACATAATGGTGATTGATCAAATCCTCAAGAGCTTCGCGTATCATGAATGAAGCATATCCTTTGAGAATGCCAAAATATTTGGAACGATTGAGTGCATATTTTTTGACATTATAATCACCGATATCTCCCCTGATACAAGAAATGATGGTTTTCTTACCAAAGTGCCCGCTCAATTCCGCGATTTGAGACAATAATGATTGTTTTATTACCAGGTCGCGTGCATGAAGAGTATCATCAAGTTCAGGTGTATGATCCTTGCATGAAGAGCATGTTCCACATGAAAGCATAGTTGATGATTCATCACGGAAATAGTCCAATAAGAAGCGCTGTTTACAAGTTGGTGTTACCATATATTCAATAACACTATCCAATTTGGAAATAGCATGTAGATGGCGCTTGTTCAATTGCTCGAAATCAATTGGGATTTCATCAATTGGAAGCCTTTGTTGCAACAAAGTGATTCCTGAATGTTGGGCAGATTGCCCAGTTTCGATAAGCCCAACGGCTGAAAATCTGGAAATTGCCTCCGTAACATAGACACTCTGCAAATGATGCGTTCGAATCATTTTTTGTATGTCGAAAGGTACATGTCTAAGCATGGCTTCAGGTCCGATGGTCCGCAACATCGCCATCATGATTCCACGATCATGATCCTGCATACTAACTATTCGCTGTTTCAGTTCATCACTTTGAGCTAGTATGCGAATTGTCTTATTGCTTACATGTCTACCACCATTGGACAATATTCCATTGCGTTCCATGAGCTGAACGATTGTACTCACTTTTAGGGCATGAACTCCACATGCATTTCCAATCTGTTCAAGAGTAAGGAGAATTGGCTGAGTTAAATATCCATATAGGGGTGTTTGGCCAAACAACACATTATAAACAGAAATGATATCTTCTTTCTCAGGATATGTGCATGATATGAAAAAGTCCATCAGATCCCGATCTTTGGGCGAATATAAAACGATGCAGTCTGCATCAG
>VGWD01000002.1 GCA_016873735.1 Ignavibacteria bacterium | reverse complement strand
ACCGAGGAATAGGACGGCTATCAATAATACGAAAGCAGGAGTAAGCGCATAAGCCAATGAAGCATTCGCAGGTGTTGTAAACTTCACTCCCCATATAAACAAGAGTTGATTGATAGGCATATTCAGAGCTCCCAAAAGGAAAAACCAGGGAATATCAGCTCTATCAATGGTTTGCAACTGTTTACGAGCCATGAATATCCACAGACCATATGCAAATGCTGAAAAGCATCCTCTGAAGAACACAACTGTGGAAGGATGTATGAGCATTGTGACATTCTTGGCAAAAAGGTGCGTGCTGGAAGCGATGAGTTGTTGCAGGATAATAAGTGGATACATGAAAAATTAAGGAGAAATGTGTGAATTTGCATGATAGCACTAATTTTGTGCCATACATCATCACTATCGACAAGAAATGTCACTCATGAACAAATCAATTCAATTTGATGCGGAAATTTCGATCCATCCTTTTTCTGACGGAATAGTCAGCAATGAACAATGGGACGCATTGGTTCGAACATCTGATAATGGCACGATGTTCCACTTACGTGAATTTTTAGGGTATCATCCCCCGGGTCGATTCATTGATCATTCGTTATATGTGATCAGAAATGATAAATTATTTTCTGTCTTTCCCGCTATTGAACAAGAAAGAAATGGAAAACGTATTCTCAATTCACATGGTGGTGCATCGTATGGTGGATTTGTATATCCCGGTCAATGCAATATTCGTGATGCATTTTTGATGATAGAAGCATTGATTGAACATGCAAAGAATAACAATTTTGATGCAATTCAAATCACACTTCCTCCTATACTCTATGCCAAGCATCTATCGAATTATATCGACTTTGCACTCATGAAGCATGATTTCACATATGTGAAAAGAGAAATCTCAAGCATTGTGGATCTTCGCAATCCACATGCTATAGAACAAGAGTTTAGACCAGAAGCAAGAACGGCTTTGAATAAAGCAATGAAGTCAGGAATAGTAATCAAAACATCAGATGACTATGCATCATATTATTCAATCTTGAAACAGAATCTCAGAATGCGGCATGGAGTTCAGCCAACGCATTCCATTGAAGAATTGATTGATCTCTCACAGAGATTTCCTGATGAAATCACTTTATGGGGTGCCTATCTTGATGATATCATGACTGCCGGCGTTTGTACATTCGCTGCAAATAAACAGGTGATATTAGCTTTTTATATCAGTCATGATGAAGCATATCAAGAATATCGCGCAGTCAATCTGTTATTTGCGACAATCATGAAAGAATCGGCAATTCAGGGATTTTCCTATTTGGATTTCGGTATATTCACAGTAAACATGGATCCTAATTGGGGGCTGGGTCGATTCAAGGAAAACTTTGGAAGTAGAGGGATTTTTCGAGATACATTCATCAAGCAATTGAATGCTGAATGAGGTATTCTATTCTTCATATTGCGCCCGAGAATTTTGCGGGAGTCCCAATGGATTTCAAGCGCATGCATGAACATTTCGGGAATGGTTCAAGACTGATAACCTTCCATGAAAATCCATTGGGTTTCGAAGAAGATATTTGTTGTCACTTTGCAATACCAAGATCCAAGACAGCAAAAGCCTATCGCTTGCATCATTCTTTGATAAAAAACGGCGCACATAACAAGGATGATCATTTTTGGAGGCCTAAATCAATTCTTGAACGATTGTATTTTTCAGTGCAAACACGTTCAAGAATTGCTACGGTTGAATCATTAATCCAACAGTATGATTTGGATGATTTCGACATCATCCACTATGATGGCGGATTGGATTTCACACGAGATTCTCGTTTCGCAAAGCGATGGAAAACAATGAATAAACCAATCGTAACCTGTTATTATGGAAGCGATCTACGAGCGAGAGGAATCATCAGGGAAATGGATGGTATGTCTGATTTGAATATCACCTCTGAATTTGACCACCTTGCCTTGAAATCGGATCTCGAATATGTATTCTATCCATATAATCCCTCTGAATTGCCCCAATCCTCATCAACTAAAGATTTTTCCCATATTAGGATTGTACATTCTCCGACAAACAGAATCTTCAAAGGGACTGATATGATTGTGTCAGTGATTGAGAAATTGCAGCGCACACATAAGTTCGAATTTTTATTATTAGAGAATATGTCTCGATCAGAAGTTCTTTCTGTGAAATCACAATGCACAATTTCTATCGACCAGGTAGGTGGTTCCTATGGTGGGACCGGTTATGGTAAAGCAGGAATCGAATCATTGGCAATGGGCATACCGACCATCACCAATATGACTAAAGAATATGCATCATGGCTTCCTGAAAATCCATTTGTGATTGCAAATAATGCAAAAGAACTTGAAGATCAACTTATACGATTGATTGAATCACCGGATAACTGCAAAACAATTGGCGAGCAAGGTAGGAAGTGGGTTGATACATATCATTCCTATGAACGTGTGAATGAACATCTTGAATCATTATACCATAAATATGAGTTACTATGATGATTGTTCAAGATTTGCTACATTCATTTTCGCATAATATATCTGTTCGTTGGGTGATATATGTTTCAGGGATTCTCTGCATTGTAAAATTAGGCTTGCTATTCCTTCTACCAATACATCCTCATGCAATTGAAGATTGGTATATTGCTCAACATGTGATTGCCGGACAAGGATATAGTTTATCACTTGGTCCAACAGCTTTAAAAACACCGGTTTATCCCATTTTTCTAATCCCCTTTGCAGCAATGGGCGATACAGGTGTGATTTTTGCCTCAGCAATGCAACAATTGCTGATGTTTATCGGAATAATTGCTTTCACGCGGGCCTGTGAATTGCGATTCAATGATCATTTTGCCCTGTTTGCAGGGTTATGTTTCACTTTACATCCTGCATATGCATATTATCCATTTGTTCTTGAAGCCACATCGCTGACAATACCATTATGTATGTTGTGGTGGTACATGGCTGAATTACAAAAGTCATGTAATCGATTTCCACCTCAATTGATGATACTTGGCTTCATCATTGGATTGACGCAACCTATACTTCTTCCTGCAATCATTGTAATTCAGTTATTGTTTGCTTGGCCATTATCAACAAGAGATATCATTGCTTTTGCTGTGACAGGTTTTTTGGTCTTTGCACCCTGGACCATTCGAAATTCCATGACTTTCGGACAATTCATACCGCTGAAATCTCCAATGTGGATGAATGTGTACGAGGGTATGGTGCCTAACCTTTCAGCATCAGACAAGTCGGTGATTGAAGCATACCGAAAAGTAAAAAATGATGTACAAATGGAGCCATTGTATAAGAATATTGTCATTAATGATATCTATGATTCCCCAACTCTATTCTTATATGCATGCATACACAGAATACAGGAATTCTGGCTTGTTCCTGATAGATATGCAGATCGAAAGATGGAATTCCCCATCCTTATTTCACGGATCATCCCCCAGATCATATTATTGTTTGGGTCTTTTGCATCGATATGGATACTCATTCGATATAAGCATCTTTTTGCCGGTGAGTCAACAATAATGTGGATGATCATAGGCATTCTTTTCTATGTGACAGTAATCTATGGGATGACCCAAGCCTCCAATATTCGCTTCAAATTGGATGTGGAATGGCTTCAAATTGTACTCTGCTTCCCCATTTTCAAGGTATTTGGAAAACTTCCCTCAAATATGGGAACAACTTCCACTTAATCAGCTGTTTTGCCTTTGTTGTGAAGGTGAAAAATGCCTAACTTTGCCAAACAATTGATATAACCGGAATACAATCATGTTCGAAACATATCTGCCTCTTTTTTTGATGATAGCCGTTGGTTTCATCTTCGGTTTGACCAATATTCTCATCGCGGAATTCGTGGGCCCGAGAAAGAACAAATCCAAAGAAAAGTTAAGCGTATATGAATGCGGCATGGAGCCAATCAAGAGTGCCAGAGAGCGCTTTTCAGTAAAGTTCTATCTTGTGGCAATGCTGTTTATTCTTTTTGATATTGAAATTGTATTCATGTATCCCTGGGCAATTCAGTTTCAGGCCTTGGGCATGGTTGGATTGGTTGCAATGGCATTGTTCATGGTTTTACTTTTTGCGGGATATATTTATGTGTTGAAAAAAGGAGCTTTGGAATGGCAATAGATCAATTGACAAAAGATGGTTTTCTGACAACCACAGTTGATGCGGCCATCAGTTGGGCACAAAGAAATTCTTTATGGCCAATGCCGATGGGTATTTCATGCTGTGCAATTGAAATGATGTCATTTGCAGGTCCACGTTTTGACAGTGCTCGATTTGGCTCTGAAAAATTCGGATTCACACCTCGCCAATCTGATCTTTTGATAGTTGCTGGAACCGTTACATATAAAATGAGCTGGGTCGTGAGGAAGATTTGGGATCAAATGCCCGAACCCAAATGGTGTATTTCCATGGGCGTTTGTGCCTCATCCGGTGGGATGTTCAGAAGCTATTCAGTCGTTCAAGGTATAGATCAATTCATACCAGTTGATGCTTATGTGTCCGGTTGTCCTCCGCGCCCCGAAGCATTGCTCAAAGCCTTGATGACAATCCAAGAAAAAATCGAGAATACCAAGCCAACCATTATCGACACGAGAAAAGAAGTTGATATGAAAAGTGCGGTTCTTATAGACTAATCATACATGTTCAATAAGCCTGTTTCTTTGCTGAAGCAGGCTTTTTTTATTGGTGTCCAATGCAATATTCATTCATCTTGCTTCTTTGTTCCCTTTTTATTCTTTCCTGCAATCCTTCGGAAACACTCACTCTGGAAGATCCGGGAAAATACCCAAATTTGAAGATAACCGACTTGGTGAAAGGAACCGGAGCTCAACCAGGGTTTGCAAGCAAAGTTACAGTCCACTATGTTGGAACATTGACCAATGGCAAGCAATTTGATTCTTCCCGAGATCGCAAAATGCCTTTCACATTCACCATTGGAGTGGGGGAGGTGATCAAAGGATGGGACTTGGGTGTTTCAACAATGAAGGTTGGCGGTAAGAGAATTCTCCAGATACCTCCGGAACTAGGATATGGTTCCAGAGCTGTTGGCGATATTCCTGCCAACTCCACATTGATATTTGAAGTTGAATTGCTTAATGTTCAATAACCCCATTATGATGTTTCAAGCCCGACATCTTGCACTTCTCGTGTATGTGTCGGGATTTTTTTTGTACGGCTTGATCCCGCAAGTACGTAGTGCCGAACATGTGTCATATTTCCTATGGCTTCATACTATTCATGCAATCAGTGGAATGATAGTGCTCCGATTATATTCTGCAAATGCATCGCCTTTAGTATTGACAATAATATTTTTTGCATCAAGAATTGCCGTGACGGGTATATATCCATGGCTCTCTGATGATGTATTTGGGTATTTGTTTTATGGAAAAGCAACCCTTCATGGTGCAAATCTGTATGCTCTGACGGCGGATGATCCATCATTGACATATTTGAGGGATGCAGCTTTTGATTTGATGGCATTCAAACCGCATCAAAATATTTACCCACCAATTGCCACGGTATTCATGACAATTTCAGCATGGATATCTTCCATGATTTCCACTTCACTTGAACAAGCTTTGTTGATTTGGAAATCATTGCTTTTCTTATGCGAGGGGCTGGGTCTTTGGATAGTATTTTATGCATTACGTAAAAGAGGTTTGTCTTTTGCGCCATTAATGATGTATCTATCTATTCCTCTCACCGCTATCGAAGGAATAGGTCAAGCCCATAATGAATTGTTACTCTTACCATTTCTTAGTTTGATCATGATCATCGTGATAGATTCTTCTATCAGATTTCGGGAAATACTACTTGGAGGTTTATGTGCAATCATCGGAATGATTAAGATGTATCCGATTGTTTTACTCTTACCCATCATGCTTCTTGGCATGGATCGAAGGCATATATTCAAAGCATTACTATCATGTATTGGAGTGATCATGCTTAGTACCTTGCCATGGTTTTCAGGGATCTTCATTGGCGATATGTCAGCATTGGCAGGTTATGCAACTGTATTGTCTTTTTACAATGGCACCTATTTCAATGGAGTCGTACTGTATTTTTTTCGTTGGATTTTTGAAGCTTTACACATTCATGATTGGTGGCTGATTGCACCGAAGGCAGTATCGATTGTTCGTGGACTAGCAATAATCGGAGCATCCTTTTTCTCGAAAATACAACAACATGGAGTGCTTTATTCCATGTATGTGATTATGCTGATTACCGTATTCATTTCCCCGAAAGTTCATTCATGGTATCTGATACCCATCATTTTTATCGGCTGTATACAAGTACAAAAAAGTCTGCCTTTCATTTCAGGCATTATGATGCTCACATATGCAATGTATGCCGTAGATCCGCCTATGGAGTCCATACCGTTTGAAGTTGCTCTATGGGCATTGATTGGAATGAATTTATATCTAGATTATAAAGGCATGTTATACATCTTCAATGGCGATCAGGGCAAAGTTCTTGCCTGATTGCTGCACGAAAATGAATCGCATATTGATTGGCGATGGATATGTCCAGATCTCTTTTTTTACACCCTGGGATGGTATTTCCATATCCCTTTTTTTGGGGAATCCATAGAGCAATGCAATCTTTCCCCTTTGTGTCATGATTCCATCAGACTCTGTAATTGTTTGGAATTCAGTGAATGCTCTATCCGCCCTTCTAAAATATTCTGCCATTGGCTCATCATAAATGCTTGTTGGAGTAGGATCATTCTTCTTCCACCAATCAATGATATTTCTTCGAATTTCTAGATCTGAACCTGCAGATAATTTGTCGAACTCATCATCTGTCAACAGATATTTCATTACCTGTCTTGCATATTCTGCACTAATCAATGTAGTTGGCATATCCTCCCATTGACATGCAAAATCAAAACGAGTGCTATCTTTCTTCCCCTTTTTTTCACCATGATGCAATACAAGTGAATATCTGCCCGGAGCTATAACATTGTCCGGAAACTGCACTATCAGAACCTGCATACCATTTATTTCACTAATCAAAAGCGGAAAAGGTTGAAAAGAAGCTGACTCTTCTATGTACTCGGGCATGATTGAGGCATTCTTCCTCAATTCTGTTCTAGTTGAAGTGATAGGTTTTACATGACGAGCATATTCTTCATTCGCCCTTTGTCTGTTCAAAGTAGCCGAAGTAATTGATATTGATGATGATAATGGAAAAACCGCATACTGACGTGTTGATCCAAATGGAATATTCCCATTATAAATATCCGGTGTAAATACATCAGAGAATGGATTACCTGATGTAAAAAAAGGTTGTCCAATTTCACGGAGAGCAAGGGAAGGAAGTCTGAATTTTTTTAACACACGCCCCTTATCAACCAAGGCCAGAGTAACCACATATTGATTGTTTGGTAGAATCACCGAGCGCATGCCGAATGCATATCCTTTCGTATCATTGCTTTGCTCAAATGTTTGTACAAATACTGAGTCTTTCCACTGAATCCTACCACGAATGATACCATTTGTGTCTTTAATTTCAATCTCAAGAGTGGGCATTGCCACAAATTCACCTCGGAAGGATGTGCTACGTTCAAATAGCAATGCATCATATTGAATTCTAAACATAGCCATAATCATCATGGAATCAGATGATGCATGTGGTAAAGCTCTAAGCTCAGAGTATAATGGTTCTTTCGGGGTATCCAATGTAGGATAAAGTGAACTACCATTTTTTTGCATCTGTCCGTACATGAATTGCGAAGCGAAGCACAAACAAGAAACAATGAATATATGGATGCGGGTATCAAACATCGTTTTCACCAAGAAAAGAACGTAGGATGATTGCAGCCGCAGTTCTGTCGATTGCGGCTTTGTCTTGTCTGTGTTTCTTTGACCGTCCCGCAGCAACCATATGCATGACGGCATCTTTCGAGCTGAATGATTCATCATGAAGGTAGACATTGATGGATAGTTGTGCGCGAAGAAATTGCTCCATGTTTTTGATATCCTTGATAATAGAATTTGTTTGACCTGCAGAAACTTTTGGTATGCCTATGATCACTCCTCCTATCTGCTCTCTTTCAATAATATCAAGAATCTCTTGTTGTGCTGCCGGACCCTGTTCTATCGTGAGAAGTGGTGTGGTGGTAATATGAAGAATATCACATACAGCGATGCCGATACGCTTCTTGCCAATATCCAGAGCAAGCAATCTCTTTCCTTTCAAATGTTCATACATATTCATAGATTTACACGAAAATTGATCATCACACAGGGAATAATCATGAAACACGTCCACAAACTACCAATTTTGATCTTATTTGTTGCTTTAGGATCCGCGTCCCAGGTTGCACAAGCTCAACTTTTTGAATCATTGAAAAACAAAGCAAAAGTATTGATCGAAGGGAATAAACAATCAGGTGGATTTACCGAACAAGAAGCAGTATCCGCTCTGAAGGAAGCTTTGCAAAATGGTATTACCAAAGGAACCGCAACACTCTCAAAAACAGATGGGTATTTTGGTAATCAGTTAATTAAAATTCCATTCCCTCCCGAAGCAAAGCAGATTGAAAGTTCATTGAGAAAAATCGGAATGGGAAAAACCGTAGATGAAGCAGTACTATCACTTAATCGGGCAGCTGAAGATGCAGCAATGCAGGCTTTACCCATTTTTGTAGATGCCATACGCGGAATGACTTTTCAGGATGCAATTGGTATTGTAAAAGGGGACAGCATTGCAGGAACGAGATTTCTCCAAAGAACGACCACAAATGCTTTGGCAAATGCTTTCAGACCCGTTATAGAAGGATCATTAAAAAAAGTTGATGCGACCAAACATTGGTCTACTGTTATGACAATCTATAATAAGATCCCATTTGTGCAAAAGATCAATCCTGATTTAACGCAATATGTTACTGAAAGAGCGCTAGATGGATTATTCTTTACCATTGGAAATGAAGAAAAGTTGATTAGAAAAGATCCACTGGGGCAAGTATCAGCATTATTACGTAAAGTTTTTGGTTGGAGACCTTAATGCGCTTTTCCAGATGATAGCACCTTGTATTGCCATCACTAGAAATACTCCATACAGAACAGCTGTGAGTATGAGGTCCTTTTGTATATAGAGCACAATATAAAGAGCATCAACAATGATCCATATATACCAATGCTCAATATGTTTCTTGGTTTGAAGATATTGTCCCCAAATGCTCATGATGGCCAGGAATGAATCAAAATATGGTAAAGCGGCATCAGTGAATTGATCCAATCCATAGCCCAGTGTGCATGCCAACGGTATTAGACAACATGCTGCAATCAGCATTTCCAATTGACCGCTTTTGGTTATTTGCAAGGGTGAATCATCAGGTTTATATGATTGCGCATTTTTAGTCCATAGTATCCAACCATAGATCGAAAATGAGAAAAAGACCAATTGCAATCCTGCATCAGCATAGAGCTGTTCTGTATAAAAAAGAGAACAATAGAGCAAGACATTGATTGCGCTTATCGGCCAGCAAAAAGGAGAGCGCTTAATCGTGAGGTATACCCCCAGTATACCTGTCAAAAAACCTATGATTTCAATGGTTGATGGCATTAGAATGCATATCCTGCACTGAGCATAACCGTTCCTAAACTCCAAGCAGTTGTTCCCAGCATGCGAAGATTATACATTGCTTCGAGTGATACACCATCGGGCAATGATATGGTGAAAGATGCACCCGCTGAAGCAAAAAATTCTGCAGGATGTATTTTTCGTATATCAAATTCCGGGATATCTCTTGCAGCCCCCAATGGTTGTTGCAGATCAACAAAAAATTTCAGTGCAGTTCGTTCAACAGATGAAAAACCTGCTTCGGCATGAACTAAGAAGCGATCATTCCAAGCTTTCTCTCGAAGTGATAGAGCACCTTTGACTTCAAGCCAACTCTTATCAAATGGAATACCTATATGCAAGGCAACTATGCCTTCTTTTGAGCCTCCGCCAAGAAATTCTGCGCTTGGATCATTAGGAATACCCATAAATGGAGGCAGGCGGAATTCTCCGCTTATGGTTGCTATCAATGGACCGGAATACATTGTATATCGTGAGCCAATCGCATACCATGAAAGCAATGTTCTACTCAATATTGCGCGAATTGGGCGATTCCCTATGGAATCGGTGACAAACTTTTCATTCAAAGAATATGATCCAAACGGCAAAGCTGCATAAATCGTGATATCATTGGTCAGTCCATACTCTCCTGACAATGTCATCAATGTACCCGAAAAATCGAATGTATACGTACTCAATGCGAGACTGTCATATAAGCCGCTCGTGCGTAATCCATCAGATTCAAAAAAACTGGAACCTGACATTGACCCCACTGAACATTGCACAAATCCCTTCCCTTTTGGTCTTGGCCATGCCTCTGCGTATAGTTCCATGGTCAAGAAGACTTGCAATGAAATTAGGGCAAGAAAGAGGTTTTTACTAATTTGCGCCTTGTCTCGCATAGGGATGTAGGTTGTTTGCATGATAAAAGAAATTCTTGAACAGCGCTTAGGGATTAAGCAGTTTTCCAAAACGTTTGCAGTGATCCTGCTCTTATTGTTTCTCATACTTTGGCTCATTGACTCATGTGTGATGCCACCGTATGTCCATTCCATTGCGACCATCAAAGTTCCAAATATAACGGGATTGTCGCTCAAAAAGGCAGATGATATCGTCAAAAATTCAAAACTCAGAGTTGCTGATGTTCGAGAAGTGTATAATGAAAAGGTCCCCAAAGGATATATCATCAGTCAATTACCCTTTGCAGGTTCCGAAGTTCGAGAAGGAAGAAGATTATATATCACAGTGAGCAGAGGGATAGAAAAAATCACTGTACCATATGTTATTGGGAAACTGGAACGCGAAGCATGGTTAGACATCATGCGACTCGGTTTCAATGTTGGTGATATTGAATATGTTGAACGGGATGATAAACCGGATGGAGTTGTATTGGGGCAAAGTCCGCGCTATGGAATAAATTTGCCATATGGCGCCACAATTACATTAACAGTAAGTCAGGCTCCCCCTGAAGAAGACACATTAGGAATACCCAGCACAACGTTTGAAGATATACCATTGGGTTCGGCTAGAAGTTATGCATCACAATTTGAGTTGGTGTTGAAAGTAATCAATCCAGAATTCGAACAAACATATGATAATCCTATAATCAAACCAGACTATAAACGCACTCCCCTTACGCTTTATAAGGGAGATACAGTTTGGGTTGAAATACTACCTATTTATTGATGCTTGATTGGGTAAGATCAATGATAGTTTGAATGATATGATCAATATTCCCTTCTTTCACCCTGGCTCCTGCAGCTTGCATATGGCCGCCGCCACCGAAATGTTCGATAATGGAGCGAACTTCATATTGTGGTTTTGCTCTAAGTGACATCTTCACCGTTCCATCAGGCCATTCAGTAATCAATCCCCCTATCTTGGCTCCTGCAATGCTCAATGTATAGTTTACAAATCCCTCAAGATCTTCCGAGGAATATCCGGCCAAATCTTCTTTTCGCATTATCATCAAGATGAGCGATCCATCATGTTCCAAACGCAAATTGGATAATGCAGCCCCGAGTAATTTCATCGATCCAAAAGATTGAGCATTCATTACTTTATCATAAATCATGACGGGATCTGCGCCGCAGTCCATGAGAAGAGCAGTGAGCCTCATGACATCTGCATTGGTTCTTGGATGCCTGAATCCCCCTGTATCCGTCATAATCCCTGTATAGAGGCCATGAGCGGCATCAGAAGAAACGTTGATTCCTGAATCAAAGGCCATTCGTGCGATGATCTCGCAAGTGGATGAAGCCTCAGTGATCACATTCAATGAATGCACATTGATCATAGGCTCCACATGATGATCAAATACAAAGGAAGTACCTTTGAACATATCAAAGAAAGGTCTGAGATTCGGTCCAAGTCTTTGCGGAGCATTCAAATCCAATATGCACCAAGCATCAGCACCAGAAATCACATCTTGTGCATCGGGGCTATCTGCAAGCACATATGCTTGTTTGTCGAGAGGAAGAAATGTGAGATTTTTTGGAATCGGGTGCTGATTGACTATGCTGACTATTTTCCCTTGTGCAAGCAATAGATGGTATAAACCTATAGCGCTGCCAATTGAATCTCCATCGGGATCAAGGTGAGATGAAATCACGATTTGATGAAAACCTTGTAGTGTTGCCCACGTTGATGGCAATTGCAGATATGGAGATTGTTTCACGTATCAGGATTCCTTTTCTTTTCCATTCAGCATGGAATGTTCACGTAGAACAAGTTCGAGAGCTTGATGAGCAGCAGCTTGTTCAGCCTGTTTTTTACTTTTTCCGGATCCCCTTCCCATTTCTTGACCGGACACATATACTGCGACGAGAAACTCTTTCTCATGATCCGGTCCCGTGGCATCAACCACAGAATATTTAGGTGCTTCTTTACCTTGGGATTGCACAAGTTCCAATAAGATACTTTTGAAATTCGAATCTTTCATGATCATCTCATTGGTGAGCATTGGAACAAGTCGATCCAAAATGAATGATCTGGCTTGTTGCAGACCTGAATCCAAATAGATAGCCGCAATGATTGATTCCATTGCATCCGCAAAAATAGTTTCATTGCCTTTCTGCAATGATTGATCCGCACTGAAAGAAAGAAGAAGGAATCGCTCCAAGTACAAAGAACGTGCACAATGTGCAAGTGACTTTTTATTTACCAACCATGATCGCATTTTAGTTAACTCACCTTCATGGTCTTGCTCATAATGATAGAATAAATATTCCGCTATCACCATGCCCAAGATGGCATCACCCAAAAATTCCAGACGTTCATTTGCAATGAGATGAAGCTCTGTGTTCACCTGCAAATAAGAACGATGCGTAAGTGCTTGTTCAAAATACCCTACATGATCAATCTTTATTCCAAGTGATTGTTCTAGTTCTACCTTTTTGGACTTATTCATTAATCCAAGCACAGGGAAATGTGGTTTTTTCGGATTACGTTTGAATGTAGGCAATCGGAAAAAATTATCGTAGATCTGCTGAACAATGACAGGGGTTTTCATTACTTCTCAAAAAATAAAAAATAGGTTGAATTGTACATTCAACCTGCAAATGAAGTTATATGACAAAGTGGTTCTCACCCTTCGAAAGCTTTAAAGCAAATTGAAGCATTGTGTCCACCAAAGCCGAATGTATTGCTTATGGCAGCTTTTATGGGCTTTGCAATTGGCACATTCGGTACATAGTTCAAATCGCAATCAGGATCTGGAGTCGTATAATTGATAGTTGGTGGAA
Organism: Ignavibacteria bacterium; assembly: GCA_016873735.1. Classification (GTDB taxonomy): domain Bacteria; phylum Bacteroidota; class Ignavibacteria; order Kapaibacteriales; family UBA961; genus UBA961. Next base: position 183,770 of record VGWD01000002.1, on the reverse strand, counting down.
CCATGGAATGTTTAATTGCAAGAACTGTGGCTATAGCTTCGATTGCACCGGCTGCTCCAAGCAAATGACCGGTCATGGACTTTGTAGAACTAATCGCCATAGAATGTGCATGATCACCGAACACAGTTTTTATGGCAGCTGATTCATTTTTATCATTGAACTGAGTTGAAGTTCCATGAGCATTGATATAATCAATATCTCCGGGAGTCAAATCAGCATCTTGAATGCAAAGCTTCATCGACCGAACTGCTCCCTCTCCACCGGGTGCTGGTTGGGTGATATGGAAAGCATCATCTGTCAAGCCGATGCCTGCCAACACACCATAGATTTTTTCAGCACCGCGATTCATGGCATGTTCAAGGGTTTCAATAACCATTACTCCGCTTCCTTCACCCATAACGAAACCGTCTCTTCCCAGATCGAATGGTCTGCTTGCGGACATGGGATCATCATTGCGGGTTGACAATGCCTTCATTGAATTAAAACCACCTATGCCCATCGGACAAACAACTGCTTCACTTCCTCCAACCAACATTATATCTGCATCACCTCTTTGCATGATCATGAGTGCATCAGCAATGGAGTGACTTGATGTGGCACAAGCAGAAACAGTAGCATAATTTGGCCCTTTCAAACCATAACGAATCGCTACATGTCCTGCAGCAATATCACTTATGAGCATGGGAACAAAGAATGGTGAGATACGATCCGGATTCCCATCACGTTCATACAGATTTTGTTGTTGATGATGATATGTCCACATACCACCAATACCGGAACCAATAATAACACCTGCTCTTTCTTTGTTCACTTTTTCAAAATTTATCCCTGAATCCTCAACAGCCATTGCCGATGCACTGATGGCGAATTGAGTAAAGAGATCCATCCTTTGAGTTTCTTTTTTATTGATATGCAACAGTGGATCATAGTGCTTTACTTCACAAGCAAAACGTGTATCAAACTTTTCAGCATCGAATCGAGTGATTGGGCCGGCCCCATTGGCTGAATTCATCATTCCATTCCAATAGTCTTGAGCCGTGTTTCCTATCGGGGTCACAGCCCCTACGCCTGTCACAACGATGGTGGGATAATTATATCGTGGCATGAGATCTCACAAAGAAATAATCAATTTTCTCTATTGAAAACAAAAGCCACTTATCCTGGAATGAGTACCGGATCAGTGGCTGTTCATGAGCTTCGAAAATATTGATATTGTGCAATATCAACAGAAAGCGACCAATCAGGAAGCGCGTGATTCCAAATAGGAAATTGCATCACCAACTGTTTGAATTTTTTCGGCATCTGTATCTTCAATAGTGATATTGAATGCACGTTCGAATTCCATGATCAATTCGACTGTATCCAATGAATCAGCGCCAAGATCATTTGTGAATGAAGCTATTGGTGTTATTTGTGATTCTTCAACGCCCAATTTTGTGACGATGATCTCTTTTACTTTGTCTGCTACGGCAGCCATGAGGGAACCTCAATAAATAGTATGGAAAAATAGCGTTTACATTGCAAGACCGCCATCAACGGCGATGACCTGACCGGTCACATATGAAGAATCAGAATGTGCGAAAAAAGCAACAACACTTGCCACTTCTTCAGGTTTTGCAGCCCTTTTCAAAGGAATCTTATCCGAAAAGGCTTTGCTCTGATCTTCATTCAATTTGTCTGTCATATCGGTTTCGATATACCCAGGAGCAATGCAATTTACTAAAATATTACGAGATGCAAGTTCTTGGGCCAGGGATTTGGTGAGTCCAACCATACCTGCCTTGGAGGATGAATAATTGACCTGCCCGGCATTTCCCCTTAATCCCACGATGGAACTAATATTGATGATACGTCCGGATCGCTGAGACATCATTGGCCTTGCAACAGCTTTACAGCAAAGAAATGCGCCTTTGAGATTGGTATTCAATACATCATCCCAATCTTGCTCAGTCATGCGCATGAGCAGGGTATCTTTTGTAATTCCGGCATTATTAACCAATACATCAATCCTTTCTGATTCAGCAAGGATTTCATCAATTCCTTTCTGGATTGATTCAAAGGAGGATATGTCCATTTTCTTAAAATGTACAATCTTTCCTTCTGTTTTCAACTCATTGGCAATAGCTGCAGCTTTTTCTGGATTGCTATTGTATGTTCCGTATACAATGTATCCATCATGAGCCAATCTTCTGACAATTGCTTCGCCGATTCCTCGTGAGCCTCCGGTTACCAATGCTACTTTTGATGCGCTTTCCATGCTTAAGCTCCATGACCAAAAAGGGTATGTACATCATTGGATGTGTCGATGCCTCGAATTGTGAGTTCGGGATCATTGATTGCTCTTTTCACAAGACCTTGCAATACCTTGCCGGGGCCAATCTCACAATATGTTGTAATGCCTGAATCATACATTGAAAGCATGCTTTGAGCCCATAATACCGGTGCAGTCAATTGTTCCAAGAGCAAGCGCTTCAATTCTAAAGGATCGGTAACAGCTTTTGCCGTCACATTTGGGAATACCGGCATCGTTGGTTGATTGAATGTAACTGCATCAATCGCCTTCCCTAATTCTTCGGCAGCAGACCCCATCAAAGGAGAATGAAATGCGCCACTAACCTGTAATTCTGTAACCATGCGTGCACCGGCTTCTTTGAACAGTGGTGCTTTACTCCTTACATATTCTGCATCACCGGACAATACAATTTGACCGGGCGAATTGAAATTTGCGGGAACGATGATACCATCAGCGGATAATTCTTTGCATAATGTTATCACTTGCTCATCACTCATTCCTATGACTGCGAACATCGTTCCGGGCTTTTCGTTGCCGGCATTAAACATTAATGATCCTCGCAAGAGAACCAATCGCATTGCATCTTCGAATGAAACTACACCTGCGGCATATAATGCAGAATATTCACCGAGGGAATGTCCTGCAAATGTATCATGAGCAAGCTTGTCTTTTAATAGATCCCAGAGTATTGCTTCATGCACAAACAAAGCAGGTTGAGTATATCGTGTTTCTTTGAGTGTCTCAGCAGGGCCTTCAAAACAAATTGCATCAAGTGGAAAACCCGCAATGTCACATGCTTGTTTCATACGTGAAGCAGCATGATCAAAATCCCGCACCAAATCAGACATCATGCCCACATATTGTGAGCCTTGACCGGAAAAGAGACATGCTGTTTTACTCATGATTTAATCCCCCATGTCAAAAGAATGCTTCCCCATGTGAAACCTGCTCCAAAACTTGCAAGAATAACTTTATCTCCATAGTTCAATTTTCCTTGATGATGCAATTCAGAAAGACAAATTGGAATCGTTCCTGCAGTTGTATTTCCATATTTGTCAATATTGATGATTACTTTGGATGGATCAAGCCCCATTCTTCTTGCCGTTGCATCTATGATGCGAAGATTCGCTTGATGCGGAACCAACCATGCTATATCATCTGAAGTGAGTTTATTTCTTTCCATGATTTCGGCGGATACATCTGCCATGCAGACAACCGCGGATTTAAAAACGGATTGTCCGTCCTGTATGACATAATGTTCTTTGACTTCTTCGGGATATTTTTCAAATGGTGCTTTGGCACCATCGCCATGATCACTCATGTATAAATACTGTCCGCCCTTGCCATCCATTCTCAATATGCTGTCCTGAATGCCAATGGCCTGATCCTCGGTTTTTTCAAGCAGAGCAACACCACCGCCATCTCCGAAAAGGATGCATGTGGTCCTATCATTGAAATTCAAAATTGAGCTCATTTTGTCGCCACCACACACAAGAACTTTTTTGCAGGTTCCTGAATCAATCAAACCAACTCCGCTCATGAGTGCATACAGAAATCCGGAGCAGGCAGCAGATAAATCGTAGCCCCAAGCATTTGTCATACCTGCTTTATGTTGCAGCGTTGCACTGGCTGATGGGAAACGATTGTCAGGAGTGATGGTTGCGACAATCACGCAATCAATTTCTTCAGGACCTATTCCTCTCTCCGATAAACATTGCTCAACTGCCGGCAAAAGCATATCAGATAATTCTCCTTCAATGAGAAATCTTCGTTCTTTGATTCCGGTCCTGGATTGTATCCATTCATCTGATGTTTCTACTTTATCCTCGAAATAAGAATTCGGGAATATTTCTTGTGGAACATAATGAGCGATTGATGATATGGTAATAGGCATAATGTAAGTGGTTATTTGTTGAATTAGTTGGTTGATTCGGCCAATGCTTGCTTGATGGATGCATTGACATTGCCCTGGATAACTTCAACAGCTCGTATAAGCATATTTTGAATTGCTAAGGGACTAGACTTTCCATGGCCAATGATTATGACACCGTTCACTCCCAGAAGAGGAACACCGCCATATTCCTGATAATCGAAATCTTTGAGGATTTTTTTCAGCGGTATTAACATCAACATGACCATTAATTTATTCAAAATTCCTGATGCTGCAAACCCTTTGATTTTTGCTTTTAACAATCCAAGCATACTCTCGGCAAATTTCAACACGATATTACCTACGAAACCATCACAAATCACAACATCGGCAGTACCCGCGAGAATATCTCTTCCCTCAACATTCCCAATGAAATTTAATGTAGTCTCTTTCAGCAATGCATGGGTTTGAAGTATTGGTTCAATACCTTTAGTTTCTTCTTCACCGATATTCAATAGACCTATTTTTGGTTGATCTATGCCTTGAACGATTCTCGAATAGACATCACCCATGATTGCAAATTCAAACAGAAATCGTGGTTTACACTCTATGGTGGCGCCGACATCAAGCAATAAAACCAGCCTGCCATGTTGGGTTGGAAGAAAGGTACCGATCGTTGGCCTGCTCACCCCTTTGATTCTACCCAATACAACAGTGGCTGTACTCATCACCGCCCCGGTATTCCCGGCTGAAACAAATGCATCTGCATTGCCACGAGCATGCATGTCGATGCCCATGAACAATGAAGATTGTCTTTTTGATTTGATAACCGAGGTTGGATCATCATGCATTGAAACGACATCGTCGGCATGTTGAATGGAAAAGCGCAAGTGGGGATAGGACAAACCTTTCATTGCAGTGCGAATGTCTTGTTCTTTTCCAACGAATAGGAATTCAACATCAAGAGATTGTTCCTTGAACTTCTCAGAAGCAAGAATTGCTCCTTGAATCTCGTTCAAAGGAGCAAAATCTCCACCCATGACATCAATTGCAATGCGAATGGGATGCATAATCATTAGTTACTATAGTCGTTAAACTTGCAGGCAAGTTCTGCAATGGCCTGCTTATTCAGCAGAAGATCCGCTATTTATTTCAACCATCTTGCGACCATTGTAATAACCGCAGGAAGGACAAGCTGTATGATTCAATTTCATGCTGCCACAGTGAGCGCATAAGGCAACCGTTGGTGCAACGGCTTTATAATGCGTTCTACGCTTGTCTCTGCGTGATTTCGAATGTCTTCTTTTGGGATTTGGCATCTTGATGCTCCAACAAAAAATCAGTTTTTCTGTATGTTCAAATGTTTGAGGGCTGCAAACGGTGAATCAGCATCATCCACAACCTTGTTTGTTTCATCAAGTAGCTCTTGGTGCAATGCCTCAAACGTTGTATCGGCATAAGCCGGAGCGACTCTCTTCATCGGCAAATGTATTGCAAGTTCTTGTCGTGATTCTTCTGTGAAATCAATATCTTCTTCATCATCTCTCAGGATAATTTCATTGCCTTCATCTTGAGACTTGCTCAAAGAGTACAGCTGTGTATCCAAACGATAATGTGCATTGATAGGGGCTTTGATCTCTTGATCAAATTCCTCACCGGAAACATCGCATATCAAATGCGCATTGCACGATGCCTCCGCATTCAACATCAAGCGCTTGCCCTGCTTTTTGATTGTTCCCGTTACTGATATCACACCGGTGAATTCAGGGAACATGTCCTGTATGGCCGAAACCGCAGTTTCTGCAGTGAATGTATGATCGCCGTCTTCCATTCCAAGGATTGAAACTTTCAACATGAAGGTCATACTCCTCAATACACACGCAAAAAAGCAAGAACACAAAAATAGGAAAATTTTGCCTTATATCTGCCATATCTTCATCATGCTTTTCCTTGAAAAAAGACCAAAAGCAAGGTTTATGGCCTAAACCGGTAAGATTTTGCGTTCCATCCTTAGATTCTGAACCCTGAAATGGCAATGGGAAATCGTATATTTGCAGACTATGCCTACTCTTTGTCTATCAAGAAGAGCAAAGAGTCTATTATTGGCTTATTTTACAAGATATTACCATTACTGATATGAGTCAACAAGAACAACAATCTGTTTATTATTCTGAATACTTGCAACTGAGGAATATCCTGGAAGCACAATTCCCGGAAAGTGATAAAGTTGGCGTGGAAGCTCATGATGAAATGCTCTTCATCATCACGCATCAGGCATTTGAATTATGGTTCAAGCAGATTTTGTTCGAATTGGAATCTGTGATCAATATTCTATCTCAGGAATCCGTAAAAGAGCATGAGATTGCCATATGTGTTCATCGATTGAAAAGAATGCAAAGTATATTGTCGATGAGCATGGAACAGTTTTCTATTCTCGAAACGATGACAGCACTTGATTTCATGGATTTCAGAGATTTATTGCATCCTGCTAGTGGATTTCAGTCTGTTCAATTCCGAGTCCTTGAGATGAGACTTGGCTTGCCATCCGAAAAACGCATGAATCGATCATTCATGACTGCAATGAAAGATTTTGATAAAAACATGGTTCAGATTGCCGAGAAAAAAACCACACTTTTTCAGGCTGTTCAATCATGGTTGGAGCATACCCCATTTCTTGAAACTGATGACTATCGTTTTTGGGAAGAATATAAACATGCGGTATCAGCAAGTTTTGAAAAAGACAGAGCAGACATTCATTCGCATGCTATTTTGTCAGAAGAAGAACGGATTTCACGTTTGGAATCAGTCAATCAAGCAGAACATGCATTCACTTCCCTTTTTGATAAAAATACATATCAGGCATTGATAGAGAATGGCGATCGTAGATTGTCTCACAAAGCCACATTGGCTGCATTGTTCATTCAATTATACAGAGATTTTCCTTTGCTGGACAGGCCTAATGAATTGCTTCAAGCAATATGTGGTTTTGATGAAACATTGTCTATTTGGCGATATAGGCATGCTTCAATGACTATGCGCATGATTGGTGCAAGAATTGGTACCGGTGGTTCAAGCGGATTCAATTATCTGGCACATACCGCTTTGAAGCAAAGAGTCTTTGGTGATATCACATCATTGTCAGGCATGTTGATACCAAGAAGAATTATTCCGCATCTACCTGAATCCATTTCGGAAAGATTGCAGTTTATGTTTGAGCATGAAAAATAAGTTCAACATAATCACCTATGCTCATGAGATTTTGGAAGCCATCGCTCCCATTCATTGTTGCATTTGTTCCGTGAACATTCAAGGTGATTCGATTATTCATAGAATATGTGACTCTTGTTACATGTCTTTCGACCCTGCTCCAACATCGGATATTCTTCTGAATTCATTATTCAGAAAAGGCAATAAAAGCACTTCCCTTCTCCATGTAGACAGTCTCTTTGAATTTCAGCATGATGGAGCAATTCAAATCGCAATCCATGAAATGAAATATGGGCTTGGAATCAACATGGCATTTCAATTTGGAAGAATGTTGGCCTTGTATAGACCGAAACATGATGTGGATGCCATCATTCCAATACCATTACATGCGGCAAGGAGGAGAGAACGCGGTTTCAATCAGGCATATGAAATCGCCAAAGGTTTTGCTCATGAGCATCATCTTGACGTGATTGATTGTTTGCATCGCAATCATTATACAATGTCACAAACAACACTGAATATTGAAGAGAGACAAAGCAATGTACAAGCTGCATTCAGTTTTAATAAAAAAGAAAACATCATCAATAAACGATTGTTGTTGATAGACGATGTGTTTACAACCGGGGCAACATTGGAGCATTGTGCAGAAGTACTACTTGAACATGGAGCACGCTCAGTATCTGCATTGACCATTGCATCGGCACAATTGAAAAAAGGCTGAACATTCATGAAATATACTTTCTATATCTTGATTTTCCTTGGCGTATTGCTCACTTCATCTTGCAATGAAACGCTGATAAATCCAAGTGATAATCAACCTCCGAATACTACCTTGTTTTTGGACTCAATTCGCAATCAACAAAATAGCAGAGTCTTTGTAAGTTGGTCAGGAGAAGATACAGATGGCATGGTAATCGGCTATGTATTTTCTTGGGATAAAAGAAACTGGTATTTCACAAGAAAGAATGATTCCACATTTGCATTGCAAGTAGAAAGTTCAGATACCAACTTTCGCTTTTCAATTGCCGCTATCGACAATTCATTGAAGCAATATCCCAATGAAGGTGAACGCATAGAATTTGTGGACAAAAACAATAATGGATTTCATGATTCCGGAGAGGATTTTCCTAAGCTTCATGGTGCTGTTGATCCATCACCCGCTAATCTACTTTTCCCAATCAAAAATTCTGCCCCAATCATTGCATGGGGCAATGATACAACTGCTAAGTCTTCACTATCCGTTGCATTGCCGGATACCACCTTTGCATTTGCAACATTCAAAATATTCGTTACTGATCCAGATGGAGATGCAACTCTTGAGTCCATAGAATGGTCACTGAATGATTCCACCCCAAAGGCAAACTGGAAAACACTACCAAAAAACACCCGTTTGTTCAATGTTACAATCAAAGATGGATTATTTTTGAATGAGAATAATGCCATATATGTAAGAGCCAAAGACATAGGTAAACTTTCGAGCAAAGTCTTACGATATCCAACTCCCAACAAGACATGGTTTGTAAGGGCTGCCAAAGGTCCGATATTATTGATAAAGGATTGTGCAAATAAGGATATCGATAATTTTTATTCTCGCGCTTTGTCACTCATCGGTTCAAATTCATTTGATGGACGATTTGATGTTTTGGATATCAATACTACTCGTACTGCAGATGCCCCTGCCAAAACGATACCTCCATTCATAAATCCAATGTTCATTGAATCATTGAATCTCTATTCTGCAATTGTTTGGTATACAGACAAATCACCAAGCATGTCTCTTGCTCAACAATCTTTGATTTCCTATACTCGATTGGGTGGAAAAGTGCTCTTTATTGCAGATCTACCCGCTCCATTAAGCGAAGATATCCGAACTGAAATCCGAGATTTTTCACCTATTGATTCAATTGGAACAAGTGAAGTTTCAAGTGATCCGCTTGCAATTAGGAATGGAACGGAATTCATTGGCATAGAACATGGCGGAGCAATGTATCCAAATCTCATAAAAGAACGTGGATCAGTACTTGTGTATCCATTGTATCCAAAAGCAAATGCAAAACCCGTGTATTCACTTCCGATAGGCGCAAAATGGCAAGGTACTCCAATCCTCGGCGTCCAGGATGATGAATCGACCATGGTGTTTTTACATATGCCCCTCCATCTTTTGAATACAAATGATCTAGCAGTCAAACTGATTGAACGAATATTGATAGATGAGTTTAAGATTCGATGATAGTGGACACATCATATATGCTATCCATCGATACTGTTGGTCATTATTGCGGAATTGCATTGTCCAATGCACAAGATGGCACATTGATAATGAAACATGTGCTCAAAGAATCGAATATGCATGATTCGATGTTAGCCGAGATGATTCGTATAGCACTGATAGATCATGCAATCGCAACGAGTGATATCTCAGCAATCGCTGTTTCAGCCGGACCCGGGAGTTTCACCGGTTTAAGAATCGGCATGTCTTTTGCCAAAGGTTGGTGTGCTGATGGAAAAACTTCTTTGATTTCGGTACCAACATTCGATGCGATGATTCATGCCTTGAAAAACAAGATTCACAACTTGAGGCATCAGACTCTATGCATGGCAAAGCTATCTCATGGTGATCAATGGTTTGTTCAAACGTTTGATGCGAAATCAGGTGGTAAAAAGAATGATATTTCCATTGTTTCAAGCTCAACATTAGATATGTATATCGATGATGATACAATCGTGATTGGTGATTATAAGCTTGAACAACAAGATGTCATCTATGCAGAATTCAACAATTCAGATCCCGAGTTCATTGCTCAACTCGGTTATATCATGCTTCAAAGAGGTGAAGCGATATCGCCAATCACAGCCGATTCTGCATATCATGCAGCTTTCATTCCAACAATTCAAGGGAATAGATCATGAAAGAAGGTTGGAATTGTCTGGCATTTGAAGAGTTGACAGGCAATGATGTCTATGAGATACTCAAGCTCCGAGAAGCAGTCTTCATTCTCGAACAACAATGTCTATATATCGATATCGACAATGTGGACAAAACATCTCATCATATCACTTTTATCAAGGAAGATAAACTTCTGGCATATGCTCGCATTATTCCGGGAAACTCTCCTGATCATGTGATTATTGGTCGCATTATCGTGAATGAATCAGTTCGTGGTACAGGCCTTGGAAAAGAGCTTGTTCATACTGCAATTGCACAAGCCCAAATACACTATTCACCAATAAGAATCGATATTTCGGCTCAAGATTATTTACGCAGGTTTTATGAATCATTCGGATTCATTGTCCATGGGATAATATATGATCTTGATGGCATTCCCCATATCGACATGACTTTACAATTGGTATAATCATATGAAGAATCTTGCTCAGTTACTGACCGCCTTGAATGGTTTCACGGTGAAGGGACCAACCGAAAAACCGGTGAGTTCCATTGAATACGATAGTAGAAGCTGCCAAGAATTTTCAATGTATGTAGCCATTCCAGGCAGTACAAATCCTCCTACTGATGGAAATACTTATATCAATGACGCCATTCAAAGAGGTGCAAAAACAATTATTACTGCCATTCCCGACTTTGTAGCACCTGATGACATCACCATCATCGGTGTTCCTGATGCAAGAATGGCATTGTCACGAATATCCAATGCATTCTATGATTATCCATCGAATCAATTACGGATTTTTGGTATTACCGGTACGAATGGAAAAACTTCGACCTCATTTTTGTTGAAATCAATTTTAGATGCAACCGGAGAACCCACAGGTCTTATCGGAACTACAGGCAACTATATTGGTGATGAACGAATTGCAGCAACGCATACAACTCCAGAATCTCCACATCTCTGTCAATTATTGTCAATGATGGTAAGAAGGGGAATCAAAAATGTAGTAATGGAGGTCAGTTCACATGCACTTGCTCTGCATAGAACAGAGGGAATACGTTTCGCAGGTGCATTGTTCACCAATCTTACGCATGATCATTTGGATTTTCATGGATCAATGGAACGGTATGCACAAGCAAAAAAGCACCTCTTTGACATGTTGCCGAAAGAAGCAATTGCTATTGCCATAGGTGACTCACCATATTCTTATTTAATGTTGAGTGATACCAAAGCAAAAGAAAAGTACAGAGTTGGAAGGTCAAATGTATTTGATATCATCATTGATCAAGAAAATCACTCTTTATCTGGCTCTTCTTATAGATTAACCTTTGCGGGGGATGTTCCTGAATTTCAACATACTGAAATGCAAATAGTATCTCCACTCATCGGAAAGTTCAATGTTGAGAATACTTCAATAGCAGCTGCACTTGCTCATTTGATTGGCATAGAAACATCAACTATTCAACATGCCTTGAAAAGTTCAGAAGGTGCGCCCGGAAGAATGCAAAGAATTCGCCTTCCGAATGGAGCATTAGTTCTTGTTGACTATGCACATACTCCTGATGCATTGGAGAAATCCCTATCCACTTGTAAATCATTATTAAGCACAACCGGTAATGGGCGGCTGACAGTTGTCTTTGGCTGCGGCGGTGTGCGTGATACGGGAAAACGCCCTGTCATGGGTAAATTGGCTGCCGAGCTTGCTGACTCAGTAATTATCACTGATGACAATCCAAGAAATGAACCGTCAGAAACAATCATTAACGATATATCATCGGGCATTGATCAATCCGATATGCATAAAGTACAAACCATAAGCGATCGCTTCAAGGCTATTTCACATGCACTTACACATTCTGAAGATCGAGAAGTGATATTGATTGCAGGCAAAGGACACGAAGAATATCAGATTATTGGTGATGACATCATACCATTCAGCGATCTTGGAACGGTCAAGGATTTGATTTCAACTATCTTTCTTTCTCAACATGGAGGTGATTCATATGCATAATATTCTGATTGCATTGTTCATATTTACAAGTGCTGTTCTCTCAGCTCAGGATCGATATTCAGCATTGCATGATGATGAAGAAACTGTTCAAGATTCTTCCAAAACGGTCATCAAAGCAGAAAGCTTGACTATTCCCTTAAAAGGAAAAGCATCATATTATGGATCGGAATTCAATGGCAGGAAAACCGCAAATGGTGAGATTTATGATGAAACAGCTATGACCGCTGCTCATAGAACACTGCCCTTTGGAACAGTTTTGCGTGTAACTAATATTCGGAATGGATTGTCAGTGATTGTACGAATCAATGATCGCGGTCCTTTTCATCCTGATCGTATTTTGGATCTTTCAAAAGCAGCAGCAGAAGAATTGGATTTGATCAAGTATGGTGTTACCGAGATAGAATCCGAAATTGTCGATTAACATGAGCATTTTACATGAAACATATATTCTTAAGCATCATACAATTTGCTTGCCTATGTGCAACGTTAGTTTCACAGCAACTGCCTGCCATACTCAGCCCCGAGAATCAGGAACATAAATACCATGTCTGTTCGAGAGCTCATGCTTTCGACAAAGTCAAACCTGAAAAAACATTGTCAACTACATCCGATATTGATGTATTAACGTATGATTTGTTCATGGACTGGCGTTTGCCATTTGCAACAGTTGACACTGTTATGCCGACCTATAGGTATTCCGGAAAAAACACACTCACATTTATACCTACTAAAGCATTGAGCACCACAATAATGAATGGCGCAACAATGAATATTGATTCCGTCAAACTGGATGGAGTAATGCTGCCAAAAGCGGCAATACAACAACCGGAGAATGGATCATGGTCCTTTACTCTTACACAACCAATTACTCTTGATACCCATTTACTGGACATTTGGTATACATATATTGGTGATGCAAAGAATGGGTTTTACTATTATCCCAAAGGTATGTTTGTCAGAAAATTCCAGGGACTCGATTCTAATTTCGTGGAAGAAGACCTTGCCTATGTCATGAGTCAACCAGAAGATGCGCGATATTGGATGCCATGCAATGACAGACCTGACGATAAAGCGAGAGCAAGAATAACAGTTCGCGTTCCTTTTGATTCTACGATTTCTGATACAGACAATATTCGCGTAACATCGAATGGCGATTTAATGTCAATGAACATCGGTAGTGAGTCTGGGACTTCATTATACAGAGACTTTTCTTTTTACGATACAACATTGATTCCCACATATCTGATGGTTGTGAATGCATCACGTTTTGTGGATTTTACATTATGGGCAAAGATTCCGAATTCCAATGATTCCATTCCGATTTACAATTATGTTTGGAAAAAGGATTTTGAAGGTAAGAAAACAGATGGCAGCGAGTATAATGCTCAACATGCATTGAGCTATACACCAAGCATGATAACAGGATATATCCCTTTATTCGGACCATATCCCTTCAAAACATATGGTCATACGGCTACCCAACCATTTTGGGCCGGCGGAATGGAACATCAACGTATGTCCACCATAAACCGAACATGGCTAAGGGGTTGGTCCAGCAATGGATTGGCACATGAGGTGATGCATCAATGGTTTGGGGATTTGGTTACTTGTGAGACATGGGGAGAAATATGGTTGAATGAAGGAGCAGGAACTTGGGGGGAAGCTCTTTGGTATGAAACCTGGGGTGGATATCCGGAATACATTGCAATGATGAGAACTAAAAGGAATGATTATCTCCGCATCAATGCTGGAAATCTTCAGCCTCCAATTTTTGGTATACCAATCGAAAATGTATTCAATTATGCAACAACATATGCAAAGGCAAGTTGGGTATATCATATGCTTCGAACCATGCTTGGTGACTCTATATTTTATCCTACAATTCGTACCTATCTAAAAACATATGCCTATGGGAATGCAAACACAGAACAATTCAAGCAGATATTCAAAATATTGGCACCGAATCCTGCTGTACCTTATGACATTTACTTTGATCAATGGTTGATGAAACGTGGACATCCACAATTGAAATTCACTGTATTGCGTGAGCATCTCAATGATAAAAATGAACCATATGTACATTTTGTCATACGTCAAACACAGTCTGGAAAAGATGTACCGGAAGTATTTCATTTTCCTCTGACTATTGCATTCATAGGTGAAAAAGATACCATACAATACAATACTGTAATGAATTCGCTATCTCACGAAGGGTATATCAAACTACAATCACCGTTGAAAAAAGCTCTTATTGACCCACGTTCCGATATTTTGCTTGAAGCAGATACCGCCTCAGGCATGTATGTATCCATGGACGAATTACAACATACACCCATGATGGCTAAAATTCGAGGTTTTGGCGATGATATGTATCTTTCGATTCAATCAGCCGAATATTCGCATGCCTTCATTCATATTCATGATCTTACCGGCGCGACCCTTTTCACAGAACAATGTTGGGTCAATACAGGAGAGTTCAGAGAAGTCGAACTTCCAAAGTTGCCAACCGGTATGTATATTGTGTCTATTCGTACAAATCATGGTGTGCAATTGTTGAAATACATCCAATGATGTTTTATGTAAAGGAATTTATTTTTGCCTTCAAGCTTACAACATAGAGATAACAAAAAGGAGCGAAGATATCACGGGATTCCGGCTTCAAGAGGAATTGTGTTCGGTAAAGCGAAAGTCATACATAATGATCTCATAAGTGAATATGAAGAACATATATCTTCCAATCAGATTCCGCTTGAATTGAATCGTTTTGCTCAAGCTGTCCAAAAAAGCGAACAGCAATTCAACAATATCATTCAGCTAAGCAAGAATGAGTTTCCCTCCATGTCTCATATTCTTGAGACATATTCGATGATTCTCTCAGATTCATTCATGCATGAGGCGATTCGTAATAAGATTAAGGAAGGATATTCAGCAGAAAATGCAATCTTTCATAATTTCAATGCTCAAAAGCACTTTTTTTTGCTGACAAAAGATCCAATTCTTAGCGAACGCGCTGTGGATTTCGATCATGTAAGCTCGCAATTGCTTTCTGCATTGAGAAAAAAAACAATCAGTCATGAAGTGGATGAGCAAAGTATTGTGTTTGCCACATCGATTACACCTGCTGATATCATGACATTCAAACAAGAATATTGCAAAGGATTTGTCACTGAAATCGGTGGGATTGCATCACATGCATCCATTCTTGCTCGTTCCCTTTCAATGACATCTATTATTGGTATTAATGATATAGTTCATAAGGTGAAAAACGGAGATTCCATCATCATTGATGGAAATGAAGGGCTCGTGATTGTCAATCCAACAAAGAAGACACAACATACATATCAAAAAAAGACACAAAAAGAAGCAAAGCTAAGAGAAGAATTGGGTGAACTTTCTCACATTGCTTCTGATACCAAGCGTGGTACACATATCACAATTAGTGTGAATATTGATTCCATTTCAGATATCGAAGAAGCCATTCGAAATGGAGCCCAAGGGATTGGTCTTCTTAGAACCGAGTTTCAAATTGCCCATTATGGAAGAATTCCTGATGAACAAACCCAAGTGGATTGGTATTCTTCTTGTGCTCAGAAGGTATATCCTGAATGGTGTACCATACGCGTGTTCGACATTGGTTCCGATAAATTTGCCGAAGGTTTGCCGAGTGAATCAAATCCTGCTCTTGGGGTTAGAGGGATTCGTTATCTTCTCAAAAGAAAAGATGTATTGAAGACGCAGATGAGAGCAATTCTCAAAGCTTCAGCTTCAAAAAACATCAAATTGATGTTGCCGATGATCACAAATGTCTCAGAAGTATTACAGGCAAAAGAAGTTTTTGAAGAATGTCGGCAAGAACTGACAAGTGAAGGTATTCGATTCGATCAATTCATGCCATTCGGCATAATGATCGAAACACCTGCTGCGGGTTTGGAGATTCGTACCTTTTTCAAACACTGCGACTTTTTCAGCATAGGAACAAATGATCTTACGCAGTACTTACTTGCAGCAGATCGCATCAATGAACATGTGGCGGAGGTTTATGATATATTTCACCCCGCAGTTTTTGGATTCATCAGAAAGATTGTGAAAACTTGCAATACTGCTGGAAAGGATGTTTCTATTTGTGGGGAAATCGCCGGTTTTCCTGATGCTACAAATAAACTCATTCACATGGGTCTTCGGAACATCAGTATTTCTCCCCCGCTCATTGCCGGCATCAAAAACAAAGTAATCAATAACTCAAAAGATTAATCAGAGTTTCACTCTACCTACTTTCCTACGATTTCTGTACACATTGAGTACAATTCCAACAGATGCCATATTCATGACAAGAGATGATCCACCGGCACTGAGAAATGGCAAAGGAATACCCATGACTGGAAATGCTCCAATTGCCATACCAATATTTACCGTTGCATGATAGAAAAAGATAATACCTACCGATGCACTTAAAATTGATCCGAAAGCATTTCCGGATTGACGGGCAATTGAAAAAGATTGCATGATCAGAATCGCCAAAAGTCCAATTACAATAACCCCACCAACAAAACCGAACTCTTCAGTTGGAACGCAGAAAATAAAGTCAGTCCACTGCTTCGGGATATAGCGCAGTTGGGTCTGTGTACCATGCAAAAACCCTTTGCCCGTAAGACCGCCACTACCAACAGCCATAATGGACTGAATCACATGATAGCCGCGCCCACGAGGATCATTATCAGGATTCAAAAATGTTTGAATTCGACTTTGCTGATGTGGTTTCAATACGCCATATACATAACGAGAGGAAAAACCTATTGCAATGAACACTAGCAACATCGCAAGTGCTTTCATCAAATCTCTCTTTAAAAACATCGGAATTGAAGCGCTAAACAATGAAGAAATAAATACCCATTCCCTTCCGATCAATCCCATGATAATTGAAATAGGTGCACAAACAAGAAATGTTATAAGATGCAGATTTGCACCACTCCAAAACATGATTCCGAGTAATATTACTCCATACACAGAAGCACTTCCGAAATCAGGCTCCAACATGATGAGCGTTATTGGGAATACAAACATTACAATGGGTACAATCAAATCACTCCATGAACTCAGATCGCGTCCCCGTACCGAAATAGAACGTGCAACGGCAAGCAATGTGGCAATCTTCCCCAATTCCGAAGGTTGAAATGTCAAAGGGCCGATAGTCAACCAGCTTTTTGATCCATAGACAGTCTTCCCTACAACAATTACAGCTATAAGCAATGTCATTGCCAATCCATAAAAGATATATGCATAGTCAAAAAGCCATCGTTCGGGCATGAACATAATCGTCAACATTATGCCTGCACCGACAACACCAAATAGCAATTGCTTAGTGAAATACTCACTCATGCCTGCTTCATATGTCGCACTATATATGGAAATCAAACCCATTGCAAACAATAATGTGGTTACCAAGATCAGCAACCAATCAGCCATTGTATTTGATTGCCTTGAATCAGAAGAAATAAATTCTTCCGCAAAGTCATCGTACATTGTTTGAATGGACATAAATGATTATACTCGATTGATATATTCTACAATTACCGACTGACCATCTACACTGATTTTTGTAATGCTTCCGAAAGCGATTTGCATGTCGAATGTTCGCTGATACGGAATCTCCAAGACATAAGACAATAATGCTCGAATCACACTCGCATGTGTTGAAATGACCACTGTTTTGTAATTCTTGAGTATTATTTCTTCAAAGAAATCTTTGATTCTCAAAATCAATTGCTCATATGATTCACCATCAGGTGGTGCTTGATACATGACATCGCTCATCCAGGATTCCAATTCCTGTTCTTCAATTTCATCCCATTTTTTTCGTTCCCATGCACCAAAGTTCAAATCAGCCAAACGATTATCCTGCATTGCAGGTCTTTTACTGATGAATTCAGCTAATTGTATGCAACGGCGAGTAGGACTCGAAAAATACACGGCATGCATTTTATCCGGGACCAATTTCATGGTATCAGCTGCCTCTTGTAAAAAACTTGAAGCAACAGGAATCTCGGTTTGACCATAACACACATCATTATCAACGGCAACGGTCGTATGTCTTAAAAAAAACAGATCCATTCTCATTCCGAGTAGAAGTCAATGATATGCAAAAATACCATAATTCTTCCCTTTTCAGAGAGAAACTTGATACCCGGTCGATTACTCCCTGAATATCACCAATGTGCTCAAGGATATCTTCGGTGAATTGAGAGAGATCACATAAACGCCATGGGGTAAGCCTGCAAGTGAAAATCTATGTTCTTTGCCAGTGAATCTTCCTTGTGAAACCACGGCACCTTTTGTATTCATCACAGTATAATCAACATCTTCAACTTCCATATGTGTCTTTATCATGCAATATCCTTCATATATTGAAATATCTGCTTCCAAAGATAAATCGTTGTTTTTGCGAATAGATGTTGATTCATCGAGCGTAAAAAGAGCTATCGTAGAATCCGGTGCATAATCTCCACTTTTGTATGCATTGCATACCCACAATGAGTTCTTTATAAAGGCCATTCCTTCCGGTTTGCCTTTTGGGAACCATTGCCCAATAACAGTACCATCTGTGAAGGAGCCTATGCGAATATCTGAAGCATATGTTGATACATATACCCTGTTTTCTAATGTATCAACTATGATTTCTCGCGGACCATCATAGCCGCTTGTTCCCACAGGTATACTTGGAAGAACTGTTTTTGTTGCAAGATTAATCGGTATGATTTCATGTGAGCCATTCATGACTGTCAAAGCGAGCTGATCCTGAATAATAAAATGATTACCGGTATCTCCAAGCTCAAGAATGGTCATATTCGGTACTCCGGATTGAGAATCTGTATTGATCACATATAATGCGGAATTACCACCCCCAAATGTTCCTTCACACAGTACTGCAAATTCCATCTGACCCAACAAATTCTTATACGTACGTATCATCTGCGGATTGATTCCAACTTTTTTTTGAAGTAATGTTTGTCCTGAAATTAGACTGAAAATTTCTATTTGCCCAGGTTCTGTAAATGAAGTTTTGTGAGAAATTGCCAATGCAACATCATTACTCATACCTGACTGCTGAGTACTGACTACATGAATGCCGCAAATCTTGGACTTTTGATCAGGTAATTGCAATAGCGATGAATCAACCATCTCTTGGGTTGATAAGTCATAGACCTCTATCTTGTTTTGACGTGGAAGGTATAATCGCGTGGATGATAAGCCGGGTCTGAAAGGTACGTCAAAATAGCCTTTCTCCATAATGATTGCTTTTATAGGCAAATTTGTATTTGCATCATATATATACCACATGGCAGGTTTCTCACCGGACAAGGGTTCATATACGCCATCAAAGTCAATATCATTTCCATTGCAAAAAACATGTATGGTGTCTGCAACTGCATGTATTGCCAATGGTTGATATCCGGTTGGAATCAATTGCGGTTCTTTGGAGGATAGATTTGTAGAGAATAGAAAAATGCTGCATAGCAAAGAGAAGGATTTCATGTTGACTCCATTGATTATGCCCTAATGAGAAAGGAGTCCAGACTTCAAATTAGCCAACAAATGCATGTTGGTGAAGAATACAATGGAGCTTTCCATCTCATTCGTAGAGCGCGAATGTTGTCTTAAAGACAATGATGTAAAAACATGAGGCAGGTCTCCTGACTTTCCATCAAAGATGGTTCACAGTTGCGCCACAGTACCCGATTTTCACGGGTTTCCCTATTCTCCTCTCAAAAGAGGCACCTCATGATGTAAAATGTATATCAATCATCAGATATTTTTGTATTCCGCGATTGGATAGATGGAAAAATATAAATTCCGAATGTAATAACCAAACCTGCACAAATTGTAAGGAAGGTGAAAACAAGTCTTTTGGGTGAAATCTGCTTTCTTGGCGGAATTCCGGTCTCAATGATTTGTATGGCAGGTACATCTCTGATTTCTTGAATATATTCTTGAGTCCTCTGAGATTGCAAATATGCATTGATCTGCTCCATGATTTTGATGTCTCGAAGCATGATGACATAAGACTTGGACAATACAGGTAGTTTGGAGAGCGGGATGGAAAAAGCATCTCGGGCCACACCTCCATTTTGAACTTTGGCATATTGAGTGCGAAGCGAAGAAACTTTTTTGCGAAGTAAATCTATTGCAGGAGCATCTGACTGATATTGCTGCTGAGCAACGGATAATTCAATTTCAGCTTTTGACAATTCAGCGCCCGCAGCAACCGCACTTTCGACAAGTGCTTTTGCTTGATTTTCCAATTCCAACACTTTGTTTTGCTGCTGAAACACTTGCAACACTGTATAGGCAGAATCCAGAGCAACTTTATTTTCTGAAAGCAATGTATCAATAAATATTCTCGCTCTTCGAGCCGAAGTCATACTCTTATTTTTTATCAATGCATCAATACCTGCAGATGCTGCATTGGCAATGATGGAAGCCATCTTTGCAGCTCGTCTTTTTGTATCATATCCAGGGAAATATTGTGTTGACCACTGAGCTTCGATGATAACTATTCCGCTGCGCCTTGTATCAATATTCAATGCTTCTTGAATAGTTTCAACTCTATCCTCTTGCAGAATATTGGTGAAGAGTGCAAACGTGTCAAGCGCTTTGGATTGCACTATCGATTCGGCAAGTGATCGAGACAAAACAATTTCTGGAGACAGAAAACTGTTCTTTGCATCGGCTCCGGGAATCATACCTCCCAGACCACTTGGAAGCGAACCGGACAATAATGATGCAAGACCCATTCCGGAATTTTTTTGTTCTGCCGGTAAGACCATCACTGTAGATAGATACGTATGCGGAATGATCCAACTGATTCCATATCCAATCAAACCGGAAGCACATGCAATGATGATTATTCTTTTCACATGTTGCTTGAGGATAGAAACAATGGAGATGCTATATTGTCCGGAATCCATCATGTAGATTATTTTGATTGTTGTGAAAGGGTGTAAATAACACCCACCACTGTAATGATTTGAGCAGTGATAGTCAGTGTCATACTCAATATCTGTGAAAATGTCATTGTTGATTCGGGAACTTCAGGCACAAGTATTTGATCCCCTGGTTGCAATTCATATTCATCATCGTCGGCAAGAAATTGTTCTCCCCTTTGCTTAAGAACCAGTGTTTCATCCTCATCGGCTCTGGTGGAGAATCCGCCTGCTGACTTGATATAATCTTTATATGAATATTGAGGATTAAATTTGATTCTTCCAGGGTTTTTTACCTTTCCGAATACATTGATGAAATCTTTCTTCTTCGAAATGTGAATTGAATCTTCGTGCTCAAGATGTAATTGGATGTTCTTATTTGAAGAAGCTGCTGCATAGTCAACAGCGATCATGCCTCGTATTTCGCGTTTTTTCTCACGCATGAATGCCTTTTCACGGTCAGATAATGCATCAGGCGGTAATGCCATCAATCGCCAATATTCAATATCATAGACATTGTTGTCATCGCTTTGTCTGATGAGAAGAGAACTTGCTGGATATGCATCTTTTGTGAATCCACCTGCTCTTTCAATCAATTGATGAACATTGACGGATTCAGGATCAATTGCATAATGCCCGGGATTCATTACTTCACCCGTAATCACAACGGTATGAGGTTTTCTCCAATTGTATTTTTTTCGAATTGCGATTCGATCACCGGCTTCCAAAGGGAGGTCAGCTTTGCTTTGCATTGTTTTAGGATTCATGTCTGACGCATCGACAATCCATGTTTTGATTGTACGATTATCTTCATTGAATCTGGAGATTTCAATTGAGTCCAACTTTGCAGTTGCAAGGTAGCCACCGGCAGATAGTATTGCAGATGAAAACGTCTCTCCATCTTTAAATTCAAATATGCCCGGCTTTCCAACCTCTCCATCAACTTCATAGACATGTGTGGATGATTGGGCAGGGACAAATATCACATCACCTCCATTGAGGAATGGATTTCCGGACTTATCCCCCTTATAATAAAAATCATGAAGATCGACAGATATTGAAGTTGATATTTCTTTTGCCAACGATCGTGTGATAGCGATATTACGCATGGAAGCATCAAACATCAGTCCGCCTGCTCTATCAATGATTTCTGAAACACGATCCGCGGGGGTAGCCGGAATGATACCGGGTTTGCGGACTGCTCCGCGAACAAATACCTTGAATGTTCTCATCTTTCTCAGAGATAGAGAAACACCATTGGTTTTCAGGATTTTTGTTACTTCTTGCCGAACCTTTTCCTCAGCTTGCGTTATGGATGTGCCACCCACATGAATCGCACCTATTCCCGGAATCACAAGTCGGCCATCCGGTGAAATAGGTATATCTGCATGTGAGGGAATTTCGGGTTTATAGAGAATTGGAGCTATGAACAATGTCAGAATATCATTTGGACCAAGGATATAAGTTGAAGGATCAATTGGAGTTTCCACCATACCCAATGTTTCTTTTGCCATCAATTCGGCCTTGTCTATGGCTGTTGTATCATATTCGCCGGGCTTCATGATGCCGGGCTTGGGGAGTTTAATGGCGCCTGTCACTTGTCCGAATACTTGCACATAAAAGCAAGTAGAAACAACCAAGCACATGCAAAGAGAGGTAAAAAGATTCATCATAATCATCGAATACTTGGCCTTGTCAAACGTATAGGTAAGAATTCAAGGCCATTGAGAGCAACTCTTGATCCGGGTAATGTACTTGTCAGAACATATTCGGTTCCAAGACTTTCGGTCGTAAATATACATGGTTTTGAGCAACCTATCTCAATTCTGATGGTTTTTCCTTCTGAGTCGATCTTGATCAACTCCTCATTCCCGGGTATTGCCTTTATTGTGTCTGTTTGCATCACCAAGCGCTCACCATCTCTAATAGTGATCCCTTTTGTGCTATAATCGAGCGTAATACCCGCTTGTTTTTGCTCTTTGTGGATTGTCTTTCTTAGAATGATTTTCACTCCATCACCTTGTTGAACTATTGCATTCATGAGCAATCGATAATCAGTGACTCTGGGTACGGATATAGCAACTTTTCCGGTTTCACCCATCACGTAACCATTTTCATAATTAACATAAACGGTTTCAAGAGGCGAGAGTATTTTTCCGGTACATTTTACAAAGAAACCACTTCTCCATTCAAATGTATCGGGAGCAGGCGGAAGAAAGCCTTCAACATATTCCATACATCCGTTCAGTGCGAAATTCATGGCAATAACGATGATAAGCGATAATCGTTTTGCATAAACATGTATGCCATCATGATTAATCATAGCGCAATTCATCACGATAGAACAATCGATCATAGAGTCCGATACCAAGTCCGATATAGTAAATGTCAAAATCCCCTAAATTTCTGAAGTCACTACCGAGATTGGCAAGTTGAGATCCTGATGAATATCCTGCTTGCAAGTAAGCATTTATCTGATTGCTTACTCGGAATGCTGCCTTTACTCCCATATGAACCATATTTGTGGGATAATAATTGTACTCCAAAAAGGGTTCGATGGAAGCATCTTGCGAAATGATATTCTGCCAATATCCCAATCTGATCGGCAATACTCCTATGCCACCTTCTCTTTGACCAAACAATAAAAGATTGAACATCGAGGTGCCTATTGTCAATTTGTTTTTTGCAATGGGCAAAAACATCGTTACCGGTGCAATCCTTGCAATGATACCCTTAAATGGGGTATTTGTATTTGGGTCGAAGAATGGTTTATCAGCACTTGACAAAGCACCCATGATCGATGCCATGCCAATTTGCCAACCGGAATGCTCATGATATTTCCATTCTTTTTCAGTTTCGGGGACTCTATTCAAGAAATCCAGAAAAGACGTACCAAGACCGGCATAAGGGATCATGTTTTTTACACCGAATGGTATTGCAACCCCTAGATAGGTCCGAAGATTCAAACCACCAATGGAACCTAGATCACCCGAGACACTGATATTGACATATGGATCGGGAAAGAGGGAAAATCCAATTGCAGGAGTGACGGCAACATATGGTATAGACTCCTTAAAAAAGAATCGTTTGCGGATATATATTGGAGCAATACCGGTCAATTGATTCAATGGATCTCTATCACCGATTATTGACTCAAAATAATGTGTCCCCAAAGTCCAATCAGGATCATCATTAAACCATCGAAGCCTTTTTTCCAATATTCCAAGTCGATGAATTGCACCTGCAAATACATTGCTTTCTGAGCCCACTATTTTACGATTATAATTTCTATTGAAATAGCCATAGATTCCAAATAAACCTGCATTCAATGAATTTTCGATTGATCCACCACCAACTGTACCAATTGTTTCTATGAGTCCGATCCGTATGAAATTTGGATATTCCCTTGTTGTTGAACTATCCACTTGCATAACATCTCTTCGCATCTCCACAATGCGGGAAGTTGGATATACAATGCCATTATCTCTTTGACCCGGAGCATTACGCACAGCATCAATAACAGCGGTATCTCTAAGAGTTCTTGTATAAATGTCTTTCTCCGTTCTCGTAATCATCTGCTCAATGCCGCCCATATTGGTAAGACTTGAACAGCCGATCATCAAGAAGGTGCTAAGAGTGAGAAGGATAGCTTTGGGATAAGTAAGATTCATAGTAAGTTGGGGATTATCCGGCAATCGAGCAATGTGTTGAAAGATATCCATCAATTGTAGCAGTGAGTACATCTCCTGCATTTAATGGACCTACGCCTTCAGGAGTTCCCGTCAAGATGCAATCACCCTCACGGAGTGAAAAAACTGAATGACAATATGCAATCAAGGATTCGAATGGTCTTTCCATCAAGTTGGTATCTCCTTTCTGGCGTATTTCACCATTGACGGACAAGAAAAAAGTCAAATGCGGATATGTGTCGAATGAAAGTAGCTTGGAAACCGGAGCTGAATGACGAAATCCTTTACTTAATGCCCACGGACCTCCTTGTTCTTTTGCCTTCTGTTGTACATCTCGCAATGTGAGATCCAAAGCTATCCCATATCCGGCAATATAGGATTCAAAACCTGTGTTGCGATCAAAGGGAATGTCTTTTCCAATGACTATCGCGATTTCAACTTCATGGTGCATTTCCGATGAAAAGTCGGGGCGGTGAAGTACTGCATTGTCAAAAGGGACAAATGCTGCTGGAGGTTTCAAAAACACAAGAGGAGACTTTGGAACTTCGGCCCCCATCTCACAAGCATGTGCTGCATAATTTCTACCGATGCAATAGAATGTACCAACTGCTATTGCATGACCATCAGAATCAATGAATGAAGGATATTCTTGATGCATTATAACTGCTCTTCAGGTTGTACGACTTGTTTCGGCACTTTGTTTTCTTGAAAATCTCCATCGGAAATTTCAGAAGAATCAACAGGCATAAGTCCAAAACTTTTTTTGCGATAACTGATTCCCGGGGTGGAATAGACTATTTGCATCATTCTCCCCCATATAGGAGCTGCGGCTTTTCCACCCTGACCATACCAACCTGTAAATTTGATGCGCCTATCATCAAATCCAACCCAAACACCGGCAGTCAATTGTGGAGTTAATCCAACAAACCAGGCATCTGCATAATCATTAGTAGTTCCGGTTTTCCCTGCTGCATCATAACTGAAATATGATTTGATTGATGTTGCGGTACCTCCGGTAACTACACCCCTCATCATCTTAATCATGTTTTTTGCAATTTTTGGATTAAGCGCATCTACCAACTCAATCACTCGAGATTGTTGATAGATCAATTTGCCACGCTTATCTTCAATTCTTTGTATGAATGTTGGCGCCACACTGATCCCGTGATTGAGAAAAGTTCCAAATGCAGAGGTCATCTCTAAAGGGGTTACTTCCTCGGCACCAAGAGCCAATGTCGGAAAAGGATCCAACTCAGATTTGATACCCATGAGATGTGCCAATCCAATCACTTCATGCGGGGATGTATGTTCGGTTATGAGCCGAGCTGCAACAGTGTTGATAGAAAATCGTAATCCACCTGCCAAAGAAATTGGTCCACTGGAAGAACCGCTTGGTTTCCAAACACCACCCGATGGCAATGTATATTCAAAAGGACCACTCTCAATTTGGCTTTCGGGTGTCAATCCATTAAGCATGGCACTTGCATACACAAATGGCTTGAAAGAAGATCCGGGTTGTCTTTTAATTTGAACTGCATGATTGAGTGTATAACGAGAATCTCCAGACAATGCTATCCCCTCCGGTGAAGATCCCACCATGGCGAGAATATGTCCGGATCGTGGATCTATCACATTTACTCCCGTTTGTATGGTAGTTGCCTTCAATTTCACTGAATCAACAAAACGAGGATTATTCATTGCTTCTTGTATCATTTTGTCTTTTTTTATCGGATCAGTCAAACTGAGATATTCAGGCTTCTCCATCACTGCTTGTTTGATGAGCGATGTCAAGAGTTTTTGTCTGCCTTTCCAACTCCAGTTTTTACGGAATGTTTCCTGAAAGCCAGTCAAATGTTCGCGAACAGCTTCATTCGCCGCTCGCTGAATCCTGGAATCCAATGTTGTGAAAATCACGAGTCCGTCTCTGTAGAGATTTATGTCCTGCAAATTATACGAATCATCATTTTCCAACGATTGACGAACCATTTCCACAAAATGGGGAGCGATGGATTCATCCTTCATGCCCAATCGACCTCGATTGATGAAAATTGGCTGCATGATGGAGGCATAATATTGTTGTTCTTCAAGAAATCCCATATCAGCCATCATTGACAATACAAGATTTCTTCTCTTCAATGCTTTTTCATAATTGCCGATTGCCGAATAATTTTCCGGTCCTTTGAGCAATGCAATCAAATAGGCACATTCGGCAGTGGTTAATTGCTTGGGTGATTTTTTGAAATATAACTCCGATGCAACTTGCACGCCATAAGCTCCCTTACCGAAATACACTGTATTGCAATACAATTCCAGAATTTCTTTTTTCGTATAAGTCTGCTCTATTTTTACGGCAGTGATTGCTTCTTTCAATTTGCGGGTAAGACTCACCTCGCGATTCAAAAATAAATTCCGCGCCAATTGCTGTGAAAGTGTCGATGCTCCTTCCTTTGCCCTGAATGCAATGATATTCTTGACGAATGCCTTCGCAATGCGCATTGGATGTATACCCCAATGATCAAAGAATGCACGGTCCTCAGTTGCAATGAGTGCATTAATTATATCATCGGGAATACTGTCATAAGGAATATAGGACCGCTTTTTAATGTAAAACATATCCAACAATTTCCCATCTGCACTGAATACGCGTGTTGCGAGTTCCTGAGGCGGATTCTCCAATTGCTCGAATGATGGCAATTCATCTACAATGAAGAATGTGATATACAATGAGAGAGCAATGATCCCTGAGAGCATGGCCCCGGTGCTGAGAAGTAAAAATTTCTTTACCGTCATGATATGATAACCATCCGGATAGTGGAATCCCAAAGTTGAAGCAAATTTACAAAAAAGGTGGGAGAGACCTGTGTGCTTCGAATTCCATGCCTTATGCACCTTTTTGGTGATTGTCAATAATACCCTAATTTGAATATCATTTTACGTATAGATTCAAGATTATGGCTTTTCCCTGCATTCGTGGTCATCATATATATGCTTCCCTTCTGAGCTCAAAGAGCGTCATTGTGGATTTGGGTGGGCACAAAGGGGAGTTCAGTTCCATATTGATTGAAAAGCATGGGTGCACAAGCCATGTCATCGAAGCAATGCCCAATCTCTATGCAGGCATCAAGCAACATCAACAATTATACGCATATCATTTTGCTGCCGGCTCTTTAGATGGTACGATGGAATTTCATGTTTCTTCAAATCCTGAATCAAACTCCCTTCGTTTAAAATCTGAAGATCATGTGGAAACAATCATCGTTCCAACGATTTCAATTTCGTCTTTCATGAACCGCTTTGCCATCACTAGGATTGATTTGCTCAAAATGGATATTGAGGGCGCTGAGATCGATGTCATTCGAGGAATGAGCGATGAACTCTTACAATCAATACCTCAAATAACTGTTGAATTCCACGATTTCATACCTGAAATGAAATTGGAACAAGATGTTGCCGACTGTATTGAACGACTAAAATCTTTGAGATTTGCATGCATTGTCTTCTCCCGACATACTCATTTTGATGTATTGTTTTTGAATACAAGACATTGTTCATTGTTTGTGATTCTTCAAGGAAGAATCACAAAATACATTCATGGTTTTGGGAGAATCATTCGCCGCTTTTTGGGATAACTAAAGAGGTGAATTTGGGTATGAGAAGAAAATAACCTGCAAAAGGCAATTGAACTGATCCATTCATGTTTTGTGATAACTCGAAAACTCTGCCCCTGATATCAATACATAAGATAGTTCCATTTCTCCACTGTTCAGGAATCTCTACAATTTCTTGTTGATAGAATCTCATCTCGGGGATTGTTTCATCGGGATGGAATATATCTTCGATCATTGAAACAGTGAATTCAAAAGCTCCCGCATTGCTAAATGGCTTTCCGCGCTTTCTGCCAAAGAAATCCATTTGCACATGATTGAGTGATGGAACCTGCTTCATGAATTTGGGTGATTCTATGTTCTCCAACTCCAATGTGTCCGGCATTTCCGCAATATCATCGCTAGTATAGTCGCCGATGGTTGGAAAACCGGCATTCCACCGATTATACATAAATGAACATTTGGATGCCAATAGCGAACCTCCTCTAAACCAAAGATTTCGTGGCCAGAGATTTGCATTGACTGAAAATATATTACCATAGATCGAGATATTCTCGATTACTCTATTCAATGGGAATGGTGTTGAATAATTGATTGATATGATGCCTGCATTGTTCGATTCCAATCCCGCAGACATTCCAAAAGCTGAATTGAAAGAATATCTCACATTTTGTATGATGGCTTTTTGAAGAAATGAAACAGTTCCTTCCCAGATATCCAATACTCCTCCTTGATTTATATGGACATTGGAGAATATATCGATATCACCGGTTCGATGATCAATAGCCAAAGGATTCCATGCCTCACTGCTCAACAAAATCGATACCATGCCCCTTTTGCCTTTTTTGAACATGATTGTATCTTGAGTAGCAAGAAAATAATTTCGTTCAATGGTTATGTTCTCGGCAATATCGCAATACACTGATGGAGCATAATTGTTCAAGAATGTACAAGCCGAAACCACCACATTTGAACTGTTATTGATTGAAATAGCTTCGCACCAATTATGTTCGAAGTTGCAACTATCAATCTTGACATGTCTGGCTCCAAATAATTTTAATGCACTGCCCCATTGATTCGAAGTTCCTCCTGCATTCATGGTATTGGTTTCATGAAATCTACAATGTTTTATTAATACGGTATCTTCATTCTTTGCATCGATATTCCCAAGAGAGATCCCATGAGAGTAAGTTGTATCAATCGTAATATTGTTAATGAAAACATTCGTGCTTCGTGCAAATGGCTGACCTATCGCAAGGCCAAAAGATGGAGCATTCCTAAGTGTCAATCGTGAAATCTCTATATTACTCCCACAGACATGTAGCAGCCCATAACCACCTGTTCTTTTGATATTGCCACCATCGATAATCACTGAATCATCAATACCTTTGAATGATAGGTGCAAGGTCCTTTTTTTCTCACCTGCGGGATAGATATCCTGTTGTAATTGCTCGATGGGTTTGGTGAGAGTATAGAGTCCTTTCGAAACATACACTACACAATATTGATCCCCGGATAAGCCGTCTGTTTTTTTTCTGAGAACCGAAAACACACTATCAAAGCTTCGTAGTGGATTCAATGAATCCGCAAGAGTATTGCCAATATCCTTCCCGAGAGGATTCACATGAATTGAATGATTGAAGGGTTTAACCGTAGGTTCAGTCAATGTCCCAGCCCCTGCAATGAGAAGCAAGGGTGAGGATAGTAAGAATATGTACATCAATACCGGGAACATTTTGTTAACTCGATTGGTTTACCGTCTCTGAAAGCATGATTCTGAAACATACTCACAATTTCCCATCCCGCTTTCACCACAACAACAAAAGCCCCTACGGGGCTTTTTTTATGCAATCGGTGGTTTCTCAAGGAGGATCAAACCTTCGGTTTTGTCGGCATGATATCCAATCTCCCAATCATTCTTGAACAGAATTACTTCTCTATCAGCATCATCAAAAGCAAAGGTCAATGTCGGACTGGAAGGTTTCACTTCAGAGCCAAGCCAACGCATTCGAGTAAATGGCAATCTGTCCAATTTTACTTGTTCATTGTATTCGGATGCCATTCTAGCTTGAAACACCTGTAATTGCAATTCTCCGACGGCTGCAATAAGCGGTGTTGGTGAATGTTGTGCATCACTGAAGATTTGCACAACACCCTCTTCTCCCAATTGTTCTATCCCCTTTCGGAAACTCTTACTGAAGGAGCCTGAAGCCGGATACAATTTTGCAAATATCTCAGGAGCAAATCGAGGAAATTGTGGGATGGTGAAATCCGGTCCGGTTGTCAATACATCACCGACAAGAAATGTGCCCGGATTTGATAGTCCAATCACATCTCCTGGATAAGCAATATCAATGATGTCCCGGTCTTGACCAAAGATCTGAAACGGATAATTGATCTTCACTTCTTTTCCGCTTCTTGGATGCTTTGCTGTCATGCCTCTTTCAAAAACACCGCTCACAATTCTAAAAAATGAAATGCGATCCCTATGCGCTTTATTCATGTTAGCCTGCATTTTATAGACAAAACCTGAGAAGAACTTTGCATCAGGTTCAATCAACCCTTGTGATGATGACATTCCTTGGGGTGGTGGAGTTAAATCAATCAAATACTGCAGAAAGTTCTCAATACCAAAATTCGTGATTGCGCTTCCAAAAAAAACGGGGGTTATGATTTCTTGAAGAAATGCTTCATGCTCAAATGCAGGCAATGCAGCTTCTACAAGTTCAATTTCCTCAATGAACTTCGCATGAGCATCCTCACCGATCAATGATTTAAAGCTCGGATCATGGATACCTTTTGTGCTAACCGGTGCGCGATATTTGTTTCCTTCGGTTTTTTCGAACAAATGTAAAGTTCCGGTTGAGCGCTCATAGACACCTCTGAATCCCGGCCCGTCACCAATGGGGTATGTCAATGGTACCGCGGTGATTCCCAAAACTTTTTCAACATTATCCATCAATTCAAATGGAGAGAGTGCAGGTCTATCCATTTTATTGATGAAAGTAATGATTGGAATTCCACGATCTCTACAGACTTTGAAAAGTTTAACCGTTTGCTCTTCGACGCCCTTTGCTGCATCAAGCAACATGATTGCGCAATCAACAGCCATCAATGTGCGATAGGTATCCTCTGAAAAGTCTTGGTGACCGGGTGTATCAAGAATATTCAATAAGCACTCATCATATTCAACCCGCATGGCACTTGAAGACACGGATATGCCGCGCTCTTGTTCAATGCTCATCCAATCAGATGTGGTTGATCTATGCTTACCCCCCGTTACGGCACCCGCGCTTCTAATAGCACCTGAATACAGTAGGAGTTTCTCTGTTAATGTTGTTTTTCCGGCATCCGGATGAGATATAATCGCAATTGTTCTGCGTCTTTTTATCTCGGAGTTCAA
The DNA here is from genome assembly GCA_016873735.1 of Ignavibacteria bacterium. Taxonomy (GTDB): domain Bacteria; phylum Bacteroidota; class Ignavibacteria; order Kapaibacteriales; family UBA961; genus UBA961. The sequence continues at coordinate 151,823 of VGWD01000002.1, read as the reverse complement.
GTCAGACATAATTCCTTCTCATTGTTCCAATAATGCATCAATCTTCATTGAGGTTTCATCAATGAATGTTTGTTCTTCTTCCAAACCAACCTCCATGAACCGACCAATGCCTTGTTTGTCGAGAATGAATTTTGACGGAATACCTGTTACGCCATATCCTCTCACCATTTCATCTTTAAGATCATAATAGATCGGGAATGTATAAGCGTTTTTATCCAAAAATGTTCGAACCGAAGCAAAGCGATCTTCCACTCTTTCCCATACATTGACTATGGCAAATACAACATTGGGATTGTTTTTATACTTGTCATATAGTTTTTGAACTCCCGAAAAGGAACGAATGCAAGGTCCGCACCATGTGGCCCAGAAATCAACAAATACAACTTTGCCTTTCCAATCTATGGGTGATACAGAGGAACCATCGGCTTTTTTCAAAGAAGTTATAACCGGAGGTATGGATAATTGATCATCCAAAATCAACAGTTGTTTTGCAGCTTTTCCCATGTTCAGCATTTCCTGCAAGTCCGAAGCATAATCACTCTTCACTATATCCTCTTTTTTTAGATATTCATGAAGTTTCTCGTGATCAGATAGAATTTTTTCGGAAATATAACCTGATGTGATGGCCTTCGTGGCAAATGCATATGCCTCTTGTTGATTCGACAAAGCATCAAGTAATTCAATGATGCTTTGATAGACAGAAGTCATTTGCATGATGCCAAGTTTATCCGGAAAGTCAGTAATAATCTCTTTGTACAATTTCAATGACAAGTCATAATTATTCATCTTCTTATGCACAAAAGCCGGAGCAAGTAATCCTTCGGCAATAACTCTTTTTCGTTCTTCAGCAAATTCACAAGGAGCAAGATATTTAGGTTGTAGAACCGATGATTCATCTCTTGCATAGAATACCGCTCTTTCAGCCCATCGCAATGCTTCTTTCAATGAATCTTTTTCTAGAAATGTGTTTGCCAAATCAAGAGAAGGATTGGTTGGCAATGTTGGATCACGTAGGAACCGTTCAGTCAATTGAGCAAGTTTTCCTTCTTTTAGCATGACACGAACATAACTTTCAGAAATTCCCATTACTGCATAAGAATTGGGATATAACTGCAGAAATCTCTCTGCTTGTTGTAAAAATTCTTCTTTATTTTTAGAAGCAAATACTCGAGCAGAGGCAGCATCTTCTGAAAACTCATCAAGCGGGTGGATATATTCATACTCTTTTTCAATAGAGTCTGCGATATCTGCCCTTCCAACAATTCTCAATGCCTGTGTCAATATTCTTACTTCTGGTTCATATTCGTCATCAGGCTTATATGCATCGAGAAACTGCATCATTCTTTTCCGCAAACTATCCCTGTCATATTGTTTATTCATGAATGGCAACATGTTTGCAAAAAATGCACGTTGAAATGCACTCAAGGAAGAATCAGTATTGTTTTGAAGAATATTCAGAGCCTTATTGATATCAGTCGTTCTTTTGCATTGTTCGGGCAATGATTCAGAGTATGAAGCAATCAAGCGAAGAGATTGCCCAACAGGTATTCTTCCATCTTCTTCTTTTGGGAGAATCTCCCAGAATAGTCCATCATTATTGTCATTATATCGATGAGCATCTGTGACTTTAAGAAGTAAAAGCGCTATGTCCTGTTTGGGAACGAATCTTGCGATGAATGTTAAACTGTCTTTGCTTTTTGCAGCTGGATATGATTCCAATACATATTGCAAAGCATACGGTTTCTGTTCGCGAGCAGTATAATTATGAACAATCACAAATAACTTTTTTGCTTTAGCTAGCGAAGATTTTGATGCTGTATAGTATAGAGTGACAGTATCCTTCCCTTTTTTGGGGGTGATATTGACGATCTTCATTGTGCCTGACTTCAAAGGTTGAAACAACCACAACATACTTATGAACAATAAGCCGAAATACTTCATGATATACCTGTAAATGATGTCAATTTTTTTTTACCTTGCAGCACTTGAGCAAAGTCTTCTTCACGTAAAATAGGAATAGATAATTCCTGAGCAGATGACAATTTAGAACCGGCATGTTCGCCCGCTATCAAGTACATTGTTTTTTTGCTTACCGATCCGGTCACTTTTCCACCTCTTTTCTCAATTTCTTCGGTGGCTTCTTTACGAGTTAATAATGATAGTTCTCCTGTTAGAACAAATGTGATACCTGTAAATTCATCGGTTTTTTGTTCTTGCTCCAGGACGGATTGTTCAAAGCACAAGCCTGATGTTGACAATGAATCCAACATGGCATTCTCATGTTCATCATTTAAGAACTCAATGATTGATTGTGCAATTGATGATCCTATTTCCTTGATAGAAACCAGATTTTCAAGTGTGGCTTTCTGCAATGCTTGCAATGACCCAAAATGATTGGCTAAAGTTTTGGCAATGCCTTCACCTACATGCCTTATGCCAAGTCCGAACAATACTTTACGGAATGGTTGTTGTTTGCTCTTTTCTATTGATGCAAGCAGATTGTCAATGCTCTTTACACCCCATCGATCTAATGCCAATATCCGATCTCTTTGTTCATGCAACGAATAGATATCTGATATTGAATGTAGAATTCCTATTTCAACGAATTGATCTATGACTTTTTCACCCAATCCATCTATGTTCATCGCATCACGAGATGCAAAATGCTCAAGACGTCTGCGTATTTGCCAGGGACATTCCGGATGCATACAAACATATTGCACTTCTCCTTCGATATGATGAAGTGTGGTTTGCAGGGGGCATGGACAGATCATTGCAAAGTGAAACAATGCAGCATCTTCGCGCCTTTTTGATGGATTAAAGCCTGTGACTTTTGGAATCACATCCCCTCCCTTTTCAACAAGTACGGTATCCCCAATACGCAAATCAAGATTCTTGATGAAATCTTCATTGTGCAAGGTTGCTCTGCTTATGATGCTGCCGGCCAATGAAACCGGCTCAAGTTCAGCTACCGGTGTCACAATTCCGGTTCTTCCAACTTGATAGGTAATATCTCGAAGAAGTGTCTCGGCTTTCTGAGCTTCATATTTAAATGCAATAGCCCATTTTGGAGCACGTGCGATATTTCCCAAAATGCGCTGCTGTGGTATAGAATCCACTTTCACGACGATACCATCTATGCCAAATGGCAATGTTTCTCTTTTGTCTTCCCAGTCTTTGATGAAATACAAAACATCCTGAACATCGTTTACTTTTTTTGAATTCGCACTGGTAGGAAAACCCATTTCTTGCAACAATGCCAAATTGTCGGCATGAGACATCATGGTTTCTTCTCGATTTGCATCCAGATAATAACAAACGATTTTGAGAGGTCTTTTTGCTACTTCTTTTGAATGTAACTGCTTCAATGTCCCGGCAGTAAGATTTCTTGGATTTGCAAATGTCTTTTCGCCTGCTTCTTCTCTTTGTTTATTCAATGCAAGAAATGCTGCATCCTCCATGTACACTTCGCCTCTGATTTCCATTTCTTCAATTGGCGAACCAAAAGGGTTATGATGAATCTTGAGCGGCAATTCTTTGATAGTTTTGATATTGGCAGTTATCTCATCGCCTATTTCTCCGTCCCCTCTTGTTATTGCTTGTTCCAATATCCCATTTCTATAGATCAAACTAATTGCAACCCCATCTACTTTCAATTCACAAACATAGGGATGGATATTATTGTCGAGTCCTTCGGTAACTCTTTGGTCGAATTCAAGAACTTCTTGTTCACCATATGTGTTCGAGAGTGAAAGCATTGGTTTTTTGTGTGTAACCTGCTTAAATTCTTTAAGTGCCATGCCTCCAACTCTTTGCGTTGGAGAATCCGGCATGAGTAATTCAGGATGTTCATGCTCAAGTGACTCCAATTCTTTGAATAAGGTATCATATTCACGGTCAGACATAATGGGGTGTGCACACACATAATATGCATGATCAGCGGAATTGATCAGCATGCGGAGTTCAGCAGCTCTTTTCTCTTTTGGAGAAAGCTGTGTGGAATCTTCAGAAAATATGTCGAATTGACTCATGGATATGGATTGTAAAGGACACTCAATGGCAAAAATACCTCTTTCATGCATAGGGACAATCATCCCACTGCTTTGATCGCAATTACCACGAATTTGTAATTTGCATGATGAATTACCGGCTTAGACTCATTGTTCTCATCATTCCCTTGTTGGCAATCCTGTCAGCATGTACCGTCATACGCCCAAGATCACTGAGCAAAGACATCATTTGTCCTCCTCCTCCAACGCAAGATTGCTATCCCAAACGTTTTGCAGGACCCGTCCTGGACACAAGCTCAGTTGGAAAAGAACGTTTCATGAGAATTCGTCCGGTTGAAGGGCTTAACACACCGGTGATTGATGAATGGAATATCTCTTTTTTAAGCGATTCAACTTCATGGAATACGGCCTCGGCAGGTGGCAGTCAAATACTTCGTTCATTACGATTTTTGAATGAATCAACCATCGCTGAGATTTCAACTCTGGACATGGAAGAGGGCGGGTCATTTGGATTCGTATCTGGGAGTTCAAAGAAAGCCATTGCTGCCCGTTTGCCGGCCGGAGCATATCCGGGTGATGCACAAATTATTGAGGCAGATTTATCTCAACATAATGTGCAAGAACTATCAACATTGAATATCTCAACCCTCCTTAATTGGGAATCACATCCAACACTTTCCTATGATGGCAAGATATTGTTTTTTGTGTCGGACCTTAAGCAGCAAACCCAAGGTACCGATATCTATGTTTCAGTCAATATTGCTGGAGGTTGGTCAGAGCCAATGAATTGCGGACCAATCATCAATTCACGTTGTGATGAATTGAGTCCTTTCATAACAAAACAAGGCACGAAGATCTTATTTTCCTCATCAGGGCATGCAAATCTTGGTGGCTATGATGTGTTTTCATCATTGTTCGATCCCAAAGCCATCATTGCGGCAGTGCAAACAAGAGATTCTGTTGCATTAGCAAAAGCTTTTGACCCCCCTTCGAATATTGGAGCTCCTATCAATACAGTTTACGATGAATTGTTTCCAACAACTCCCAGTTCTAGTGAAGACACATTATTGTATTATAGTTCCAATCAAATGGCACCTGATCAGGACTATGCATTTGATATGTTTGTTTATAGACCGGTTTATCAAAAAGACACCATCTCGCAAACACCCCTTGTAAAATGGCAAATAACATCGCCAACTTTGAAGAGAGCCGATAAACTTGATCCAAAATCATTGATCATTGTTGAAGGAAAAGTACTAGATGAGGACAAAAAGAAACCTGTCAAAAATGCAGAGGTCACTTCTACTATTTATCCTGAAAATGAAATCATTGATCAACAAATGACCGATACCAGCGGTAGATTCAAAGTGAAGGTCACAACAAACAGACAAGTGCGCATTTCTGCCGAATCAGATGAACTGTTTGAAGGATCAACTATTACCACATTCTCATTATCCGATTCCAATGCCGTGATTTCAGACCCATTGCAATTGCCCAAAACAATCGCATTGCGTATTAATTTTCCAACAGATCAATTTAATGATCCATATCAATTCGTATTGGACTCAAATGGCAATGAAACTACAACTCAATGGAAGGATGCGATCACCAAAGTGGCATTGAATCTGCAAAAATTTCAAGGGTCGATTGAAGCCTTGGCTATTATTGGCCATACTGATGAAGTTGGTACAAATGCATATAATATGCGCCTTGGTCAAAGAAGAGCAGACTTCATTGTTCAGCAACTTGTGAAACTTGGTGTACCGGCTACTATGCTAAAAGCTGAATCCCGGGGGGAAGAATCATTGTTGAACAAACGAGTTTCAGAATCCACCGATACGTTCAATAAACGGTGTCGCAGAGTGGAATTATTCAAGATAATTCGCTGAAAACGTGGAAAATTCTCCCGTAGTCAATCCCTGAAATTCCATAATTTAGTACTCTGATCACCAAATAATCTACGGAGTAGATCCATGAATATACTCGTGTGTATATCACAGGTTCCAGATACCACAACAAAAATTCAAGTTTCGGGCGATGGTCAAACCATCGACAAAACCGGTGTAAAGTTCATTCTTAATCCCTATGATGAATTTGCGATTGAAGAAGGGCTGAAACTGAGAGAACAATTCGGTGGCACCGTCACCGCTCTGACAGTCGGAACGGAAACTTCAAAAGAAATTTTACGAACTGCATTGGCTATGGGTGTCGATAAAGCCTGCATCACAAAAACAGATGCACAACTTGATTCATACAATGTGGCTGAAAATATCGCTGGGTTTGCCAAAAGCATTTCTCCTGATTTGATCATCTTCGGTAGACAATCAATCGATTTTGATTCATCATCAATGGCTCCCATGGTTGCTGAGATGCTTAACATGCCATCAATTTCCGTTGTTTCTTCATGGAAGATAGAAGGAACCGGAATTCAGGCAGAGCGTGATATCGAAGGTGGAAAAGAAATTCTATCCACTTCTTTACCATGCGTTATTAGTGCTCAAAAGGGATTGAATGACCCCAGATATCCAAAATTGCCGGATATCATGAAAGCCAAGAGCAAACCGATTGAAGAGATTGCGCCATGCCATGGCAATAATCTTGTTGCATTATCATCAATGGCTCTTCCCTCTTCCAAAAGAGTTGGCATGATCGTCGGTGATTCAGATGCTGACATCACTTCGATCGTGACTGCTTTGCATGAACAAGCAAAAGTTATTTAATCTTAAATCAGAATATCAATCATGAAACATATCATTGTATTTATCGAAGCAAAAGACTCGCAAAGTCTGAAAAGAACTTCTCATGAAGCATTGACCGCTGCTCATTCAATTGCCGATGGTGCTACAATATCGGCATTTGCAGTAAGTGGTTCAGAAGAAGCATTGAAAAGTGCAGGTAATTACGGAGTTCAATCCGTTGTGCTCGCTCAACATGAACTTCTAGGTTCATATTCATCAACCGCTACTTCTGAGGCCCTCGCCCAATATGCGCGGTCAGTCGATGCCGATATCGTGATAGTATCCGGCAATTCCACCGGCAAAGAGATAGCACCTCGTTTGAGCGTGAAGCTCAAAGCAGGGTTACTTCCTGATTGCATTGCATTGTCCGGTGATACTACTTCAGTCTCGGCAATTAGACCAGTCTATGCAGGGAAAGCACAAATCACGGTACAGTCGACATCAGGTAAGGCGATCATTGCACTTAGACCCAATGTGTTTACGGCAAAGCTAACTGGTTCTGATGCTGCAACCATTTCTGCTTTTTCTCCCAATTTGGAAGCAAGTCATGCTCGTGTACAGGTGTTATCAACCATGAAGAATGAAGGCACTTTGGACGTTGCCGAAGCTGATATCATAGTCTCAGGCGGTAGAGGAATGAAAGGGCCGGAACATTTCCCACTTGTAGAGCAACTCGCATCTACTTTGGGCGCAGCAGTTGGTGCTTCACGCGCGGTCGTGGATGCAGGATGGAGACCACATGGAGAACAAGTTGGTCAAACCGGAAAAACAGTTTCACCTACTCTCTATGTTGCATGCGGTATTTCCGGTGCGGTACAACATTTAGCCGGAATGAGTTCGTCAAAATGTATACTTGCTATCAACAAAGACAAAGATGCTCCCATTTTCAAAGTAGCAGATTATGGCATCGTTGGAGATGTATTTGAAGTATTGCCGAAATTAGATGCTACATTAAAAGCAATGTTACATGGTTGATTGTCCATGCATATCGAAAAATCAATGGCCGTCTTCACGGCCATTATTGTCTTGGGGTCATATACAAATGGAATGCAGCAATGAATGATAAAGTACAAGTGGAAGTGTTGGGATTATCGCAAAGTCCCACAAGCAATGGCTCATATGCATTGATTTTGAAAGAAGTCGATGGCGACAGACGTTTGCCAATCGTCATAGGTGCACCAGAAGCCGGAGCGATTGCATATGAGATTGAAGGTGTGCATACCAGTAGACCCATGACACATGATTTGATTAAAACAATCATTGAAACATTCGATACGAAAGTGACTGAAATCTACATTCATGAAATGAAAGACAGCACTTTTTATGCTTCCCTTCACTTTTTTGGTATTGAGTCCATAGTTGACGCAAGACCAAGTGATGCAATAGCAATTGCTTTGCGCTTTGATGCCCCAATATACATTGCCTCCACACTTCTTGATTTGGCAGGGTTTTCATTGGATGAATTCGATGGACCAGATGATGAAATTGATGGTGATGAAGATGAGTCTGATGAACAAGAAGAAGATGTGGACTTCTTTTTGAAGGATGGAGCACAAAAAAAACAACCTAAAAAACTCTCTGAACTCGAACAACTCGAAGCTGAACTTGAGCAGGCCATAAAGGATGAAGACTATGAAAAAGCCGCACAACTTCGTGATCAAATCGAAGGATTGAAGTAAAAAAAGAGATTTGTCCCCTTCGGGAAATATCGTATTTTCGAAGTCTTGAATTCACGTGACAATTGTCTTGTGAACAGCGTGGCGGGGTAGCTCAGCTGGTTAGAGCAACGGAATCATAATCCGTGGGTCGGGGGTTCAAGTCCCTCCCCCGCTACAAAAAAACCGATGCAATGCATCGGCTTTTTTTATCTAGGAATGGAATATACTGTTGAAGCAAATTGGGGAAAATGCTCAAGCTTCGAAAGATTAGGTAGATCGCCCGCATGCTCGGAATGATATTGCCATAATAGCAAGTTTCTTTGCACGAGTACAGCTGCAGTGAGTGTAAGTGGATTTCCTATCGGCTTGCCGATAACCAACCCTTTTGCAAATGCTCTAAAGCCACATTTCCACACTTCAGGACCAAACATTTCCTTAAATCCGCCTTGTTTAACACCAAAGGCTGAGTAGAATTTCCTGTCTTCGTCTGAAATAGCACATGCCTGAGGCCAATACTTGGAAAAGAAGTCTGCCCCATCCTTGGGGGTTCCTTGATAGAAAAACAATGGTTTCGGTGCAAATGGATTTTGCTCCATCATTTCTTTTGCATTCAGTACCATCTCTCTCGAAAACAAGCATCCAAAATGTCTGAGAAACACAAATAAAACAATGGAATGCCCCATTTCTTCTTGCAAAGTAGTTCCCACAAGGTTGATTCCCTCTATCCGAGAATCCAAGATCTGTTGATCGATGATCTGCATATGTTCGGGCTGAACAGTCGATCTGGGCATGGCATCACCTGCTATGAAAAATCACACTAGAGGAACTAACACAAGAGATTCAAAAATCGTTCACTTATCGATTTTTTTCTTCTTTGAAGTGCTTATATGAATAAACAATGGGGATAATCACTATGGTAAAGATCCAAGCAAGAAATATTGGCAATATGATAATCGCCGAAAAGCCGGACATAGTCAATAAGGAAATGACCACCGTCATCAATATTCCCGAATACAACCACAAAGGTGCAGTAAATCGATGCGTATCATCCCACACTACTTCATTGCTCAAAGTCCATGGGGTTCGAATTCCCTCAAAGTAGTTTTGTTTTACATTGGCCATGACTTTACCCAGAAATGCCAAGAAGAGAGCGACAATCGCGAATATCCATTCAGGTTTTACAATTGTTGATTCAATAATGGAAAGGGATGTCCAACCCATGATTATTGCAAGCAATCCATGGGTACCCAATCGAATCCATTGCAATGTTTTCATCGAATCTTGCAATTGCTGATTATTCGGATCAATCTTTGGAATGAAGAATAAGAAAATATAAAGACCGGTATTGATCATTGGCAAAAGAAAAAGACCTATCCCTTTTGGCGCATAATTGTCGGGCTTACCTTCCAAATTCCAATGAATGGGTACGATATCGGGTGCTTGCATATATGTTATTGCACCAATCAACCAAGCAATGATCACAATGAAGATAATCAATGCTTCCAGTATTTGCGACTTTTCTTGTTTCATCTTGTTAACCACATTTGATTCAAACACAAATTATGGAATTCATTGAATTCAGCCATTCATAATGGGAAGAGTTCCGTCAAAAGTCCGTATCTTTATAACTTGTTTTGTATCAAAGGCATAAAGAGTAATGAGCACAATCAGCCCTAGAAGCGATATCCGTAATATCGCAATCATCGCCCATGTTGACCACGGAAAAACAACATTGGTGGATCATCTTCTCAGACAATCAGGAACATTCCGAGACAATCAAGTTCTTACTGAACGCGTGATGGATTCCAATGATCTTGAAAAAGAAAGAGGCATCACCATCATGGCCAAAAATGCGGCCGTTCGTTGGAATGATATAAAAATCAATATAGTTGATACTCCCGGTCACTCTGATTTCGGTGGTGAAGTTGAACGCATATTAAGCATGGTTGATGGGGTTTTATTACTCGTGGATGCAGCAGAAGGTCCATTGCCACAAACACGATTCGTTTTGAAAAAAGCTCTCGAATTAGCTCTCACTCCAATAGTTGTCATCAATAAAATCGATCGATCGGATGCTCGCGCTCCGGAGGTTCTTGATGAAGTGCTTGAACTTTTCATAGCATTGGGTGCTGACTATCATCAACTCGATTTCCCAGTTATTTATGCAATTGCCAAACAAGGTAAATCCACCTTGTCTTTGGATAAAGTACCTGAAACATTGGCTCCTTTGATGGAGAAAATCATAGAGAAAATTCCTCCACCGAAAATCGTGCAAGACAGCCCATTCAAGATGATCATCACAGCTCTTGACTGGAGTGATTATATCGGACGCATAGCAATTGGAAGAATTCAAACAGGATCTGTCAAGACGGGTGATTCAGTTCTGTTGATTCGTCCCGACGGTTCGGTAGAGCAACAACGCATCACCAAAATGTATGCATATGAAGGCGTGCAGAGAAAGGAAATAACGGATGCATCCGCCGGTGAAATCATAGCACTTTCCGGATTTGAAAATGTCCATATCGGTGATACAATTTCCGATCCATCGGATGTTGAACCACTACCATATGTGAATATCGAAGAGCCGACAATTGCAATGGAATTCAGTGTGAACAATTCTCCATTTGCAGGTAAAGAAGGAAAGCATGTCACGACGCCAAAACTCAAAGAGCGCTTATTTCGCGAACTTCGCACAAATGTGGCATTACGTGTGGCGGAAACGGATTCCCCAGATACATTCAAAGTTTCAGGCAGAGGCGAATTGCAGCTTGCCATCTTGATCGAAACCATGCGTCGAGAAGGTTTCGAATTTTCAGTATCCAAACCGGAAGTATTGTTTAAACGAGATGAAAAGGGCGCATTACTCGAACCAATTGAACATGTTATTGTCGATGTGCCTGAAACGCATATCGGTACCGTTATTGAAATACTTGGAAGAAGAAAAGGTGAAATGGTCAACATGATGCCGACAGCCGATGTGATTCGAGCTGAGTTTTATGTTCCCGCTCGCGGACTTATCGGATTCAGGACCGAATTCCTCACATCTACCAGAGGTGCAGGAATCATTCACCACACATTCCATGATTATCAGCCGCACAAAGGACAACTCACGGGAAGAGTCAAAGGTGCACTTGTATCAATGGAGTCAGGTTCAGCAACTGCATATGCATTGGAAATGATTCAAGAAAGAGGCACGCTGTTTGTTGCACCCGGAATCGATATTTATGAAGGCATGGTTGTTGGGGAAAATTCTCGCGAAGATGATTTGAGCGTCAATCCATGTCGAGCAAAACATCTTACGAATATGCGTGCAAGCGGATCTGACGGAATTGTAAAACTCGATCCACCGAGAGATATGAGTCTTGAGCAATTCATTGAATTCATCGAAGATGATGAATTGCTTGAAGTAACACCGGTCAATTTGAGAATCAGAAAAAAGATTTTGGACACCACTGCTCGACAAAGAGCTGCAAAGCGTTCAAAAGCACAAGCAGAATCATAAGGAAAGTTTTCCACAATTCACTGAAACAACCCCTAACTTTCAAGGTAAGTTGTTGTTGCTTATGCAAAGTGCTAATTTCGTGCAATGGCTTAATTGTGATGCACGAAACATACTTCCATGCACATGATTTGCTTCAACGTTAACATTGAATAATTTACAAGGATAGAAACTCATGGCAGAATCCAAAGCAGAAAAACAAGCCGAGAAGCAACCTGCAGGCAAGATTGATGCATCAAAATTGAAACTCGTAGAAAGCGCGATTGATCAAATTGAAAAGCAATTCGGAAAGGGTTCCATCATGCGCCTTGCTGATGCACAACCCATCACCATTGATGCGATTTCAACTGGATCAATTTCATTCGATGCATGTCTTGGCATTGGTGGTGTACCCAAAGGAAGAATCGTTGAAATATTCGGTCCAGAATCTTCCGGGAAGACAACCATTTGTTTGCATGTGATCGCCAATGCACAAAAAAATGGTGGCATTGCCGCTTTTGTTGATGCTGAACATGCACTCGACACCCAATATGCCCAGAAGCTAGGTGTGGATCTTGGGAATTTATTGATATCACAACCTGAGTTTGGTGAACAGGCATTGGAAATCGTCGAAACGCTTGTAAGAAGCAATGCGATTGATGTTATTGTCGTCGACTCCGTTGCTGCTCTTACGCCTCGCGTTGAAATTGAAGGCGATATGGGTGAAGCACAAATGGGTTCACAAGCGCGCTTGATGTCACAAGCCATGCGTAAGCTCAATGCGGCGATTGGTCGTTCAAACACTTGCGTCATTTTCACGAATCAGCTGCGCAGTAAGATCGGTGTAATTTATGGTAATCCAGAAGTCACAACAGGTGGAAATGCATTGAAATACTATGCATCTGTCCGTATTGACATCAGAAGAAAAGATGTCATCAAAGATGGACAGGAAATCATCGGTAATCGCGTGAGAGCAAAGGTGGTGAAGAATAAAGTTGCTGCACCATTTCGTGAAACTGAATTCGACATTCTCTATAATGAAGGCATATCAAAAGTTGGTGATTTACTCGATGTTGCTATTGAACATGGCATCGTTGCAAAGAGCGGCTCATGGCTCACATACAAAGAAGAGCGCGTTCAAGGTAGAGACGGATTTCGAAAACTTCTCGAAAGCAATGAAGCTTTATACAATGAGATTGAATCGGAAGTAAAGAAAGCGCTGAAATTATAAGAGCTAAGCTCAAAAAGAAAACGGAACATTCTGCTTGAGTGATCCCGTTTTTTATTTAGGTATTGATATTCCGTTCATTCTACCTTGGATTGAACGAGCTCGTTTTTTTATATATGGAGAAGGTTTGGAAGGAGACCACTTTCGAGGATTTGGCAAAACAGCAGCAAGCAATGCCGCTTCTTGCTTCGTAAGATCCGAAGAGGGCTTACTAAAAAATTCTTGCGATGCCGCCTCAATTCCATAAATACCATTTCCCCATTCAATTGAATTAACATAAATCTCCAATATTCTTCTCTTACCCCACACAGCTTCTATCAAAACAGTAAAATAAGCCTCCAGTGCTTTGCGCACATAGTTTCTCCCCGGCCATAAAAAAACATTTTTCGCGGTTTGCATTGATATGGTGCTGGCTCCGATCAACTTCTTCCCTTTTCTCATTGCATTCACTCTTCTTGCACGATCTATGGCTTTCCAATCAAATCCATTATGCTTCATGAATTTTCCATCTTCGGAGCTAATCACCGCCCGGAACACATGAGGTGAAATGTCCTCATAATTTTTCCAATCTCTGTCAATACCAACAAATGTACCCGAGAACAGACCCTCAATAGGCCTAATCAACATCAGTGGAGTAATGGGTGGATGTATCACGGTATAAGCCGCGACCAATAGCACAGAGAAGACAATGGCGGTCAATAACAACTTGCCAAGGAAGACAAAAACTCTAAATATTGAAAATTTTTTACTTTTTTGCATGATATCTGAAAATATTTTAGTTTTATCGTATTCTATTCACGTTTTTTATGATTTATGTCTGAAATCAAAGAAATTGACCGTAATATCTGTTCACTGCTTCAAGCCAATGCCAGAATGCAGTTGAGCCATATTGCCGAACAAGTTGGTTTATCGGTTGCCGCTGTGAGCGAGCATGTGAGAAAACTTGAAGAACAGGGCATTATTAAAGGGTATCATGCCCTTCTGCAATCTGATGCATTTCATTTTGACTTGACTGCTTATGTATTTGTCGACATAGAATCAAGCGTCTATTATGAGCGTTTTATCTCCGTTTGCAAAACATTACCCGAATTACTTGAATGTCATGCAATTACGGGAAATGCCTCTCATTTGCTCAAGATACGAACAACGAACACAGCTTCATTGGAGCAATTATTGTCAAAATTGCAACAAATTCCCGGCGTCAAAAGAACTATCACAAATTTAGTCCTTTCGACACATATCGAATCACTCACTTTGCCTTTACAATAAAACTTATAACTCATCAACCTTTTCTTCAGGATTATCATGCAGCTCTCATCCAATTATGATGTACTTGCCGCGGTAAACAATTGGAAAATCCATGGATCAGCAGAATCCATTCCAACCGATATCACGAATGTATTTGCCGAGGATGTGCTTTCGATGGACATCTTCCGCAGCAAATTGTCGAAGCCGGTATTTAAATCTCTTCAAGCAACAGTTGATAGAGCCGAACCACTTGATCCTGCCATTGCGGATATTGTCGCTTTGGCAATGAAAGAATGGGCATTGGAAAAAGGCGCAACGCATTACACGCATTGGTTTCAACCATTGACAGGCAGTACGGCAGAAAAACATGAAAGTTTTGTTTCGCCGAATTCTGCAGGTGGGGCAATAACAGAATTTTCAGGAAAAGAACTCATTCAAGGCGAACCGGATGCTTCTTCATTTCCTAGCGGAGGATTACGCGCAACTTTCGAGGCACGCGGATATACCGCATGGGATCCTACTTCACCTGCATTCATCATGCGACACTCAAATGGTGCAACATTATGCATTCCAACTGCATTTGCTTCATGGACAGGAGAAGCACTTGATGAAAAAACACCAATACTTCGATCAATTGAGGCATTGAATAAAGCTGCAATGCAGGCTATGCAGCTCTTTGAAGTGAAAGCACAAAAAGTGTATTCTACAGTTGGATTGGAACAAGAATATTTTTTGGTCGATGAAGAATTCTTTTATCGCAGACCCGATTTGATGTTATGCGGAAGAACGCTTTTTGGTGCAAAACCACCTCGCGGACAAGAATTGGAAGATCATTATTTCGGTTCAATTCCGGAGCGAGTATTGAGTTTCATGTCTGATGCAGAGTATCAATTATACAGACTCGGCGTGCCGGTGAAAACCAGACACAATGAAGTTGCTCCCGGACAATATGAAATAGCACCATTATATGAACATTCCAATATTGCAGCAGATCATCAGCAATTGCTTATGCAGGTGATGAAAAACACTGCAAGAAAGTATGGTTTGGTATGCATGATGCATGAGAAACCATTTGCGGGCGTAAACGGAAGCGGTAAGCATACAAATTGGTCCATGAGCACTGATACCGGTTTGAATCTACTTGAACCCGGAGATACACCCGAAGAAAATATGATTTTCCTCTTTTTCTGCACAGCTGTAATGAAGGCGGTAGACACCTATCAAGCATTGCTCAGAATTTGTGTTTCTTCCGCTGCGAATGATCATCGATTGGGTGCAAATGAAGCTCCTCCGGCCATCATTTCTATATTTCTGGGCGACCAGTTGAGCTCGATATTGGAACAAATTGAAACCGGCAAAGCAAATGCCACTCCCGAAGCTGGTCTTTTGGGCTTGGGATCGCCCGTGCTCCCACATCTTTCACGTCATGCAGGCGATCGTAATCGCACTTCACCATTTGCATTCACAGGAAATAAATTTGAATTCAGAGCTGTGGGATCTTCTCAATCATCTTCATTCCCCATCACCGTGTTGAATACAATCATCTCAGAAGCAATTCTTGAAATGACAGCTTCATTGAAACAAAAAAAGAATCAAGGCATGGAGTTCTCTCTCGCTTTGAAAATGCTTTTATCGGAGACCATTTCACAACATAAAAGAATCATATTCAATGGTGATGGATATTCAGATGATTGGAAGACCGAAGCAGAACAAAGAGGATTGTTGAATCTACCTGATACCATGAGCGCCTTACCACATCTTGATTCATCGCAGCATGTATCTCTATTTGAAAAACATCATGTATTGTCACAAAGAGAATTGGAAGCAAGAGCTGAAGTAATGTTTGATCATTATTTCAAAACAATCAATATCGAAGGTGAAACAACCGAGTGGATTGCATCGACTATGATATTGCCTGCTGCCATGTCGGTGCTTAAAGAGCAGTCTGAATTGGCATTGTCCATGAAACAATTGAATGTACATAGCAATGCGGTATTACATGGCATACAGGAATTGACAGCCCTTGCAGATGAACTTCATGAAGCATTGGGTGTTTTACATGGCGCAAATGAAGAGTTGGGCGGAGACACAATTCATGAAAAAGCCCATCATGTACATGCTAAAGTGATTCCTGCGATGAATACGGTTCGAACATGTTCGGATCGCATTGAACGATTATTGCCGGATGCATTGCGAGTAATGCCTAATTATCGTGAAATGCTCTTTGTAAAATGATGTCTGAAGCCCCAATATGGGGCTTCGTTCATTTAAAGAGTCCGAGAATTCGTAAATTGAAGATTATTAAGATCGTTTTTACACCTTCAAAGTCATATTGCATGAATGTTCCACTGCTTGATCTCAAACTTCAATATGCCACCATCAAGGAACAAATTGAACCAAAGATTCTTGGTTTGATGGAGTCTCAATCATTGATACTTGGAAAAGAAGTTGAACTCTTGGAAGAGACATCTGCCCGATATTGCAATACACAACATGCATTGGGAGTTTCGAGTGGCACGGATGCCTTGCTAATGGCTTTGATGTCCCTTAATATTGGTCCTGGGGATGAAGTGATACTTCCTACATTTTCATTCTTTGCAACAGCAGGAGTTATATCACGGCTACATGCAACACCAGTTTTTGTTGACATCGATCCTGTGACATTCATGATTGATCCACGGCTCATGGAGTCGGCAATCACCAAACAAACAAAAGCGATCATACCTGTTCACCTCTTTGGTCAAGCAGCTGATATGGAAGCAATAATGGCGATTGCAAATGCTCATGCCATTCCTGTAATAGAGGATTGTGCGCAAGCAATTGGGACTCAGCTGCCCGATGGCAGACCGGTAGGTTCAATTGGTTTGATGGGTTGTTTTTCATTTTATCCTACAAAAAATCTTGGAGCATTCGGTGATGCAGGATTGATCACAACGAATGATTCAGCATTATTCACTCATTTGCAACAAATGAGAAATCATGGTCAAATCGAACGATATAAACATGGATTCGTAGGAGGCAATTTTCGAATCGATGCTTTGCAAGCAGCAGTATTGAACATAAAATTCCCTTATCTGGAATCATGGCATAAAGCAAGAAGAAATAATGCGGAAACATATGTCCGATTGTTTCAGGAATTCGGCTTATCAGAAGTCCCCGGCTTGACTTCTTTCAATGATGCGAATGTCGCATTGCTTCCCGGCATGCCAAACAAGACAGAAAAAGCTCCCAATCATCATATATTCAATCAATTTGTGATCAGGGTTCAATACAGAAATGCTCTTCGGGCTTATCTTTCTGAACGTGGAATAGGGACTGAAGTGTATTATCCCATACCATTCCATGAACAGCCTTGCTTTAAAGGGCTTCCCACTTCTTCCAACCCTTTCCCTGTTTCAGATTGTGCATCAAGGGATATTTTGGCACTTCCCATATTTCCTGAATTGACTCAAGAGCAAATTGTTCATGTTGCACAGACAATTCGTGAATTTTTCAATGATTCAGCGAATTTGTCTTCCAAGGAATGCCTAGACTGTAATTGCGGAAAAACGGCAAAAAGATTGTAATTTGCTCTAACCTTTGAAAATGCAATAATTTACGACTCAAAATGAATGTTTTGCTGATTCGACTGTTCATCTGTTCATGTATTCTTTTTTCACTTACATGTTTCAATTCTCCATTGATTCATGCCCAAGAATCGTATCCACGCTTCACAAATGAGCAATTACGAATCTTCATGCCTTCGCAGTCGCGCATCATAAAAAGTTTATCCGGTAGTTGGGAGCGCAGTGAGGATGACGGTTCTTCATGGGAACAGGTACTCCTTCCCATGTCGGAGAGCAGACCGGGGAAAGTACGTTTCCGCCGCTCCATTAAAATAGACAAGCAATTATTGTATTCTTATACTTGGTATTTGTTTTCTCTTGGAACGAATGAAGACATTGAATTATATCTCAATGGAAAATATGTAGGACGCTATTTTGCAGGCATGGCTCCATTTGCCATTCGATTACCTGAATCCAAATTACAAACCGGAATCAATCTCATAGAGATGCAGATTGCACCTCCTCCCGCCCATGCTTCACGTCACATTTTTGCCCAAAGATCCTATTCAGGAATTGTCCGTGAAATGATGTTGATAGGCGCGCAACATGTTTCCTTAGAAGATGTACAGATAAAGTCATTTTTCAATGAACAGCTTACTGCTTGCCAATTGACTTCACAATTAACCATCAGATCTAGTGCGATTGAACGCCTTGGTGGCGAAGACATGTATGGTGAATTGTCACTTAAGAAACTTTCCTTTTCTGTTGATGCCACATTGATAAAATATGGCACGGGTGAGGTAGTGGCGAATGGGGCTGAAAAAACAATCACTATTGATCGCGACAGAACGGTTAATACAAATCTCGACCTGCGCATCACCAACCCTGCTTTGTGGTCTCCGTCGATTCCTAATCTGTATGCTTTGACAATACGCATTTCCTATAATGGAAATGTAATCGATGATTATACTGTACCGGTAGGATTGTATAAAGCAAAGAGCATTCTTGTGAATGGAGCACCTACATTTTCATTGAACAATGAGCCATTCACTCTTAAAGCAGTCGATTATTATGAGCATGCAAATCAATTGGGACAAACAATAACTGCTCAGCAAATCCAAAGAGATATTTTGTCATTAAAAACTCTTGGTGTGAATGCTGTCAGAATACGTTCAGGAAATCCACATCCATATTTTGTTCACCAATGTAATGTGAATGGTATTTTCATTCTCTCCGACTTGCCTGTTTATGATTATCCCTCAAGCTTATTGAATGAAGATGATTTCCTCGTTAGAATTTCAAACATAGCCATGCGTATGGCTAATGCATATGACAGACAACCTTGCATACTTGGATATGGATTATCCGATGGTTTGCAGGAGAGCTCCAAACATAGCAAAGCATATCTGCAAAAAATTGGGTCTTTCTTTAGATCATTTGGATCCAAGCTCTTATACAAATCTGTACGTTTCGGTACGAAATCGGTTGACTTGCAATACACTGATTTTCTGATTGGTCGATCTTCGACACGCTGGGAAACCGGAGACATTCAGAAAAAAGAAATTCTCCGCATGAAAAGGCTTGCAGGAAGTAAACCATTGATCATTCATTTGGGAAAACCAGTTCAACCGAATAATCTTAATGGATTTTCAGATCCTTTGTCTGTTGAATCACAAGCACAATATATCCGCGATGGGTATAGAACAGTTCAACAATGCGGCATCGGAGGAATCATTATTTGGAGTTTCAATGATTTCATCACCGCTCGTGCAATCACCATAACCGATCCGGAAGATCAGCATATCAGCACGACCGGATTAACCGATTTGACAAGGCAACCAAGATTGTCATACACAATGTTGAAAGCATTGTTGAATGATGAAAAAGAACCATTACTTCGCTCGGGAACCACCAATAGTGATACACCATTGATTTTCATTCTACTTAGTTTCAGTTTGGGGATTGCATTTTTCGTCTTGATTTCAAAATACAGACGCATGCGGGAGTATATGCTAAGAGCATTGATCAGGCCGTATAATTTCTATTCCGATATTCGTGACCAACGATTGCTTTCATTGAGCCAAACATTATCCGTCGGATTGCTCAGCTCAGCTACTTTGGCAGTCGTTGTTTCAACCATGCTGTTT
This sequence comes from Ignavibacteria bacterium, assembly GCA_016873735.1. Classification (GTDB taxonomy): domain Bacteria; phylum Bacteroidota; class Ignavibacteria; order Kapaibacteriales; family UBA961; genus UBA961. The sequence goes on along the minus strand of VGWD01000002.1, from coordinate 131,771 downwards.
GTATTTCGGAGTTCTTTCGGAACTGAATATTTGTACATGATTTTACTACCAACAGGCTGGTTGCGCTCATTGCTCAATGAAATCACCTGGACTCCTGAACTTGGCTTTTTCTTCTTTAGTTTGATTGGCATTGGCATGCATGCATTGGTCGCAGGAATTATTTTATTTGCGGCATTCATAACCGGGACCAGACTATTCTTCATTGATGCTTTCACCATATCTGTTTGGTCGGCACTTCCATTTTTACTCCTATTACCCATTGCACTGGCTTTGTTCAAAGTTCTTTCTGCCACAGGATCGGCAATGTGGCTTATCCTTTTGATGTCCGCCCTGTTTGTTTGGTATTATGGACGCATGCTGAAATCCACATCGGTCGTTTTTGATGTGCCCTCACTATATGTGTATGCTTCCGGCTCGGGATTGCTTATTCTTATTAGCGGATTACTCCTCACATACTATTCCAGCAAAGTGAGCTTATTCAGCTATCTCTACTATTATTTCAGTACATTCTCATAAAAAAACCCGAGCCAAGCCCGGGTTTGATTATTCACTTTGTTACATTGAATCATTGCACATGAATGGTTGAGTATTCCCTACCATTTCTGGTGATCACTCGAATTCCATAAGCGCCTCGAGTAACATGTTCCAATGATATTAAAGCCAATTGGGAATTGTCACAATCATATTGATCAATGAGATTTCCTTGAAGGTCATACATCAACACTTTTGCAATTCCATCCGCATGAGTTATACTCACATGTTGATTTGACAATGACTTCACCAACAGTTTGGAATGATTTTCAATCTCGGCAATACCGGTTGCCGGACGGTTCACCATAAATCTGAGTGTGTCGCTCATCGGTTCCCCTTTGAGATTAAACCCAAGAGCAATTTCTGCTGAACCAGGTTGAATGGTGATACTTGTATCCATTGGTAATAAGAAATCTACCTTCATGATTGCATTTTTCGATCCTGATGGCAATTTCATTTCTTTTTTATCACCCAATTTAAACCAACGAAAATCATAGCAAGATTGTATGTCACAGAATTGCGTGATGACATGTTCCAGCCATTGGGCAGGAATATCAAGTGCAATGACCGTATATTCGATATCCTGATTCAATATCGAATTACTGGATATAAATGCTCTCATATCCAGATCTTCTGTATAATCCCATTTCACGTCGATTGTCTTTGGTGAGATGGCATAACTATTCTGTTGAGAAAATGCTGTTCCTGATCCGATCAAGAGGCATAGCAATATGGTAAGAAGTGATAAGTTCATGGATTTATGAGGTGATTAGTGATTGATTCAAAACAAAACTATGATTTTTCATTGAAATAGATTGATATCAATTGTAGAGATTTGACATTATCTCATTGGACTATTCATGACCATAAGCGGTTGTACATTTGTAAGAAATGGCTTTATGCTGGGCTATCCTGTAAGAGAATCCCTCAATTCTCTTCTATCCATCTGTGATGAGGTGGTTATTGCCATTGGGAATTCAGAAGACGATACTTTGTCCTATATACAATCACTTCAAGATCCAAGGATTGTGATAATCGAGACGATTTGGGATGATAATCTTCGTGAAGGGGGTCAAATATTAGCCCAACAAACAAATATAGCCCTGAATGCCTGCACTGGTGATTGGATTCTCTATTTGCAAGCGGATGAAGTGTTGCATGAGCAGGATATGCAAGCAATCCTGAACTCCATGAAAGAAGCTGATAACAGACCCGAGATTGATGGTTTATTGTTTCATTATCATCACTTTTTTGGCAGCTATGAGTATGTTGGTGTCGGTAGACAATGGTATCGACAAGAAATACGCGCATTCAAACGGAATGCACATGTCACCTCATGGAGAGATGCTCAGGGATTTCGCATGCACATTGACAAGGATTCATATCGAAAACTTAGAGTCATGCAATGCGAAGCATATGTATATCATTATGGTTGGGTTCGCAATCCCACAGCTTATGTAAAAAAACAAGCTGCTTTTGGAAGACTTTATCATGATGATGCTTGGCTCGAAGAACATCTTCCCACATCAGAAGAATTTCCCGCTTGCTATGAATTGAAACGCTTTTCAGGAACTCATCCGAAATGCATGCTGGTTAAAATTTCAGAAGATGCTCAATGGACATCTGCTTTTGATCCCTCCCGATCGATACAGCGTCCTCTCGCAGTTGCTGTCTGCGATGCTTTTGAGCGCTTGACAGGCAAAAGAATCTTTGAATATAGAAATTATGAATTACGGCGATGAATAGATTAATTCAATATGTACGTTCCATTGGGAATGCAATGGCCAAAGTGATATTCTCGCCAAATCCCGCGACATTTCCATTCATCGTAAGCAATGGAACAAAGGCATTGTTCTTACGGCATGATGCTTTGGGTGACATGATCAGCACATTGCCCATGCTGCTTATGGTAAAGGAACATTTTCCGCTTATGGAATTGCATATTATGTGCACAAAAGCAAATGTTTCCATCATAGAACATTGTGATTTCATCGATGTAATTCACATCGTAGATAAGTCGATATTACATGCACCGCTTCTTCATTTGAAAGAATTACGAAAATTTCGTTCAATGGATTTCGACATCATCGTGAATTGCCTGACATCCCAAGCATCAAAAAACGGCATTCTCACCGCATTGTTATCAGGGAAGCATACAGTAAGTAGCTCAGTGTTTGCAGGCGATCAATATGCGATATATTATTCATCTCAATCAAAGCAAGCCGCTAATATGAGATCCATGTCGGATAAAATGCTCGCACTCGGATCTGAAACATTTGGAATTCTCCGCCAAGAACATGATGCCCGAGCAATACTTCCTTCTTCCCAACAGTTTGCTGAGAATGCTCTGAATACATTAAGGGAATTAGGTATTGAGGAGAATAATTACATTGCCATCAATGTATCTGTCGGGCAGGAACGTAATCGCTGGAATAGTTCATCCTATCGCATATTGGTCGATTATTTGCTTCAGAATGGAAAGCAAGCATTATTATTTGGTTTGAGCACTGATTCTGAAATGTTGAACAGCATAATGCAAGGATTCGAGAATATTCGACATTATCCATTCAATAGACATGTCTTGGAAATTGGAGAGGCTTTGAAACATGCTGCATGGGGCATTTCCCCCGATACAGGATTTTTGCATATTGGAAGTGCTGCACAATGTCCAATGATCGGACTTTATTGTTTTTTGCCCGATAAAGCAAAAGAAGAGTGGCTTCCTTATGGCGTTCCTCATCGAGCTGTGTATTCAGAGACACAAACGGTGAAGGACATCTCCCCTGAAAATGTGATTAAAGCTTGCGCTGAACTTCAAACCATGGTATGATCTTCATAAATTTCCAATCCAGGGCCTGATGACAAGTTCATCAACATGAGTGATCGCATCTTCATTATTTCTACTTTGTTCCAGCGCATTTATGATGATGCGAGCAATGGAATCCGGATGCATCATGTCTTTTCCGCGTTCGGTCAACATTTCTGTTGTCCAAATTCCCGTACGCGTTGCGCCCGGCAATACATCCAGCACGCTGATACCATCTTTTCTGGCTTCTTCTCTGAAAGCTCGAAGCATGGCAAGTGTACCGGCTTTAGTGGCAGAATAAACAGATGCACCTTCAAAAATGGTGGTTGCTGCTATGGAATGAATGCCCACAACTGTTCGGGGTCCTGTGTTTTTTTGCAAGAGAGGGTATGCTCCATGCAGCGTGTAAAACATGCCTAGCACATTGGTGAGCACCATTGCTTTTGCAATCTCAGGGTCGGTTACAGCAAGATCATCGAAATGAGCAATACCGGCATTTGCCACCACAATATGCAATCCACCAAAAGTTTGACTAGTTGCCTGCATACTTGATTGTATATCCTCAATGTTCGATATATCGCCTTTTATGTCGAGTAATGCATCGGGATATGCATCTTTGAGCTCTTTGGACATGCCTCGCCTAGAAAAGGCACAAACTGATGCACCTTTTTCAAGAAATTGTTGAGTCAAAGATAGCCCTATGCCCGATGAAGCGCCGGTAATGAAAATGACCGAGTTTGCAATTTGCATGATATCACATACCATAAATGAAATCAAAACGATAACTTTGCAATATACTCTTTTCAACAGTTCAAATGTTCGTTCAACATCAACTTCATTTCACTCCCGGCCCAGTCCCTGTTAGGGATGAAGTCCAATATGCGATGCATGATCTTCAGTATCATAAAACCGCGGATTTCACCAAAGTGCACCGCGAGGTGAATTCCTGCTTGCAGAATATCATCGGGACAAATACTCCAATAATCATCGGCCCTGGTTCCGGAACTACCGGAGCTGAAATCAGCATGCGTGGACTTGTCCCTTTTCTTTCGAATGTATTGGTTTTGGTTCAGGGACGTTTTTCATCGCGTTGGGCAGAACTCGGAAGAATGTTCGGACATAATGTGATGTCATTGAAAAGTCCATGGGGTACTTACACTTCAATTGATGATCTACGGAGTGCTCTTGATGAATATACCTTTCAATCAATTTGGATCACACATACAGAGACTTCTACGGCAATTACTGTCCCCTTGAAAGACTATTGCGACATCATTCGTTCTGTATCCCCCGACACCTTGATTATTGTTGATGCTGTGAGCAGCATTGGAATTGAAACAATCAATATGACTGAATTTGGAATTGATTGTCTTTTTACCGCTTCTCAAAAAGGACTAGCTTGTCCGCCCGGTGCATGTATACTGGCATTAAGTGAAAGAGCAATTGATAAAGCATCCATGTATGCGGAAGAATCCATGATTTTTCCGAGTATGGTTCATGATGTTCCCGGAATGCTTTCTGCTTCGATGAATCATACTTCATTTTTTACTCCTCCTTTACCAATATTATCATCCCTTCAAAAGTCTTGCAAGTCAATCCTTGCGAATGCTTCACATTTTGAAACATTGCATCTTCAATCAGAATCCATTAAAGCAATGATACAAAATATCAATGGTTGCACTGCCACAGGCAATGCACGGGGTGTCACGGCCATTCATCATAATAATGCAAAACTTATAATAAAGTCATTGCTTGAACAAGGAATTGTGGTGGCGCCCGGTCAAGATGATTGGAATGATACTGTTTTTAGAATCGGACATATGGTACAGTATTCTCAGAGTGAACTCCATACATTGCATAAAGCATTAATTTCAATATGCGGGAGAAGATAATGCAAATCATTTTGGCTTCCAATAATCAACATAAAATCGATGAGTTATCAGTAATTCTTTCATCATTTGGTTTACCCATTTCGCTCATATCTCAAAAAACATGGTTTAAAGGGAATCCTCCCGAAATCGAAGAAACCGGTAGTACATTGGAGGAAAATGCTCTTTTGAAAGCAAAGGCTCTCCACGCCATGACCTCCCTGCCTGTTATAGCTGATGATACCGGATTGGAAGTATATGCGCTTGACAATGCTCCCGGGGTGATAAGCGCGCGATATGCAGGAGAGCACGGGAATGATGTAGCAAACAGAACTAAATTGCTACAAGAATTACATGGAATATCAGAAAGATCCGCCCGATTCAGGACTGTACTTCACTTTTTGAATGATGAAACCTCAATTAGCGTTGATGGAATATGCGAAGGGCATATATCGACAATAGAGAAAGGTGACAATGGCTTTGGTTATGATCCACTTTTCATACCAGATGGAAGTTCAATGACTTTTGCCGAAATGGATTCCGTGACAAAACATTCGATGAGTCATAGGGCAAGGGCATGTCATGCACTTGGAAAGACACTCGCAGCATATGTGAAAGGAAAGTCATGACACAACAACAACATCTGATTCTGAACATTACAATCTCCATGTCCTGCAATGAAAAAGGCAATGCTCGAAAACTCATGCAAGATGCTTTGGAATCACATATCCCTTTTGCTGCTTTATATGAGGCATTGCTTCAAATCCATTTATTTTCTGGTTATCCGGCTTCGATTGAAGGTTTATCATTGTTACATGAAGTATACAATGAAGCACCGGCATCAATTCAGGAATATGATGTACAAATCTTCAAACAGAGGGGTGAGAAATTATGCAGAGATATTTATACAACAGTTTTCGAAAAGATGAACAAACGCATGCATTCATTTTCTCCTGAATTGTCAGAGTGGATGATCATTGATGGCTATGGCAAAACATTATCGAGAGCAGGTTTGGATATTCAAACACGAGAGCTTATCAACATTTGCATGTTGTCTTTGGGACAATGGAAGCAGCAAGTGATTTCCCATATCCGTGGAGCATTGCATGTAGGTGTTGAGATGGAAGACATAGAAGCAGCAATTGAATGTCTTCATACAAAACAAACAAATGAAGCATATGCATTTGCACATACTATGCTCAAGGAATTTAGATCATGATTCTCATTTTCTTTCTCTTGTTTGGCATATCCGTTGAAGCCCAAGCTTTGAACATTTCAATCAAACTCGATACTAATAAGATAGACAAAAAAGCAAGCAATGGGCAGACATATGCTTTGAAGCAATTGCAGGAAGACATTGATGCGATACTTTCTGCGCCGGAACTTGGCAATGCATCGGTTGGAGTATGTGTGATCCATCCCGAAAGTGGCGAAACATTCTACAAAAAACATGCAAATACTTCGCTGATTCCTGCTTCAACAATGAAGATGTTCACGACTGCCGTAGCTTTGGAATTACTTGGACCGGACTTTAAGTATGCCACCCGCATTTACATAGATGGAGAGATACAAACTTCGGGCGAACTCAATGGTGATATCATCATCCGTGCTTCCGGTGATCCCACCATGAGTTTATACTTCATGAAAGATCCACTGATTATTCTTGATAATATCGCTCTGAAATTGGATTCATTGGGCATTACTTCAATCAAAGGAAATATTATTCTTGATCATTCCTATTTTGATGATGAAATATTTGGTCCGGGCTGGGCTATTGATGATATTCCCTATCCATATTCTGCACCTATTTCAGCAATTGCATTGCATGATAATAAAGTGGAGATGCAATTCAGACCGGGTTTGAAATCAGGTGATTATTCACGCATGACAATGATACCCGATAATTCCTATCTTCGGATAGTGAATAATGTCATGACAGTCCCGACGGGAAGTCCAACATTGATTGATTCCGATACAGATCCTCGATCAGGAGTGATTGACATGCAGGGATCAATTTCAATGATCGACCCGGGAATGATGATAAAAACCGAAGAGGCTATGTCTGCCATTGGCTTAAGTATTGATGATCCTGTACAGTTCTTTTTACATGTATTCAAACAACGATTAGAGAAAATGGGTATCAGGATTCGTGGGTCTTTGCTCAAGAATGAAATGCTCAATGAACCAATAGACTATGTCGGATTGAAAGCGATACACGAAATAACATCCCCTCCAATGTCATCAATCATCACGATCATCAATACAGTAAGCCACAATCTTGCAGCCGAAATGATCTTCAAAACGATTGCAAAAGAACAATTTGGTGAGGGCTCATTTGCCAAAGGTGCTGAAAGCATGAAAAAATTCATCACGAAGATCGGCATCATACCTGAACAATGCGCCATTGTTGATGGATCCGGATTATCAAGATTGAATCTTCTTAGTGCCTATCAACAAACATTGCTCTTATCGGCAATGCATAGATCTCCGAATAAAGAACACTTTCTTGCCTCTTTGGCTCGGCCCGGTCAAACAGGAACATTAAAAAATCGCATGTTGAAATCATTGGCTCAGCAGCAAGTAATCGCAAAGACGGGATCAATGAATAATGTCAGCTGTCTTTCCGGATATGCAACCACTCGTGATGGAGAGCAATTGGCATTCTCAATGATGATGAATGGTTTCACCGTTCAGGATGGAATCATCAGAAATCTTCAAGACATGATTTGCATGCGATTGGCTAGCTTTTCCCGTAAGTGATATTGTGCATGCTTGATACCATTCCATATACCGACACTTTTTTCACAGAATTGAATCCGCATATTCTTAGATGCATTGCCGCAATGCGTGGATTTGATATTCCTGATTCTACTTCCTTCACGTATTGTGAACTGGGTTGTGGTTCGGGGCATTCTCTCATTGTTTATGCGGCAGCGAATCCTCTTGCATCGTTTATCGGCATAGATTTCAACCATAGACATATTGAACATGCACAAAAAAGAGCTGCATCATTGGGTATTCTGAATTGTCAATTCATACAAGCAGACATTACAAAAGTGGAGCAATTGCCACTTTGCGATTATATTGTCATGCACGGGCTTTATGCATGGGTTCATAAATCAGTGAGAAATGCTATACATGGCATCATCAAAAAATCTTTAAGCAATAATGGACTTGCTTTGATCAGTTATAATGCCTATCCGGGTTGGCATGTCTATGAGCCACTGAGAATGATGATGCGCGAATATTCAATGGGGCTTACCGATGATTCATTTTACAATGCAGAGCAAGGCATTGGATTCCTACAGTGGATGCTTGAACGGAATCCCGCATATATGAAGGCAGTACCATCAGCAGCTTCATTTATAGAAGAATTGTCCCGGCATGACATCAAATACATCATTCATGAGTACTATGCCGATCATTGGACTCCATTTTCCTTTTCGGAAATGGAACAAACCATGTCTGAGATCGGGCTTACATTTGTAGGGCAAATTCCACTATATCTGAATAATGGAGCCATTTGTTTACCTGAAGGATTTGATGATATCCTATCGCTAGAAGAAGATGTAAATCGATTCGAGACATTCAAGGATTTGATCAGAAATACCATGTTTCGGTGGGATGTCTATGCAAAGAACATGCATCAAGATTTGCAGGGCTTTCAAGATTTGCATCTGGGTATTGTGCAAATGGAAATACATCTTGAGGATAGAATCGTATTACCGGGTTGTTCTCCCATTGATCTCGACATAGCATATCATGAACCAATCTTACAGGCATTGAAAGAACAACATATGCATGTAAAGTCCATTCTTGCTCATGCAGCCGAGAAAGGAACAAGCATTGATCATGCTCGAAGTGCTCTCCTTAATCTATTATTTACCGAACAAATCAAGCCAATCCCTCAGAGCATTCCTTCCGAAGAGTCCATCATGGCATTCAAGCAGATGGCATTAAGATTTCTGGAAGAAGCGCTTATTTCCGATGAGCATGTCATTCCATCATTATATTCAGGTTCGGGAATACATATAAACCAAGATACAGCACTCATGCTCATCGCCACCATGAAGCATGCAGATAATCCAATTGAATGGATTGCTGAATGGATGGAGATTCAAGGGTATGGTGACTATGCAAATGTGATTGACAGAGCGCATAATGCATATCATCATTTTATTCACACCCTTCCATTTTGGAAGAAGATGAGCTTCGTGTAAATCTCTGCTCATTCTTTTTATGAAAATGAACAGAACTCAAAGTAATTACATATATTTGCAAACATTTTATTCCCTCTATTTACAGCAGCATAAAGATCACATGGGATTCAAGATGGCAATCGTGGGCGCAACCGGTTTGGTTGGAAGAACGATGCTCGACGTTTTAGACGAGATGAATGTTCCGATTGATTCATTGGCTTTATATGCCTCCGAACGATCAGCAGGAACAATGTTGGAGTTTCGTGGTACAACTCTAACTGTTCAGAAGCTCGATGAACATTCATTTGATGCCATTGATATTGCACTCTTTTCGGCAGGCGGAGTACTTAGTCGTGCTTACGCACCGATTGCGGTAAAAGCGGGATGTACCGTAATTGATAATTCCTCCGCCTTCCGAATGGAGCCCGATGTCCCACTTGTGGTTCCCGAAGTAAATCCGGACGATGCCATGAATCATCATGGCATCATTGCCAATCCAAATTGCTCCACCATTCAGTTAGTTTTTGCTCTTGAACCAATCCGCAAACGTTTTGGTCTCAAGCGATTGATTGTTTCCACCTATCAATCCGTTTCCGGTGCAGGTCAGAAAGGAATTGATCAATTGAATGATGAACTGCAAGGCATTGAACCACGAGAAAGAATTTCATTTCATCCATTGGCATTCAATACCGTGTTTCATAATAGACTGAGTGAAGAAAGAGGTGCATCCACGGAAGAAGAAATCAAAATGCGCAGAGAGATCAGACGAATATTTTCAATGCCGGATTTACCGATTGCCGTTACATGCGTAAGAATCCCTACCACAGGGGGTCATGCAGAATCTATCTATGCAGAACTCGATGCCGATTGGACAATTGACGAAATACATGAATGTCTGAAAGGTATCCCCGGACTGACGATTATCGATGACTCACATAATGATGCATTCCCAACTCCCATATCCGCGGCCGGCAATAATGATGTTTTCATTGGTCGAATTCGTAAGGATGAAGATCATCCTCATGGATTGATGATTTGGGTTGTGGCCGATAATCTTCGCAAAGGTGCGGCAACAAATGCCGTACAGATCGCAGAATTACTCATGCAAAAGAACTCATGAAGCACATAGCACTCATCATGGCCGGAGGTTCAGGCGAACGATTCTGGCCTCTAAGTAGAAAACATCATCCAAAACAATTGCTTACATTGTTTTCAGATAAAACAATGCTAGCCGAAGCAGTTGACCGCATTGCACTCAGCATACCACGCGAAGATATTTTCATCATCACCGGTGCAATTCTTCGGGATGCCATAATCGAAGCATTGCCGGAAATTCCATTCAATCACATTATTGCCGAACCTTCAAAACGAAATACCGCGCCCTGTCTTGCGCTGGCTTATGCACTCATAAAAGCAGAATACAATATATCAGATGCAGACGTTACAGTCGGCGTATTCACTGCCGATCATTTTATTCGTCCGGCAGAGACTTTTGCCGAAGATGTTCGCTTAGCGATGCATCATGCTTCCAATAATGCAGATATCGTTACATTCGGCATACCACCATCAAGACCCGAAACCGGCTATGGATATATTGAATCAGGCCATTCAATTTCCGATTGTGGTATTCTACGCGTAGAGAGTTTCAGGGAAAAGCCTAAGATTCAAGATGCATTACTTTATATTGAGAAAGGAACATTCTATTGGAATAGCGGCATGTTCTTCTATAGGCTTGATACATTTGCCGAAGCAATGAGATTTGCAATGCCTGCTTCATTTTCGGCTATGGAAGAGTTATATGCCTATTTAAAAAATGGGTTATCCATTGATTCCTCTGATTGCGCAATAGCATTTGCAAACTTAGAAGCGACATCAATAGATTATGGCATCATGGAGCGCATCTCCAATGTGGCTGTTCTTCCCGCTTCATTTACATGGGATGATGTAGGATCATGGGATGCACTTGCCAGACTCGGTTATAGCGATCAATCAGGAAATATCATATCAGGTAATTGCCTCATAATAGATTCAGCGAATAGTATTGTCTGGAATGACAATCCCAATGTGACATTAACCGCACATTCCATTTCCGGGATGACAATCATATCAACTCCGGATGCAATCATGGTTTGCCCTACAGACAAAGCTCAGGAAGTCAAGTCTATTGTTACCGCATTACGGGAACAAGATAAAGAACATTTGCTATAGCACTTCATGCATACACGATCCACACATGTCATTATAGATTCCCGCGCTCTTCGGTCTAATATCAAACTCTTGAAAGATCACCTATCGGCGCACACTGAAATCATGGCAATGGTCAAAGCCAATGCTTATGGTCATGGCATCATTGAATGTTCACGCATCGCCATTGAAGAAGGCATCAAGTATTTGGGAATAGCTTTTGCTTCTGAAGGTGTTCAATTGCGTGAAGCAGGTATACATGCATCCCTATTATTGATGACTCCTCCAGAACCCGAAGAATTGGATTCAATCATTCAATATGACATCGAGACAATCATTTGCAATGTGGATACGATTAAGAGATTGTCCGAAAAGGCTGAGAAACATCATAAAACAGTGAATATTCACCTGTTTATAGACACCGGCATGCATCGTGATGGAGTCTATCCCGAGGAAGCCTTAGCAATGGCACAGTTGATTGTATCTTCTCCGGGATTACATCTCAAGGGATTGTGTACGCATTTTGCGACCGCTGATTCAGTGGATACATCGTTCATGGAAGAACAATTACACATTTTTGAACAATGTCTGGATACATTGTCAGATCATGATATCAAGCCCGCATTGATTCATGTTGGCAATTCCGCTGCTATGATTCGGATGCCGGAGAACATTGGAACACTTGCAAGACCCGGTTTATCCATGTATGGATATTCTCCTATTCCAAACACATTCAATGAAATCAAACCGGTATTGCAATTACATTCAGCAGTGATGTCGATAAGAAGATTAAAAAAAGGTGAATCCGTATCATATGGGAGATCATTCATTGCTGAAAAAGATACAACAATAGCAACTATACCGATCGGATATGGGGATGGTTTGTTTCGGGGACTTTCAGGAAAACTTCACTGCATAATACAAGGCACATTATTTCCCGTCGTGGGCAATATATGCATGGATGAATGCATGGTGGACATTGGTGATATTGCTATCGCGATAGGAACAAAAGTCACATTCATAGGGGAGAATGGACAAGCCCACCAGAGCGCAGAAGACTTGGCGGCTATACTACATACGATTCCTTATGAAATCACGACAGCAATCTCTGCAAGAGTGCCTCGGATCATTGTATAAGAGCGGATTCCATTACTTCATCATCCGTTCCGAATACCGCCGCCTTTTGATCATTGAATTCACCTTCCCAGCGAGCTATGACAACGGTTGCAAGACAATTTCCTAATAAGTTGACAGAAGTTCTTGCCATGTCCATCAATTCATCGATACCAAAAATCATTGCCACACCCAATGCACCGATTCCCGGTGGTAGAAAGGAAGACAAAGTAGCAAGCAAAATCACGAGCGAGGCCCGTGGAACAGCAGCAACACCTTTGGATGTAATCATGAGTGAGAGCATCATCATGATTTGTTGTTCGAATGTAAAAGTGAAACCAGGAATCGTTGTTGCTGCTGCTTGAGCAACAAAAACAGATGCCATTGCAAGATAGAGAGTCGTTCCATCTAAATTGAAACTGTATCCCGTTGGCATCACAAAACCAACAATCCGCTTTGGAACTCCCAAACGCTCCATGTTTTGCATTGCCTTTGGTAAAGCAGACTCACTACTGGTTGTAACAAAAGCAAGTATAAAGGGCTCTCGAATAGCCTTCAAAAAAGGCTTGAGCGGAACACTGAACAAGAGAACCACCGCACCGAGAATGAAAACAACAAATAATACCAAAGCCACATATAGCGAAATGATCAGCATACCCAAATTTGCCAGGACACCCAGTCCTTGATGACTAATGGTTACTGCCATTGCGGCACCAACGCCGAACGGAGCAAACATCATGATGAAACCGGTGAATTTAAACATGATTTGCGCAAGAGATTCACACATATCAACGATTAATTTCCCCTTTTCACCGATTGCAGTCAATGCCATTGCAAATACAATTGAAAATGCAACGATTTGCAATACATCACCCTTTGCCATGGCATCAATAACACTGGATGGGAATACATGTACAATAGTTTCTATTAATGTTTTGGGATGATTCTGCGCAATGGCCCCGAGCGTTCCCGGGTCTCCGTTCAATACAATCCCAAAACCGGGTTGAACAATATTTACGACTGCAAGTCCTAAAAACAAAGCAATCGTCGTGACTATCTCAAAGTAAAGAATGGATTTGGCTCCCATTCTTCCTACTTTTTTCAAATCACCCCCACCTGCGATACCAATGACGATCGTTGAGAATACCAAAGGAGCAATGATGGACTTGATGAGATTCAAAAAGATATCTCTCATGAACGAGAGAGATGAAGAAAATTCAGGTGCTATCCAACCCAGAAAAATGCCGAAGACCAATCCAAACAATATTTGCTTGGTTAGCGATATATGCCACCAGGGTTTTGTTTCATGTTGTACATGCATTGAGAAATTCCATTAGTGAATTCAATCTATCCAATCAGCAATAAACACATTGGTGTCCCCATTTTTTTTGTTTAGTCGATTGGAGCAAAAAACCAAACTCTTCCCATCGGATGTAAACATCGGGAATCCATCAAATTCACCAGAATATGTAATGCGTTCAAGTCCTGTCCCATCTAGATTAATCAAATACAAATCAAAGTTGCGTCCTTTGGAATCATCCATATTGGAGCAAAAAATGATTCGGGACCCATCAGGATGCATGAAAGGAGCAAAATTTGCCGCACCATTATTTGTCACTCTGATGATATTCGAACCATCTATGTCCATCACATAAATATCCAACTTAGATGGACGTACAAGGTTCTCATTGACAAGCGAAGTATATTTCTCCAAATCCGGTCCGATGGGACGCGATGCTCGAAACACGATTTTTTTTCCATCAGGACTAAAAAAAGCACCTCCATCATAACCAGGCATATGGGTTATTCTACGAATATTTGAACCATCGATGGAACATGTGAACAGTTCAATGTCATTATCGACAATTGAAGTATACACAATGGATTTTCCATCAGGAGAAACAGTTGCCTCGGCATCATAATTTGTACCTTTTATGATGGTTGACACAATCTTCCCTGATGCGGTGTCTGCCCTTACAATGTCATAAGTGGGATATAGAGGCCAAACATATCCCTTGGAAAAATCAGGTGAAGGTGGGCATTGTGGATCATTATATGCTGTGGTCGCATAAATGATTGAGCCATCTTTTAAAAAATATGAACAAGTTGTACGGCCTTGTCCATTTGAAATACGCTTCATACCAGTGCCATCAATGCTCATGACATAAATCTGATCACATTGTTCTTCCGGACCCCTTCTTTGAAACACCAAAGAAGAATTGTCGAATGAAATATATGCTTCAGCATTCTCCCCTTCGAATGTCAACATGCGAATATTTTTTAGGTGTCGTTCTTCAGGGATATACTCAGATTCAGACAATACTCTTTGCTGAGCGGATAATCCATTCAATAAGGCAAAAACAATGACCAGATATTTGAACATTTCGATGAAAGCTTATATGAAACAAATTGAGCACAAAGATACGGTTAAGTGCATGAATCGACAATCACAGTATTCACTTCTTCTCAACTTGAAAAATGGTTACATTTGGCCATGATTAAGCAGCATTTAGGACATATTCTTCTGATTTCGACAATAGCCATGCTCATTGGCTCAATGATTGGCTGCATGGATAGCAGAGTGACATCAACCGAAGATCTTCCGGGAAGCCAATTCCGTGGATCAGTAAAGCTCTATGCCGAGGATAACTCATTTGAAATCAACAAGAATCTTGTATTGGTTCGATTGGAGGGTACAGGATTTGAAACACTCACCGATACTGCAGGGAAATGGACCTTAAATCTCATTCCTCAAGGTGCATATACAATTGTATATTCAAAACCGGGATATTCCACTGCAAAGCGTTTTTCCGTCCGTTGTGATGGCAAACTTCCAGTCATTGTACAACCAATGACATTGGCACAATTGCCAAGTTATACCGTTGATGAAGTGGAAGCAATAATCAAGGATGATAGTCTGACCATCAATTGCAGAACAGCTACAATTGCCAATCAGGATCGTAGGGTCATCCTCTATTTTGACACTGTCTTGACAGATCAACAAACCAGAAATTCTTATTTGTACACCAGTTTGAATTTGATTATCCCATCAGGATCGAATTCTGCTACACTTTCAATTCCATTGGCACAATTTTCATCATTAGGAATTCAAACAGGGGCAACGCTGTTTTGTACTGCATTCAGTATAGTACGTTTTGAAGCAACGGCTGAAGAATCGTTTTTGGCAATAGATCCCATCACAAAAAAGACACTTTTCTGGAATGTCCGACTTCCGGGAGCAGTAGCAACTTGCACATTACCAAAGTAACAGAAATGCCCAAACCTTGTCTTTCACTAATCATGAAGCCTCTTCCATTCATAAAGCATATAAGCCATTTCGCTCTTTGCATCGGATTGATGCTCATTTGTTTTCAAGTTGAACTCCATTCACGGCTTGCGAAAGATGAGCATGTGCAATCGGGAATGGTCAATATTCGTATGCATTCCGGTTTTACCATCGAAGATGTCAAGATGCAATTGGCTCAATCTTCACTATCCGAACTGAGATTTTCGAATATTCGCTCAATCTTGCCAAATGGGTTTGCATCGCAGACTAATTCTACGGAAACCTATCGATACGGAATGTCAAGAGCATATGATCAATTGCTTCGAACATGCATTGTGTCTTTCCCTGATTCCATTTCTGTTGTTTCAGCATTGAAAGTCTTGAAAGCGGAATGCTCATCTATCGAATTGGCTGAGCCAAGATATTTCGAACATGCTTTGTTTAAACCTAATGATACATATGTCAATAGTCAGATATTCCTTACCGTTATAAAAGCATTGGAAGCATGGGATATTTACCAAGGTGACACAAGCATCATCATCGGAATAATAGACAATGGTTTTTTGCAGACCCATGAAGACCTTCAGGATAATATTGCGCTCAATCGATCAGAAATTGAAAATAATGGAGTGGATGATGACAATAATGGATTTCCGGATGATTATCGTGGGGTTAATCTTGCATGGCCAAATGATGGAACTCCTGCAGGAAATACATATAATTCCACAGATGGTCATGGCACATCGGTTGCGGGTGTTGCTGCGGGAACATGGAATAATCAAAAAGGAATTGCCGGGATTGGTGGAAAATCTCGATTCTTCCCAATCAAAGCTGGCAGGCAAGGTACAGAGAGAGTTGAGTTTGGCTATGAAGGAATACTCTATGGCATCATGAGAAAATTCCCTGTTTTGAATTGCAGTTGGGGTTCTGCGAATACATATTCAGAAATCAATCAAAGCATCATTGATTTTGCCGTAGAACAAAATGTCCTAATCGTGGCAGGGGCGGGCAATGACAATAATCGGGCCCCGATTTATCCAGCTTCCTATAGAGGTGTGATGTCTGTTGGTGAAACAGATATTGTAGATGTCAAATCGAATGGTTCTTCCTATGGTTGGTCAACAGATATCATGGCACCGGGATTTAATGTCCGCACCACAGACAATGAGAATTTTTCCTATACCACAATGAGTGGCACTTCCTTTGCCGCTCCCATAGTTTCAGGAGCAGCGGCTCTTGTAAAAGGAAAATATCCGAATGTGAACATGGCCGTGATCCAAGAGCATCTGAAAGCAACTGCCGATCCCATTGATGTGGCAAATTCATTTCTTGCGGGATTTCTTCCGGGACGATTAAATCTTCTGCGTGCTTTGCAAGATTCCCCTACAAGCAGAGCATATATACAAACCACCTGGAGTAAGGAAAGGCAAAGACAAAGCAAAGGAGATACATTACGGATTAGACTTCACCTCCATAATGTGACTGATATACCTGCTAAAAATCTATCGATTATCGTACGTTCACTCGATAATTTCTTCAAGCCCTTTCTACTCTTGGATACATTGAGAATTCTCCCATTCATTGCACCGAAGTCGATTGATTCAAGCATTGTTCTGCGCATGATTATTCAAGAAAACAGCGATGCAGAATTTTATCACTCATTGAGCATGGAAGAAGAATCCGGACTATTACCCACTGTATTGTTTGCTCTGAGGCCAACCCCTTCAATCAGTACTTTTGAGACAGAGAATCTCTTGTTCTCCATAGGCGACTATGCCTCATTGGGTTTTGTCAATGACCGCACAGTCGGAAGCGCCGGAAATGAACAGTTTGATGGCATGGGTTTCATATTGAAAGATTGCGGTTCCATGCTCTATGATGGTGGACTTGTTGTTGGCTCCTCCGGAAAAGTGATCACCGGCTTTTCAACTTCATCCGAATTTGAACCACGTACTCGTTTTGCTTCAGATAAAGAAGGAGCATTTATGATTGTAACAGACAGTTTGAATCCGGGAAGTGAGAAAATCGGTGTTTCAATAAAGAAGGAACTATTCAAATTGGCTCCCAATTCAGTGACATTCAAATATACCCTCACCAATATGAATGATGCACCAATATTCAATCCGGGATTTGGAATATTCGGCGATTGGGATATTGGCAATTATGGAAGAGACAATAAGGTCGAGCATTTTTCAGATGCGATTCCGGATTATATCAAACCTCGATGCGAAGCTGAAATTGCATGGAAAGAAGGACGTTTTGCGAATAAACTACATCCTCATATCGGAATTCTCTGTTTTGCTCCTATAAACGAACCATCATTCAGGCCTCAAGCCGCAGGGCTCAATGCTTCTGGTTTTTCAAATACGAATGAAGAATTCAATGCCATGCTGAATGGAGGCAATTCGATACAATTCGGTTCCGCAGGAGATATCGCAATGTTTGTCGGAGGTAGGTTTGAAAAAGCTGTTTTGCCAAATGATTCTGTAATAGCCTATATAGTGATTGGCGCTGATACTGTAAGAACCGCTTTGGCAACTCATCTTAAGAAAGCCATAGAGGTAATCGAAGGACCTGTTTCCGTGGAAAATGTGGATAATTCCTTATTCTCACAAGCACACATTGTGGACAATGGCACAAATATTGAAATTTTCCTCAATTCAAGTGAAAAAAGCATGGGTGAAATTCCTTATTCTGTAAGTAATTTGCAAGGTAATGATGTGTTAAATGGTCATATGTATAGGAATAGTGTATCTCTTTCAAAAGATATGATTCCTTCAGGACTATATGTGATTAAGATTCAAACAGTGAATCCTATCATTTTACCATTCATTAATCAACGGTAATTATGTACTTCTATACAATGTTGGAGTTAACCTTTATGTCAGTCAGACAACTCCTTAGCTCATTCATCGCATGTTGCTGCTTCCCTATTATTTGTTTGGCCGCCGGTGCGAATGTGCAAAAGCATGGGATGTTCATTCAAAATAATGGACAATGGCCCGAAACAATTCAATTCATGGCTAAAACCCCTTCCATGAATATATGGATTACGGACAAAGGAATCATACATGATGTATATTCGATCATGCATGATGTTCATGTAAAGAAAGGTCATGCCTATACCATGAGTCTCGAGGGTGCTTTATTACCCAAGGGTACCGGTTTGGTGGAAAGTCCGACCACGATTAATTATTTCTTGGGAAATAATCCACAAACCTGGAAAACAAATGTACCGACATTCACAACCATCAGAATTCCTGAAGTATATGATGGAGTGGACATGGTTTATTCATTCGAAGGACAGAATCCAAGATATGATTTTCATGTGCAGCCCGGAACCAACCCATCGAAAATCAAACTTGCGTTTTCCGGAGCAGTGGCTTCTACATCAAGTGATGGTTCTCTGCTAGTACAAACACGCTTTGGCATGATGAATCATGGGAATATCATTGCATATCAATTTGATGAAACAGGTAAAAAAGTCACCATTCCTTGTGGCTTTGTAAAGGCCGGCAATGGTTTCGTTTTTTCTGTTGATGGATATGACAAATCAAAAACATTGATCATCGATCCATTGGTTTACAGCACATATGTTGGAAATACAGGTGTTGATGCCATCAATGGAATTGTACAGGACAATGCAGGTAATATTTGGGCGGCTGGATCAACAGAAACTGAAGATTTACCGGAAGTTTCCGGTTCTTATGACACAAAATTCAATGGTAGTGTAGATGGAATAGTCATTCGCTACTCTCCTCAATTACAAACGATGTTGAGTCTGTCTTATATCGGTGGAGGAGGAGACGATATCATCAATGCAATCACAATCGATTTCAATGGTGGCATCTTTATTGGCGGAGAAACAAGTTCATCAAACTTCCCACTTTCCACATCTTGGAAAGATGCATATAAGGCTGGAACAGATGGATTTGTTGCCAAACTATCTTCAAATGGTACACAATTGGTTTATTCAACCTATTTGCCGGGCGCATTGGAAGATCGTGTATTGGCAATTGCAGCCAGACCAACCGGCGAGTTATTGGTTGGTGGTGTTACGAATTCATCAGATTTTACTACTGACAATGGTGCATATCAACGCACGAAAAAAGCCAATTATGATGGCTTTATGATGGAATTAAGAGCTTCCGGCTCACTCATAAATTTTTCAAGTTTCATTGGCGGTGATGGTGATGATCGTGTTACTGGCGTAGGATATGATCCAAGCTTTAATGCAATTTTCATTGCAGGTACGACTGGTCTTGGAATCTCGAATGGTACTTATCCAGTACCAAGTAGTTTTAGTCCCACAAGAAGACCCTGGGATCAAACATATAATCAAAAAGATGATGGTTTTGTGGCAAAGTTTGGTATTGCAGGAACTCATTCAGATCAAAACACGCAATTTCTCGGATATTTGGGTGGCAATGGCAATGATCGAATCACCGGCCTCGTAGCGCTCGATGATGGCACTGTTGCAGTATGCGGTGAAACCGAATTTGGAACCGGCGCAACTACATCATTCCCAACCACAGGCACAACAACCACAGCCAAAGGCGGACTTGATATCTTTGTTTCAAGAATTGCATCCAATGGTAGAACTTTGCTCAATTCCGGCGTATTTGGTACATCAGGTACAGAATCTGCTACGGCTATTGATTTTATTCCTTCTACTTCACAAATCTTGGTTTCCGGGTGGACAAGCTCACGTGATTTCAGTAATACAAATATTGGTAGCAAAGAGACCGAAAATGCATACGGTGGCGGACCCAAAGACGGAGTATTGTTGAAGCTCTCCAATGATTTGACAGATGTTGCTTTTTCTGCATATTATGGCGGTGCAGCTGAAGATATTTGCAAAGCCGTTGTAGAAACATCTCGTGGCGATATCTATGTTGGTGGATCAACACTTTCAACCGATTTAGCTATGTTTCAAGAGAGTAATAACCCCAACCCAGGTTCAGGTATGAATGGGTTTGTGGCAAAATATTCATTTGGTTCCCTAACAATGAGTTCCCCAAGTGCATTTGCAACATATTGCCCTGGTAGCAATATGACATTTGCTTGGAATAAAGAGGGGCTCACTCCCACTGAATTGACGAGTATCCAGCTTACATCAGATGGTGGAACAACATGGACTACGATTGCACGTGATCTTCAGGGTTCTTCATACAATTGGAAAATTCCAGATGATTATATTGGTGGAACGATATATAAGGCAAGAGTTATCAATGTTGCATCCGGTTTACGCGACATCAGTGATACAACGTTCAAGATTGGAGAATCAACAGTTATCACCGAGCAACCAATTGGTGATTCGCTTTGCCCGGGTTCACAGTTCAGAATCTTGGTCAAAGGGAATGGAAAAGGAACCTATGAATGGCGTTTCAATGGAAATGTGATCCAAGGTGCTAGAGATTCCATTCTTACCATACCGGCTGTAAAAGCCACCGATGCAGGCGATTATGTTGCAACTGTGAATACAGGATGCAAAGCCACACAATCTTTGCCGGCGAGACTATTTGTGAAACCAATCACAAAAGTCATGACACAGCCGAAATCAGTGAATCTTACATCCGGTCAGGCATTGGAGCTTAAGGTTTCTGCTGTTGGTTCAAAGGTTACATATCAATGGTTTAATGATGGAGTAAAAATCGAAAATGCGACAGATTCCATTTATCGTTTGAATGTAACGAATACAGGTAATTCCGGTGACTACAGAGTGATTGTCTATGGCGAATGCGGTATTGAAACAAGTGAAGTCGCAAAAGTGGTAATCACTCCCCCAAGTTCCGTATTGGAATCAACAGCTGATGCTTCCAAAGAAATCAAGGTTAATGTATATGGACAAAAAGCAGATGACATGAAGCTTTCTGTTCAATCAATCAAAGGTGGTAATGCAACAATCTCATTGATGTCTTCAACCGGATCATTGATTCAAACTATGTATACCGGTATGCTTTCATCATTTACCGTACATGAATTCAGCATTCCTTCCGGTTTGGCAAGTGGATCATATTGGATTCATGTTACCATTGGTGGTTTACATACCAGCAGGCAATGCATCATTGTTCAATGATTACACCAACATCGATTATACAAGACCATAAGCACAGCTTATGGTCTTTTTTTATTCATCCCACATCAATTCTGCATGATATGGATAGAGCAATTCCTTGATTGCATTTCTTCCCTGAAAGAGATGTCTTTGCCATTCCAATACCCCTTGTTGTTGCCACATGAACAATTGAGGAATCTCAGGAAATGAATGATACAATGAATGATAAACTGAAAGTCTTGGCTGAGTCCAATACCAATGTTTAAAAGCTTGCTGATCACCTATCTCGAGTAATAATGCCAATGGCGCAAAGCAATTCACGAATAATTCCATAAATATATGCCTTGAAAGACCCCCTCGCATTCGGAAATCCAACATTGAAATGTCATTGGGGATATCCTTTCCCTTCAAATATTCCTGAATACCTTGCGAGGTAATGAAAGCACTGATAATCTCTTGCGTTGGTCTGTTGTGATAAGTTCTTTTTCTTAATGATTCCCTTCTTTCTAAAAATATCAACCCATATAGTTTGAGCAATTGCAAAGGATCATCAACAGAATCTGCAATCATGTTTACTTCATCCCTTTTACGAAGAAGCCTACTCAATGCATAATCCTGTAAATCATCAAGCGAATGAAGTGAATTCCCCTTTTCGGCCACTGCATTCATTGGGATGCATTCTTCTGTGATTATGATTGTTTCCTTGGAAATTTCGCAAGAAATATCATTGTCGAATACAATATGCAAGAGAAGAGCTTGATAGTGAATATCGAGGTGATGTCCATGCGCAAACCAATCAGACGTTCGCCTGTGGAATTCACCATTCCCAACAGATAATTCCCCATTGATCAATACTGCCATATTGAGAAAATCAGGCCCTTCATATGGGTTGATTTTACCAGGATTGAGAATGCAAATACTATGACCAAGAATACTCATGCATCGATATTGACCCACCATCAAATATGCATGCAACCTCTTTTGAATATCTCGTTCATGTATTGAATCCAATGCGCTCTTTATAGAATTGCGCCGCTTCATAGGCCTTTTCCCCAAAATCTTCTGAATCCCCTGCATATTGAATTGCTCTTGAAACATTGATCATGACAGGTCCATTCATATTGGCCTCCATTATTGCATCAATATCTCCACCTTGCGCTCCTATTCCCGGAATCAGCAATACTTCATCGGGAGCATATGATCGTATCATTGCCAATTCATCAGGATGGGTTGCACCAATCACAAAACCAATCGAAGCAGATGCTTTCCATGATAATACTCGTTCAATGACATGCTGATAAAGTGGCTTTCCCTGTGAAATGAGACGTTGAAAATCTTTGGATCCGGGATTGGAAGTCAAAGCCAATATTATCACCATGCGATCTTCTCTTTCCAAAAAAGGAGCCAATGAATCATATCCCATATATGGATTGACCGTAATTGCATCGCAATTCAAATCATCAAAGACGGCTCTGGCATATGCCGAAGAGGTATTTCCAATATCCGCCCGCTTTGCATCAGCAATCGTAAAAACTTCATTCGGAATCATTGAGATTGTGTCTTTCAATGCATGCCAGCCATGTTCACCATATTGTTCATAAAATGCGGTATTGATTTTATAAGCTGATGCATGCATCGATGTTGATTCGATGATAGATGCATTGAATGTGGTAATCGGACTTGGTGACCCTTGCATACAATGTGGAATCTTGGATATTTCCGTATCCAAGCCAACACATAATCTTGATGAGATTGCTTGTTGTCTTTTTAGGAGTCGTAGTTTTGCATTCATGACATTATTTCACAAGATTCAAAAGTTCATCCAACTTAGGACTTAAAATAATTTCTGTTCTTCTGTTTTTGGCTCGGGATTCCGGGTCATTCGATTCCTCTATTGGCATGAATTCACTTCTTCCGGAAGCGATGATGCGCTTTGGATCTATGCCATTTTCTACTGTAAGTATACGTGCAACTTCCGTCGAACGCAAAACGCTGAGATCCCAATTATCGGCAAAACGTGAAGAACCAATGGGAACATTATCGGTATGACCTTCAATCATGATTGAAATATCGGGTTGCTGGGATAAAACCATTGCCAATTGCTGCAAAGCATCTCTACCTCTTTTATCAATTGTCGTGGATCCTGATTTAAAGAGTAATTGATTGGACATCTTCACATAGACTTTTCCGTTTTTCACTTCAATCTCGAGTCCACTATCTTTAAATCCAAGCAGTGATTTTTCAACGCTCTCTCTTAATGCATTCATTGATGAATCTCTTTGTTTCATCAATGCTTGAACATCACGAAGCATGGTTTCCCGTGTAAAAAGATCTTCTTCTGCTTTTTCCAATTGAGAAAGAAGATTTCTGATTTCATCAGTGCTTGCTTTTTTTGCCTGATCCAATTGTTCTTCCAATACTCTTGTCTTTTCCTTCAATACACGAATCTCTTGTTGAAGATCATCGATCATAGCAGCATTTCCGACATTCTTAGCTGCCAATTCTTGTTTTTGATTATGCATTGCGATTAAGGCCTTTTGCAAAGAATCAACCTTTTTCACCTCTGCATCAAAAGTTGATGTGGAGACGCATGAAGTCTGAAAAAAGGAAATGCATACAAAGCCGATACAGCTAAAAAAGGGCAGAAATTGAGAAAAAGAATGCATGGCGAAACTCTTGAAACAATGATTTACGACCTGATTATCGTAAATTTACGGATTATTCCATGAGCAAAATTGACCACATAGATAAGTTCATGCTCAAATCACACCAATTTGTCTCTTAGTCTGTAATATGGACTCAATTGCATTTGATAGACAGTATCCCCTGAATGACCTGATTTCCGATATCAAGGCAGGAAATCGCCGTGCATTGTCAAAAGCCATATCCATGGCTGAAAGCTCATTGGATATCGATAGAAAAGCAACCGAGGATGTCTTGGAAGCTCTTCTCCCATATACAGGAAGTGCAAAAAGGATTGGCATCACGGGTAGCCCGGGTGTTGGCAAATCGACCTTTATCGAATCATTTGGTTTGGCATGCATCGAGCAAGGAGAAAAGGTTGCTGTGTTGGCAATTGATCCAAGCAGTCAATCTCATGGAGGCAGTATACTCGGTGATAAAGTTCGTATGCCTTTGCTTGCTCGATCAGAGCATGCATATATCCGACCCTCTCCTTCTCGCCTAACACTCGGGGGCGTCTCAAATGCCACGCGTGAGGCATTGCTTCTTTGTGAGGCGGCAGGATTCACAACAATCATCATTGAGACTGTTGGTGTTGGTCAATCCGAAGTTGAAGTGAGATCCATCACGGACGCATTCCTTCTCTTGATGCTTCCGAATGCCGGAGACGAAGTTCAAGGCATCAAAAGAGGCATCATGGAATTAGCGGACATGATGTTCATCAATAAAGCGGATGGACAATTGCTTCCTCTTGCTGAAATAGCAAAAGGTCAAGTTCAAAGCGCGCTCACATTGATGCATTCTCCAACGGATGGCTGGGATGTTCCTGTTATCATGGGATCGGGCCTTGAACAACAAGGTATCCAAGAACTATTAGGGATATGTAATGCTTTTTTTGATGATTCGGCCTCCCATCATCAAGCATTACTTGATAGAAGATCCAAACAAGCTGAAGAATGGTTTGAAGTAGCTCTTCACAGAGAACTACTTCATTGGGCTGAACATCAAACCTCATGGAATGTAGAAAAACAAGCATTCCTCCATGATATTCATCAAAAGCACATCGTACCAAGCATGGCAGCCAGAAAACTCATCGGTAAACTCTTTTCAAATTAGTCTATCTGTTGGCTTTTTCCATTTTCAAGCTCAATACGGTATCTTTGCATAACTGATTACAACTCTTATATAACCTATGAACATCATATTCCCTGACGGTACGGTCAAAGAATTTCCATTACATTCAACAGGAAAAGATATTGCATTATCAATTTCTGAAGGGCTTGCCCGTAATGCACTTGGCATCATTGTAAATGATGTTCCATATGACCTTTCGCGCACAATTGACCGCGATGCCGCAATCCGTATACTCACATGGAATGATGATGAAGGAAAACAGATCTTTTGGCATTCCACAGCCCATTTGATGGCTGAAGCATTGGAAGCATTATATCCGGGAGTGAAGTTCGGGATCGGTCCATCAATTGAGGCGGGGTTTTATTATGATGTGGACCTACCCGAGGGTATAAAGATTTCAGTAGAAGATTTACCTGCAATTGAACAAAAAATGAAAGAATTGGTCAAAGCTGATTCAATGTTCATGCGACGTGAGATAACCTGGGAGGATGCCATGGCATTTTTCAAGGAAAAAGGTGATGAATATAAACTTGAATTACTTGAGGGATTAAAGGAATCTGAAATCACATTTTATACGCAAGGAAATTTTACCGACTTGTGTCGTGGTACCCATGTTCCATCAACGGGAGCATTGAAGTATCCCAAACTGCTTTCAGTGGCAGGTGCTTATTGGAGAGGCGATTCTTCAAGAAAACAATTGACCAGAATTTATGGAATTGCTTTCCCCAAAAAAGATCAATTGGAAGAATTCATCACATTACGCGAAGAAGCTGAAAAAAGAGATCATCGCAGAATTGGCAAAGAGCTCGAACTTTTCATGATATCACCAATGATTGGTGGCGGACTTCCCATTTGGCTTCCGAATGGGACAATAGTCCGTAGAACGCTTGAGAATTTTCTTCGCAATGAGCAAGTGAAACGTGGATATCAAGAAGTGATAACGCCGCATATCGGCAATCTTCAATTGTATCGCACAAGCGGTCATTATCCGTATTATGCAGATTCCCAATTTGCACCAATCACCGTTGATGATGAAGAGTATTTGCTTAAACCCATGAATTGCCCTCATCATCATCAAATTTATGCCTCAAAGCCACGATCATATCGTGATTTGCCGGTGCGATTAGCAGAGTTTGGAACAGTCTATCGTTATGAACAATCCGGTGAATTGAATGGACTCTCCAGAGTTCGTGGATTTACCCAAGATGATGCGCATATTTATTGCACCGATGATCAATTGCGCAATGAAATCAAGCAAGTGATAGAAATCACACAGAAAGTCTTTAGCACATTTGGAATGGATGTAAGTACACGATTATCATTCCGTGATGACAATGCGGATAAATATGGCGGTGATTTATCATTGTGGGAAAGAGCTCAAAAAGAGATACAAGATGTTGCAGATGAGATGGGGCTTGAGTACTATATTGGTTTGGGTGAAGCAGCATTTTACGGACCCAAAATAGATTTCATCGTTCGTGATGCAATTGGCAGAAAATGGCAGCTTGGTACCGTACAAGTAGATTATGTCATGCCCGAGCGATTCCAATTGGAATATACCGGCGCTGACAATGCAAAGCATAGACCTGTCATTATCCATAGAGCCCCATTTGGTTCAATGGAACGCTTTTTATCGATATTGATTGAACATTATGCAGGAAATTTCCCTTTCTGGATTGCTCCTATTCAATTGTCGATACTTCCTATCAGTGAAGAACAACATGAATATGCCCGGGAATTGACTGTAATGTTTGAATCAATGGGTTATCGTGTAAAAACCGACTTGAGAAATGAAAAGATTTCGCGCAAGGTCGCCGAAAGCGAGCAAAAGAAAATACCATATGCAATTGTTATCGGGAAAAGAGAACAAGAAATGAGGCAGGTTTCAGTCAGAGAACATGGCGTGGGAAATATCGGGTCTAAATCACTCGAAGAGATTCAGCAAGTATTTGCATCTTTGATGATTGACTGATCACATTGTGCGTACAGCCATTTTATCGGCAATCAATTCAAGACCCAATGTTCCATCATTTTTTGGTAGCATGGATAATGCGGACTGTGCAGCATATACATGTGATTGCACAGTTTGCACTGCATCATCAATGATACCATGTCTCTTGAATATATCAATGGCCAATGGGATTTGTTCTTTTGAAATTCCCTTATCTTGAATATACGTTTGAATGAAGAGAGCATCCGGGCCCTCTTTGATGCATTCAAATGCCCGCACGATGAAATAACTTTTTTTACCTTCAAGCAAATCTTGACCAATCACTTTCCCGAATTCTTTATTGTCGGCCAGGAGATCTAGCACATCATCTTGTACTTGAAATGCAATCCCCAAATGATTTGCATATGTATGAAGCGCAGTGATTTGCTGCTCATTGGCATTTGCAAATAGAGCACCAATGATTGCCGATAACTCAATAAGGCGAGCCGTTTTCATTTCGATCATCGAAAGATATTCTTCCATCGATACAATCGGTGTTTGCTGAAACTCGAGGTCTTGTGCTTGGCCTTCACATACATCAATCAGACCTTGAGTGAATTTGGATAAAATTTCCAAAGCTCGTGGAGAATTTTTCACTTCATTGATAAGCAGTCGATAAGCTATTCCCATCATCACATCCCCACTGAGAATAGCAGATGCTTCATCCCATTTCACATGAACAGTCTCTCTTCCCCTACGCATAGGTGATTTGTCCATGATATCATCGTGCACCAATGTAAAATTGTGCAATATCTCTAAAGCAGCACCACATCCTGCCGCGGAAAACCCAATGCCGCCGATACTTTCACAAGCAAGCATTGTGATGATCGGCCTTAATCTTTTTCCACCGGCAGATAAAATATACTCCATTGGGTCATACAGTACAGCCGGAACTGACCCTTCATGAGATTGTGAAAGATATTCATCTATACGTTTTCTATAAAGAGTGAACTTTTCATCAAGACTTGCTATATGTGGAGTTTTATGTTCCATTGATATTATTTGGATGTACTATGCAACATCAATTTAGATAATTTTTTTATTCATTATGAAAAGGAGCGTTGATGTCCCTCTTCATTATAACTGCAAATTCAGCAATATATCTCTTAGGTCCTGAACAGATGAGCACATATGAGTAGGTCCGGATTGTTCAAGATCATTCTGCATGCCATATCCATATAAACAGGCAATTGATTTCATGGAATGTGCATGAGCTCCATGAATATCATGTTCTTTGTCCCCTATCATCCACGAAGCTTTCGGATTCAGTCCATGTTTTGTGATTACATGTCCTATGATGGAAGTTTTATCAGCTCGTGAATTATCAGCACTTGCTCCGCAAATATCCACGAATAGGTGATCAAGCTTCATGTGTTCTAAAATCTTTCCGGCATACATGTCGGGTTTTGCAGTCGCGATAAATAAAGGCAATCCTGCTTGATGCAATTCGAATATAAGCTCCGGGATGCCTGCATAGAGTACTTGATCATAGATGCCATTAACGGCATAATATTCTCTATACAATCTAACTGCTTCTTTTGTCGTGAAATCATCAAATTGACAATATGCAGGAAATGATTCCCATAAAGGAGGACCCAAAAATCTCTGCAATATCTCATCTGAAGGAATTGGAGCTTGCATTGATTCCAGAGCATACTTGACGGACTTGATAATTCCAGGTGCAGAATCCGTCAATGTTCCATCAAGGTCAAACAAGAGTGCATTCATTCAATGCTTCTCTTCTGATGATTGATCAAATGCTGATGGATCAACAGACCACAACAATTTATTGCGGAGGAGGTCAAAGAATGTACTGTCTGCATGTTTCACGATTTTCACTTGTGTTGACGATCTGCGAATGAGCACTTGATCTTGTTTTGTAATTGATAATTCAATTTGACCATCTGCAACCATTCTGGCTTCACCATCAGGAGCATCAACTTTTACTGATAGTTCGAGCGTATCAGGAATAATGAGTGGCCTCATTGTTAATGAATGAGGAGAAATCGGAGTAATACAAAGCACAGATGATGAAGGAGTTATTATTGGACCACCGCATGACAAAGAATAAGCTGTGGAACCGGTTGGTGTCGCTATGATCACACCATCAGCGCGATATGATGCAATCAGATAATGTTGATGAGCGATATGGGTAGTGATAAGTCTGGATGATTCTTTTTTCTCGAACACAATCTCATTAAAAGCATGTATGGTTTTGCCTCCAACTTGTGCTTCGAGCAATGTGCGATCTACAATGCGATAATCACCTGACAGAACATCTTTGAGCGCTTTGGGTAATTCTTCCAAATTGAATTCCGCCAAAAAGCCAAGCCGTCCAACATTAACACCCATAAGCGGTAGGTCTGATCCGGAGAATAATCGAGCGGCGGTTAGCATTGTGCCATCACCCCCAAACACAATCACGAGATCGGCAAAACGTTCGAATTCCGTGGCATGCAAAATATGTATGCGAGAGCGTATGTCTTCCGGGAATGATTCGGCAATGCTAGCTTCAGCGCAACATTCAGCACCAAGTTCAAAGAGAATTGCAGCAGCATGTTTGGCTGCTTGAACCGCACCTTCACGATCCGAATTTACATACAGTCCGATAGATTTCATGACAAATCACCGGGGGAATCCGGCTTTGATGATGCTGGCGAAGTATTATCTGCCACATAATTCAAGCGCAGATCCCTCAGAACATTATCAAGTAATCGTGACTCTGTATCGGTCAGATTGCCAGCAGTTTTTTCTTGCAGGATTGCAAGAAGATCAATCACAAATGAGGCTTGTTCAAGATTTTTCTCGGTCTTGCCCGTCATCGGATGAGCGATTTTTCCGAGTGCTGTGAAGCCTTCTATTTGAAACATTTGGACTATGCCGGTAAAATCAATGTTCATGATGGCTCCAATCAAGCAAGAATATCGGACAATGAAACCAAGTAATCAGGTAATATCTTTTTACGTTCAAAAGTCAAAGGCAATGGAGTATGATGCACAGATCCATTGATGATGCCCACCATGGAATTTGTATTTCCATCAATCATAGCTTCAACCGCAGCATGGCCAAGACGGCTTGCAAGGATTCGGTCTGCAACAGATGGTTTACCACCTTTTTGCATGGCTCCAAGAACAGAAACAGTACTGTCGATATTATAGGAGTCTTTTAGGATTTTCGCCAAATCAAATCCACCACCAACTTCATCTCCTTCGCCGATTACGATGATATACCGTTTATCAGCATTACGCGATGAAATTCTGCGATGAAGATCAGGTATATTCGTGATGGTTTCCGGAATGGCGATATATTCAGCTCCGCATCCAATTCCCACATTGATGGCGATATACCCTGCTTGACTTCCCATCACTTCGATGATAAATACATTTCCCATCGAATCAGCTGTGTCACGAATTTTATCAATAGCTTCAGCAGCAGTATTCAAGGCGGAATCATATCCGATTGTATAATCAGTTCCATAGACATCATTGTCGATGATTGCACCGACACCCACCACAGGATAATTATGTTCTTTACCCATGAGATGCAGATATTTCAATGACCAAGGACCACCCGTGGCTATCAATCCCTCAATGCCGGCTTTGCGAAGTTGTTCAACCGCTTGCTTACGAACATGCTCTTCTTCTATGGGCATATATTTGCTTGTTTTCAAGATGGTTCCGCCTAGGCCGACGATATTTGCGGTGTCAGCTCTTCCCAATGTTTTGAATTGCTCTTCAACAATTCCTTTGAATCCATGAGAAATGCCGATGACTTCCAATTTTTTTGATTCAGCCGTTCTCACCACTGATCTGATGAGTGCATTCATGCCCGGGGCATCTGTGCCGCTTGTAAGTAGTCCGATACGTTTCATGTGGAGTGTGCTCCGAAAAATGAAAGGGTCTGAAATGACCCGATATTGAATATGTTCTAATTCCTCGAAATTCGTAATTTGTAGCCAACTAATCAAGGCAAAGTTCTACTCTATGGCATTATCCCCAAATCTGATCCTTAATTCCGAAAGAGCTCCCGAACCTGTGGGTGCATATCCTCATGCAAGACGCATTGGAGACATGCTATTTTTGTCGGGCGTGGGGCCAAGGGAACGCGGGACATCAGTCATTCCGGGTGTTACTTTGGATTCAAATGGGCAAATACTTGATTATGATATCGAAGAACAAACGCTCTCTGTATTCAGAAATATCAGATATATTCTTGAAGATGCAGGTTCTTGTTGGGAGGATATCATCGATGTGACCGTGTTCTTAACAAATATGCGTGAAGATTTTCCGCGTTTCAACGCTCTCTACAAAGAATATTTCGCAGGCATCAATGCCTGCAGAACCACAATTGAAATTAATGCCTTGCCAACTCCAATTGCAGTGGAATTGAAAGTGTTGGCAATAATGGGAAGTTCTCAAACAAAACAAGGGTAATATCATGCTACGGATTATGCATGCATTCACTACAGTCGTGTTCTTTTTATGTGGGGTGATTGTTCAACATGATTGCTTTGCCTCACCATTGGCAAATAGCTCCACCTCAAAACTTAAGGAAGCTTCATCAATATACTCAAACCAGCAAGATAAAGATGATGAAGCCATCAATGGAATAACAAGCAAAAGGATATTGATTATTGATTCTTCGGAATGTGTAAAATTAAATCCTAGCAGGATATTATCATTAACGGACAGTTCTCTCGCTTTGCGGGATGCTGTCTTCAACATAGAGTCAAATTATGATATCCCAATTAAAAATAACAGTGCTGTAAAACTGACAATTGATTCAATTACACTTTCCGGATCATTGACAGATTTCATTCTGGATACCAATTACAAAAAAACTATCGAACCTGGTCAGTCCACAAATATCAAGATTACATTTCTGCATAATACTGCCGGTGATGTTGAATGTGTATTCACTATCCATACAAATTTTAATCAATTGCTTCCTGGAAGCAATGATTCAAATGCGAATCCAACATTTTTGCTCAAAGGCAAAGTAATCAATGGGGATCTTGTTATTAGCAAAGGTGAATGTAACATTTATTACTTAAATACAATAAATAACAAATGCGAATGCAAGAATGTAATTACATTCTCAAATAATGGGCTGGCAAATATTACAGTTGATTCAATTGTTTTCATTGGAGATTCAGCAGATTTTCTTTTTGTTCCCAATGACCTAAAGGCAAGGAGAATTTTAAGTCCGAATCAAACATTTGAATTACAGGTCATTCCCAAACCGCAATCAAAGAATGCCCGGAGTTATGTTGGCAAACTCGAGATATATTCTAATAACAGGGATTTGCTTAAGCCGATAGATGTTTCTTATCAATCCGTTCTTCCAAGCATTATAATCAAATCTCCAAGTAGTTTCATCTTGGAAGCAGATACTACTGTATCGATTCCCATCCTTATTTCAAGAATAAATTTTCCGCCTGGAGATCCATTTAGTGTTCTATCAGACTTCAGACTCAATTTACCTTTGGAAAGCAGGCATGCCATTTACAATGCAAGTTTCACAATTGATGAACGGATTTCTTCTATAGATACAACAAAAGTCATTGACAAGCTGACCGCCAGTCCCAATCATGATAGTGGAAGATTTTACGAAATTCAGAATCAAGATCGAGATAAATTTAGATTTTTTGGCGATACATTAGGTTTACTTACTTTTCAGTCTTTCTTAAGCGAACATGATACCATCAATTTTTTGATTAAAGCATTTATTATTACATATCCCAGTTCTGCAATAAACGATGCTTGCTATAGTTCATTTTCAATTACCAATTTTCCATTTTCAATACAAAAAAGGAAAGATACATTTTGCTTAGATCCTTTCAACACTTTCTTTGAAGATTTCATCGATAATATTAGAAAAAACACCAATGACTTCATTGCTTCAATGCGAGTGTCAGGTGAACCTGTGATGGAAATTCAACACTTTCTCAAAGAAGCTACATATGCACAGATATCAATATACTCCATTAATGGAATGAAATTGGAAACTGTGTTTTCCGGAATTGCACCCGCAGAATTGCATAAATTTCGCCATCCCATGAGTCATTTGCCGCCCGGGGTGTATTTCTGCGAAATGGTTGCCGGTCATTTTCGCAAGACCATCCCCATCATCCTGAATAGATAATATCAGGGATTGTAAATTTTGGCAAGGTTATTGAATTATCTCTTGAAGATTACATGAAAACTTGCCAAAAAGCCCGTAAGAATGTAATTTTGAGCCATTATTGACCATTGTTTCACCGAACGAGTGCGCCTCTGACACATTTGTACTGATTAACAATCGAACGGATTCTCCGGCTGACAGCAGCATGGATCCGGAAATTCTTTCGGCTTGTACAATATGTTTCGTACTTGTTTGAGATAACATGCATCTCCACATTGTTTCATTTCGGTTCTTCCCTCTTCTCTTGTGCTTGTTCATTGCAAGCACGGGAATAGCAGTATGCGCTGCCGAATTTGAGCATAGTGATTTGCTTTTGGCTTATATGCGTGCTTCAATGATGATTGGAGAACCACTTGCAAAGTCCGACGATTCCACTTCATTTAGCTCAGACACAGATACACTTTCCAATTCTCAGGCATTGCCACTTTCCGGTATATTCTCACCCAAAAGACAGTATCGCAGTTCTTATGGAAAAGATCCATATCGTAGCAATCCTTTGCCCCCCGGTTATACCATTGATTTGAAATTTGATTCAACCATTACAGAAGTTAGAAAAACTGAAATGTTTGGAGATATCTCCACGGCCAGTGGAAATATCATTTCGATGGATGATTATTTACTCTTGCGCCGTGAACGCGAAAGAGGAAGATTGTGGGATTCGCTCGTACGGCATTATGATTTGAAAAAAGCGATGTCTTCATCCGATTTGGCAAGTGTATTGAGTCAGGCCACCGGATTATCCATCCCAATTCCACCAAATCCCCTTTTGAACATTTTTGGTAAACCAGAAATCAGCATCAATGTTGCAGGCGATGTGAATGTGAGAGCCGGTTGGCAATGGGATTCGCAAAAAATGGGAACAGCATCTCCTTTCGGGCAAACACAATCCGGGCCTTTTTTCACGCAGGACATCAATCTGAATGTGACGGGAAGGATTGGTGATAAATTACGATTGGGTGTTGATTGGAATACAAGGCAGCAATTCGATTTGAACAATCGCTTCAATATTGGCTTTTCAGGTGAGGAAGATGATATTTTCAAAAGAGTCGAAGTTGGGAATGTTCAATTCCCCACTCCATCAACGCTCATAAGCGGAAGCCAGGCATTATTCGGGATCAGGACCGACTTTCAATTCGGACCGCTTTACCTAAAGACAATTGCTTCACAAAGAAGGGGTGAGTCGCGGAGGGTGAATGTTTCAGGTGGTGGAACAATGAGGCAACCATTTAGAATGAATGCCTATGATTATGACAAGAAAAATTTCTTTTTGGATACTGCATACTTTTCAATTTGGGACACATATTACAAAGCGCAAATTCCACTTTTGCCAAATACACCCCAATCGAGAAAAAACAGAATCAAGTTATTGGAAGTCTATGAATCAACAGTCGATGTACAGCTGGCCGCTCAGGCAGCTGAAGGCATTGCAATCGATACATTGTCCGCAATAAACAGAGTTGGAGCTTCACCACAGTTTTACGATAAAGCCTTCTATACAAACATAGCACCGGTTGCAGGATATACTGAAAGAGGAAAGTTTTTAAAACTCGATCAAAGAGCATATCAATTCGATGAAAATCTCGGTCGTTTGACAATCACTTCTCTTAAATCAGACAGAACATATGCCGTAGCATATCGCATAGAAGGAGAAACAAGTGAGCCCGGTGATGATTTGGATTTTGGTACCATTTCCAATACAGTGCAGACAAAAGATACATTGATATTGAAACTTGTGTACAGGCCAAACATGCAACCCGGATTTCCCATGCTTTGGAAAAGGCAAATGCGGAATATCTTCAATATCGGACAAAGTAATGTCAGTCTTGCCGATTTGAAACTGAATGTTTGGTATCTGCGTGCAAACAATGATTCCTCCGATGTATTGGAAGGATCTAGTGATAAGGTTGTGACTATTCTCGGGGTCGACAGAGTCAATAATTCCGATGGAACCGCACGCCCCGATGGACTATTCGACTTGGGTAGCCCACAGCAGCAGAATCAACAAAATCAAGTGCAACAAGGTGGAAGTACTACACTGGGCGGAGGAACCACCCCTCAATCACAATTACCGGCACAATATCAGCAGCAAGGGTCACCATTTTTCAATCCGGTTCGTGGTGAAATCATTTTTCCGGAAAGAGAACCTTTCGACTCCGGACTTGTCAAATATTTCTCAAAAGTTGGAAGCCCTCAAGCAGCCAATAGATATCGCTATACACAGGTCTATACCGAAATCGTTGAAATAGCACGTCGCGCTACAGACCGAGATCGCTTCATCATTACCGGCGAAGCAACCGGATTGATGAATACCGGTGGCGGTAAAATCTCACTCGGCGCTTTCAATCTCTCACCCGGCAGTGTTCGCGTGAATCTTGATGGAGCACCACTGAAAGAGAATGTCGATTATTATGTGGAGTATTTCACTGGCCAAGTCACCCTCACCAATCCGCGAGCTTCATTGCCAAATGCAAATCTCAGCATTGAATATGAGCAAAACGATTTGTTCAATCTCGCTACCAGAACATTGGTTGGATTGAGGGCAGATATGCAGGCATTCAAGCGTAGAAATGGATCAGCGAATGTTGGCATGACATTCATGATGTTTGATCAGGCAATGCTGTTCGATCGCGTTCGCGTTAATGAAGAACCTGTTTCAAATAGCATGATTGGTTTTGATGGCAATCTTAATCTGAATTTACCCTTCCTGACAAAAGCACTCGATGCAATGCCGTTTTATGATACAAAAGCACCATCAGCGCTCACGCTTCGCGGCGAAATTGCTGCAATGCTTCCCACACCGAATAAACGTATTTCAGACATCCCTTCCGATAATGGTGCCGCCGTTGCATATGTAGATGATTTTGAAGGTGCCCAAAGAAGCATTTCTCTTGGCCTTACTCCGCAGCAATGGGCTCATTGCGCATTGCCCGATGATCCAAGACTATGGGATGATCCACTTTCAAAAGAAGGAAATTACTTCCGCGGAAAAACATGGTGGTTCCAAAAATTCATTGGTGACACAAGATTACTTGATGTCTATCCCAATCGTGATACACGCGGGAGATTGAACACCATCAATGATTTGGAAATCCGTTTTGAAAGTACAGAGCGAGGGATATACAATCGAAACAAAGATTTTGTAGATTCACTCAATCCTTCATATGATCCAACTTCACATGCAGCGTTTCTACAAAATAATCAGTTTCGCATTTGGGGTGGTATTCAACGACTTTTCTCTACATTCAATACAAATTTCGATACAGAAAACATCGACTTTTTGGAATTGGTCGTAAAATTTGGTTCGGACACAAAACCCGATCAAACAGAAATGTGGGTTGATATTGGTCAGATCAGTGAAGACATCATCCCGAATAATCGATTGAACACCGAGGATGGTATCACACAAACAAGTCCGATACCAAATAATATCATCGATATTGGCGAAGACGTCGGCATCGATGGGCTCAATGATGAACAAGAAAAAAGTTCTGTCGCTCCTGGAGAAGGATATCCCTTCCCTCTTAATCAAGAAAAAGACCCGGCTCGCGATAATTATTTCTTTGATTTCAATGCGAACAGGAATGTTCAGACAAGCGATCAATTTAAATTTTACAATAACTTTGAAAATAATGCTCAATTGTCAGAATCGGGGCAATTTCCCGATCGCGAAATATTGAATAACAATAATGGCCAGACAATCATGCTGGACAACAGTTATTTCAGTTATAAAATCAATATTGATCCTGATCCGAGAAGAAATCCACAGATCATTGGTACAGGTGCAGCAGATGTCGATCCATTGAATCAATGGTACTTTTATCGCATTCCATTGCGCAGACCGACGAGAATAGTAGGAAATCCTACCTTTGCCAATCTTCAATATATCAGAGTATGGTTCAAAGGTCAACCAATAACGGTGAAGATTGCCGAATGGAAGTTCACAGGCGGACAATGGATTCGCAATAGTGGATTGCAACCGAATGTCACTCCTGAAGACAGCATACTCAGTGTTCAATTCGTGAATGTTGAGGAAAACAGTCGACTACCCGATTTATACACATTGCCTCCCGGCGTTCAAAGACCACGACAAATCAATAATCCTGATCCTCTTCAGGATGTGAGATTGAATGAACAATCATTGTCCGTGAGCGTAAAAAATCTACCTTCGGGTCAGGAGAGAATGGCTGTTCGTTTGATGCGGAATTTAGACGTGTTTTATTATAAGCGGTTGAAGTTCTTCCTTCACGGAGATGGCTCCATGCCGGCGCTCATCCCTTATGGCGCAGCATCGAAAGCACAGGCATTCATTCGATTTGGTTTGGATTCTGCCAATTATTATGAAGTACGTCGCCCCATCATACAAGGATGGAGAGACATCGACATTGAAGTGGCCAAGTTGACAGCGCTTAAGGAGAAACGCTCTCAACAGGCAGCTACGCTTCGTATACCGGAAGACATCGTAACGCGATTTACTGATACTACCGAACAATTCGATCCCGGATTTTCCATTCCCATTGAAACGCAATATGCGATCAAAGGAAATCCAATTCTCACTAGAATTAATTTCATCGGCTTTGGCATTGCCAATCCAACATCAGGTTCATTCCCGGAAGATTTGTCTACCACGATGTGGGTGAATGAATTACGATTAATTGAACCTGAAAGTTCTGTCGATTGGGCAGGTATAGGATCAGCGGAATTAAAACTTGCGGACTTGGGTACAGTCAATGCCACATATAATCAGACAAATCCAAATTTCCACAGACTCGAAGAACGTTTTGGGAATCGTAATCAAACATTGAATTGGAATGTTCAAATGCAAGGGACGCTCGAAAGACTCCTACCAAAAGAATTGAATGAAATGCGCATTCCAATATCATATTCCCATGGTGAAGTAGCGGAAACACCCATATTTGCTGCACAAACAGATGTTGGAATAGAACAAGCTGCACAAGCGGCTTATAATGCAGAGTTGACTCGCTCCAAGGGAAATGTCAATGAAGCAGCCAGAGTAAGTGATTCTGTTCGCAGACGATCACAAACATTAAGAGTTCAAGATAGCTGGGCGATCACCGGATTCAGATTGGGAATACCCATCAATCATTGGCTGATAAAAGAAACGATAAATAAAATCAATGTGAGTTATGATTATTCCCAGACATTTGAACGCTCCCCTGTTGCAGAGGAACGCTTCAGATGGAATTGGAGACTCAAGTCAGATTATAATGTGCAATTCCCATCAACAATTTCCGTGAAACCGATTTCTTGGATTGGAGATATTCCCATTCTTGGTGCATATAAAGATTGGAAGATCTTCTTTGTTCCATCTTCCTTCTCAACCTCCGTTCAATTCCAACGATCAAGAGCCACGGAGAAATCACGATTCCTGACATTCCCAAGTCCGGTCATCAGAGATTTCGCCGCCACACGTCAAGCACAATTCTCATGGCGATTTTCTGAGAATGGTCTTCTCAGTCCAATACTGGATTATTCATTTACAACCGGTTCCACATTGATGGATTTGGAATTGGATGAAAATGGCAGACAAAGAGAAGGCAGTGAATTATTGAGAAGAGTGATAAGAAATGGTCCTACTTTTATCAATTTCGGTGTAAACACGAATCACAATCAAGTGGTGACATTGAATTTCAGACCTCGCTTCCCTGATATTGGTGGACTGCATAATTATTTTGATAATACAGGTTCTTTCTCTACCACCTATACTTGGCGCAATCCCTTGCAACAGGATACATTGGTGAAAGATGCAGTAAAGCAAGCTTCATTTCAAAATACCTTACGATTCACTTCGAATCTAAGGCTCAAAAGCATGACCGATAAATGGTGGGGTATAACAGCTGCAAAAGGTTCAGACTCCAGTTCCGGCTTTTTGGGTACCATCGGAAGAGTATTCAAGACAATCTTCTTTGATTATGAAACATTGACGATGAATTTCAGACAGGAAAACTCTGCAATCAATCAAGGAATCTTGGGCGAAACGGGAATGACTAATTTTTGGAGAAGCGCCGTGGGTTTGGATGAGGCAGAATCATTCGGGCCGAGTGCTGCATATCAAATGGGATTGGTCCCACAACCACATGGGGGATTCAGGCTTATTCCTACTGCAGGATTTCCATTTTTCCGTGTGGAAACTTTCAATGGAAAAAGACCCCGCAATGCAATATTACCAGATAACTTTTTCCAAAAATCTGAAGTTGAGTTTAGAACAAATCGTCCATTGTGGCCGGGCGCTACATTGGATCTGAATTGGAAATCCGGCTTTGGCTTCAATAAAAATCAATTGGATTCCACAGATAATGAAGGAAATTCACGATTTACGAATGTAGTCGTGACTTCCAATTATAATCGTTCATATTTATCATTACCCAAGTTCTTGATCTTCGCTCCCCTCAATAATTCAATCGAACGTGTGATCGATCTATTCAATGAACGGAAACAAGTGATCATTGCACAAATCCCTTCTGATACCCTGCGTCAAAATCAGGCATTGAGAGATGCTGTCTCCGAATCATTCGAAAAAGGTTTGGAAACCAGAATTTTCTCATTCCTCCCTGATGCGGTTCAAAAAGTTTTGCCCGCAATCAATTGGACTTTCAGATGGGATGGTGTTGAGAAGCTTCCGATTTTTGCAAATCTGGCAAAGCGCGTCACTTTGGAACATGCATATAAATCCACCTATCAAGAAAGTACAACAAGAACCGATAATGGCATAGTCCCGGGTTCTCAACAAATTCAATCCGGATTTGAACCACTGCTCGGAATGCAACTGACATTTGATGAGTCAAAACTGAAAGGATTGCTCACAGGTTCATTGAGATTTACAACCCGAGAAAATTATATCATGCAGCCAACTTCATCAATCATTCAAAGTGAGTCCGTAACTGATTTGACTTTACAGGCGAATTATAATCGCAGAGGTTTCAAAAC
Source organism: Ignavibacteria bacterium (assembly GCA_016873735.1). GTDB lineage: Bacteria > Bacteroidota > Ignavibacteria > Kapaibacteriales > UBA961 > UBA961. The sequence goes on along the minus strand of VGWD01000002.1, from coordinate 90,792 downwards.
CTCATTCTTTGGTTTGACATTCGACAATGAACTTGAATTCGCAATGCTCGCAACATTCAAACGCTCACTACGCAATACATATGACTTGCTTAAGTTGGCAGATCAGAATGCTCAACGTTTGGATGGAAATACACAAATCATCTTGGAGCCATCTGCCAGATATGGAATTTCACAAAGAGTGACGGCTCGATTGTTCATGAGATATGAAACCACCATCAATGAAGGCGCTGCTGCACCCGGTTTCAGTCGCTATCAGTTTGGCTTGGATATTCGTATCTCAGTCTCAGGCGGTCGATAACAGAGTGCACTATGGCAATATCCTTTCTTAAACCGCTTGAGCGCTTCATACGCATATTGTTGATTGGTTCAGGTTCACCATTCAAAGGGCAAATTATTTCATCTATATCCGATGCGATACAGCTTCCTCATACCCCACGCATTTTGATCATTCGTCCCGACAAACTTGGAGATATGCTCATCACACTGCCTACCATCAAAGCAATTCGTGATGCTTATCCAAAAGCTCACATTGACATTCTTGCCGGTAAAGTGAATCTACCTCTCCGCTCACAATTGCTTCATTATGTGGATGATTGTCTTCTGTATGACAAAACATTGCGAAGCATTTTCGGATTATATCGAACTCTCCCCAAAAGACAATATGACATTGCTATTGATCCAATGGATAATCCATCAACAACGAGTGGTTTTCTCATTCGCATGAGCAAAGCAAAACACATGGTTGGAATTCAAAAATCAAATGCTCATGTGTATACGCATTGTGTTGTGCCGAAAGACAGAAAACAAACACATATCGTTGAAAGGACAGCTCAAGTGCTTTTGGCATTTGGCATAAACCCAGAGGAAATCTCGCTGTCCATTCCCTATCACCTTGATGATGCACTCATTGAACCTTCAAAACACGCTTTATTGAGTGCAGGTGTGAATCTCTCGAAACCACTCATCATGATCAATTATGCCGGTGGTTTTCAATATCGCTCATTTACGGTTGAATCTTTGATCCCTTGGATTCGGTCGATTCAACAAGTAGTGGAATCCAAAGATATTCAACTGATGATTTGTGCTGAAAAAAAACATGAAGACGAAATGCGATCAATTCAGGAAGCCACATCAATTATGATTGCCCCTTTTGTGCACTCATTTGCGGATTTTGCAGGAATATTGGCAGCGGCTTCAATGGTACTTTCACCGGATACTTCCGTCGTGCATTTACTATCAGCATTTCAAACACCCTGTTTGGCATTTTTTGTTGAAGATACTACGGGAACGGCTTATTGGACACCCTATGATTCTCCACATGAATGTATCATTTCCGGTGGACCCACAATCAATGATGTTTCACAAGAAATGGTGATGAAATCTTTCCTTACCCTTTTCTCAAGTACACGATTCTTTCCCATTGATGAACAATATCAACGCCTTCAGGGATAAATAGGCGTTCTTCTCTCTTCTTGATGATGCTTGGCAAAAACACCGGAAGCAAGTAATAATGGGTGCAACTCCTCGGGAATTTCACCTTTCCAATATGTGGAAACAAAAGCGGTTGAATAATCCCCGGAGCGGAATGCCTCGGAATCAACCGTAAATTGACAAAACGGGATTGTGGTTCTAAGGCCAGCAATATGATATGAATTCAAGGCTTCAAGCGTACGATCAATTGATTCATTTCTATCTTTTCCATGACAAATTAATTTGGCAATCATAGAATCATAATTCACTGATACTTCAAAACCCGGAAAGAGGGCCGTGTCATTTCTGACGCCTTCGCCTTTTGGTAATGCAACATAGCGTGCTATTCCGGTTTCCGGAAGAAATTCATTGTAGACATCTTCGGCACATATTCTACACTCGATTGCATGACCTTTCGGAACAAGATCTTGTTGCTTTATGGCCAAATGTTCACCGAATGCAATGCGAATCTGTTGTTCTACCAAATCAATGCCTGTAACCATTTCAGTTATGGGATGTTCCACCTGCAAACGAGTATTTACTTCCATGAAATAAAATGCACCTGAAGCATCAAGCAAAAATTCCAAAGTACCGGCATTTGTATAACCGGATGTAGCGACAAGTCTTGCAGCTGCCTCACCCATTGCTGTTCTGATTTCCGCTGTAACCGCTGTTGATGGTGATTCTTCAACAACTTTTTGATGTCTTCTCTGGACTGAACATTCTCTTTCCGGGAAATATAAAATGGTTCCGAATTGATCGGCCAATATTTGTATCTCTATATGCCTTGGCGATATAATAAACTTTTCAATAAACACTCTGTCATCACCAAATGATGCAAGGGCTTCGCCCTGAGCAGCACGTAATCCATCAAGCAAATCTTCAGCATGCTCAATCAATCTCATACCTTTTCCACCACCACCGGCAGCGGCTTTGAGTAAAACAGGATAGCCGATTTGTTGTGCAATATGAGCGATTTCTTCAGGATCTGAGACTGCGCCATCTGAACCGGGGGAAATAGGAACTTGGGCCGCAATTGCCAAAGCTCTTGCTTCTGTTTTGTCTCCCAATGCATGAATGGCTTTTGGTGACGGACCTATGAATACAAGTCCCGCATCCAGGACTGCTTGTGCGAATTGTGCATTCTCCGACAAAAATCCATAACCGGGATGTATTGCCTCAGCGCCTGTCTTTTTGGCGGCATCAATGATTTTTTCAATTATCAAATAACTCTCACGTGGAGTTGCCCCCCCGATATTGACAGCTTCATCTGCTTTTTGCACATGCAAGGCATTGGAATCGGGCAATGAATGAACTGCCACTGTTGCTATACCCAATCTTTGACATGTATCTATGACACGCAATGCTATTTCGCCACGATTTGCTATGAGAATTTTTGAAAACATGGATATTTACGGAAGGATGTACAATATGTTCAGCCGCAAATTACGAAACTAGCTTGGGAATAACATCGGATGATAAGCAAATCATTGTAGACACAAGAAATAATCTCTAATTTGCCTACAGAAATCAATCATATTCAAACAACGACGCAAGAGCTGATGAATAAAGCAGTGATAATGGCGGGTGGATTTGGTACCAGACTGCGTCCTTTGACAATGAGCATACCCAAGCCGATGGTACCAATTGCCAATATTCCCATCATGGAACATATAGTCAATCTCCTGAAAAAACATAGCATAACGGATATCACCGCATTGTTATACTATCAACCCGATAGAATAAAACAACATTTTGGAGATGGATCGAAATTTGGCATTACCATGAACTATGTACAAGCTGACGCTGATTATGGTACCGCCGGAAGCGTTCGAAATGCGATGAAGAATTGCAATGAGCCGTTTTTGGTAATGAGTGGTGATGTATTGACAGACATTGATCTCTCAAGTGCAATTGCATTTCATGAAGAACATGCATCAAAAGCAACAATTGTGCTTTCAAGAGTACAAGATCCGCTTCATTATGGTATTGTGATGACAAATCCGGATGGACGCATCACACAGTTTTTGGAGAAGCCATCATGGGGCGAGGTGTTTACCGACACAATCAATACAGGCATGTACATTCTAGAACCGGAAATCATCTCCATGATCCCTCCTGAACGAGAGTATGATTTTGGAAAAGATGTATTCCCTCACATGCTTCGATCATCCATGGAATTGTTTGGATGCATAGCCCAAGGATACTGGAAGGATATTGGAAATCTTCTTGAATATCAATCAGCTTGTCATGATGTTTTGCAAGAGCAAGTTGACATTACACTAAAAGGCATTGAACGCCCGCACGTTATTGTCGGTGAACAAGCTGTGATTCCTGATACAATTATATTCACCGGTAGATCAGTCATCGGAAATGATGTTACCATTGGAAATAATTCAACTCTTCACCAATGTATCATTGGCGATGGTGTACATATTGGATCCGGTGTTCAACTCAATAATTGCATTATTTGGGATGGCGTTCACATCGGTGATAGGGTTATGGCAAGTGATGATGTACTCTGCAATGATGTAATCATCGATCCGGGTGTTACAATCAATGAGCAAGTGTTTATCGCAGAATTGTGTCATGTAGGGTCCGGCTCTCATCTATTGTCCAATATCAAATTGTGGCCCAAGAAAGTTATAGAATCAGGAGCAATCGTCACCAGATCGCTCGTTCAAGAAGAGATATGGCTTCGTGAATTGATTACTGATTCGCGCATTTCAGGTCTGGCAAATGTGGACATCAATCCTGAATTTGCCGCGAAATTAGGTGCCTGCATTGGAAATGCACTCGGAATGCATGCCAATGTAGCTGCCAGCAGAGATGCCGATGCAGCTTCTCGGATGATTCATAGAGCGCTCATTTCCGGATTGATGAGTACAGGGATCACCGTACGCGATTTGCAAATCACTCCCATTCCGCAAGCAAGACAAGATTTACGGGCAGGTTCTTCACATGCAGGTTTTCATGTACGCAGGTCCATTCGAAAACCGGATACGATTGACATCATTTTATTCAATCATGATGGAAGAGACATACCACATGGTGTTTCCAAAACAATCGAACGATATTTCTTTGGGGAGGATATCAAGCGCGTTCCATACAATCAAGTTGGTAGCATCATTTTCCCCGAGAGAAGCAATGAAACATATGCCACTCGTTTTTCTTCAGCATTGAATGTCAATGAGATTCTTCAATCCAATTATCGACTATTGATTGATTATTCCAATGGTCTTGCATCCACGACATTTCCGGTATTGCTTGGCTCATTGGGTGTTCATGTGGTTTCAGTCAATAGTTATGTTGATACATTGGAAGGTTTTTCTGATGAAAGAACAGACACTGAAGCAGAGGAAACAAGCGAAATCATTCAATCATTGGGTTATGATTTCGGATTCAAAATAGATGCATCTGCAGAGAAAATTGCCGTAGTTGATGGTCAGGGACAATGGTATCAACCAAATCGACTTCTCACGATTCTCACGAAACTATTTCTCGAGGCACATAAACATAGAGAACCTTATGCAATAGCCGTTCCCGTTCTGGCAAGTACTGATATTGAAAGAATCGCTGCAGACTATGATGTTGAAGTGATTCGCATAAAAAACAGTCACTCGGCAATGATGGAAGCAACGAAAGATTCACGAATCCTGTTTTCGGGTGATACAAGAGGTCGATTTATCTTTACGGATTATCTCTTTGCTTCGGATGGAATGTTCTCACTCGCGAAATGTTTGGAAATGCTGGCCATCACATCTCATACATTCGATGATTTGCATGCGCAATTACCATATCGATCAAGAGTGCATCATTCAATTCCATGCGCATGGGAAAAGAAGGGCATTGTCATGAGAAAAGCAATGGAATTCACAGAACACCTTTCAAGGATATTGATTGATGGCATAACAGTCAATGAGGATAATGCAACCATTGTATTATTGCCGGACAAAGAGCGCCCTGCTTTTGTAGTGGCCGTTGAAGCAGATACAGAAGAAAAAGCGAAAAATATGGCTGAACTCTATAAGCAACATATCATGTATTGGTCCGAAGCATCATGAAAGCTCTTCTATCGTTGATGATGATACTGTCATCGGCTTCGTCCTTTGCCATGGTTGACACCATTCGGCTTTCATCACTGGAAATTTCTGCAATAAAGCAGGATTTCGGTTCCGCAAAGATTGATCGATCTGTGATGGGCAATCCTTTACGCATTGCAGGAACCAACTTTGAACATGGAGTCGGCACACACGCAGGAAGCACCTTCACATTATCACTACAGAAACAAGCATTTTCATTCACCGGCTTGGTTGGAATCGACGAAGGTATTTTTCCGGAAATGGGTTCAGCCGAATTTTTGATCATTTCAGATGGACAAGTACTTTGGAGATCAGGCATCATGAACAGAACGATGCAAGCTCGTTCATTCTCCGTGGATCTTACAAATAGAACAACATGCGAATTGCTCGTCTTTGACGGAAATGACAATATTTTCTCTGATCATGCAAATTGGGTGAATGCATATTTCATAGTCAATAAGGGATTCAAACCAATTCCATTCATTCGCCCGATTGAAGAGGAGTATGTTCTTACCCCGAGTGAATCTCTTCTTCCCATGATTCATGGAAAGACCCAATACGGTGCAAAACCCGGTAGCGATATCATGCATTATGTTCCCGTCTCCGGATTGGAACCACTTTCAATTATTATTGATAATCTCCCTCCCGGTTTGACATTTGATTCATATCGTCGTATTATAAAAGGCAGTATAGAAAAGAGCGGTACATTTTCGATGACAATACGTGCAGAGAATGCTCTTGGCAAAGCGCAATCCACTTTCTTGTTTCGCATTGGAGACACCATCTCTTTTTCCCCTCCCATTGGTTGGTCGAGCTGGTATGCTCATTGGGAATATGTAACACAAGAAGACATGTACAAGGCAGCGCATGCTCTTCGAAATTCGGGACTTCAACAATATGGATTTGAATATGTCTTGATTGATGATGGTTGGCAGGATACCAGCCATGCACTTTCCAAGGAGGGTTTGAAACCTGCTCATACATTTCCCGATCTCGAAGGAATGATAGACTCTCTGCATTCCATGGGGTTTAAGGTTGGGATATATTCATCTCCAGGTTCACATACATGTGTGAAGTTACCGGGTTCACTCAATCATGAAGAGCAAGATGCAGCCTATTTCTGTTCAATAAAGGCCGATCTCGTGAAGCATGATTGGTGTGGATATCAAACAGTCTATGACTCTCTCATGAAGTCACCCGGAGCAAACCCCACAGCATTGGCAATGGCCCCGTATGCAATGATGGGCAATGCACTGCAACGATGTAATAGAGACATCTTTTACATGGTATGTCAATATGGTAATAATGATGTCTGGAAATGGGGCAGATCCATTGGCGGACATTCATGGAGAACAACAACAGACATTCAAGACAATTGGTGGAGCATGTCCAATATCGTTGGATTTCGACAGGCAGGTTTGGAACAATATGCCGGACACAATGGCTGGAATGATATGGATCATCTTCGATTGGGATATTCTCAGCCGGGACGATACATGCAAAAAACACGATTGACTCCACATGAACAATATACTCAAGTATCACTTTGGGCTTTACTCAATTCCCCGCTTATTCTTAGCATGCACATGGATTCACTTGATGGTTTCACATTGCAATTGCTAAAAAATCACGAAGTGTTGAAAATGCATCAAGACCCACTTGGCATTCAGGGCAGAAGAGTGTATAAAAACATTTGGCAAGAAATTTGGTCTAAGCCATTGATGAATGGAGGTTTGGCAATTGGACTATTCAATCGCGATGATGTTGGAGAACAAACACTCGCCATCACAAGAAATGAATTGGGGGTGAATCCCGATATTCGTTATACAATTCGAGACCTTTGGACACAAAAAGATATCGGATACCTTGATCAGCAGCTACAATATACCATACCTTCTCACGGCGTTCGTTTAATTGCATTGATTCCTGAATCACCACTTGGACCGCTGCACGAAGAAGAGCCGATTTCTTCATGTAGAATTATCCCTCAACCGGCAATAGACATTGCTTATTGTTCCTTTTACTCATCACATCAGGGTCAGGGACTCATTGAAATCATTGATGCGAATGGGAGCTTGATTGGAACTTCCATCAGCATTGACATAAAAAAAGGAATGCAGGCATTCACGCTCCCATTAACTCAAAACATGGCATCTGGCCTTTATGGACTGAAGATCAGCTCAGGATTTTCGACTGTTTTCCATCCTATTCTTATCGTTCATTGAGCGTAATTCCATAGATTTGTACTTCAATTCTAGTTACTTGTGACACAGTGCAGGTTTTTGGTTCATCTATTTTCAATGTTTCAGTATGAAGATAACCGTCATTCTTCAGCCCTCTGCTATTTTGTTGAATACCACATTCACAAAAAAAGAAGATGCCCTTGATGCCATGATTGATGCATTGGTATCCGGTGGGCATATCACAAAAGCAGATGAAGCCAGAAAAGCCGTATTCGATCGTGAAAAAATCATGTCTACCGGAATCGGCAAAGGTTTTGCTTTACCACATGGAAAAACCAATCATATCACCGAGACAGTCGGCGCTTTCATGACACTCAGTGAACCACTTGATTTTCAGGCATTGGATCAGCAACCGGTGACAATCATTTTCATGTTGATCGGAAGAGAAAACACTGTAGGAACTCACTTGCGTTTGCTTTCGAGAATATCTCGATTAATGAATAAAGATAGTTTCCGAGATAGCGTATCAGCTGCACAAACACCTGAACAAGTCATTGCTCTCTTTGCTGCCGAAGAAGAGGAGATGGGATGAAAACATTCGCTATCTTTTTGTGCATTGCATTATTGATTCCTTATTCAACAAATGCAGATCAAGATAAAAAACAAGAACTTCAAACTGCGAAGCAAGTTCTCTCCATAATGAAAGAACAAATGCAGCAACTTACAGATAGATTCAAAAAAAACACGCTCACATTCAAGGGTCAATATGAGCAGCAGACAAAGCAAATTCTCACCGGTTTCCGCAAGCAATTGCAGGCCCTGAAACAAGATATTACTTCGATTGAAAACAATCTCGATGATTTATCATCACAATTGGAATTGCAAGCCAAAGAAAATGACAAGGCATTGCAAGAGCAATTTCAAAAATTGAAAATCGACCTTGATGATTCAATGAAGCGTTTCGAACAAAAACTCGATTCTCTCTCCCAAGAACGTAAATAGCTTTCTCATGTCCGATTCCATCAACACATCAGGCAGGCAACCAATAGGAGTCTTCGATTCCGGTGTTGGTGGCCTTACAGTCTTGCGACATTTGATACATACCACGACGCAGGAAGAATTTGTGTATTTGGGTGACACCGCACGCGTTCCTTATGGAAATAAATCTCCGGAAACTATCAGACATTATACACGCCAATGCGTCAATTTCCTACTTGGATTTGATGTGAAGGCAATTGTGATTGCATGTAATACGGCATCTGCATTGGCTTTGGATTTGGCTCGAGAGTTAAGTCCGGTACCGGTCATCGGCATGATAGACCCTGCCGCAAAAACCGCTGTCGATAAAACAAAGCATGGAAATATCGGAATCATAGGAACAAGAGCGACGATTGGATCTCATGCCTATGAACGTGCCATCAATGAATATGCGAAAGGTGTAGGCAAATCAATCAAAGTCTTTGCGAAGGCATGTCCACTTTTTGTTCCTTTGGCCGAAGAAGATTTCGGGGAGCATCCATCCTCAGCATTGATCGCTCAAGAATATCTTCATGAATTCATAGAAAAAGACATTGATACATTAGTATTGGGTTGCACGCATTATCCATTATTGAAAAACCTTATTTGTTCCACGCTTCCGGGGATTTCACTCATCGATTGCGGTGAATCGGCAACCATGGAACTGTCCACCATATTGAATACAGGGAATCAAATCTCGAACGATATGCACCCCTCCGTTCGCTTATTCACAACAGATACCGTTCATTCTTTCTCTGCAATAGCGCAAAGGTGTATTGGATTGCCTTTGCCGGAACCGATTCGTATTTCTCAAGAGACGCTTGAAGAACAAGGTCTATCGGGACTCTAATTATTGTAAATTGTAGGGTCTGAAAAGCGCAACTTTGCTCACTATGCACTGATTTCTTCATGATTGGATATATCCTTCGCAAAGCCGGCTATGCACTCGCGGTACTTTTTGGCGTTGTAACCACGGCTTTCCTCATCAATTTCGTATTACCCGGCGATCCTGCTCGTTTGATGCTTGGCCAAAGAGCCGATGAACAATCCATCCGAGCATTGCGCGTGCAACTTGGTTTGGACAAACCAATGTATGAACAATATACAAAATATGTCATCAGACTTGTTCAAGGCGATCTTGGTGTCTCATATTCCACAAATCGCGGTGTTTTGGATACCATAGTGGACAAATTCCCTGCCACGGCATTGCTCGCAATCACAGCAATGTTCTTCTCAACATTGATAGGAATCGGACTTGGAATCATTGCTGCAATTCGTTCCAATACATGGATAGATGCATCAACAATGGGATTTGCTTTATTGGGTATTTCGCTTCCGAGTTTTGTGTTCGGATTACTCTTATTGCTTCTTTTTGCAGAAGTATGGAAGATTTTCCCATCTTCAGGTTATATCGACAAAGGAATAAGTCATTTGTTTCTTCCAATGCTGACGCTCGCATTTCGCCCATTATCCATCATTGCTCGTGTAACCAGAAGTTCAATGCTTGATGTATTGAATCAGGACTATGTTCGGACGGCAAGAGCAAAAGGATTGCAAGAAAAAGCTGTCATTCTCAAACACGCGCTCAGAAATGCCCTCAATCCTGTTGTCACGACTGTAAGTGCTTGGTTTTCAGGTTTATTGGCAGGTACATTTTTCGTGGAATATATCTTCAATTGGCCCGGAATTGGAACCCTCGCAATTGGTGCAATCGAAAAATTGGATTATCCAATCATACAAGGCACGGTATTGTTGACTGCAATCATCTTTGTGGTAGTCAATGCCATAGTAGATATTCTGTATGCATTTCTAGATCCAAAAGTAAAACTACATTAAGAATGAATATCATGTCCTCAGATACAATGAATAAAAGAGCGGAAAGCCTAGGTGCCCTGGCTTGGAAAAAACTAAAAAAACATCCTGCTGGTATAACCGGCATGATCATCATCGGAGTGCTGGTAATGATTGCCGCACTTGCTGATGCGATCAGTCCATTTTCTCCCACATTGGCCGTATTAGAATATGCTGAAAAGCCATCCGGATTTGTTGGTAATGTACTCTATGCACAGAATCCATCAAATCCTGATGAACCAAATGTGATACCGATAATTTCACATCGCATCATGAAAGATTCAGTGATTTATCGTGACATGAGTGGTCAAGAAATGTCGATGCCTTTATCTACAATGGCCGGCACAAGCGAACAGGAATGGCATGATAATCCGACATATTATTTGGGCACAGACAGACTTGGCCGGGATGTTCTCTCACGACTAGTATTTGGTGCTCGAATATCATTGTTGGTAGGTGTTGTTTCTCAATTGATTGCGCTTGTGATCGGAATAGTGCTTGGTGCACTTGCCGGTTTTTTCAGAGGTTGGGTCGATAATGTGATCATGTGGTTCACTAATGTGATATGGTCTTATCCCACAATTCTCCTTGCCATACTTCTTAGCTCACTGCTAAAATTCACCAATAATATCATGGGTTTGACTTTGAATCCATTTTGGCAAACATTCATTGCCATCGGAATTTCCAGCTGGGTTGAAATTGCTCGCATTGTTCGAGGGCAATTCTTCTCACTCCGCGAAATGGAATATGTTGAAGCAACCAGAGCTTTGGGCTATGGATCTATGCGAACCATTTTCAGACATATTCTTCCCAATGCAATCGGACCAATCATCGTTTTGTCTACGGCAGGGATTGCATCATCCATCATTGCTGAAGCCGGTTTAAGTTTTCTTGGTTTGGGGATTCAAAGACCTGAACCATCATGGGGCATCTTTATTTCAGACCATTATGGATATATTTTCGCCGGAAAATATTGGGGCTTGACAGTATATCCAAGCATAGCTATCGCAGCCGCAGTCTATGGATTCAACCTTCTTGGTGATGGTTTGCGCGATGCATTTGATCCCAAAGCAATTCAACGTTGACATGCTTATTGATTCGCTAAACAACACATTATCAGACACAGAGAAATTGCCTCCCGCATTGCTTATCTACGGAGAGGAGGAATTCCTTCGCGAAGAAGCATATCATCGCGTTCTTCATGCACTCATGCCTGAAGGCCAATCTCATCATGATATGGAAATTGTCGATGCAGATTCAGTGAATGAAGCTCACATAGTCGACATGGCAGATGCCTTCCCTTTCATTTCCGAAAAAAAAATCATCATAGTCAAACAAGCCGATAAGTTGTTTGGAGGAAGAACGTCAAAAAAGAAGGATGCAAAATCACCTCTGTTGAATTATCTCCAATCTCCGCAGCCGACTACATTTCTATTGCTGACAGGACAATTTTCTAGCATGTCAGGACTGAAGTCTGCTTCAAAAAATCCAAAACAATCTGAAAAGGCAAAGAAGATTCTTGGATCTCTTCCATTCCCTCTGAATGCAATTCTTGATTTGATACCAGCACTTGAATGTGCAAAGGTTTCCGAAAGAGAGCTTGCATCTTGGACCAATGCACGGCTTGCCGAGCATGGGAAAAGCATCACACAAGAGGCAACCGAATATCTCATCACCAATGCAGGGCTTTCGCTTCGGGATATTGCCAATGAACTTGAAAAGCTCATGTTGTTTGCACCGGAGAGAAAACAATACACCGAAGAAGATGTTCTTGGCCTGGTGGGATCCTCGAGAATTTATAATGTATTCGAATTGCAAAAAGCAATCGGCCGTGGCGATGCAGCCAAATCCGTGGAAATAGTCCATCACATGTTGAATGCAGATGGAAATGCTATAATGATCATTTCCATGCTTTTACGGTATTTTTCAGCTCTTTTTCGCCTTACAGATGCACAAGCACAAGGCGGAAATCCCTATGAACTCGCCAAAATAGTCGGAGTCAATGCCTATTTTCTACCTGAATATCAATCGGCTCTTCGCCATTTTCCTCCTATGAAACTGGCAAAAGCCATGTATTTGCTAAGAAATGCCGACTTAACCCTGAAATCCACATCCCAATCCCCGACAATTGTCCTTCAAACACTCGTGATTGGCTTGCTATCATAAAAAATACCATCAGGCATTATGCAAATTGTTTGGATGGTTTCCTGACTCTCCGTATATTTGTGTCTCTATTTCTCTAACTGAATACATTTTATACCGTATGGCACAACATAAGTCAGCGATCAAACGCGCCCGTCAAAACAAGAAGCGCGCAATTTACAATCGAGCCAATCGCAAGGCATATCGCGAGGCGATCAAAGCCGTTCGTTTGGCAAAAACCGTTCAAGAGGCGGAAGCTTTGTTTGTAACAGCCACAAGCATTCTGGACAGAGTTGCTTCACGCGGTATATTACATAAGAATAATGTTGCAAACAAGAAGTCTAAACTTGCTTTGCATATCAATAAAATGAAGGCGGCCCAGGCCTAAGACATTTGCACCCGTAGCTCAACTGGATAGAGCATTTGACTACGGATCAAAAGGTTTGGGGTTCGAATCCCTACGGGTGCGCTTCACAGATTTACACATTACATCTCGACAGAATATTTATGCTGAATCAAGCGAAAAAAGTAGAGATCACCAAGCAGTATGGTGGCACTGAAAAGAATACTGGTCTTCCTGAAGTTCAGATTGCTTTATTGACGGAGAATATTTCCGTTTTGGCAAAGCATCTTGAGCAACACAAGAAGGATTTTCATAGCCGCCGTGGTCTCATGCAAATGGTTAGCAAAAGAAAGAAGCTTCTGAATTATTTGATGCGTAGTGACATCACTCGATATCGCGCAATCATCAGCGCCTTGTCGATCAGAAAGTAACCTCAAGGGCGCTCTTAGCGCCCTTTTTTGTTTATTTTGACATTTTTGAAATTTAATCCAAACATGGGGACTTCATCCACGTGGGCATGCCGCTCTGAGTGCAGGAAGGAATCTTTGAAGATTTCATCCTCCGCTCAGACTTCTGCCTCGAAATAAAGTCCGTCCATGAATGTTTCAAGTGCTATCACAAGGAGATTTATGGCACAACATTCAGTTTCCCTTAACCTCAATGGCAGGGAATACACAATCGAAACGGGTCGTTTTGCAAAATTGACCAATGGCGCAGTCATGGTACGCTATGGCGATACCATGGTGCTTGTCACGGCTTGTGCATCGCAGGATGCCAGACCGGACATAGACTTTTTGCCTTTAACTGTTGAATATCGCGAGAAAGCGGCAGCAGCAGGGAAAATCCCGGGTGGATTTTTCAAACGCGAGGGTAAGCCAAGCGAGAAAGAGGTGTTATCTGCACGTTTGATCGACAGACCGGCAAGACCCCTCTTCCCCAAGGGCTGGAAATATGAAACTCAGCTTGTAGCTTCTATTTATTCATCAGAATCCGAAATTGACTCAGATACACTCGCTGCGGTGGGTGCTTCTGCAGCACTCGTGATTTCCGATATTCCATTCAATGGTCCATATTCAGAAGTAATGGTTGGCCGTGTGAACGGTGCTTTCATTTGTAATCCAACGATGAGTCAGTTACTTGAATCAGACATTGAAATCACGGTTGCCGGAACAGATGAAGCCATCATGATGGTGGAAGGAAGTTCAAAAGAAATTTCTGAAGAAGATTTTATTGCAGCTCTTGAATTTGCTCATGCAACAATCAAACAATTGAATGCATTGCAATTGAAACTGCGCGAACTCGCTGGAAAAACAAAGAAAGAATTTGAAGTTGTGGAAGATGATGAAGCATTATTGTTGGCCGTGAAAGCCATTGCTGCTCCACTCATCAAAGATCAAATCAGAAAAAATTCAATCAAAGAACAAAGAATCGAATTTGCAAAATCACTCCGTGAAACAGTGCTCACAGCATTGCAAGAAGAGGAACCGATTGAAGATGCAGCATTGCTCGATGCTAGAACAAAAAAAGTGAAGGGGTATATCTCCAAGATCGAAAAACATGAAATGCGTCGCATGATCATTGAAGACAAGCGTCGTTTGGATGGAAGAGCCACTACAGACATTCGTTCAATTGATTGTCATCCCGGCTTGCTTCCAAGAACGCATGGATCTGCATTGTTCACACGTGGTGAAACACAAAGTTTGACAACCGTCACGCTTGGCACTAAAAGCGATGAGCAAATGATTGATGGCTTATTCGAAACCGAATATCGTCGTTTCATGCTCCATTATAACTTCCCTCCTTTCTCAACCGGTGAAGCGGGTCGTATGACCGGTACTAGCCGTCGCGAGATTGGTCATGGAAAACTTGCTGAACGCGCACTTAAAGTGATGATGCCCGGCGATGAAGACTTCCCTTATGTTGTTCGCATCGTTTCTGACATTCTCGAATCCAATGGTTCATCTTCCATGGCAACTGTATGTGCCGGAAGTTTGGCGCTGATGGATGCAGGTGTGCCTGTCAAAAAAGCTGTTGCCGGCATTGCCATGGGACTCATCATGGAAGATGATGATTCCGCAATTCTGAGTGATATTCTTGGCGATGAAGATTTCCTTGGTGACATGGACTTCAAAGTTGCAGGTACTGTTGGCGGAATCACTGCTTGCCAAATGGATATCAAGATTGGTGGATTGTCTACAGAGCTCATGCGTAGAGCACTCGATCAAGCTCGTCATGGTCGCCTCCATATTTTGGGCATCATGAATGAAGCATTGTCTGAACATCGTTCGGATCTCTCGCAATATGCTCCAAGGCTTACCACAATCATGATTCCTCAAGACATGATTGGAACAGTGATCGGCCCGGGTGGAGACACCATTCGTGGCATGCAGAGGGAGTTCGGCGTTGAAATCACCATCGAAGATGATGGATCATGCATCATTGCCGCAACGAATCAAGAAGCTGCGCAGCAAACAATTGCACGGATCAAAGAATTGACAAGTCCTCCGGAAGTGGGTAAAGTGTACACTGCAACCGTGAAGGATGTGCGCGAAGGACTCGGTGCAATTGTAGAATTCATGCCGAAGACAAAGGGTCTTCTGCATATTTCACAAATAAGCTATGACTATTTCCAGAATGTGAGTGATGTCTTGAAAGTCGGACAACAAATCGATGTCAAACTTCTCGAAATCCAATCAGACGGAAAATTTAGATTGAGTCATAAAGTTCTTCTTACTCCACCAGAAGGCTATGTGGAACCACAAAGACCTGAGCGTCCACGCCGCGATGATCGCGGTGGTCGTGGCGGATATGACAGAGATCGCGGTGGCAGAGGTGGTTATGATCGCGATAGAGGTCCACGCCGCGATGATAGACATCGCGATGATCGTCCACGCGAAGAAAGACCAAGAGATGAACGTCCGCGTGATGATAGACAATTCGAAGACTAAACAACAATCCCCTTACTTTAAAAGTGAGGGGATTTTTTTAAGGAAGAAGAGACAATATTCAAAAGTCCGAAGCTTCGTATATTCGCAAAGTTAAATGGGATTTACAGGGATTTATCATGTCAACGCTACTCATCATTTTCGGAACATTGCTATCGAGCATCATCACGATTCTCAGCATTTATTTCATCATGCCATTTCCTGGTAGTCAGCATGCTGAAACCATAGATATTGCCTATGCATTGCATGGTGCATATTGGTATGTGCTCATTCCCTTGCTTGGTTTTGCCATTTATGGATATGTACGTTTGTATTTGGAACATGCAAGTTGGCTGAGAAAAGTGGTACTTGTCATGCCATTTTTGATCATCGGCATAATCATGTATATGGCTGATCGCGTGATGAGTGCAGATGCCATGTTTTTGCAACCCACATACATTGAACTTGTGTCTGTGAATGATCCTACTTTGGACTCTTCCATGATTGTTATTGGAACAGAAATCAATGGTGAATCAACAGCATATCCATTGAATGTGGTTGGTTATCATCATCAAATCAGAGATTCCATCGGCGGTGTTCCTGTGATGATCACCTATTGCACCGTATGCAGAACTGGAAGAATTTGGGATCCCGTCATCAATGGCAAGAATGAAACATTCCGCCTTGTGGGCATGGACCACTTCAATGCAATGTTTGAAGATGCAAGTACAGGTTCTTGGTGGAGACAAGCAAATGGAGAAGCAATCACCGGCAAAAGCAAAGGCACAGTTCTGAAAGAATACCCTGTCTTTCAAAAAACTCTCAAAGAGTGGAAAAGACGTTACCCAAAATCACTTGTCATGCTTCCCGATCCTGGCTTCAAAGAACAGTATGCGGGGTTGATAGGATATGACAAAGGAATGGTCAAAAGTTCACTCGTAGGAACCCAACAACAATCCTGGAAGGACAAATCATGGGTCATAGGAGTCAAAGTAGGAGAAACCACCAAAGCCTATGACTGGATTGCAACCAAAGCAAAGCATATCATTCTTGATAAAGTAGACGGAGAACCCATACTTGTTTCTGTTCAATCCGACAATGCGACATTCAATGTATGGAGCAGAATAGTTGATAGCATAGTGATAAATCCAACCTCGATGGGAAATGATCAGCTCTATGATGCAGGAACGCAGACACTTTGGGACAAAACAGGCCGATGCATTGATGGCTTCCTCCTCGGAAGACGCCTCACTCATATTGCCAGTTATCAGGAATTCTGGCATTCTTGGCGCACATTCAACCCAAAGACATTAACCTATGGCTCGCCTCGCTGAGCATGACAAACCTTTGCTGAAAATTGGGTATTTTTGTTCCATTCCTCAAGAATACCCAAATCACCACAATGACCTCACAGGATGACAAACTATATAGCTCGGTGGATTATACACTGATCCGCAGACTGCTTGTATTTGTCAAACCATATCGCATTCCCCTCTTCATTGTTTTCGTCCTGACTGTCATTGCTGCCGGTATGGCACCTTTGCGCCCATATCTCACAAAATTGGGGATAGATTCCTATATCATTCAAAAAGATGAACAAGGTCTCATGATGATCATAGGTGTGATTTTAACGGTATTGCTTATTCATGCCGGTTTACAGTACATGACATCCATCATGCTTCAAAGGATAGGTCAGAAAGTACTGTTCAATGTTAGGATGGAAGTGTTTAATCACATACAATCGCTTTCACTTAGAAATTATGATACAACTCCAGTTGGTAGACTAGTCACACGCGTCACCAATGACATTGAAGCTCTCAATGAATTGTTTACTTCAGGTGTTGTCACGATCTTTTCCGATATCCTACTCATTGCATTCATCATTAGTTTTATGCTTGCCACGAGCTGGGAAGTGACATTGGTCACAATCGGCGTTCTTCCCTTATTGATCATCGCAACGGTGATATTTAGGAAAAAAGTACGGGTGGTTTATAGTGAAACAAGGCGTCTGATTGGAAAATTGAATGCTTTTTTAAATGAGTATATCACAGGAATTACAACCATACAATTATACGGCCAAGAACAATCACGATTCAATGAATTCGATGACATCAATACAGAACATAGAAATGTTCAATTGAAAACCATAACCTATTATGCTTCATTCTTTCCTGTTGTGGAATTTACAAGCGCATTGGCATTGGCATTGATTCTTTGGTATACATCATCTCATATTTTTGAGGGCACGATGTCTCTTGGGATGCTCATCGCATTCACACAATATGCCGAAATGTTTTTCAGACCGATCAGAGATTTAACGGAAAAGTACAATACTCTTCAAAGTGCAGTGGCAGCGGCTGAGCGCATTTATGATATCCTCGATATACCAATCCCAATGCAGGATCAAGCAGAAGCAAAAGAAATGAAGGGCTTTAAGGATGAGATAACATTTGACCATGTCTCCTTTGGATATGTAGCTGATAAAACTGTTCTTCATGATATTTCCTTCACTGTGGAAAAAGGCCAAATGATTGCTTTGGTTGGCGCCACAGGTTCAGGAAAAAGTTCGATCGTGAATCTTCTATGCAGATTTTATGATCCGCAATCCGGAAGCATTTTGATCGATGGGCAGGACATCAAAACATTCACAAAAGCATCATTACGGTCACATATCGCATTGGTTCTTCAGGATGTGTTTTTGTTTTCCCGGTCTGTTGCAGACAATATATCTCTTGGGAATCCTTCCATAAGCAGCGACTCAATCGAAAAGGCTGCTGACGCTTTGGGTGCAGGTGATTTCATTCGAACATTGCCTGAAGGATTTGACACACAAATGATTGAGCGTGCGGGGAATTTATCAGTCGGGCAAAAACAATTGATTTCATTTTGTAGAGCATTGGCATATGATCCGGACATCTTGATTCTCGATGAAGCCACATCAAGCATTGATACAGAAACGGAACAACTCATCAATGCTTCATTGGATACATTGATGAGCAATAGAACTTCGATTGTGATTGCACATAGATTGTCTACTATTCAGAAAGCAGACATGATCATTGTCTTGCATCAAGGGGTTATTCGAGAAATGGGGACACATCAGGAATTACTGAAACACAAAGGGTATTATGCACGCCTGCACGCATTGCAATTTGGTGAGCTCATACAAGAATGATATTCCAAGATCTGCAATTCAATAGATAAATCAGTCATCTCTCAAGCCCGCTATTTTTTGTATGTTGCATCTACATTTCTATTTATATTCAGGAGTTCGGTTATGGAAGCCTTCTTATTCCTCGGGTTCATATTTTTTATCATTCTCTTATTATCGCTGAGAACAGTTGCACAAGGCACCGTTGCAGTAGTAACTTCATTTGGCAAGTATAGAAGAATCATGACACCCGGTTTGAATGTCAAGATTCCCATCATCGAAACCATACATAGAAGAATCAGCGTGCAGAATCGATCCGTGGAATTGGAATTTCAAGCAATAACGATTGATCAGGCAAATGTTCAATTCAAAACAATGCTTCTGTATTCGGTCTTGGATCAAAAGGAAGAAACGATTTTGAATGTTGCTTTTAAATTCGTCGATGAGCGGAATTTCATGCAAGCTCTCATTCGTACGGTTGAAGGGGCCGTGAGAAGTTTTGTTGCGACTAAAAAGCAATCAGAGATTTTGTCACTCAGAAGAGAAATTATCGATCATGTAAAAGACCAACTGGATAATACACTCGAATCTTGGGGATATCATTTGATTGATCTTCAGATGAATGATATCACATTCGATCAGATCATCATGGATTCTATGGCTAAGGTTGTTTCATCAAATAATTTGAAAGCAGCTGCTGAAAATGAAGGACAGGCATTGCTCATTACCAAGACAAAACAAGCCGAAGCAGATGGGAATGCAATCAAGATCAGTGCAACTGCCGAAAAAGAAGCTGCTCAAATGCGTGGACAAGGTATTGCATTGTTCCGTCAGGAGGTGGCAAAAGGAATGAGCGAAGCCATCAAGGAAATGGATTCAGCGCATGCAGATGCATCTGTAATCTTATTCTCGATGTGGAATGAAACACTCCGTCATATTGCTGAAAATGGCAAAGGAAATGTCATGTTTTTTGATGGTTCCACAGACGGAATGCATAAAACCATGCGGGAGCTCTTGGCTATGAGTGCCGGAGACATGTTCGAAGGAATAAAGAAGAAATAATAAGTATAATCAACACATCACGCTATGTCATATGTATTTGCCAATCAACGGTATCATGATCATCATGGATCAGAAGGGAGATTTCATGCTTTTTTGGGGAGATTGGTTGAAAAAGGTTCTTTTGAAAACACAACGCTGATCATTCCCACAGGTAGACGTCAACGGATGCTCGATCGAATGATCACGCGAGAGATGTTTGCTTTGCATAAAAAGCCCGTTCCGGATATTCCGATGTATACATTGGAACAATTTGCAAAACATGTGTATTCACTCATCATACCCAAAGGCAAATACAGAATCATTTCGGATCCTTATCGGAATATGCTTTTTGAAGAAGCTATGGTGAATGTTGATTTACCTTTTTACAGAGGACTTGGAACTACATTATCACGGCAAACAATTGACAAATGTGCGGAAGTTTTATACGGTCTTCGAAAGGATGGCATACTCTCCTCAACATTGAATTCAGAAGTCCGGTCTGCCAATCCAAAAGAAATTCATGGAATTCATGACATTGCAAGAATTTCAGATCTCTCCACCATTTTGTATGAGTATGAACAGATCCTAGAAAGAGAATATCTTCTCGATTATCCGGCACTTCTATCACTCATCACGCAAGCAATCATTGTACAGCCGAAATCAATACGACAGTATGGAACCATCATCATGGATGGTTTTTCCGAATTTACCGAACCGGAATGGCTCTTTCTTGATGCCCTTGAACGTTCGGAAACAGCATTTGCCTGCTTCTTGGAATATGATCCTGAGAATGGACCGCTTTTTGGCAACTTTGATCAAACATTTGCCAAACTGGGAAATACCGGTTTCAAGCCACATAAAATGGATTCCTCCGAAGGTGTGAGTGAACCCTTGCATAATCACCTTCGACATTATCTCTTCTCGGGTAGAAGACCACCGGCCAAACCTGAATTTGCTCAACCCTTCACTATACTTGAATGCATCAATCCGCAATCTGAAGTAGATGCTATTGCTCGATATGTTCGTTGGATTCATTCAACACAGAACATACCATTGAGCAATATTGTCATAGCAATGAGAAATCCTGAGCAATATTCCGGGTTGTTCAGGGAGATTTTTCCTTTGCATGGTTTGCCTGTGAACATTACCGACAGACCAAAACTGCATACATCGCCTATAATCATTGCGATGTTTCTGCTTTTCGATATCATACGTCACTCATGTAGAATCGAGGATATTCGTACAATTCTCATGAATCCGTATATCACATTACCAGGGGTAAAAACAACCCATGAATTATTGCAATCCTTTGATGAAATCATCAGAGCAATGCGGATCAAAGGTGGAAAAGGATTAAAAGAATGGGAATTGTCTTTCTCATCCTTTTCACACATGCTCTCCAGAAGAAGAATGCATGAAACTATGCAAATACGCCCTGATGAAGATGCAATCAATCGCATTGAGAAGAAAAGGGGGGAGGTCAATCAAGTTTCGAACGTTATTAAGGCATTGCAAGAGCTTCTTATTGATGTACATACTCCGTGTAATCCTGAAAAAGCAGTTGATTTGATGAAATCAATCATAGATAAAAGCGGGATTATTTCATATCTGGAAGATCTCTCCGAGCATCAACATCAACAAGAACTTGTCGATATTCATCAAACCTCATCGGAATTGATCGAAAGAGATGTCAGAGCAATGCGTGCTTTCTTCT
This sequence comes from Ignavibacteria bacterium, assembly GCA_016873735.1. GTDB lineage: Bacteria > Bacteroidota > Ignavibacteria > Kapaibacteriales > UBA961 > UBA961. The sequence continues at coordinate 68,874 of VGWD01000002.1, read as the reverse complement.
TATTGCTCGATGAATACAAACAACTTCGCATGCATCGTAATCCAAATGTCCAAGCATCATTCAAAGAGCATTTGGAGTGTATTGTTTCAATTGTACATGGTTCTCAGTTTCAGATACGAGAAAAGCCCGGAACAGGTATAACAGTTACCTCCATGGAACAAATTCGTGAACTTGAATATTCGACGATCATTTTATGTGGAATGCATGAAGGCTCATCACCTTTGGCCTATACTGCGGATACGTTCATGGGTCGTGAATTACCTGATTCAGAAGAACGACACATACGTCGGGAGCGCATGAGTTTTTACTTGTCGCTTGTTCATCATGCACCAAGTAATAAGCCACGGACATTTTTACTGACATATCCGGCACTGAGTTCGGATTTACATGATTTGATGCGTTCTCATTTTCTCGATGAATTGATGATCGTGATCGGAATGAATGTAGAAGAAGACATTTGCAAGCAATCACATAAGGATGATGAACGAACTCCTTTCTTGAAATATCTCACTTCCAAGGAAGAATTTATCGATGTGATGATTAAACAACAGCACAATATAGACCATCTTGTCTACAAACAAATACTTAGATGGTCAACCTTCGAACAGATCAAAAGGAAACATGCTCCAACAACCATCATTCCTGAAAAAAGAGCAAGTTTTTCCATAACCGAACTCAATGAATATGCACGATGTCATTATCAATATTTTGCCAAAAGAGTCCTGAGATTTGCTGAAGAAGAGACAAGTACCATGTGGATGTCGGCACTTGAGAATGGCTTGTTTTTTCATCATGTATTGCATCAGTTCTATACATCTCCCCTCTTTCCCATCAATGACAAATATGTTTTGAAACCTTTGTCAATGAATCAGGATAAACGAGATATCTATCGCAGTGAACTCTTCAGAATTGCCGAAAGAGAGTTCCGCTTGATTGATTTTCAGCATCCATTCATGGATATTGAAAGGCAGGCAATCTTTGGTAATCCTGAAAAAGGAATCAAGGGCAGACTCGATATGTGGTTTGACATGGAATGGAAAAACATGCAACAATCACAGTATAAGCCAGCACTCTTTGAAATTGGTTTCGGTAATAAGGGTGATGCTATTCCGGCCATGGATCTGGGTAAAGGACTTTTTCTCAAAGGGAAAATAGATCGTATCGAACTTTCAGAAGATTCTTCCTCCTTCGTGATAGCTGATTATAAAACTGGAAAAAATGTTCCCGGAAATGCCGACATCAATAAAGGCAAAGAACAACAAATGCCTTTATATGCTCTTGCTGCACAGAAATTTTTGCAAACTGAATTTGGACTGGAACAATGCACTCCGCATCATGCGGTCTATTATTCACTGCATAATTGTACTTCAAAAGTAGTCATGGATCCCGAACAAAAAAGATCCGTTGCTTTAACTCCTGAGGAATTGTTGCCCCTGTCTCAGAATTATGTTGCTTCCATTCATGCTGGTGATTTTGAGTTAAAAACAAAAAAGGATCAAGATTGTGAACATTGTTCATTCATGACATTATGTAGAATTCATGCCATACCTCCAATGAGAGGCGAAGTTGGACCTGATGAAGAAGGAATATAGTGCATGCTGATTGCTTTTCATAAACCCTATGACATGATCTCTCAATTCACATCGGATGGTTCGAAGCATGGAACGCTTGCATCTTTCAATCTTCCGACAGATGTATATCCACTAGGCAGACTGGATGCAGACTCGGAAGGACTCTTGCTCTTGACGAATGAACCTGCATTGAATCGAGATTTACTTCTACCTGAGCATCGCCATCCAAGGACTTATCATGCTCAGGTTGAAGGGATACCTGATGATAAAGATTTGACGCTTCTCCAAAGTGGGACATTGATCATACAAGAGCATATAGTACTTCCATGCATTGCGCAATTAATTCCCGATCCAATGTATCAAGAGCGCATTCCTGCTATTCGAAAGAGGAAACATATACCCGATACTTGGCTTGAACTCACTTTATGTGAGGGCAAAAATAGACAAGTCAGAAAAATGACTGCCGCCATTGGTCATCCAACATTACGCCTCATTCGTGTTGCCATAGGCAAGTTTCTCCTGAATGGATTGGAATCAGGAGCATGGAAAGAGCTAGATCACAAAGAACGATTATTGGTATTCGAGAGATCTTAACATGGAATGTTTGTATTCCCCACATCTTACATCTGAAAGTACAATCATCATATTGGATTCCGATGAATCAAAGCATGCGAAAGTTCTGCGGCTTCGCGAGCATGATCAAGTGCTCCTATCATCTGGTTCCGGAATTCTTGCAAAAGCACAAATCATGGAGATCAATCTGGGAATCTATACACTTGCTATTGAAGAAGTGAGACACAATGCACATGAATTGTCTTTTCGATTTGGCATAGCATTGCCACTTTTATCATCAAGAGATCGCATGGAATATATCATTGAGAAATTGACCGAGCTTGGCATTACGGATATTTATCCAATCATCAGCGATCGAGTTCAAGTTCATTCTTTTGATATGGAAAGATTCAATGCAAAAGCCATAGCGGCAATGAAACAATCAAAACGTTCCATATTGCCAACTCTTCATGCATTGGGGCAATTTGATTCATTGCAGGGTATTGCAACAACATATTCCACCGTCATTATGGGAGATATCCATGGAAACACAGCATTTCCAAAAGAAGAACAGCTTTCAAAAAATAATGGGATACTTCTTTGCATTGGGCCGGAAGGTGGGTTTTCCGAGCAAGAATTGACATTACTACGCTCATTTTCCAATATATTCCCCATCCGTTTGGGTCACTCACGATTAAGAGCCGAAACGGCTGCTCTGGCATTGGCAGCTATCAGCTCTATTCACTTTGAATGACTATTGTCAAGGCGTAAAAAATGAGCAATTTTGCATATGTGTACATTTATTATCAAGCTTAGTTGTTTCATGCGTTTTCTTTTCTCAATCATTTGTTTATTGTCAGCAACGATTCTTTCAGCGCAATTTTCAGGCATTGATCCTCAGAATTTTCCTACGATTCGTGCATATGGCGGAGGTTCAATCTTCACGAATGCTAAAACAGCTGATTTTACTGTGATGGAAAATGGCATTCCAATGACAAATGGTTTATCCGTTGAATGTTCAACTGCAGTGAATGATCCATCCATTAGCGTTGTGCTTGTGATCGATATCAGTGAGTCAATGAATGAGCGCATGAGTAATGGGAGAACAAAACTTGAATGGATGAAAAATGGAGCAAAGAATTTCATCAATTCATTGATTTTCAATGGAACCACACAATGTGCAATTGTCACATTCAATGGTCAATCATATATTCTCAGTGATTTCAAGACAACCGCTCGTCCACTCAATGAAGCTATCGACAGTATAGAGTTTGGATTGGGTGCCACAAATTATGAAGCCCCACTCATTGATCCTCAGAAAAGCGCTGTTGCTTTATTGAAGAAAACTCCTTCATGGATAAGACGTGCAGTTGTATTCCTGACAGATGGAACACCTAATCAAGATCCGCCAATTGCAAGCATCATCAATCAACTCAATCAACTGCAGGCAACATTGTATGCAATTGCTTTATCTTTTGACGCCAGTCCGGAACTTAGAGAAATAGCAGATAAAACCGGTGGAACGACTTCGATTGCATTCACTGAAGAATTGCTCGTGAATGTCTACAAAGATTTGGGTAGCAAAAGACCAACAACAACATATTGCTGGCTTTCATACATTGCTCCGGTAGGTTGCACTGAAGCAAGCAGAAATCGGAATGTGCAAATCACATATAAGCCCACGAATTTGAGGCAGACATTCACATATGTTGCGCCTCCCTCATCTGTTGCTTCCCTACAAGTTTCACAATTGGTGCTTCCTCCTTTTCCGGATATACTTCCAGGGCAACAAGCAACGCAGCAGATAACTATCACTGCAAGAAATGCAGACATCTCCATTACCGGTGATGGATCCACTCTCCCGGCTAATTTCAGAGTCTCGGATTGGGGCGGTACAGCTCCGCCTTTCACATTGAAATCAGGACAATCTAGAATCATTACGATACGATTCACGCAAACAACTCCTCGTGATATCAGAAGTGGTCGCTTACGTATCAATGCGGTCCCTTGCAACTCGGAATATGTTTCGCTCAGCGGTGGTGCAAAGAAAGTTGTGATTGTTTCGCCAAATGGAGGTGAAGTACTCAGTTCATGTGATAGCATTCTTATCACATGGGGTGGAATTGATGCAAGCGATACAGTCCGTTTGCAATATTCAACCAATAATGGAAATACATGGCAGCTCATCAGTAATAATGCAACCGGATTGAGTCATCAATGGAAAGCGCAAATGAATGGACAATATCTGTTTCGCATTGCAGCGCGAACAACAAGAACCGGTGGCATGACGAATATTCATGCATTTGGAACGGGCACTGACATTGGCTATGGTATATCAGCAAATGAGCATGCCTCATCATTTGCATACATAGGACAATATGAGCGACAATTGAATGTGAATGGACAACAAATAGCATCGACAAGAAATCAAGACATGTTTCTTGCACGTATGCGTGAAGCAAATGTACTTTGGCTGCGAACCGGAGTACAATTTTTTACTCAATTTCTACCTTATACACTTGCTTCGGGAAAAGCGGTTTTGATGGATAAGAATGATGACATGTTTTCCGCAACAGACATAACAAGAACAGTGAATTCTGGTAGAGTTTCCATCATTCTTCAAAAAGTGACTTCATCGGGCAGCGTCGATTGGTCCAAAGAACTCCTTGGCACACAGAAAAGTCTCACTGCACAATCAATCGGTAAAGACAGCATAGGCAATTATTATCTCATAGGTCTATATGAAGGTCAATTATCCGTCCCAATGAAAGTTGGGGGAACCGCAACCATCAATGCAATAGGTATAAGACCCTTTACATTGCTCTTCAATGATCGAGGAGATTTTCTGTCATTACGTGATTCCATCTCACCTGGATATAATCGATTCCCGGCCGATTCATCAAAAGATTCTCTAGGCACTTTATATACTGTTCGCTCATTTGCAAATACCATAACGCTACCTGATACTACGTTCAAAAGCGCAGGCAAACAAGACATTGCCATTCGCATGTCGGGAAGAATTTTCACACCGCCTGATCAAAGTGATGCTCAAAGTTCTGTGATAAATCCTCTTTTGACATTGAATCAATTCAAGATTGATATTCCCGCTGCAATCATCGGATCAACGATTGACACTGTTTTGACGAGTTATCTATGTAATAAATCCGATACCCCAATCATACTTGATGAAGCCGTTATACTCAATGCAAAAGGTCTATCTGTATTGGAACCGAAGGCCGGAACAATTATACCGGGAGACACTTGCATTGCTGTCACATATAGATTCACTCCACTGGAAAAAGGGCAACAACAAGCAACAATCACATTCGGAAATGCCTGCACTTCTGTATCCGGCATCATCAATATGGATGCAATTTCCATCGGTGCTTCAGTATCAGATCAAGATTGGGGATTGCAAAGAATCATGACTAATGAGCAAAAAATACTTCAACTGAGAAATACCGGCGATGATGATATTCGAGTGACCAGCATAGCATTGGGGTCTTCCAATGCATTTATTTGTCCTTCCTTACCAAGCATGCCCTTTACTCTGAAGGCATCTTCAAGCTTGGATATTCCATGTAATTTTGTTCCGAATGACACAATCCCTTATGCTGACTCATTGTTGATTTCAATTGATCAGTTTACCGATCCACTCATTGCCTCTTTGAAAGGCAAAGGAGGAATTCCTTCCTTCACTGCCACAGGATATACATTTTCGGATGCAAGCGTCGGTCTGACAACTTCTGAGCAAGGCGAGATTCTTGTTTCAAATTTCTCAACCACAATGCCTCTTTCATTGAATACAATCTCAATCAATTCCCCCGAAGGTGATTTTTTCATTATAGATACCGATCCACTTCCAAGTATAATTGACGGATCTAAGCATACAACGAAGATTGGCTTCAAACCGGTGAAAGCCGGTAATAGAACCGCTCATCTCATTTTTACGCATGATGCAATGCCAGGCCCGGAACAAAAACCCATCAAGTTGGATAGTGTATTAATTCAGGGTATTGGAATGAGCAAAGGTTTATTGATTGATACAGTTTTGGATATGGGATCAGTATTGACTTGCGACATCGCAATTAAAGATCTCATCATAAACAATCCAAATGATCAAAACATAAGCATCATCGATATATCAATCAGAGATCTTCCGGGTAATGCATTTTCAAAAGTATTTTATACGGCAAATGCACCGATCATCATTCCCGCAAAAGGTTATGCGAAAGTTCCGATTGGCTTTACTCCTGACAGCATTGGTCAAGTAAATGCATTATTGACATGCACCGCAGAGAATGGGTCAATGTATAAAACAGTCCTCGTCGGTTCGGGTGAGCGTATGCCTTCGAGCACCTTAATCAATGGAAATCCCACTGGATCTATCGCATATTATCCCGGAGAGAATACTCGTTTTGACATTTCGCTTTCAGCGCAACGTCGCTTACCATACCCGCGCATTGATAGCGTTTTATTCACGGTTACCTATCCATATTCTCTACTGAAAATGGATTCTATAAGTTCTCAGTTAGGAAACTGGAACATACAAGTAGTATCTCATGACTTCGTAAATGGGAAAGCCATAATACAAGCTCGTTCAATGACTTCACTTCCTGAATTCCCTAGTTCACCATTGTTCAGCATACATGCCACTTCATACTTGGGCGATGTGGAAAATCAAATATTTTCCATTCAAGCTGCAATCAATGCTACATGTATAGAACCATCCTATGCATTGACTATGTTCACACTCAGTGATGTCTGTTTTGCTCAAGGTAGAGTTATATCAATCATGAATGAACAATTCAAGATTATGTTCGAAGAACATGTAGCGGAAGTACATTTTCCATTTGATGCTGTTTCGGAAGTTACAGTTATAGACATTAATGGAAAGACTACAACCATAATGCCATCGAACTTTGTTCGTTCCGGAAGATATCGATTTACATTACCAACTACCACTCCCGGTGTGTATGTTTTGCTGATAAGAAATGGCATGCATGTGATTCACAGAACATTCCTAATTCACGATTCATCTCTTCTCTATTGAAAACAAGTATACTTATGAACCAGATATTGCAAGCTGCCAATAATCGCATTTCATCCATCATCGAAGATAGAAGACATCTTCATCGCAATCCTGAATTGTCATTTCAGGAACATGAAACATGTGCATATATCTCCAAGCGATTGCTTTCGATGAATATTGAACATTCAATCATTGCACAAACCGGAATAATTGCACATATCGGAAAGGGTGATCGTTGCATTGCATTGCGCGCAGACATTGATGCATTACCTATACAGGAAGACACCAATCTTGACTTTGCTTCTTGCAAACCCGGAATCATGCATGCTTGCGGACATGATGCGCATACGGCCATGCTTTTGGGTGCGGCAGCAATATTGAAGGAATGTGAATCTACATTGAATGGAGTCGTCAAGTTGATTTTTCAACCCGGTGAAGAAAAAGTACCAGGTGGAGCAAGTATCATGGTTGCGGAAGGCGCACTTGAACATCCAAAACCGGAGGCAATTTTTGGTCAACATGTATATCCGGATGCACCATGCGGTGAAATCCAAATCAGCATAGGACCTACTATGGCTTCTGCTGATGAGATTTATATAACTATTCATGGCAAGGGTGCTCATGCAGCACAACCACATCAGGGTATTGATCCTATTTTGATTGCATCTGAACTCATTCTTCATCTACAATCACTCATTACAAAAACACGCAATCCTCTATTACCGGGACTCTTGGGCATCACTTCCATTCATGGAGGTTCTGCAACAAATATCATTCCCGATTCAGTTGAATTGAAAGGAACGCTCAGGTCATTTGATCCCTCATGGCGTGAGCAAGCAATACGAATGATTCAAAAGCATACAGAACAGTTATGTGCATTGCATGGTGCCACAAGCGAAGTCACTATTCTTCGTGGATATCCTGCTGTCTACAATCATGAAGGAGCAGCACGTTTTGCGATACAAACTGCTCAACGTTTGATTGGTGATGCTCAAGTAACTGACTTTGAACCAAAGATGTGGGGAGAAGATTTTGCATTTTATGGTCAACATATTCCTGCGGCTTTTTGGATGCTCGGCGTTCGTCCACATCATCAAGCATCCATGCCGGGTCTGCATAATGCTCAATTCACTCCTGATGAGCAGGCACTCCCCATCGGTGCGGCAATGATGGCTAAGTCTGCTATTGATTGGCTTTCAAACCCCATTGCATATCATGAATGATGTTCATCGTACAATCGTATTTTTTGATGGTGAATGTCTATTGTGCAATAGGACACTACTATGGATAGTCAGAAATGAAAAGTCGCAAAAGATGGTATTTGCACCATTGAAAGGGATACAAGCACAAATGCTGCTTGAAGAATATGAGACTCTTCCCGATTCAATAATAGTCCACGATGGCATGAACATATTGACAAAATCACATGCAATCCTCCATATATGCAAAGAGATGGGTGGGATATGGAACATCGTGCAAGTGATCATGAAGATCATTCCAAAAAGTATCAGAGATATACTCTATGATATCATCGCAAAAAACAGATATGCGTGGTTTGGAACAACACAGGAATGTTTACTAAAAAACGGACCCCATAGCAATCGATGTTTGGATTGATTATTTCTTTTTACGCAATGTGTTCTTACCGATTCTCTCTGCCAATTGAATGATCGGCATGAAATCCTTCCTATACGATGCAGGAAACCCCCTTTGCTCATCATAATATTCGATGATGGTGTCTTGCCTGAAATAAGTGATTGTTTTCACATAAACCGAACATGCCCCTTCATTGGGTTGATGAATGAATAATAGCTGGATTTCCCTTTCATTCAATGATCCTTGCTTTACATATGCGGTAGCAAAAAGAGAGTCTTGCTTTATAGTTCGGACTTGATAACCATATTGTGGAAGTGAGTCGGCAAGATGGGTGAATACGATATCTGAGGAATCTCTATGATGCTTGACGATGAAGTGCCGAGAGATATCACCACTTGCACAGCCAAGAAAACATAAAAAAACAATGATAAGAGCAATAGACATGGGAATCACTCATTTTTATGGCAACCACCACCATCTGCCAGGATGATGAGATCACCGGAAGTAGTACCGCGAGACAATAAGGTATCTTGAGGGAAATATTCCCAATCACGTGTGAGATTATACATACCGATTCTATCTTCATTTGAAGAATAAAAACCCAAACTCTCAGAAATGACCGGGATAATCTCTTCAATGATCATATGTTCATTGACATTGACTCTGTAAATCTGGCCTGAATATCCTTTGCAAACAAATATTTCCATGTTCAGCTCTCTTGTTTGTCGTAAAATAATGATTTCCTTCGAACTTTGCCGTGAGATGCAAATCACGTACTTTTGTTGGTCCGTTGGAGGTGCCGAAATCGATGTTTCGGCTGAGATCATACTCTTTGAACCTGATCCGGGTTATACCGGCGTAGGAAAACGTAAACACTCAAATGCTACATTGAGTTTCTCCCCTCTTGCGGAATAGTCATGTTTCACTATTCCGATTCCATTATGATTCACATCTTGTTATTTCTGCTTGCATCGAACTCTGCATTTTCACAGCATAAATCAATTGATTCCAGCAGGATCAAAACCTATGTCACGCCAAGTGTAACGGTGAGTTCCACAACGGCAGATGATAAATCCACGGCCACATTTTCAGACATAACCGTTCAAGAAATCAAGAATTCCTATACCGTACAAGATATTGCCCAGCATTTGTCGATGCTCCCTTCGATTTATGCGGTGTCTCAAAATGGAAATAATATCGGATATACCTCCATTTCTCTTCGTGGTTTCGATCAAAGAAGAATTGCGGTGATGATCAATGGTGTTCCGCAAAATGATCCCGAAGATCATAATGTCTATTGGATCAATATGCCTGATTTACTCGCAAGTACAGATCGCTTGCAAGTGCAACGCGGTGCGGGACTCATGAATTATGGTGCTGCAGCGATGGCTGGAAGCGTGAGCGTATTGACTTCTTCAGGTATCAATGAATCAGCGATTCGATATTCGCAATTCCTTGGTTTTCAGCAATATGGAGATGCCTTGACCGGTGATGATAGATTCGCAGCAACAGTTTCAAAATCATCTATTGAATTGCAAAGTGGACTCATCGATAATCGATATGCGCTATCAGCAAGACTCACCTCAATTCAATCCGATGGATATAGACAACATTCTTGGGCGCGCTTGCAAAGTTATTTTCTGAGTGCATCGCGATTTGATGATCGTCTCACAACGCAAATCAATGTATATGGCGGTCCCGTACGTGATGCACTCGCATATACGGGCATACCCAAAGCATGGATTCAGAATCCCGCACTACGCAGATCCAATCTCAATGGTTGGGCTTATGATTCAACCGGCAGAGAGATGTCTTGGTCAGGCATAAGACGCTTGCAAGAGATCGAAGAATTCTCTCAGCCACATTATGAGATCTTGAATGATTGGTCCATAACTCCGAATCTTTCGCTCAAATCAACGCTCTTCTATTATACAGGTGATGGCTATTTTGATTATGATGCTTCTTGGGCGGATGCCGCGACATTACGACTCACCCCGGAATTTGGAGTTTCCGGAAATCCTATAATCGGCAATGCTATCGTGCGGGGTTTTGTAGGCAATCGACAGGGTGGTTGGATTCCAAGACTTGTCTGGGAACATGCGGGTGGAAGACTCACAACAGGACTTGAAATTCGTTCGCATAGATCTCAACATAGGGGATCTATTCACTATGCGGAGGGTTTACCTGAAGGATTCGATCCCGATTTCAATATCTATGAATATAATGGCATGCGGACCATTCTCTCGGCATTTGCAAGAGAAGAATTTCAAGTAAGCGATCGCATGATGCTGCAAGGAGAATTGCAAATCGTGCATCATAATTATGGCATCGAGAATGAAAAAGCAGGATATTTTTTTACTTCATACAAGTCATCGAATGATTCCATAATCGGCAATGGCGACCAATTATTCTCCATCAATTATCTCTTTGCAAATCCACGCATCGGTATGCACTATGCTCTGAATGATAAAGAGCGCATTATTGCTTCGCTTGCCTATACTTCTCGTGAGCCTAGGATGCGCAATCTCTATGCCGCATCGGATTCCTATTTCGGCGCAATGCCACTTTTTGAACACATTGCAATCAATGATTCCACGAATGGTTTTGATTTTACGAAGCCACTTGTCAAGCCCGAATCCATGCTGAATCTCGAACTAGGCTGGCATCATGCATCCGAATTTGAACGCTTTGACATCACCGGTTATGCAATGGAATTTTTTGATGAACTCGTGAAAAGTGGAAGACTCGATATTTTTGGCGCACCCATAGATGGCAATGCACCACGCACAAGACATATCGGGTTAGAACTCGAAGGATGGAAATCATTCCCCATATACAATGGCAATGCAATTGAAATCGCCGGAAATCTCACGATGGGATATAATCGAATCGTGGACATGAATTATTTCACGGGCGATGGCAAGTCCATTTCACTCAATGGTAATCGCATTGCCGGATTCCCTGATTTCATGGGGATGATGCGCATCGGATATCGCAATCAAACAACAGGCATTTCACTCAATATGAGACATATCGGTTCATTCCGTTCCGATAATTTTGATGATGATCTCATCAATAATCAAGCATTGATCACCGATTTGCAAAACTCATTTAATGGCTATTATGCGGATAATATAGTGGATGCATATACCGTTTTTGGGTTGGACATCGATCATTCCATCATGTCTATCGGAGGTCCGATGCAATCGCTTCGCTTGCGCCTACAAGTGAATAATCTGTTTGATACGCTCTATGCATCGGGCGCGGAAGGAAAAGAATTTTTTCCTGGTCAAAGAAGAATGGTCATAGTTGGTGCAGAACTCGAATTCTGATCATTCAACCGCGAATGTAAGGCATTTCAAATAAGAAGTCTCCGGCATGATTGGCAATATCGGATGACATGGGCTTTGTCCACCAATATGTATTAATCGCAGTCTACGATTGATGCGTTTTGATTCAGCTTGCACGATATCTGTCAACATCTGTACTGTAAGATGCTGTGAACAGCTTGCTGTTACCAGATATCCACCTGGACGAATAAGTTTCAGTGCCTGTCTGTTTATTTCTGCATAGCCACGTTTTGCTCGGGCAAGTGTTGCTTTACTTTTTGTGAATGCAGGTGGATCAAGAATGATGATATCCCAAGAAGCTCCATCATGAACTGCTTGTTTTAGATAATCAAATACATCTGCTTGTTCGAATGTGCACATTTCCAATCCATTCAATGCGGCATTGACTCGCGATGATTCAATTGCCTGAATGGCACTATCAATGCCCAATACGGAGTTCGCTCCACCTTGCCCGGCATGCAAGGCAAATCCTCCTTGATTTGTAAAACAGTCGAGCACATCCATTCCTTGAGATAATCTTCCTACCCAAGCACGATTCAATCGTTGATCTAGAAAATATCCAGTCTTTTGTCCATGAAGCAATGAAAGACGAAGTCGAATATCATGTTCAGTTATCTCTATCGCATCAGGAATCTCACCGTGGACAATATACTCGCCTTGTTCCAAACCTTCTTTTATGCGCAATTGAGAATCATGTTTTGCAATAATGCCTTTCAGATCAGGCATGATGATGATAAGAGCTTGCACTATCATGTCCAATCTACTGTCCATTCCGGCTGACAAACATTGAACAGCACAATAGTGTCCATATCTATCAATTATCAATCCCGGAAGTTCATCGGATTCCCCGAAACAAAGTCTATAAGAGTCCATCGTGGGAAATACTCTCTGACGAATTGCCATTGCCGAACGAAGTCGAGCGACAAAGAAATCAATGGTAACATCCTCTTCATGACTATGCAAAAGCCTTACAGCAATGGCACTATTCGGATTATAAAATCCAATCCCACAATCATATCCATAATCGGTCATGACGGACACAAGAGAACCTGAAGGAATCGGTTCATGATATTTGAGCGATTCGGCAAAAACCCAGGGATGACCTTCCCTGATGCGAGAATGCATATTGAGCTTCAGTTGCAGTATTGGTAGAGACATTTCAGGCATTTCCGGTTCTTTGTTTCATACAAACTTATTGCTTTGACTCTTAATCGCTGCAACAAACAACATTTATGCTATTTTGCATCACATGACCCGCTTTCTTCCTCATATGTTCCTCCTGTATTTGTTCATGCTTTCCGGGCAACTCTTTGCTCAACAAGAACAAATCACTTTGCTCCGTGCAATATCATTGACAGATTCCACACAGGATATTCAGTCATGGAATTATGGAACAGATAAAATCGCCAATACATTCTTGTTCAATTCTGATGCACTGATGCAATATGCATTCCCTTTTGGAATAGAATATATTGTGAAAAAGCGATATAGGGGTTCTATCATGAGAACCAATACCATTGCTATTCAGGATAATTTGACAGTGCAGGGATTATTGAAACAATCATTGACTCCTGCCTTCTCATTGCTTGGTCAGGTATTGTACAGCTCACGTTCGGATTCACGAGACATTGCTTTACAATCAGCAAAAAGAATCGGTGGCTATGTAGGGATAGGATATAAAAGTGATATTGTCGGTGGAGAAGTTTATGCCGGATATGAAGGAAATCAGCAATTAGGGATCAATGGTGGAGGATCATCGTTTTTTGGCCAAGTGAATCATATACCAATTTCAATGGGTGAAGGATTATTGGTACAATCTCGTGGTTCAGGACAATATACCATCATCGATACCATGCGGCATATGGCTGATATCGACATTGCATTGAATGCCTATACCGCAGGAGATGATCAAGGGAAGAATTCTATGTCCATTGAATTACGAAGTACATTACTCAATCGAGATTTTTACTCACCACAAGGGGGCTCGCAAGGTTCATTGGCCGTTGAGCAAAGACAAGAGCAAAGGCATAGAGCAAATGCGGATTTTGGCATTGAAATCATCCCGATGATAAAGGCAGATTTCACGCTCAATGCAGAAATAGCAGATATAGCAAGACTATTCCGTAGACCAATTATGGAGTTTAACAATACCGCAATCAATAGAAATCTTCAAGAATTCACCGTAAATGTTTCAGGTGCAGTGACATATCAACAAGAGCATGGCACAGTAGTACGAACAGGATTTTCTCTTTTTAATCGAGATGAAAAGAATGCCGTCATTCCCGTCTTCGACATTTCTCAAGATCAATTGGATATCATTCGCAAACAAGAATTTCAAAGAGACAATATTTCCAATCGATTCAGAATATTTTCACTTGGTCAGCAACCAATTGGTGAGCAGGACACAATAGGCTATGATATTTCTGCTTCATTATTGCGATATGATACCCCAAGCACACAAAATAATGATGACAGAGATGAACAGCTTATCATTGGTTCACTGTTTTGGAGGAGATCCATCAATCAGCAGATAAGTATGTCAATATCAGGGGGCATACAACAAACACATGTTGTGTTTTTAAAGTCTGAACGATCATCTCTCAATAATCGAAACAGCAGCATTCGATTGAATCCCATATTCCATTGGAAGACCTCGCTATTTGAAATGCATCCACAATTCGAGGTACTTGCCAATTATACAATCTTTGATTTTGAATTACCCGGAACGGCTCTGCGTAGTTTTAGTTTCAGACAATTCAGTTATCGAGATTCCATCATGTATCATATTCGGCAAGGGTGGACACTTGAAAGCAATCTCTTTATCCGTAGATTCGATAGAGGCATAATGTCATGGTCCGAGTTCAGTGAAACTCCTGTTACCATGAGCACGGAACAGTTCTTCAAATTCCTTATGTTTGTACCTGCATCACATGGTTTTCGCATTGGCCTTGGAGGACGATTCTACCGTCTATCTCAAGAACCCTATCAATCAAATGTGGGTCAATCGCAATTACAGTCAGAAACATATATTTATGGACCTGAAATGTCGGGAATGATGATTTATCCCGATGGAAGTTCCATATCACTGAAATCCTGGTATGAATGGCAGCATTTCGGTGAAAACACTAGAAGAAATCAGATAAATGTGTTTCTTCAAGCATCACTCCAATTGTAAGCACTATGCAATCTATACGCGGAACAAAAGACATTCTCCCTCTTGAGATTTCATCATGGCATGCTCTTGAACATACAATTCGATTGCTTACCGCGCAATATGGATATCAGGAGATTCGAACTCCAATAATGGAATATGCCGAAGTATTCAAACGTTCGGTTGGAGAAGAAACCGATATTGTTGGTAAAGAAATGTATACATTTCCCGATCGGGGCGGTGATGCTTTGACGCTTAGACCGGAATCCACGGCATCGGTTGTAAGAGCTGCAATTCAACATAATCTCACAGCACAACAACAAATAGCTCGATTGTATTATGTTGGTCCATTCTTTCGATATGAAAGGCCGCAAAAAGGTCGGCAAAGACAATTCCATCAATTTGGTTGCGAATTGATGGGTGCCGCCACTCCTGAAGCAGATGTTGAGATTCTTACTCTGGCGCATGACCTCATGATTTCCCTTGGCATACAATCGTATCAATTGCAATTAAACACATTGGCAACACCATCTGTAAGACAACAATTCAAAGCATCACTGGTGGAATATTTTTCGGCATTTCAATCTGAATTGTCGGAAGATTCAAAATCCAGACTTATCAGCAATCCTCTTCGCATCTTGGACTCCAAACATCCGGGTGACAAAGCATTGAGTGTACAAGCTCCTTCTTTATTGAATATGCTTGATAATGAAAGCAAAGATCATTTTGATGCTGTGCTTTCAATGCTCGATGGTTTGGGAATTCCTTATTCATTGAATCCGCGACTTGTTCGGGGTTTGGATTATTATTCTCATACCGTCTTTGAGATTACGAGTACTTCTCTTGGATCTCAAGACGCACTCGGCGGCGGCGGTCGTTATGATCATTTATTTGAGCATTTCGGTGGCAAGCATACACCTTGCATAGGATTTGGTTTCGGGATGGAGCGCTTGCTTATTGCACAAGCTGCTGAAAACACCCCTGAAATCCAAAGAAAGGCAGATGTCTATGTAATTGGTTTCGAAACGAGCGAATCTCGCAGTGCTGTCATTCGATTTGCACATACATTAAGAATGAACAGCAAGAAGTCCATTATCACCGATGTACAAAACAGATCATTGAAGGCTCAAATGAAAGAAGCAGATAAGTTAGGCATTGAGCATGTGATCATCATTGGTCCTGATGAAGCCTCTTCCGGCACATGTATTGTCAAACACTTGAAGACAGGAATGCAATACACCAAACAGCAAAATAATACGGACGGATTATTTGAAGTGTGAGATCAGGATTTGAGCATTTTGGAGACTGCATATCCTAATGCAATTGAAGCGGGGGCTGCAATCATGCTGGAAATCATATACAGCGCAGCTTCAACGATGTGTTTTTCTTTCCAAAGAAGATATGTTTCAAGTCCGAATGTTGAGAATGTGGTGAATCCTCCGCATAATCCAATGCTTAAGAATACCCACATCTCATTGCTCATGGATTTGTGTGTTCCCTCTTGCATCGCGAAGAATGCTCCAAGCAAGATCGACCCCAAGATATTGACTATCATCGTTCCTATCGGAAATAAGCCTGAAAGGCCGTGCATGGCCATACCAATGCCATAACGAAGCACACTACCAATAGCGCCTCCAAGTGCTATCCAAAGAATGATCATCCGAGGGTTTCCTTCTCTATCTCATCCAAATCTTTGGGAAGTGGTTCAATTCTGTTTTCATAGATAAAGAAAGCACCACCAATGATAAAGCAAACGATCAGATTTATGCCATGAGTAAGCGTGGCATATGCAAGTGCTTCTTCAGGCATGATTCCGAATATTCTCACCATGGAAGTTTGAATCAAAGAATGATAGACGCCTATTCCTCCGGGAGCCGGCGTGAATTGAGAAAGAGTGCCAACTGAAAACAGAAATGTGGCATCAATGATATCGAGATTCAATCGAGATTGAAAATCAAATGAATACATCATGATCCACATCGGAAACAAATAGCCAAGCCATATTCCAAATGATTCCAATGTCAATCTCAAATACTGTGAAGGAGTTTTGATCACTTCAAATCCATGTTCGAATGTATCGGTCAATTTGTGTACTCGTTCATAAAGATTGCGAGAAAAAGGCCGAATAGTCACTTTCAATAACCAATCGGTCAATGCAGGGAAAAAGGCAATGATCATAATCAAGATGATGATTGATGATAGAATCCCGATCACCGAAAGCATCTGCCCCCAGGAAAACCACGGAAATGCCTGCTCAATGTCTGTCCTTTGAAAGATGAATACACCCGCAATAAACAGCAAGACCATGATTGCATCAAAAAAGAATCGTTCCACAATCATTGAAGCCATGACAGTTGACAATGGAACTTTATCTCTTCTTGCATAGATGATGGGACGCATCAGCTCCCCACCTTTTGGGATGACATTATTCACCGCATAACCAATCATGACCGCGGAAAACATGTTCAAAATTGATGGCTTTTCCACCACCGGCGATAGCATGGTTTTCCAGCGTAATGCACGAAGCCAATGTGACACAAGCATGACGGGAATGGATAATACCACCCATTCATAACGAGCATTGAGTAATGTGGAAATCAGAATGTCCAGATTGATATTGTGTAAAGCAATATAAAAGGAACCGATCACTATCGCTAGCGTGATCATAATGCGAAAAATGTGCTTGGCGCGAATATTCATGAATACAAGATACGGTATCGGTGATTATTTCAAGAGAGTTTTCAGTGCTTTTCCGGTATATGACTTGCTTACTTTCATTATCTGCTCCGGTGTACCGGAAGCCACAATATGTCCTCCCAATTCACCTGCCTCCGGACCTAAATCAATTACATGATCTGCAGATGCAATAACATGAAGGTGGTGCTCAATGATGAGAACGCTATGTCCTTTAGCCACCAATGCCCTGAAACATGTCAATAAAGTGGCAATATCATCAAGATGTAAACCCGTTGTAGGTTCATCAAAAATGAACAATGTCTTTTCCGCGCGAGAATCATCGATTGCAGCAGCCAACTTGATGCGTTGCGCCTCTCCACCGGAAAGACGTGTGCTGGGTTGTCCAAGTCGAACATATCCCAAGCCTACATCGGAGAGCACTTGCAACTTATTGACTATGCGTTTATTTCCTTGGAAGAAAGTGAGTGCTTCGTGCACAGTCATGTTTAACACATCAACTATGGATGCACCTTTAAACAGTATGTCCTTGGCTTCCTTTTTATATCTACTTCCTTTGCAAGCCTCACATTCAAGCGTGATATCAGGTAGGAATTGCATTTCTACGGTCACGCTGCCATCTCCCTCGCAGGTTTCGCATCTACCCCCGGGAACATTGAAAGAAAAGTATCCGGCACGCCAACCCAATTGCTTAGCTGTTTGTGTATCTGCAAAGAGATCTCGAATTGCATCAAATGCTTTTGTATATGTGACCGGTGTCGAACGAGATGACTTTCCGATTGGAGATTGATCCACGATTTCCACTGCATTGAGATATTGATGACCAATCACATCTTTGCATGCTCCGATGGGCCCTGAAAATCCTGCATATTTTTGTTTCAAAGCGGGAGCAAGAACTTCATTAACAAGCGTACTCTTTCCAGAACCTGAAACCCCTGTTATCACTACAATGCAACCAAGCGGAATTTGAACATTTTCTCCTTTGAGATTTCTTTCAAATGGTTGAAGTATCTCAAGCGCAGTACCATTCCCTTTAGATCTTTTACCATTGATTGGAATGCTCAATGCACCGGAAAGATATTTACCAGTTAATGAAGCATGTGATTTCAGCATATCGGGAACATTTCCGGCAAAGATGATATGACCACCCAATTCACCTGCCTTGGGACCAATGTCAATAACATGATCTGCAAAGGCAATGATGTCAGGGTCATGTTCCACAACAACAACCGTGTTTCCCAGTGATCTCAATCGCTTGAGTAATTGTAGCAATCTCCATGTATCACGATGATGTAAGCCAATGCTCGGTTCATCAAGAACATAGAGAGTCCCGACCAATGAACTACCGAGTGAAGTTGCAAGTGTGATTCTTTGTGATTCTCCACCTGAGAGCGTGTGTGCCATGCGGTCAAGTGTGATATATTCCAAACCAATATCAACAAGCATCCGAAGTCTGGATCGAATTTCTTTTAATACCATGTCCGCTATATGCAATTGATATTCATCCAATTGCAAAGCATCAAACCAGTCGGATGCCTCTGCAATTGTCATGCGTATGATGTCAGGTAATGTTAGTTCTCCAACAAACACACGTCGAGCAGATGTTCTCAAACGCGCTCCATGACATTCATGGCAAATTGTATATCCCCGATAACGAGAAAGCAAGACCCGATAGCCAACTTTGGATGCCGCCTTTTGCTCTGCCCTCTCAAAGAAGCCATTTATTCCTGTGAACAATGAATCACCCTTCCATAGCATTGATTGCTGTTCTTCGGTCAATATGGAATATGGGACGCCGATTGGGATGGAATGCCTTCGTGCAAAATCTAGTGAATCACGATGATACTCGGTAAATCCTGCTGTTCTGAATGGATGAATCGCACCTTTTTGTAATGATAGATGCTTATCGGGTATGATCAGATTATCATCAAGCCCTATGCTTCTTCCAAATCCTTGACATGTAGAACAAGCACCGAATGGTGAATTGAAAGAGAATAGCCTGGGTTCAGGCTCCTGGTATTCTATGCCGCAAAAAGCGCATTCATGAACATTGCTGAAGCATGCATCTTCCATGGTGGAAATATTGCGAACTGTCACTCTTCCATGTCCAAGCGTGAAAGCCGTTTCAAGAGAATCGGTCAATCTTGATAAGAAATCTTGATCCTTTTTGATGATGATGCGATCTGCAAGCATTAAGAGTTCATCATGATCATCAATCGAGTTGAAGGGTTGGGCTTGTAGGTCAATGATTTCATCACTTGCAGGCATTACAGCCCTATAAAACCCATGTTCAATCAATGAATTGATGGCATGTTCGAATGATTGATCCGCGACATGAATTGGGAATAAAATATATAATCGTTCACCCTCATTCCATTCAGATATGGCTTCTGCTGCATGTGCCGGCGTGTCTTTGCGAACTATTCTGCCACATGTGCAATGGGTAACACCAATTCTTCCGAAAAGCAATCGCAGATAATCATATACTTCGGTTTGTGTGGCAACAATTGAACGCGGATTTCGAGCAAATCCTCTTTGTTCAATCGCTATGGCGGGAGGAAGACCAGAGATGCTTTCCACATCAGGTTTATTCATTCTGTCAAGAAATTGCCTCGCATAGGATGATAATGACTCCACGAATCTTCTTTGACCTTCAGCATACAATGTTTCAAATGCAAGGGATGATTTTCCTGAACCGCTTACGCCTGAAATAACCGTCAATGCATTGCGAGGAATATCGCAGGAAACATCTTGGAGATTATTCACTCGGGCATTCGTGATGGTGATGTGCTTTTTCGGTTTTGGTGTTGTCTTGGCCATGAAAAGTTGATCTCCAATACCATCAATGAATGATGGTCATTGTCCGTGTGATGATTGAGGTGCCAATGAGCAAACGATAATAATATGTACCCGTTGGAAGCGAAGAAATATCAATTCTTGCAGCATATGGTCCGGGAGCATGGAAGAATGCATGCAGTGGACGAAGAACTTCATTCCCATTGATATCGATCACTTGAATGGTCACATGTGCTTCTTTTGCCATCACATAATGAAGGAGCGTGTGATCAGAACATGGATTTGGATAATTACCTATGGCCAATGCAGGGATTTCTTCATTGATGGAAAGTGGTGTATCAGAAGGATCAACCGGACCACCCGGCCTGGTTGCAATCTCTGAACTTGCCTGCTGCAAAGTATTTGTTCCAATCAATGTTTGAAATCCTTTATAGAATTTTTCGCCTTTTCTGCGGATTGTTGTGGAATCTACAAAGTACCAATCAGCTTGTGCTTTTTCCGGGGTAAGATTCAGGATCATATATCCATGACTATCAAGCTCCACATCTTTGATATGTGGGTTCAATGTCTTTGCCTGCAAGATCAAAAACTGCGTTTGCAATGATCCGGGCGGTGTATTCAATAATTCATTGATATTGGCTGAAGTGATGCTTGGCGTTACAAATTCAACCGATGTTGAACCTTTGCCTGTTGAAGATTGATATGCAGGATCATTTTTTTCAATTGGCAATTCGGAAATCCATGTGCTATGAATGTCACCGGTTACAATAATCACATTATTGATGAGGTCTTTTCGAAAACCTGACAATAAGGCCTTTCTTTCAGCAGGATATCCTTCCCAAGAATCCTGATTGGTGAAACCGTCCAATGGCATGAGCATTACTTGATTGCCTATGACTTTCCATGTTGCGCTTGTTTGCTTCAAAGATGAAGTTAACCAGTCATATTGTTTTTTCCCCAGCAATGTTCGGTCAGGACTTTGCCAAATGGCAGTATCGATGGCACTTGAGGTGGTATCTTTGGGTCCCATTGGTTTATCTCTGCCTTCCAATCTCGTGTCCAGCATATAGAGTTCACATAATGGTCCATATGATAATCTTCTGTAAATGGTACCCAATGTATCTTGTTCTCTAATGGGCAACCATTCCATGAATGCTTTTTTTCCGGCGCGCTTTCTTTGATCCCAATCACCCTCGGTTGCTTGATGATTATCCGCTCCGCCCGGCCAAGAATCATTGGCAGTTTCATGATCATCCCATATACCAATAAATGGATGCAATTGATGAAGTCTGCGTAAATCGGGATCAAGTCGGTAAAAAGAATAACGAATCCTGTAATCATTCAATGTGACAGCTTCTTGTTCAGGTATATGTAATCTTCCTACTTTCTCAGAATACCCATATCCTCTTGCTTGATATTCATAAATATAATCACCAAGAAATAAAATGGCATCCAAATCATTTCTCATTGCCATATGTGCATAAGCATTGAAAAACCCTTGTTGATAATTTGCACAGGAGGCTATGCCGAAACGTAATGCAGAGACTGACTCAGTCGCTGCTGTCTTGGTTCTACCAATCAGTGAAGAAACAGTTCCATGGCCAAAGCGATAATAATAATGCATGCCGCTCTGCAAACCTGCTACATCCACTTTAACAGTATAATCTTTGCCTTGATCTGTTATCACCTTTCCTGATTGCACAACTTGCAAGCATGCAGGATCCGTGGCAATCACCCAGGAGACTTCCGTTGGACCGTCCATTTCAGGTGTGATCCTAGTCCAGATGATCACTCTATCGGACAGTGGATCCCCTGATGCGACACCATGATAAAAAGGTTTAAGTGCGGGGTCAAAAGGTAATGCATCATTCGTAGTTTTTGCCAATCTTCCATATTCATAAACAATGGTTGAATCGGCAAATGTTATACTATATCCGAAACACATGATGAATAGTCCATAGATCATGTTCATAACAATATCTCTCCCTGGATTGATAGTTGTCGGTTTGGTGCGAGATTACCCATGATTTCAGAGTAATAATAATCGAAGACATTCTTTGCATTCAATGTCAATGTCAATGGAGTGCCGATCATTGATTGCATGTTCATGATAAGACGCATATCACACACATGAATAGCAACGCGTGCATCTGCATCGGCGATAAATCCCAAAGCAGCAATTCTTGCATCGATCAATTCAACTCTGCTGAGATATCGATAATCAGTTTGGAATTGGATATGCTCAAAGATCGGAATCGACAAACGCGAATACCAAAGAATTGAAGATCGATATGGCAAAGTTTGATTCAGGGTCAGATCAACAGGGTCCATATAGGTCAATGAAGTTTCAATTCCGAATCCATTTGATAATTGTGTTCGTAGACCAATCTCAATTCCCCGTACTCGTGCTGCCGTCACATTTAGAAATTGGACATTTCCGGTAACGGTAAATGAAGGTTCAACCAAATCATCCATTGCATTGTTGAATACGGCAATATCCATCAATAGCATGTCGGCACTTTCGCTTAAAGGTAATGCCGTTGAAGCCCCAACTTCATATGAAATGCTGTATTCGGGTCTGATTGAGAGATTCGGTTGCACAGTAATCCCTTGGAATCTAAGTGCCGCATAACGTTCGGCAACCGTTGCTGCCCGAAAACCACGGCCAACCGATGCACGGAATTGTACACCGAAAGGGGCAATCCAACTACCTGCTATTTTCGGAGATATCACAAAATGTTGATCAGCATCTTCGGTTTGTTCATGATCGACTCGTCCACCGATAGTCATGATCAGACCTTCAATCCCCGGTTTGATCTCCGTTTGAGCATAACCGGAAATAAAACGTTGTTGTTTCGTTCCATATATGGGAGCTTCAACTCTATTGACAATTACATTCAGACCGGTTGTCAGGAACACATCCGAGAACAAAGACCTGGAATATTGAATTTCTGAATTGAATGATTGGGCATTGCTGGCAACGGCTTCTTCATTCGGTAATAAGTTATAATTATCGAAATCAGTAAGAAAAATGCCCGATCGAATATTCAATATTCCATTGTCATTGAAAAGATGTCGAAGATTGAATCCCATCATGGCTTTGGATGATAATGTCATCCTATCAGGATTTGAAGATGTCGGAGGTCTGGTTGCACTATCAAGCGAATTCCAAAACACCCAATCTCCCTTATCTTCATGAGCCACATTGATAATGCCGGTCAATGTTGTTCTGGCATGCTCATCAAATGTATAGGAGATTTTCGAGAAAGCATTATATCTTCTTGATTGATCGGTCAAACGATAACTTTTATCATATCTGGTGCCACCAAGAAGTGTGAATTCAAGATTATCAAAACGTTGGCTATAGCTTATGTCCAATCCATATAATGGAGGGGGCGCATCATGAACAACCCATTGATCAAAAGCAGGTTGCGTATAGACTCCGGCATAGCTCCGGATCATGATGCGAGCTGTATCTGCGGGAGTTCTGGTAAACAGTGAAACAACTCCGCCGAGAGCTCCAGTGCCATAAAGAGCAGATCCTGCGCCTTTCACCACTTCAACTCTTTGTATTTCAGGCATTGGAAGTGCATCAAATTTCATGTCTCCATTGTCTGCACTGAGCATAGGAAAACCATCAAGCAATAATGCAACTCTGCTGCCAATGCCAAGCGCAAATCCAGATGAACCACGGATGCTCACTTGATCTCTTGCCACATTCACTCCCGAGACATAACGCAATACTTCATCGATGCGATTGACATTTCTTTGTTGAATGGATTGTTGATCAAGCAATGCAACAGAAACCGGCACTTCTTGAATGGATTGAGTTCTTTTTCCGGCAGAAACTATGATGGCATTGGAATTCACATCTTTACGAAGAAGTGAAATGGTGATGTTCACAGTGGAATTATCGGTGGGAATTGCAACTGATATGTTTACTGACTTATACCCAACATATGATATGAGCAGGCGATAATTTCCGGGTTTTATAGCTTGTATAGAAAAATTCCCATCGGCATTTGATCGTGCCCCCAATTGCATTCCTTCAATGCGAATGGTTGCCCCATATAATGGTATGGCATCCAATGAATCGATGACTCTTCCACGTATGGTGCCTGCAAGAGTTTCATGACTCCAAGCCATGCACAAAAACAGAATTAGCGCGATTGATCTCATATGATTAGAATGGCTGTGGTGGAAGATTCTTGAAGTCTACCATGATGCGTATATTCACGGTATCACCGGATCCAATCGTGATTGGCAAAGGAGCAAAGTTCGGTTTATCGGAATAGACTCCGATGATTGTCTGATCATTCAAGTCTGTGGATGTCTGCTGCGCAATTGCAAAATACTGCAAAGTCATTGGGGGTTTCTGGATAGGAATTTCAAATGATGCCGAATCAACGAATAATGGAAGTGATTGGAACCCGGAAATAATAGCCCTACCCTCCAATAATTCATTGACGATGCCCGCGCTATCCGGCAATGGATAGGTGGTAAATCCCGCAGCACGAACTGCAATAACACTATCAGGAGCATGCATCCAATTATCTTTGCCACCAACATAGATGATTGTTCCGCGCAATAAGCCCGGACCCACTTTTGCTTCAGGTTCAGGGGGTGCAAGACCTTCGCTGCATGAAATCAGCAGCAATAGCAGAGCAAAGAATATTGTGATTCTATCATTCATATATGTTTGGCTTGATAACATGGTTGATACAGTCTGAGTTTCCGGTGATTAAAAGGAAGCTCGCAAGCATGATAAGGGTTCAGTCAAAAGTAGAACTATGCATGAAGAACATACTGAACAAATGCGAAGATATTCATTGATTGTTTCAATCGCCATGGCCTGAGGAGCTACTGAACATTGATGATATAGTGTACTTGCTCGGATGTTTCCGGCGAAGCTGAATCGATATGAAACTTCCCTTTCATTCTCAATTCATTCATGAGCTTCAAACCTTCTTTGCCAGAAAGACCATGATATACAGACAAAAAACAAGCAATGATCAGCCCTGTCCTTCCAAGCCCCTTCGCACATCCAACATAGATCGGCTTTCCACAGGAAATCCGGTTCAATATC
Source organism: Ignavibacteria bacterium (assembly GCA_016873735.1). Taxonomy (GTDB): domain Bacteria; phylum Bacteroidota; class Ignavibacteria; order Kapaibacteriales; family UBA961; genus UBA961. The sequence continues at coordinate 43,046 of VGWD01000002.1, read as the reverse complement.
GCATCAAGTATACAATTGAGTTGATGAACTTCAGGCACGGAAAAGTCCATAATTGGAAATTGTTGTATGGAAATATCAGGATATGAACTCTTCATTGTCGCTTGAACTTCAACAATATCAAGATCATCTCTAAGTGTAATGAAATCATGTATTCCTAGAGACATCAAAGCAGAAAAAAGTCCATACTCTGCGGACTCTTCCCAAGGGCAACCGCCTGCATAGAGCAAACCTGGGACAACCTCATAAAACAATGAATGTTCATCCACCGGCTTGACATGTGAATATGCATGAAATCATGCTTAAAAATAGTAATTTTGCCCCCATGTTTCTATCGATTTACAGACTCATCTCCATCCTTTTGGGGTTATTATCCACATTGTATTCAATGCAAGCGGATGAATCCCCCGGAATGGCTTCATCAACTGTGGCCTATGGCAAGATTGTGCGGTTCACTGATTTCCCTTCAATGCATGTGAAATCAAGAACAATTGATGTTTTATTGCCAAATGGTTATACACCAAAACAGACCTATCCCGTGATTTACATGCATGATGGACAAATGCTTTTTGATGATGCCCACACATGGAATCATCAGGAATGGGGTATCGATGAGATATTGAATGAATATGAAGATTCATTACGTCCCGCAATCATCGTTGGTATTTGGAATATTGATACAATAAGACGATCTGAGTATTTCCCTGAAAAAGCATTATCACATATTCCTGAAGATGTTCGAAACGCGTTCTTGCAAAAAGAATTGAATGGCAATCCAATGGCTGATGAATATTTGCTTTTTCTCACAAGTGAACTGAAACCATTCATCGAAAAGATGTTTTCTGCCAGCAATAATCCTCAAGACAATTTTCTGATGGGATCAAGCATGGGTGGTCTGATTTCATTGTATGCACTCTGCGAATATCCACAATTATTTGGAGGAATCGCAGGTTTGTCTACACATTGGCCTGGTTCTTTGATTGTAAAAGACTCAACCATTCCAAAGGCAATACTCACCTATCTGGATCAACATATTCCTCCATCATTTGCAAAGAAGCGCATTTACATTGATAGTGGTACAGAGGGATTGGATGCAGAATATCTTCAGTATCTCGATAGAATGAATGCGCTTAGTCTTAAGCACGGTTATGATGTATCCAATTATCAAACCCTGATAGATGACGGTGCCGAACATAATGAACTTGCTTGGCGCTCACGATTGCATATACCTTTGTCTTTTCTCTTGCATCATATATCCCTTGCGGATTGAATCATAAGGATATCATGCATATTCTCATCATAGGCGGCAGACAATTTCTAGGAAGGGCCATTATTGAAGAGGCAATAAAAGGTGGCCATACAATTACCATGTTCAATAGAGGGAAAACACATCCTGAATATGCTCCTGAAGGTGTGAACATCATCCTTGGTGACCGCGAAAAAGAACTTCATCTTTTGGACACACTTCAAGTTGATTGCATTATCGATACATGCGGTTATGTGCCTTCGGTTGTGGAACAATCAGCTCGGTACTTTTCTGATAATGTTCCACTCTATTGCTTTATCTCAACATTGTCTGTATATGATGATTTGTCAATCTCTAATGATGAATCCGGCAAAAGAGCATATTGTTCGCCTGAAGAATCAATAGTGACCGGTGAGAACTATGGAGCAATGAAAGCTCATTGCGAAGATATCATCAAGAAGTTTTTTTCAGATGGAGCCCTCATTCTGCGTCCTGGACTTCTTATCGGACCCCATGATCCCACTGATCGATTTACCTATTGGCCTGTTCGTTGCGGAATGAAACATAGTCTTAATGGCACTATGCTTGCACCGGGAAATCCAAATACGAGTGCATGGGAATTCATCGATGTGCGAGATATGGCTGTCTTCACTCTTCTTGCCATTCAGAACGGATTTAATGGGGAATATAATGTGACAGGGCCGGCAAGGCATGTAGAAGACATTTTGACGGAATCCATGGCTTGCTTTGAGCATACATTAACCATTCACTGGGTATCGGACGAAACACTTCTTGCAAAAGGCGTCATTCCGTGGAATGATTTGCCATTATGGATACCTGACACAATTCCCGGATTATGGGGATTTCATCGAACAAATTGCGAAAAGGCAATAAAGGCTGGTTTGACAATTCGACCATTGCATGAGAGCATCAGCGATCTCTTGGAGTGGATTCACGAACATCCGGAACGACTACCATTGAAAGCAGGTCCTTCCGAAGAACAAGAAGCACGATATCTGGGTCTTTGATTATTTCTTTTTGAAGATCATCGAAGCAGAATTGATGCAGTATCGAAGTCCTGTTGGTTTCGGGCCATCATCAAATACATGACCCAAATGGGCCTCACAAGCCGAACACAGGACTTCAAATGTTGTGAATGTGTATCGTTTGTCTTCAATTTCAGTAATAACTTGCTTTGATGCAGGCTCAAAAAAGGAAGGCCATCCGGTGCCAGAATCAAATTTTGCATCGGATGAAAACAGCAATTGATCACATGCTTTGCAATGATATGAACCTGGTTCTGAGTTATACAGTAGAGTACCCGTGAATGGAATTTCTGTTCCTTTCTTACGAATGATGCAATAGTCCTCATAGGATAGAGCTTCTTTCCATGCTGAATCACTTTTCACGATTTTAACAGTTCCTGCCTTGGAAGGTGGAACTTTGGTAGAATCTTGCGCATTGCAACCAATAATGCACAGTAAACTAAGACATAATGAAATGAATAGTTTCATGAATCTCATTGAGGGTTTAATATGAAAAACCAAGACAGTAAAACACCCAAAAAAGTTCCTTCCCTTGCTACTGCACTCAGACATGATCAATTGACATGGACTTGCCCTGAACATATATTTACATTTTCCTCAACAAAAGAACTGACTCCGCTTAAAGGAATCGTAGGTCAAGACCGAGCGATTGAAGCTATAACCCTTGGAGCTGAATTGCATTCATATGGCTTCAATGTCTTTGTTTCGGGAGTAAGCGGCACGGGTAGATTGACAACCGTCAAACATATATTGGATCAAGTGAGCGTGTCAAAAGCAATAGTGTATGATTATTGTTTTGTCCACAATTTTTCTCATCCGGACAATCCCACATTATTGAAGTTTCCAAAAGGTCATGGAAAATTATTCGCAAAAGCGATCGATGATGTAATGATCTTTTTGAAAAGACGTATTCCTCAAATGTTCGAGGAAGATTCATTCCAAAAACCACGCAATGAATTGATTGCAGGATATCGTGCTTCTGAACAATCACTCATCACCAAATTCAATGAACGCATCAAACCACTCGGCTTTGTGCTTGGTCAAGTTGAGAATGAGCTCGGACTCATGGAATTCGATGTACTTATCATTCTAAACAAAAAGGAATATAAGATAACAGATCTGGATGCACTTGTTCGTGGCAAGAAAATCACAAAGAAAAAAGCACAAGAACTTACAACGCAATATCATATTCATCGTACAGAACTTGAAAATCTTAGCCGATTAAGCATGAAGCTCATGCAGGAATTCCGAGAGAAGATTAATGAATATGACAAATCGAATGTATCGAATATCGTCAAAGGTGCCTTGGAATTTGTTCGGGAAAATTATTCATCTGAACAAGTATTGGCATATGTGCAGGCTTTTGAACGTGATATACTTGAACATCTCGCCATATTTCTTCCCGGAACGGGAAATGAAGAAGATGATACAGAAAAACCAACCGATGAAGACATCAAAGCAAAGTTTGCACAATACAGTGTGAATGTTATTCTGGATAATTCATTGACCGATGCCGCACCCGTCATAGTTGAAACTACACCTTCATTCACGAATCTCTTCGGAACAATCGAAAAGGTTTTTGACAATAGAGGTTTTTGGAAAACCGATTTTTCTCAGATAAAATCTGGTTCACTCCTCAAGGCGGATCAAGGTTATTTGATTGTGAATGCAATGGATATTCTCACTGAAGAAAGTGTATGGCCGGCTTTAAAAAGACTACTTCTTTATGGAAAACTCGAGATTCAATCAGCAGACAGTTTTTTTCAGATTTCTCAAACATTGTTGAAACCTGAAGCAATTGATTTGAATGTGAAAGTAATCATGATTGGTGATGCAGATGTGTATCATAGTTTTTATTTCGGCGAAGAGGATTTCAAGAAAATCTTCAAAGTCAATGCTGAATTTGATTATGAGGCACATCGTACCGGCGAGATGATGCATAATTATGCTCATTTCATCCATCAATTGGTTGAACAGGAATCACTGATACATTTTACGAAGACAGGAGTTGCTGCCATTATTGAATGGGGCGTGCAACATACAGGTACGCAGCATAAAATCACCATGCAATTCAGTGATGTAGCCGATTTGATACGTGAATCAACATATTATGCAAGAAAAGATGGTTCTTCACTTGTAGAAAGAAAACATGTGGTGAAAGCCGTAAAAGCACGTCGTAGAAGAAATGACATGCTTGATGAGAAAATCAAAGAGCAGATAACAAGAGGCACATTGATGATTGAGTGCGCTGGCGAAAGAGTCGGACAAATCAATGGTCTTACGGTTTATGATACCGGATTGGTTTCATTCGGAAAACCCGCTCGCATTACTGCAGGTGTTGGCATCGGCACTTCTGGGATCATCAATATTGAAAGAGAATCAGAAATGAGTGGAAATATTCATGATAAAGGGGTCATGATATTATCAGGATTTTTGCGAGAACGATTTGCCCAGCAATTCCCCATTACCATGTCTGCTTCCATCGCCTTTGAACAAAGTTATGACGGAATAGACGGTGATAGTGCAACTGCCGCCGAAGTTATCGCTCTTCTAAGCGCAATCACGAAAATTCCTGTTAAACAACATCTTGCCATTACCGGTTCTATGAATCAAAAGGGAGATATTCAAGCCGTCGGAGGCGTCAATGAAAAAGTAATGGGATTTTTTGAACTCTGCTTCGAACAAGGATTGACCGGCGAACAAGGAGTGGTCATTCCTTCAAAGAATGTTCAAGATCTCATGCTTGATCCAGAAATTATCAAAGCCGTGAAATCAAAGACTTTTCACATATATGCAATTTCAACTATTGAAGAAGCAGTGGAACTCATGATGGGTCAACCATCCGGTGAATTAAGTGAAGAAGGCAAATATATCAATGGTGTCTTTGGTGAAGCCAATGCCATATTGCGAAGATATACCACTCACACATTGCAGATACAAAAGACCTTATAAAACAAAAGCCCGATATTGATCGGGCTTTTTTGTTATTTCATTTGCTGATAACGCATTCGATACTTTTTCGCAAGATCTGTATGTCTATTTTCAAGATCTACTTTTTTTCCTTGTATATATGCATGCTCAACATGATTTGTCAAAGCATCTAAAGCATTTCCTGAAGATACAAACAATGTGGCATCTTTGCCGATATCCAATGATCCTACTCTTGATGAAATTCCCAAAATGGATGCCGGATTGATTGTTAAGCCACGCAGGGCGGCTTCTTCACTCAAGCCATAAGCAATTGATGTACCTGCATTGAATGGGAGATTTCTTTGTTGCCAAAAGGATGATTCGGTGAATGCCCAATTGATTCCGGCTGATTCCAATATGGAAGGCAATGTAAATGGTTCATCAAAACCCGCATCATCATTTCTTGGTAAAGAATGTGTTCTTGGCAGAATGATAGGAACTCTCGACAATTGCAATTCTTCCAAGCACAAATGAGCCTCAGATGCACCGGAAATAATGCCATTGAGTTTATGTTCTGCTATGATTTCCAGAGCAGCAAGAATTTGTTCTTTGTTGGTAGCTGAAAACATGACAGGCATTTGTTTCTCAAAAATAGGACGCATGGCTTCCATGCGAATATCTTGAGCATTCTCCGCCAATCCATTGCGTGCAGCAATAGAATACATTTTCGCTTTTGCAATATAAGCTTTCAATTCACGAAGATTATTTTCAGCTTCTTTGATTTGCTCATCAGCGCTTTTGCTGATCCAAGGTGCTGAATTGACGCCTAAATAAGGGATATTCACAATCAATGCATAATTCTGTTGAAGCGATATGTCTTCTTTTGTCCAGCCATCCAATTGCATGATTGCACTTTTGCCGGAAATACTACCACCTTCAGGAACTATATGCGCAATAAGAACGCCATTATGTCTGATTGTTGGAATCACTTCACTATCAGGGTTATATGCTGTGCTTGCTTTTGCATTCGGATTATACTGTCCGGATTCTATATTATCTCTTGTTGAACGAACTGCTTCGATTTCTATGAGACCCAATGTGGATTCAGCTGCTATAAATCCGGGATAAATTGATTTCCCTGCACAGTCGATCACTTCGGCATTCGAAGGAATATCAACATTTTTTCCGACCGCAATAATTTTACCTCTGTCAAAGACAATGGTCGCACCTTCTATGGTGCCTTGAGTAATGGTATACACTTTGGCATTCTCTAATGCAATAGGCTGCTTTTGTGGAGCACCCGGTACTTTGTCATGACCAAAAGTCATGATGGTGGAAGCCAACAATGCAGAAAGGATCAAGAGATATTTCATTGAACACTCAGATAAAATAAACTGTAAATATTTTTCAAAATGGCTTAAAAGTGAGATGCCCTTTGACGTCACCACTCGTCAAAGGGCACTCCCCTTCCCACCTTTTCACCACCACAACAAATGAGAATCTCAACGAGTGAGATCTCAGGGACAAATATAACATGAGACCATATTCGATGCAAGTAGAAAAAAGGAATAAAAAAGGTTTTTTATAATATGTGGAAAAGTCTGAAAAATCATGAAAGGATTGGTTATATCATAAAAAAGCCGGATATTATAACCCCTATCCGACGGGGTGTAGCGCAGTCCGGTTAGCGCACCTGCTTTGGGAGCAGGGGGTCGTGAGTTCGAATCCCACCACCCCGACGATATAGATACCGCCTCATGGCGGTATTTTTTTATGCCCTGTCCTCAATTATCGTCGGTGATTCGGAAGTAATTTCCTGCATTTCCCTCTTTAGCACAGAAATCTGGCGGACATTCAATGGTGTTTTACGACTTGTAAGGTCAATCAGAGAGGCAATCCCAATCAATCTGGCATCTTGAGTCAATATTTCTCTTCCTATGGCTTTATAGGGAGTAATATCATCCATGAGAATATCATCCACAATGATTGCTCTATCCCCGGAATGGATTGCAAGAGTATCATAAAAAACACTGTCAGTGCGACCACGCCACAATAATCGAGCCTCCAATTGTCTGGCTATTTCTGCAGCAAATGGTAAAGAACCGATTCGTGCGCTAATCACAACCTGCACATCCATGTCCCAAAAATGCTTCACGATTTCATAACTCAGTTTTCTGCACAATGGAGGATACTGAAATGCTTTTGCGGGTACATACCATTCCTTTACAATGCTTTTATTGGGTAATAAGAAAGCACCGTTGCTGATTGCTCCGCAGGATTGCAATTGATCCACTATGTCGCTTTGTTCCATCAAAAAGTTGCCGATGAGATTGTGAACCTATATTCCGGTTGTAGTCTTTGGCTGAGTCTTGCAGAAAAATCCAATCGGAAAATGAGTAGAATTCTGTTTAATGCAATACCGGTCTCATAATAGTACATGTCATTGGTTTTTGCTGTAGAGGGCAATTGTTGCAACAGAAGTGCACCGCGCGAGAAATCAGTCCACCCCATGCTTCCGGTAAGTATGAATTCAATTCCGAATAAAGCTATGCTTGGTATACGCAAAACACCTGGTATCACTTCGCCAAAGCTATGCTCAAGTGATAAAGCAGCGAAACGATCACCGTAAAATTCTTTTACATTCATTCCTCTAAATACGCCATCTCCTGCCGTAGATGCAATCGAAGATTCTAGTGAATAGAATCGTTGAGGTGGCACATCACCCCATGACCATGCACCGGTGACACGCATGTCCAATCTCCATAAAGGCAATGTCATGGTGCGCAAGAATGATTGAAATCCTATTTGTGAAAATGACATCTCACTTAGTGATCCAATCGCATGTGTTCCTGAAATGATGAATCCACCAGTAGATATTCTACGAAATGGAGTGAATTGATATCGGAATTCCCCATTGACCATGGTATAATCGCCGGATGCAATCAATGGATTTCCACGAAACTTCGAACTATCAGGAGCAAATAATGCAAAATTCGTATTCACGAAAGCAGGGTCATGTCGTTCACGACGAATTCCAAAACGAATCGCGGAAGGCCTTATGAATTCATCTCTGCGTAAAAAACGTAATTGCCCCCATCCATATTCATAGTAAATTCCGCCACCACGATTATAAAAATAATCACCATAATCATTTTTGTATAAGAATGAAAGTACATTAATTCCATTCACACCAATGACATAAGGATTATCTCTTCTTGACAAGTTCGAATAAGCTTGTGCTTCAATGAAATGCTTTCTTGTTTTATCGAGGAATTGTCTATGGAAAAGATCGATATATGGTCTTTTGTCTGACCAACCATAACCTGCTTGAATTCCCGTTTCTGCATTGAAGTCCTGGCTAAATTGCAAACCTATGCCTGTATATGGACCATGCACTCTGTTGTAGCGCAGTATATTCTCAAAACCTGTAAATGGTCTTTGTTGAAATTGCTGAAAAAATCTTGATACATCCCCTAAAAGCGTATTGAATGCACTAGTGGCAAGTGAATCCGGATCATCCAAGGCCTTTTGAATTTGAACATAGGCTTGTTCTTCTTCTTCTTTCAAAGGTAATACGGCTTGCTCATTCCAAAATGTGGTATCAAAATTTTGTGCTTTCTCATTGACTTCCACTCTTCTTTGTTCGAATACATCAGGATTGATATCGGGATTGATGGCATAATCGTATGCCACGGTTTCAATGGTAATGTCCACCCTTGGTGCAAATAGGAAGAGGATCTCCGCAGAGAGTGAAGAGTAAATTCGTAAACTTACTGGAAGGGAGTATTTCCTTTCGAATTCCTGAAAACTTTGCTCAATCACAAACGATGCATCAAACGGTAATTTGACAGCCCTATTTGGTATCAGCGATACAAAGCTTGGAGCCAATGTACGTTTATGAATCTGTATGATACCAGAAAATAAGCGTCTTTGAGATGTTTTGGGTTGCACATTTATTTTTGCGATTTCTTCACCGTCATCCAAACTGGTCCCTTCCAAAACAAAGTCATAAAAGTCCAAAGCATCAGGATGAAATGGCGAAAAGACTTCTTCACCTGTAATTGAAACAAAGTCTTCATAGCAATTGATATTTGTACCAAATGCAACAAAATTTGCTTGTGGTGGGATATTTGCTGTTTGTCTTTTTTGAAGAATCTCATTGAAAAATTTATCTGGCTTTAAAAAATACCCTTTGGAATATGATTCAAGGATGGAAAAAATGCTCGTGTCATTTCTTCCACTACTTCTACCTGCAGTCAATGTATCTGCACTTACCACAAATTTGGTGTACAGCATATATGTATACCGTTGGAGGGAATCTCTCCATTGTTGTTTTTTTTGCAGTACTGACCGCATGAGTTTCACACCGGGATCTTCGGCTGAAACAATCACATCGGCGGAACGAAATGATGATTGACGCAACTGCATGTTCACAGTCAACCCTGACCGAGAGAGTGTAATCTGCTTGGATGCGGAAGTATACCCGACCATGCTGAATGTTAGCATGTATTCCCCTTCTTTCATTCGCAAGAGGTACATTCCTTGTTTGGAGGTGACTGCAGCTTTGTTTTCTGGACCGATTGCTCGAATAGTGACAAACCTTAATGGCTCCCCTGTTTCTGCATCAGTGATTGTACCGCGCAATACGGATAAGTCCGATGTGTTTGCAAGTGCATGCACATTGAAACAGATTACAATCACGAATATGATGATACGTTGCATGTTCATTGCAGTCAATCAAAATGCCATTTCTAACCCAACCATATCACGAAGTGCCCGAACCTCTGCTTTTGTCAATTGCCTGTGTTCCCCTCTTCTCAAACTACTTGTAGATAATGTTGCAAATCGTTTTCTATCGAGTTTCTTTACTTCATAACCCAATGATTCAAATATCCTCCGTACTTCGCGATTTTTCCCTTCTGCAAGTATGAGATTGACAATGCTATGATCTTTGGGATCAACAAATACTTCGCAAGGACCTGTTTTCCCATCTTCCAATTCAATCCCATAACTTATATTTCTTGCATCACGTAGATCAATGTCTTTGTCCAATCCCACTTTATACTCACGTTTGATTTCATATTTTGGATGAGTGAGACGATATGCCAATTCTCCATCATTCGTAATGAGTAAAGCGCCTGTCGTATTTCTGTCCAATCTACCCACAGGAAAAATTCTATACTTGCTGCGGATTAAATCCAATACAGTAGTCCGCCCTAATTCATCGGAAGCTGTAGTGATTACATCTTTTGGTTTATTCAGAAGAAAGTATACAAGAAATCGTCGATCAGTCACTGGCTCGCCTTTGACGGTGACGAAATCTTCCAATTGAATTCGAGTTGAAAGATCCGTAACTACTTTGCCATTGACTTTCACCATTCCTGCGGTGATATATTCTTCAACGGCTCTTCTTGCTCCGATGCCGGCATCAGCAAGATATTTATTGATCCTCGTGCCATCGCCTTTTATGGATGCTACTTTCTTTGTTCGACAAGTGCCGGTCTTTCTCAGTTTGGTATTTCGATCAGCATATCGACCTTGAGATTTGCTCGCATGAGCATGTTGTCCGCTTTTTCTATCATTACTGGAAGATTGTCTTTTTTTGTCTTTGGGTGGATTAGAAGATCGCTTTGATGTTCCTGATGAAGTTCTGGGTCTCATGATATTCCTCTATGATAAGCATCGCAAAATTACGGAATTCTCATGATGATTAAACGAATCAATTCAAGAAGTCAAGGGCAGACTTCAATACTTCGCTTGGAAGGATTTGCTCCATACAGGCATGTGTACCTAATGGACATTCATATTGTCCATGTATTGAACAGGGCCTGCATGACAAATCTTTTTGCAGTACAATGGCATGATCGGATATGGGAGCGAATCCAAAACCGGGATGTGTTGGACCAAACAAAACTATGGTGGGGCAATTTACAAGTGATGCCAAATGAATCGGAGCGCTGTCATTTGCAATCAAGAGGTGAGCAGTACGAATTTGTTGTACGGTTTCATTTAATGACATTGTACCGGCAACATTATGAACCCTACCGAGATGTTGTGCAGGGATAATAGACTCGCATAGCTCTCTATCTGCCTTGGAGCCAATCAAACCAATAGGATGCGGCTGATGCTTTAGCAAAAGTTCTATGAGTGTTCGGAAATGATGCTTCGGCCATTTCTTTGTATTCCACACACTTCCCGGCGCAATCAAGATCCTTTGTTTTACAATTGCTGATTGCAAAGTCGCCGGATTCAGTAATTGTCTTTTATATACGTGAAGTTTCTTAATGATGTCAGGGAATATATCCAATATTAGAAATGCTCTTTGCCTTTCTATTTCATGGACATGGTTATTATATGGAACTTTGACATTATAAACGAAAGAAAGAGCTGCTGTTGCATATCCTATACGAAAGCGTATTCTTGAAAAAGCTACGATGATGGATGTTCTGAATGATTGATGGAGTGAAATCAATGTGGTTGCTGATTGATTTCGCATTATTGATATGATACGTTTCATACCCTTCCACCCTGCGTCGGCTCCTCTTTTGTCATAAGTAATCACATCATCAATGATCTGCGGAAATGCTTGTGATAGTTCTGCTCCCGCAGGTGTGGTCACAAGTACTATGCGATCTTTTGGATACATCAATTTGATTTCTTCCAAAAGAAACATTGTCAATGCAATATCACCTATGAATCCTGTTTGAAAAATGACATGTGTGTTTACACTAGGCATGATATTTCCAACGATTGTGTTGCCATGTCCACTGATCAGGATGCGTTCTTATTGCTTCTTCAAGAAAAGCAGTATGTCTTTTTGTCAATGTTATGATATCGGACGGACTATCTGATAAATCATCCATTGGAATTTCAGTAAGGGTTACTGAATAAGTTCCATCTTTTTGTCTGATCGGGACTGCAAATACAAGCGGAGTTTGATAACGTAAAGACAATGCAGCAGGAGCTTCAAAGACAACTGCATCCCGTCCGAAGAGCGGAATGATAGCATCACGTTTGGGATCGGCAGCTTGATCGATAAGCATGGCAATGGGTTGATGATGTTGCAGGGCTTTTACAAGCGGTTTTGCTGCCTGCTCCATAGAGACCGTCGCATTTCCGGCTCTCGTTCTCATGTTTGTGATTGCTTCATTGATATAAGGATTTCTCTGATCCTTCGCCACAAGCAAGAATGATTTACGGGCATGGATTCCTGCAGTAAAGGCTAGATATTCCCAATTAGCAAGATGGCCTGATATGATGACGATTCCTTTTCCCCGTTTCATAATGTCATCAATCAATGTGATATTGGTAAATGTCATTTTCGAAGCAATTAATTGATTACTCATGAAATACATTGCTGCGATCTCGAGCAATACAATTCCAAGATTTGCATAACTACCATATAACACTTCTTCATGAAACGTGAAATCTTTATCCGGGAAAGCTTTGATGATATTATCGCGCGTGATCGCAACTCTTGATGATGATAAAGTCATGAGAAGTCTGCCAAGGATATACCCTGATTTTTGTCGTATCCCATGGGGGAAGGCAGCACTAATGTATCCTACGAAACGAAGTAACATTAGCAGAGAATAATGAGAGATCATCGTATGAATTCCCTGCCACTTCCGGAATTGAATGAATCGGTATTTACGAATTCATTGAACCAATTATCATTACGTGGTTCATTGATTGCAGTGGAATGGACAAGTATGTGATTATTGATATCACGCACATCAACAAAATGAAAATAAACACCGCCTTGTATTTCAGCATAAAACCAAGATTCATAAGGGCGCACTGAATTTCCCATATATTTTCTGTCAACTTGCGTTGGGGGTCCATATCTGCGTAATACTCTGCCTCGATCCGATCTCCATCCTTCCTTGAATTGAGGATTTGTGAAATATGTATTTGCATAAGATATTGACTTTCTGAACTCTTCCAATTTTTCATTGATGATTGTCTCTGTATTCGGATCTCGTTCTTTCCAAAAACGAAACATGAATTTCTGTTTTGCAGTCACATCGCCAAGTGCAGACCATAATGATTGTTCCTGCGAGTTTGATAGACATAATGCTTTCTCATATTCTTCTTCAATCCGCTTCTCTGAATACGTTGAAAACTCACTCTGTTGAAACAATTCATCTTCTGAAAATGTGTTTGCCAATTCAGGAGGCATTTCAGGATTAACGATATAAAATCGTTTCATGTTTGTGACTGTGTCAGTTTTCTTGATACCATGATAACTCATTTGCACGCTATAAACTCCACTTGGTAAGCCTAAGAGTGGGAGCGAAACCGTTTCAACGATTGCCTCGCCGGTAGCCAATTTGCCAAGTGGTATTTCAGCAAGAACTCTTTGAGCGGCATCCTTTATGGTATACTTAATATTCAGTGAATCTCCTGGCAAGCAAGAATAGAGTTCTGAAAAGAGATTAAGCACGGGATCAGTACCAACACATTCCAATCCGGGATTTGGTATAATAAGTAGACCATTTCTTTGCAATTGTGCAGACCACATCGGTTTTGATGAGTCCGCAAGAGGCTCAATTCGATGTGCAGTCATGATATCGCTCATATGCATTCTTGATTGATTCATCTTTCGAATCGGGAGAGTTAATCTTACCGATGAAAGAGTAGTACTATCATGCATGTCGATGGCAATAATGCCGATGGAGTAATTTCCGGGTTTGAGGTACATCGACCGGCCACCGATAAGATTGCGTTCATGCATGACAACAGGATGTTGCGATACATTGTCGACAATCCATTCTTCGAAAAGAGAGTCTTTTGTGATGGTGTTTACACAAATGACTTTCATGTATAAGGACCCGACATAACCTTCCAAACTTGGTATATATCTCAGAGATGTATCAGGAAGCGAATACACCAATCGACATTCAGTCAATGAATCGATACCTTGATATTGTAGAATATCGAGGGCAATATTCACATTGCGCGCATAGAGCGATTGGAAGCAAAGCAAACAGCAGAATATGATCGAGGGTAATATCTTCATGATAGTAAAAAAAAATGCCGTCAGGAAAACCCGACGGCATTGTTGTTGTTCAATTTATCATGCCAATCGGCGAAGGAATGTCACATTATTCCAAGCGCATTCCAATGGATAAACGATTGACAAGCCCAATATTCTGGACCGGATTTACTGAATAATCAATTTGGCCATCGAAACCTTCGCCAACATATTTGAAACCAACACCGCCGGCAAAGTTGAATGAATCATGACCAAGTTTATAACCACCGCGGATGGACAAAATATTGTTCCATGTATATTCTGCACCAATTGTAAACATTTCCGGTGTATCGGACAATGTCTCAAATTCGACGGCTGCAAGCAAACGGTGATCTGCATCAGCATCCAATTTATCAACACCTTGAATGATCGCTGTAACATCTGTTGATGCACCTGCACGGAAAATCAATGGAAGATTGAATGGGTTTGTCAATAATTGTTGATCCAATGGACTGGCAGACAATTCATTTATCAATTTTCCTTGACGATTCAAGTCTGCACCCGAATATGCTTGTTGACCACCAAGATTTGAAATGCTGAATGACAAACGTGTGTCTTTGAAATCTGTCTTATAGACAGTTCCAACATCAAATGCAACTCCACTTGATCCCAATGATGCAAAAGAGTTTTGGATATACTTGAATGTCATCCCAAAGGCAAATTCATTTGTGATATACCCTGCAAACGATGCACCCAATGCAAAGTCGGATATACTATAGGATGCACCGGTACCTTCAGCTTTTTCCAATGTGGTGATCGGAATTTCACCACTAGAGAAAGATGTCAAACTGACACCAAGTCTATAGGAATCTCCGATCGGAAGAACGAGTCCTGCAAAATTATGGGAGAAACCTGCAAACCATTGTGTATGGGAAATATTTGCAGCCATGCCACTAATGTCGGCAATACCTGCAGGATTCCAATACATGGCTGTCACATCATTGGCCAATGCACTATAAGCACCAGCCATTCCATTACCTCTGGCCCCGACCCCGATTTTCAAAAATTGAGCTCCAGCAGCTCCCACTTTTTTGAACTCGCCTCCCGAAGAACCGGAGACATTGTCTTCGGCCATCAGGGAAGGCAAAGTCATAAAGCAGACTGCCAGCGCCAAAAAGTGTTTCATACATTTCATGGATATACTCCTGTTGAATCTTCTATGTTAAGTTGTATCAATGAGCTCGGACCGATGAAAAGCATCGGACAGATCTCTATCAATTTATTCTGGAATCACGCGGAATCCACCAACAACAACTGCAAACTTGATGAAAGTCTTTGCACCATTCGGTGTTTCAACTTGTGCAATGTATACAGATGAACCTACGCGCTGACGATTACTTGTGAGAAGATCCCACACTTGCATACCATATCGATCATTACCTTCATTTGACAATTCAGTATGTGTCAATGTACGAACCACTTCACCTGAAGGTGTATAGATGGTTATCTTACACTCTTTTGGCAAACGAGTGAAGAAAATCTTAGCATCATAAGGTGAGCGTTGAGATTGATGGCTGACATAATATGGATTTGGAACGATTTTGACGTCTTCCAACATTTTGTCGGTATACTGATCTAATGCCGGTACAGAAGGAATGACTTTCGCTCTTACTTTTGCACCGGGTAATGGGAAACCTTTCGCACCACCAAATGTACCGAAGTACACTGTGTCTCCTGCTTGGAAATCCTGTGATGGACTAACAGCTGCAGTATCCCACAATTTTGAACGTGTATCTGCCGCATATCCTTTATTGACAAAATCCAAGCCGAAGAAATTACCATTCACATTCAATGTATGAACGAAGTCGATGCGATCTTGGCCATTGACTGCTGATAGATAATAACGACCTTGTCCAACGAGTCCTGCTGTTTGATCTCGACGAGTTGACACAGAGTTGGATGTGTTTTTCCCATTGACATAACCGGCAGCGGCAAAACCAAATGATCCAACAGGAACATTCTTAGCGCTTGGCATTGAGGTTCTTACTACTGCAGGATCAATCCATTTTGAAAGACTCTGGTTATAGGTAACTGCTACTGAATCTTGAGAATTGAGTTGTGCCGGACGATTATAGGAATACAAGTCACGAACTTCAATATCAAGATAATCTACTTCAAAAGTTTTTGGAGTCAATGCTGAACCAACTTGAACATTCAACGTTTCTTTTCCACCTGGCTTGAATGTTACTTCAAACATGCCGGGTCCATTATTGTAAATTTTACCGGCCAATAGTCCGATGGAATTGACCACTCTTTGAATTGGAACAGTGGTTGTAGGATAGGAACCTGGAACTGTATCCAAAATTGGATCTGCACCATTAAATGGGAACAGATCTTCAGATGGGAATTTAATGTTTGTATTTGCATTGCTTGGCGTCTTTCTATAAGTAGTGTCATAACGGAGAACGCCACCATGCTGTTGAATAGCAAAATCAAAACCGAAGTCGAATGCATTTTGCATCTCTTCGATTGCTGATACATTATAACACGATGGCTCGGTCAAGAATGATCCCAAGCGCAAACGCTTTTCTTTATTGTCAGGTACACCTAATGAATCCTGCTTACCTGACACTGAGTCAACTATTGATGTATCGCTAAATACAAATGTTGCACCATTTTCCGTGAATGTATTGAGATATCCAAGGGAACATGCATTGGCTTCAAGCAATGTACCATCATTGAAGAGTACCTTTCCTGTTGTGAGATCACGAATGACCATCTTTGTTCCATAGATACCGTATTCAGGTGGATTTTGGAATGATGCTGAAGGCAAAGGATAAGACAATAATGATGCCTCCGGCTGGAATTCAATTTCTAATTCATGTCCTTCGCCATTTGTGGTAAACAATTGATTTAGGCGATCTTCATTCTTTACTGTAAAATTAAAATTGAATAATCCACCAAGTTTCGATGTATCAGCACTGACAATCTGGATCTTGGCACCTTCACCATTGCGAGCTGCATCTGCCAAAGGCATGGTGCGTGCTATATTCAACTCATCAATTCCCGAAGTGAATTTCTTTGGAGTTCCTTGAACATAATCTCCTTCATCAAAAGCACTGAGCCAATAGTAATAGTCAATATTATTGAGCAGCTTTTCTGTCTTGGTCATATCTTCATTTTCATCGACCTTACCACTATTGTTATCATCACCATTATCCAAGAATGTTGAATTATTGGTGATTTTTGACATATATGGTCTAATGACTTCTCTTCTGATTTGATCTCTCTTTTCTTTAGAAGATTCTATATCAGGAAACACAAGTGTTGCTGCATTACGTTGCAGTAATGACATTAATGCCGGATAGAAAATAGCATAATCGGTAGAGTCGGTTCTTGTGAAACTTGAAGTTATACCTGTAGCTGCAACGCGAACATTGGCCGGTAGGAATACTGAATCGCCGGGAGCAATCACAATATTAGGCCATCTAAGAGTATTATTATTTCTCCAACGTGGAGTAGTTTGTGTTGCTGCACGATTCACTGTCAAAACACCGGAGAGCAATGTTTTTCTCTCACCTGCATTGAGTGATTTGAAATATGTATTCCATGGCTCTGAGCCCAAAGGATTCTTCCTTGTGGAACCTTGCATGAAACGTCGCACTTCATAGTTGAATGAATCAATTTGACGTACAACTTGGAATGAATCATAAGCAGGTGCAAGAGCTGCATCGTCAAGTGTAGGAGTACTTAACGACTTTATGAACGGTGTGGGCATAGACCATTCACTTATTTGCTTCCAGCCAAATGGACCTCTTGCAATGCTTCGACGAGTATCGATATCGAAGGAGTCCAAATCCGTTCTGCGAGCACGATATAAACGATATCCCATGAAATCCAATCCACGCTCAAGATCATCATATGAATATTCTGATGTAGAATCCCATTGAACGATGACTGCATTATTGAGTGGTCTCCAACCTACTTTAGCAGGTTCCGGTGGAGTTGGGGTACGGAAATTATCATCATACACTCTTTGGGCGAACTTATCGCGCTTTACAAGCTCCACAATATCACCGGTTGCTCCTGTAGCATCACTGCCGGTTGGAGTATTTGCCATGATTAGGCCAACCACTGTTCTTGCTGTGTCACCCGGACGCAATGAGAAAGGTCCTGTAGCCATCAAGAAACGCTTATCACCCGCAGGTGTATCACCATCTTTGATGCCTAAAGCCATAAAGTCAAATCGTTGATCATTTTCTTTTGGATCATCAGTAATAACCCAATTACGAAATGTTTTCAAACCCAATTGTTCGCGATTTGTGTATACTCTTTTGTCACGACGAAGGAAGGTTGCAGAGTCGGGGCTTGCACCAACAAGTTTGAAAACTATAGAATCTTGACCATTTTGATCAGGTAATGTATCAACAGGAACAAGTGCGGGATATGTGGCAGGACTTTCCAAGAAGTCAAAACCGATATAACCGAAGCCTTTTCCTGCTTCGCCTTGATTACCTTGTGACCATTGAACAGCCATATTCAATGTATCTTCTTCATCATAAAAACGAGTTCTATCATTCGCTGCATAATTTGATGAAGAACCTGCAATACCGATGTCCATATCAAATGCAGGAGCTAGCCAACAATCACGCAATGTGTCTTTTGATTTATTGATAACTGCATATTTGATGAACAAGAAATCTCTATAATCACCAAATCCCCAAGAGTAAATCATTTGCTCATACTGAAGACGCATTGGATACCCTTCGCTTCGACGACGTCCAACACCACCTTCATAGCGATTCAAATCGGTATCCTTGAATGTGGCAAAAATATCTTCACCGGAAATGAATGCGGGTCCCTTTGGGTAAGCTTCCAAAGTTCTTGATCCAACGGCATCAACATATCCACCGAAATAACGATCTTGTCTCAATTCTTCATTTGCATTTTCACTCACGTCCCAAATCGGCCAAGGGGAAGTGCCATCTGATGGCTTTACGGGTGATCCGTCGGAACGACGATAATCCGATGAAAAATAAAGACGATACTTTTCACGGCTCGCATCATTGACCAAGTCCTGGTCATCGATACATCCGGGCACCATCCATGATAAACCAGAATTGGGATTATATGAGATGGCACATAACTTCACGGTATCACCAACGGGATTCAGTTTTTTTGCGGCAAACCAGATACCGCCACCGAAAATATATTGGTTATTAGATCCACGTGGCCATTTACCACCGCCGACTCCATTGGCAACATCAAGACCGATGATACCATAATTGGTTGAGAAGAATTCAATTCTACTCACTCTGTTTTTTTGCAAATCATAGGTACCGCTAACTGCTCTAAGGGTTTGATCCCCACCTTTACCGGCAACTGATCCGTCCTTCGTTCTGGCGAAGGAGATTCCTGTTGCGGTCGCAACTAGAAGAATCCAGATTGTAATCTTATGTATTGTTTTTGACATATATACACCTTTTGTGCATTCAATTGTTAGGATCAAAAGTTAATCATCATTCCGAAGAATGCTGAGCGTGGTGTTTGATAATTTCCACGGAAAGCGATTCTGTCTTCACGCCAATCTTTGTACGACTCATATTTTTCTTCTTGTGTGACAATGCCATCTTTGTTAAAATCTGCCTGTTCTCTATACAAGCGTTCACCATAGATGTCATATTGGGTTGGTTGGAATGATGAAGGATTGGAAAGATTTGCTTCACGATACCAAATGACAGGACTAAAGTCACCAAGCATTCTATCAAGTACATCGCCATCATTGTTGGGATCTTGCGTTCTTGCAAAAACCGCAACAACTTCAGTACGATTAAACAAATTGAATACATCGGCAAAAATTTGCAAAGATGTTCTACCCATGGACTCACCGAACCAATCTTGCAACATGAATGCTTTTGTGATACGAAGATCAGTTGAGAAGAATGATGGTTGTCGTTCAGCATTGAATTCGCCGATTGGATTACCACGACGATCCTGACGCGTATATGGCGTACCGGACAAGAAACGGTTGGTGAAACTGATGGTCATATTTTCCATTGGATGCATTCCGGCAATTTCAACACCTTCTTCTCTACCCCAAACAAAATCAACAATTGCATTGATCACGTGTCGACGATCTGAATTGAATGGGAATTCTGAGAGTGGGAATGTAACCTGGCCGGTATATGGGTCAGGTTGAAGTGCATAGTTACTTTCAGGACTTGAAGAAGTACCTGAAACTGATGCAAGGGTATAGTTGATATTGAATCCGATGTGATTTGTCGGACGCTTACGCAATGTGAATTCGATACCACGTGCAGAACCATATTCAGCAACGGCATACTCTTGATAATTATCAGGTACAACACGAAAATTGCGAATACCAACTTGATTGTAAATGTCTTTGTAATATGCTGTCAAGTCAAATGCAAAGTCATCACTGAGCTGCAAATTATAGGAAACTTGATATGCATTTGTTCTTTGTGCTTCCATATTGGGATTACCAACGATGGTATTTCCACGAAGACGATCTGTATTGAATCCATCATACATGTAGCTGAAGTTTGGCATTTGGAAATAGACGCCATATGCCAAAGTGAAGATGGAGCGATCTGTTACAGGATATGTAATGGCCAAACGTGGGCTCAATTGAAACTTGACGGTAGCATCAGAAAATCCATCGGTTGATGAGATCGGCAACCACACATTTGAACGCTGTGATCTATAGATCGCATTCGGATTTGTCATGTCGAAACGCAAACCGGCATTGATGATGATGCCCTTATACTTGATCTGATCCTGAATATATCCGGAAGCTTCGATGGGCTTCATCGGCTTTCCTGTTCTTTCATTCACAACTTGTGGATTGATTGCATTCTTGCTGTAGATATTTCCACCATATTCATCGGTGTAAATATCAAAGAATGGATTTCCATCCCAAGGCAATGAATTATTGTGACGGCGAAGTTCATAAGAACGGACTTCGAATCCTGCTTTGAAATTATGAGTGATTTCGCCTGCATCGATATTTGCATTATAAAAACCATCAAACTGCAAGAAGTTTTGACTTCTGAATTCAAATGCTCGTTCATTACCATGTCTATTGAAGAAGCTCTGTAATCCATAAGGATTTTGTGTACTCGAAGAATTTGCATTATCTTCAATATAACCGGTCAATGGATTTCTTTGATAAATGTCAAGGAACAAATATCCATCAGCGGTCCTTTGCGTTCTAGGGGCACTTTGGAACCAATCAATCGCTCCATCCGATGATTCAACCAATTCTGAAGGAAATTCTGACTTGGTGTTTGTTCGTGGTTGATATAAATCTTGTGGTTTGTATACATCGATTGTTCCGAAGATTCCAGGATCATCGAAACTTCTTCTCTTTGCAATTTCATTATTGTTGGAGTTGGAAGATACAGTGAATTCAAAGAAACTATTGGAAGAGAGTGTTTGATTCACACGAATGAATGCATTGTTGACGATATTGTTGACTGCAGCCAACTTTGCTGCATATTCAGGAACATACACGGTGTCCCCCGCAGTAAGCCTTCCTGTATTCAAATCAACTTTTTGATTTTTTACGCCGAAATCATCAGCATATAACCAACCCCAGCCCATACGTTCACGACTTGTCAAACCAATCTGTCCACCAAGGGTCACACTGAGATCGCTGAAATTGAATTTCATACGACCGGTCATATTACGTACCCATGTTTCCTGATTTGGTAATTGACCAAGATTATTACCAGCTGGATCAAATACACCAAGCGAAGCACCGCCATAGATTTCACGTGCATATCGTCCGGTTAAGAAAAATGTCGCATTCTCCAATACTTGCAATGGACCACCAATACCGATGTCAAAAGAATTTTCATCTTTGTTCATGAGTTTAACACCATTACCTGCCTTACCGAATAATGCCGGAAGGTCTCTTCTCCAACGAATAAAACCTTCATAACGGTCGGTACGACCTGTCTTCACGACTGTATTGACAAATCCACCGATGACATTTCCGTATTCAGCGGAAAATCCACCGGTAAGCACTTGCACTTCTTCGACTGCGAAATTCGAAACGGTTGGCGAATAGGTTGTACCACTTGAACCAAATCCACCGCTGAAACGGTCTGAAACTTCCAAACCGTCAACTCGAATTTGTGTTTCATTGGCACGAGATCCACGAATCTGGAATCCGTTTCCTGCGCCCTGAACACCAGCATTCAATGCCACAATGCCTTGAACAGTTTCACGAGCGACACGAATATTGTCTTCACCTTGATTGCTTCTCAGTGATCCAATTTGAGTTTTGCTGACCATGTTTTGCTCTTTTTTTGCATCAACCACAACCGCATTGGATGTAACCGTTGCTTCTTGCATGCGAGCATTCAATTCTGAAGTCTGGTCTGCAGATATGCTGACCGTTGCTTTGAAGTCTTTATAATTGACTGCTTTGAATACAACGGTATACGAACCGGCGGGAATATTGATGACAATGTATTTGCCGTCTGCTTTCACAAAAGCTCCACGAGTTGTTCCCTGCACACGGACCGTGGCACCAACAACGGGCTTGCCTTTGCCATCTGTCACTTTCCCCGAGAGCGTGCCATAAAGACCGGCAATTGCACTTAAGGGTGAGGTAAGCATACATAGAAATAATGCCAGTAGCCTTAGTTTCATAGTATCTCCGATAAAACCGATTTGACTCGGATGAATAGTATATAAGTAATTGTAATTGACAAAAAATAAAGGGTCGCCCGAAAAGGACAACCCTTGAAAAGATTATCGTACGATTGAAAACATCTTAGTGGAAATGCCTTTTGCTGATCGAACTGTGCAGAAGTATGAACCAACCGGAAATGATGCGGTCGATACATTCACGATTCCATCTTTGCCAAATTCAATCGGCATGGTTGCAATTGTTTGGCCCAAAGCATCACTGATTGTAACAGAAATTTTCTCTGTTTGCATACCGAAAGATATTGTCATGATATCTTGAGCCGGATTCGGAGAAAGAGAAAATTCCGAAACCGATTGTTGCTCTTCGTTAATACTTACGAATGTAGGTTTGAATGAATGGAAATGAACAAAGTTCTCTTCAACATCTTGATTTGCATTCTGTATGCTCACCCCTGGTGTGCGATCTGCTTGATATGCCATCATGATCACGCCATCTTTCACTCGTTGATACATTGATGGGAACTGGCAATCATATTCGGTAGGGGTCAAATCGATTTCTGGTTCCCATGTTTCTGAACCATTAAACTTCTTTGACACGTAAATATGTCCTTGTAAACCAAATGCTGCATTGTTGTCTGCCAAGATTGTTTCAAACACATCACCATTTTTGATTCCTGTATAGACCATATACAGTGAATTATCTTCATCATCAACACCAAGCTTAAAATGGCGGCACAGACCTGAACCAAATGGACGAGTCACAACTGTTCCATCACCATTCCAATCTTCAGCCATGGTTGTAAGTCCATATGTATTGTCCTGCTCATTGAAATACACACCGCGAACACGAGTATAAATACTTGCATATGTTGTATCATCCAAAAATTCTATTTGGCCATCATCATTCATTTTGGCAGTTCCAATATTCCAGCTTGGTGCAGTGGATGCCATGCCGTGAACATATCCATCTGCATCGATCACGATATCAAATGATGGTCCGCAAATTGGAATTGTGTCGGTGGTAGCACGAAATGTTCCATCACCATAATCTTCAACTATATATGTTACTTCATGGCGAGATCCACCGAATACATTGATCGGCTGACTCCATGTTTCCCCATTATCTTCTGACTTCAAAATGCGAAGATTGAATGTTGTGTCTTGATAAGCAAGAACTACATTACTTCCTCTGGTTGCCAATTGATATGAGTTTGCACCACGGCCTGTTGGCAATTGTGGATCTGAAAGTGGACCTGTCATGATGGTTGGATCAGACCATGTATCACCTTTGTCTGTGGAACGCATGTACACTACTTGTTCACTAAAATTCTTGCTTGATGTGTCTGAAGTGAACACAAGATGTGTAATATCATCACCGTCAACTGTTGCATGCCCCCATAAAGATGAGTCAGCACCCGGAATCTGCTTTGATTTGAAAACAGCATCACCAAAACTTGTGTTTTTTGTGATTCTCATTGCTGATGCTGATGACCCAGAACTGATTACGTGTGCGATAGAGCCAACTGTTCCATCTTTGTATTGAATAATCGAAGGGAAACCGGAACGGATTGAACCTTCAATTCTGTCCCATTTAATATCAGTGTATTTTTCGGGCTTGAGTGGATCGCTCATGTCAATAAGCGCATAATAGCTCCCTCTCGTAGGATGAGGAGGAGTAAATCGCTCCATATCAAGTGCTCCCATCCAAATCACTTGAGCTGCTTTGTCATTTCCTTCTTCAAAATAGGATATACGATGTGGCATTGAACCATTTGATTGCAAATCATAATAAGTGATACCAAGCAAAACACCGGGCAATGTATTTGTTGCTTTCAAAAAAGGTGTGGTTGAAGTTTGTGCTATACGAACTTTTTTTGCAACATCCACGAAATTATTGCTTTGAGGAGCAAGCACCGGCTTACCTGCAATATGTTGAGAAACAGAAGCATTGAATAGTGCCGGCTGCGCAAAACGAAGGCCTTCTGTTTTTAACTCTGTATTTTTCAAGGGATATACTTTACCCTTTTGAGGTGTTTCGGAATGTAATGAGCCGGTAATGGAACACATCAGACCGAAAACAATGAGAAGAGTACGGAAAAGCATGGTGATATTCCTCATACTTATATGAATGGAAGTTTATTATCTAATGTAAAGAGTATCGGCCCAATGAGCGAATATTCGTCGTACAAATTACGTAGAAAAACTAGTTGTAACCAAACGATAATAGTGATGAATGCTTGAATGTGGAAAAAGTAAGATTTCAACCCGCAACAAATGGTATTGATTTTTAATTCTCTGATTGAACTATGACCAATTGAATCTCAATGTGCCATAAGGGCTTGCACGGTTTGCTGCGCTTCCTGCAATGCTTCGGATGGTGTTTTTACCCCATATACAGACTGTGATACGGCAAGTTCAAATACATATTCAATATCGAGCCACTTTGGGTGAACGGCAGACAATCTAGACTGCGCCAATTGATCAATAAATACATCAAAACCTGAGATTGATTGGAAAAAGGCATCTTTTTGACCTTCAAGATCAGCAGGAATGCCTGCCGTGATGCTTAGTCTACATAATCTCATGGTTTGTTTGCCACCGGTGAGGAATTGAATGAGCTTCAATGATTTCTCTCTTTTTGTACTCTTTTTGCTTATTGCCAGATAATCTCCCCCCGTGAAAGACAAACCGCTTCCCTTTTTCATACCGGGTACAAGAGCCAATCCGAATTTCAATGACGATTTCTCTTTGGGGATTTTTTCCAATAGCCAAGGGCCACTGATCCAAAAGCCCAACTTTCCTTGAATAAACATCTTATCCAATTGTTTGGCAGACTCAATAATACCATGTGAGACCAATGAGGTATATGCATTGAGCGATTCTATGTTTCGGGAATCATTCAATGTAGGCTTACCCGAACTATTGATGATGTCTCCACCATTACTCCACATGATCGGAAGCACCCTCTTATACACTTGATGCAAATCTTGACTTATGATTCCGATTCCATAAACTCCTTCTTTCGCAATGTTCTGTATGCTTGCCGATTGAGCTCGCAATTCATCAATTGTGGTTGGATAGGGTGTGGAAGCTAGTTTTGCTTGCGCCCTGAGATCTTCATTCACGAACATGATGCGAGTGCTCAATACCCAAGGCACGGCATAGTATGCATTATTCCAAATCGTTGGACCAAGTGATACAGCGGGGAATCGTTCTGACTGGATTTCTTGCAATGAGAGTTGCGACAATACATCAGCACCGGAAAATTGCGCAACCCAATCAGATCCTAATTCTATAACATCGGGTTCTGTTCCGGAATTGAAGGCTGAAATGAGTTTGGTCTTTCCATCTGACCAATTGAGACCTATAAGCTCAACAGATATTCCTTCTCTTTGCGAAAATTCTTTAAGCAATTGTTCAAGTTCTTGTTGATGTTCCGGCGAATTGAGAAAACATCCAAAACGCAGTACATGATTGTCTTGAATGGTATCGTTCGCGCAACCCATCAAGAGCAACATGGTGCCACAAAACAATGCTATTAGATAATTCATGTCAACCGGGTCTCACACCATAAACGGAAGCAACTTTTGCATAAGCATAGTTGACGAATTCTTGTTCGGAAAGCGGCTTACCGGTAACATTATGAATGATATCACCGGGCTTGGCTGTTTTTCCATAAGCGTGAATATGCTTTCTTAGCCATGATAGAATTCCGGAAAATTCCCCATTCGCAATATCATGCATCACATTGGGTATGTCTTCTTGGATTTTTTTCCATTCCATTGCGGCATATAATTTTCCAAGTGTATAGCTTGGGAAATACCCGAATCCACCAAAAGACCAATGGACATCCTGTAAGCAACCCATTGCATCATTTGGTGGGATGATACCAAGATATTCTTTCATTTTTGCATTCCATGCTTCAGGGATGTCTTTCGTTGCAAGCACACTATTGATAAGATCTCTTTCAATTTCAAATCTCAAAACGATATGCATATTATATGTGATTTCATCAGCTTCAACTCTAATGAGTGATGGCTGAATGGTATTCACCGCATGATACATATCACGAGGTGATAATCCTTTTGCTTGTTCCGGAAATTGCTTTGCAAAATGAGGCAAAGCGAATTCCCAGAATTCTTCACTTCTTGTAATGATGGTTTCCCACAATAGAGATTGTGATTCATGCATGCCAATGGATGCTCCTTCTGCTGCGAAAGTTCGAGCATATTCGGATGGAAATCCTTGTTCATATAATCCATGTCCCGTCTCATGAATCACACCATAAAGACATGATGACAAATCATGTTCATTGATTCTTGTCGTAAGCCGAACATCATGCTGAGTAAATGATGTGCAAAATGGATGAGCAGTTAGATCCATTCGCCCTCGCGAAAAATCAAAACCCATTTTGTCTGCAATGAAACGTGAAAAAGCCATTTGTGCATCACCCGGAAAATACTGTTGCATCGGCTTATCATGGACAGTATGTTTAACGGGCTCTATTGCCTTCAATATGACAGAAGTAGCATCTCGCAATTTGTCAAACACAGGATTCAAATGCGAGACGGTTGCGCCCGGTTCATATATGTCAAGCAATGCATCATAGCGATTCTCAATATATCCTCTACATTCTGCTTCTTCTCTTTTCAATGTTAATAATTCATCCAGAATTGAAGCAAACTTCGAGAAATCTTTTTGTGATCTTGCTTCTTTCCATATATCTTGACCCAATGCTTGCGCTTTTGAAACTCGTTTCACCAAATCTTCCGGAAGCTTCACTGCTTTTTGGAATTCATCAACAAAGAGTCGCATGAGTGAGTGTTGTTTAGCATTGTCATCTTGCTGTATAGCATCGACGAGTCTCTTTGCATTGTCACCGGTCATCATTTGATGCATCAATGTACTGAGCGTGGAGATTTGCTCTGCTCTTGTGGCAGAACCACCATGCGGCATATATGTTTCTTGGTCCCAGTTCAACACTGCTGTGGCAGCACCGATATCACAAATTGTATTCATGAGGGAAAGAGTGTCTTTCTGGATTGCTTCTGCATTCATGATGGATTTCCGAAGATTGTGATGATACTTATGCCGTGGTATATGAAAGTAAATGAGTGAGCCAAGAATTTCCAAGTTTTTCCAATACGGAATTTTGTCTCAATCTACTTTTCAAATGCGCAAAATCCACTCTGTCCAATTCTTGATCTTGATTGAAACAAGAAAAAACAGGCGTAATTTCTTTTCCGGTCTCGGGGTCTACATGTTTTTGCAAACACTGTGCACAAATTTCTTTCATCATACACTGCATTGGTGAATTGATTGAACCGATTGCAATGTGCTCCCCAAGGAATGGTTGCAATACCGATCTCCTTGCTTCTCTTACTGCATTCATCATGCCATCACTACCGATGGCAATGATTCTAGAAACAGATTTCATTGGGATCACTTGATCACCGGCTTTGCCTTCTGCATAAGCAAGCATTGCCTGAATGATGTTTCCACGAAAATGCACATCCTGTTCTCTTCTTGGTTGAATCTCTGCGCCTGAATCAGTACACCATACTATTTTATCGGTTGACGATTCGATTTCATCCATCTTGAACACATCTTCGCCTTTTTTATAACCGGCGAAATACATCACATTACACCCTTGTTTTTTCAATGCTTTTGAAATTGAAAATAACACAGCATTGCCTAGGCCTCCGCCGGCGAGCAAGACAGTCTCACCAAAAGGAATCTCAGTGGGCGCTCCGGTGGGACCCATGACCACAAGTTTCTGACCCGGCTTCACATACTGTACAAGTCGTGACGAGGCTCCGATTTCCAGTACGATCATGGACAGCAAACCTTTATCTACATCTGTCCAAGCGCCGGTCATGGCGAGGGCTTCCATGGACATCGGCTTCCCATCTATGATGATTGGATCCGTATCGTAATTTTGCATTCTGTAAAATTCACCTGGTCTGAAACTTCGTGCGGCTGCAGGAGCATGAACGATAATTTCGGTGATAGTCGGTGTTAGTTTTTCAACATGCACAACCGTGGGTTTGAATTCATGATCCAACCGTTCAAAGAACGATTCAAGCTCAGTGCGATCAGGTGAATACTCTTCCGTTTCGGCACGGGCAATGTCTTCGGCAAATAAATCGGCAATTTTTTGATAGCCGTTTTTTGCACTAGCCATTGCCTTTACGACACTGCCTGCATAATATGGATGTCCATCTCCGAAAAAAGAGACCAATTTCCCTTCTTTCTCATAAGAAGTAAAAAATGCCTGGGAAAAATCATACAATTCCGGAACGATCTTCATTTTATCACTCATTGATGATCAACATTGCATCGCCATAAGCGAAAAGTCTGTAATCACCTTTTATCGCTCGCTTATATGCCTTGAATAAAAGATCTTTTCCGGCAAATGCTGCCGACAACAGAATGGAAGGGGTTGCAGGTGGATGGAAATTCGTTATGAAACGATTTGCAATTTTGAATTCATAAGGAGGATAAATGAATTTATCCGTCCAACCACGATTTGGCTTTACGGATCCTGTTGTCAATACACTTGCTTCCAGTGCACGAGCAACACTACAACCAACAGCATAAACATTCTTTTTGGATTTCAATGATTTGTTGATAGTATCAGCATTGTCCTTCGTGATTTCAAAATATTCAGAATACATACGATGCTTGGTAAGATCTTCCACTTCGATGTTTTCGAAAATTCCCTGTCCGATATTCAAACTGACATATGCTATGCGCACGCCTTTTTTATCCAATTCTTTCAGCATCTTCTGTGTAAAATGCAAACCGGCAGTAGGCGGAGCAATCGATGCAGTCATCTCAGGATTTGCGAATACGCATTGATATGTTTCTTTATCATGTTCCGTAGGGTCGCGCTTAATATATCCGGGCAAAGGCATCTCGCCGATACGCTCTATCACTTTGAACAAATCACCGTCATAACTAAAACGAACAGTTCTTCCACGATTTGTGGTATTATCCACAACTTCACAGTAGAATTTATTATTATCGAAATAAATTTTGTTCCCAATCCTCACTTTTCTTGCCGGTTCAACAAGAACATCCCATATGCGCTCTTGAGCTTTCAGTTCACGAAGCAACATCACCTCGATTTTTGCATTGGTTTTTTCTTTCTTGCCAAACACCCTTGCAGGAAATACCCTTGTATCATTCAATACAATGCAATCACCCTTTTGAAAATAATCCATGATATCTTTGAACACTTTGTCTTCAAGTTCACCCGTGGCCTTATTCAAAACCATCATTTTTGCTGAATCACGAGGATCAGCCGGAAATTTTGCAATGCTCGATTTTGGCGATATATACCTGAATTCTGATAACTTCATAGAAGACACATAAAAAATGAGACAAGTGGACAATATGTGGATAACTCTGCAAGGTGTTAACAAATCATGTTGTTACGTTTGCTTGAGAGGCAGTCCTCTGAATGCGACGCTTATTCAGACTGTAAATATACATTTTCAGATAGGGGGTTGTCAACATATTTTTTCCTTTTTGATGACTGAAAAAGGGTAAAAACACTGAATTTTGCCGAATAATATCGAATACAACATCCATGAAACAGAAAGAGTTCGAGCTTACTTCAAGTTATAAACCGGCAGGAGATCAGCCGGAAGCAATACGGCAATTGTCGGAGGGAATTCTACGCGGGGATCAATTTCAAACATTGCTCGGGGTGACGGGTTCGGGGAAGACTTTCACCATTTCGAATATGATTTCGGAATGTAAAAGGCCTGCTTTGGTGATATCGCCAAACAAAACACTGGCGGCTCAGTTATATGGAGAATTCAAGCAATTCTTTCCAAACAATAGTGTTGAGTTTTTCATCAGTTATTATGACTACTATCAACCTGAAGCATATATCCCCACAACAGATACATATATCGAAAAGGACTTTGCGATCAATGATGAAATCGATCGTTTGAGACTTCGTGCCACAAGCGCCCTTGTAGAAGGCAAACGGGATGTCATTATCATTGCTTCAGTCAGTTGCATATATGGCATTGGTGACAAAGAGTCTTTTGCCGCGATGATTTTTCATTTGTTTGAAGGACAAGAGATTGATCGCAAGGCATTGATATATCGCTTGACGGATTTGTTTTATCAGCGAAATGATTTTGAGTGGACTCGTGGCACTTTTCGTGTTCGAGGTGATGTGATTGATGTGATGCCCGCTCAAGAAGATGAGCAAGGTATCAGAATTGAAATGTTTGGCGATACCATTGAGAAACTCAGCATCATCTCAAGAGTCGAGGGTCAGGTATTGGGGAGAATCGATTCGGTGGTACTCTACCCTGCTCGACAATTCGTGACACCGCAAAATGAATTGATACGAGCGATGGCTGATATAAAAAATGAACTCAGTGATCGATTGATTGAATTGAGAAGAGATGATAAATTGCTCGAGGCACAAAGGCTGGAGCAGAGAACGCTCTATGATTTGGAAATGATGAAAGAAGTAGGCTATTGTTCAGGGATCGAGAATTATTCAATGCATCTTACCGGTAGAAAACCCGGTGATAGACCGCAATGTTTGTTCGACTATTTCCCAGAAGATTATCTGCTTATCATCGATGAGAGTCATGTTACATTGCCACAATTACGAGCAATGTACAATGGCGACAGAAAACGTAAAATGACATTGGTTGAGCATGGCTTCAGACTTCCCTCCGCATTGGAAAACAGACCGTTGAGATTCGAAGAGATTGAATCACTTGTCAATCAAGCTGTGTTTGTGAGTGCAACGCCTGCGGATTATGAATTGGAAAAATGCCAGGGTGTGATCGTTGAACAAGTGATTCGTCCCACGGGGCTTCTTGATCCCGCTATGGACATAAGACCCGTTCGTACTCAAATTGATGATCTTCTCTATGAGATCCGACTTCGCATACCGAAGAAAGAACGTGTGCTTGTTACCACACTCACAAAACGCATGGCTGAAGACCTCGCAGATTATCTCACGAATCTTGGTATCAAAGTAGCATATATTCATTCTGAAATAGATGCACTTGAACGCGTTGAAATCTTGCGCAATCTTCGATTGGGTGAATTTGATGTGCTAGTTGGGGTAAATCTTCTGCGTGAGGGTTTGGATATGCCAGAAGTATCACTCGTTGCAATTCTTGATGCTGATAAAGAGGGCTTTTTACGTAGCGAGCGATCACTGTTGCAAATAGCAGGAAGAACCGCGCGAAATGCAGATGGATTGGTGATTCTTTATGCAGATACGATCACGCGTTCCATGCAAGCTGTGCTCGATGAAACAAATCGCAGAAGAGAAAAACAAATCGCATATAATACAGAACACGGAATCAATCCAACAACGGTATATAAATCGCTGGAAGAAATTTTGCAATCAACTTCCGTTGCAGATATCCAAGCCAATAAAGTGAAAAGACGAGGCGAATTGGAACAAGCAAGAGTAAGAAGATCTGCTGAACCAATGATGAAATATCTCACAGAAGATCAACGAAAGGATCTTATTGAACAACTCTATGAAGAAATGAAGAAAGCCGCACGAGATCTTGATTTCGAGAGAGCAGCGGAACTAAGAGATGAGATTGAAAGGTTGAAAGCACTTTCATAAAGGAGTAATGCATGAGCATAATGTTAATCACCGGCGCATCAACAGGTATTGGTGCGGAATTAGCCAAGATTGCAGCACAAGCTGGACATTCCGTGGCAATCTGCGCAAGAAGACTTGACAAATTACAAGCAGTTCAACAAGAAATCATTTCCGCAGGCGGCAATTGCCTTGCAATGCAAGTGGATGTGAGCATTCCCGATCAAGCACAAGCATGCGTGAAACAAACCATCAATCATTTTGGTGGAATTGATTTTCTCGTGAATAATGCAGGTCGTGGGAATCTCGCCTCGGTTGAGGACACCACACCTGAACAATTGCAGAGCATTTTCGGAGTGAATGTGTTTTCATTGTGGTATATGACCGGTCCGGCATTGAAGCACATGAAGACTCAAGGTACAGGTCATATCATCAATATTGCAAGCGTGGCAGGAACAATGGGCTTCCCTTTCAATAGTGCCTATGTCTCAGCAAAACATGCCGTAATGGGCTTTACTGCATCATTGCGAGCGGAACTTGCGGGATCCAATATTCATGCAACAGCTGTATGTCCTGATGGCGTCATTACCGAATGGGGTGCCGTTACAGAAGGCGGACCAATCGGAAATCTCTTTATGGGAGGTATAAAAGAATCTCGAGGTATCGCTAAAGAGCTCGGAATCAATCTTGCACCTCTCGTTCCTATGCTTAGCGCAAAAGATGCCGCACAAATCATTTATGATGCCTCGATGAATCCTCCATCACATGATGTCTATACACATCAAGGCACTCATGAACGAGCAATTGGTTTTACACAGAATAGAAGCGAAGCCGAGAAATCTATGCTTGCACTCTATTTGGGCATGCAAAAGGCCTATGGACAAAAAAGGTAAAATCCGTATTTTCGACCAAATCGGAGTGTGGCTCAGCCCGGTAGAGCACCTCGTTCGGGACGAGGGGGTCGGAGGTTCGAATCCTCTCACTCCGACGCACAATACTCCAGGCGATCCATTGATCGCCTTTCTTTTTGGACTGACATCACAATAGTAATGATCATTGACATTGTTCTCATATCATACAATACGCAAACACTTCTGCTCAAATGTCTGAATTCACTCAAACATGCGCCGCAAGGTTGTGAGATAGGTAAAGTTATCGTTGTCGACAATGCTTCAAGTGATCTCACCATTGAGAATGTCCGAGAGAATTTTCCTGAAGTTGAAATTATTGCTCTCGATACCAATATGGGATATGCTCATGCTGTGAATGTAGGAATGAATCATACAATTTCAGAATGGGTTTTTGTAGGAAATGCAGACATCGAGTTCCGACCTAATTCCCTACTGAATCTATGGCAGGCAACTAAGCAGTTTCAAGATATTGCAATTGCATGCCCTCAACAGGTATATCCTGACAATTCCAGACAAAGAAGTTGGGGATTTTTCCCCGGCTATTCAGAAGCACTCCATTATCTGACATTTTCTTCAGCAATAGAACATATGATCGAATTTATTGCCATGAAAATCGGCATCGCGAGATCATCACGTTTAATACCTTATGCAGATGGTGCTGCTTTATTGATTCATCGAGCATCATTCATAGCCATCGAAGGTTTCGATGATTCATTTTTCTTTTTTGGGGAAGAAGCAGATTTTTGTCAACGCATGTGGAAATCTGGCAAAGGAGTCTTATTTGTACCTTCATCCATCATCATGCATGTTCGTGGAGCAACCTATGGTGGCAATAGTCCATCATTGCGATCATTGGAAATGTTGGTGAATGCAAAGAAGAAATTTATTGCCAAACATTCCCCAACATCATCCCTTGCATTCATTATGTTTCTTATGGGAACATATCATGCATTAATGTCCTTTCTCTATCTTCCATTTGGTCTATTGTCTAGAAATTATAGAAGCAAAATACAGATGAACACCATATTGTCTGCACTATATCTGCTTGGTATGAAATCAACTGCTTCCAAGGGAGAAAGCATATGAACATTGCAATTCTCACGATCGGAGATGAATTGTGCATTGGGCAGATCATTAATACGAATGCAGCTTGGTTGGCGCAATCTTGTACGGATATTGGGGCACATGTACACAGACATATCACCATCGGTGATTCCACTACAGCTTTACTTAATGAATTACACGTATTGTCGAAAGAAGTTGACTGCATCATCATGTCGGGAGGACTTGGTCCGACCCATGATGATAAAACAAAAGAAACACTGGTTTCTTATTTCAATGACACATTGATTCTTGATGAAGAAACATTGCATAATCTCAAAGCAAGAGCAAGACTTCGTGGATTACCCTTGAATCAACGCAATATAGATCAGGCGATGCTGCCCTCTCAATGCAGAATTCTTTCTAATCCACGCGGATCGGCTCCGGGTATGCTGTTTCAGAAAGATGTGATCTATGTTTCGCTTCCCGGCGTTCCTTCTGAACTAAAAGGAATCATGAATGATCATGTTCTTCCATTACTCCGTTCCGAGATTGAAAAGGAATCCGGTAATAAGCCGTTTTTCCGTACCATACTTACCAAAGGTATACCTGAATCCGCCTTGGCAGATCTCATAGGTGATCCTACGGCTTTTTTGAAAGATGATGATTCTCTTGCATTCCTTCCCTCTTATCATGGAGTGAGATTGCGCATTGGTGTATTGAATGCAGAGCCACATACAGCACAACACAGGCTTGATGAATTGCAAACATTGCTCATTGATAAAGTTGGTGAATATGTATTCGGATATGGTAATGACACATTGCTTTCGGTGACAACAGAACTCTTGAAGCAGCAACAAAAAACCATCAGCGTTGTTGAATCATGCACGGGAGGCATGCTGGGTTCAGCATTTACTCAACAATCCGGCTCATCATCATATTTCATTGGCGGCTTTCTTACATATAGCAATGAATTGAAAATGGTTTTGGCTGATGTATCGGAACAATCGTTGACTCAATTTGGAGCCGTCAGCAAAGAAGTGGCTGAAGAAATGGCCAAAGGCGGACGCCAACGCTTGCAAACAGATTATTGCATTTCAATCACAGGGATAGCAGGTCCTGAAGGAGGAAGCGAAGAGAAACCGATTGGAACAGTTTGGATTGCACTCGCAAGTGAAAAACAAATCATTGCAAAACGCTTCAATTTTGGTAACGATCGCGCCATCAATCGTGAGAGATCTGTAGCACAGGCAATAGCGATGCTTTATGATGACCTTATAATCAAAGGATAATATGATTACTTCTGTGCGTCTGGCTCATTTGCTTTTGAAAGAATGCATTCATAATGGTGACATTGTGATTGATGCCACCGCTGGAAATGGTTATGACACATTATTCCTCAGCGACTGCGTGGGTGATGCGGGAACAGTGATAGCAATTGATATTCAAGCAGAAGCAATCAATGCAACTCGACAAGTAATGGAACTTCATCAGAGGAGCAATGCTCTCTATATCTTGGGAGATCATGCAGCAATGAATGATGCATTGAAGGAATACGAAGGAAACATCGCAGGAATATCATTCAATCTTGGCTATTTACCGGGTGCAATTGATCATACCATCATCACAAAGTCATCTAGCACTATCTCGGCATTGAATGCTTGTTTAACCTTGCTTCATGAACAAGGATGCATCAGTGTTATAGCATATCGGGGGCATGATCATGGATTGGAAGAAGCACATGCTGTTGAACAATGGATGCATGCATTGCCCTCACAAGAATGGCATGTGGTTTCAATATCGGCAATCAATCAAAGCACCACATCTCCGGTCGTGTATTTTGCTCGAAAGAAATCTCTTAGGCCTCAATGACATAATCACCGGCTATACGCAATAATGCATCTTTTTTTTCAGCCGGAACATATATGGACAAATGAATCCCCTCATCAGTATCCTCTCTTTCGGCTATTTCTCCAGCATCGTACATTTTTGGCAATAGCTTCATTGCATCATAAGACAACAAGAAATGTAGCATCGTACTGGATGCAAGAGCAAGTTCCTGCAATCGATCCAAAAGCGTAACAATATTGAGACCTTTCACTGCCGATATGCAAATACATCCCGGAAATTCAACTTGCAAATCTCTTACGAAGCCCACATCCTGCAATTGATCGATTTTATTGAAAACGAGCAATGTTGTTTTCTCTTGAATATCAAGAGATGACAAAGTATCACGGACCACCTGAATATGTTCTTTGAATGAAGGATGTGTGCAATCAACAAGATGAATGAGCGCATCTGCTTCGGCGGCTTCGGCAAGTGTGCTTCTGAAGGATGCAACCAAATGCGTAGGTAATTTTCGAATGAAACCCACTGTATCGGAGAGCAACATCAATTGACCATTCGCCAATTCGCATTGTCTGACCGTTGTATCCAACGTTGCAAACAACTTATCTTCAACATATGCATCTGCACCCGTCATCATATTCATGAGTGTTGATTTACCTGCATTGGTATATCCCACCAATGCAAATCTTGGCATATGATCACGTCCTTTTCTCTGCTGTTGTCTTTGCATATCAATATCACGAAGTTTTTCCTTGAGCTTCGTGATTCTGTCTCTGATCAAACGACGATCAGTTTCAATTTGCGTTTCCCCAGGACCCTTTGTTCCAATACCCCCAAATTGCTTGGAAAGGTGCGTCCACATTCTTGTGAGACGTGGCATCAGATATTGCAACTGAGCCAATTCTACCTGTGTTTTGGCTTCCATTGACCGCGCTCTGGAGGCAAATATATCGAGAATGATGCCGCTTCGATCCAATACCTTTATTTTCCATTCCTGCTCTAGATTTCGAACTTGCATTGGAGTAAGATCATCATCAAAGATCACTGATTGAATTTCATCTTGTTCGATCATCTCTTTTATCTCAGCCACTTTCCCCTTCCCAATCATGGTTGCCCTATCAGGTCTCACACGTTCTTGATAGACCTTGGCAATGACATCGGCACCCGCAGTTTCCGCGAGAAAAGCCAATTCATCCAGATATTCCATGGCTTGTATTCTGTCACCACCTTTTTTGACAACGGATACAACGATGGCTCTTTCAATGGGTTTATCTGTTGGAAGTAATTGTTTCAATGATCAGTCCATGAGAAAACGAAGATTGCCTCGACCAAAAATACTCATGATTTTCTCACTCGTCTCGTGATCACAGCGAATAGGTTGATTGTTTGCCACATAATTCGAGCGTAGTTCACCGGATGAATCTAGAAGTCTGAACATGATTGAACTCATTCCGCCATTGGTCATTAGTGCATTAAGCTCTTTCAATTGTTGCACAGTGGATGCATTATCTTCAATCGTAATAACATATCCTTTGCCAAACTTTGTTGGTGCTTCTTCAATGGGAATTGCATCATCGGCAATAATCTTTAATTGCTCCCCATTCAATTCGCTTTTTCCTCTGACGAGAATTATTTGTTCTGTTTGAAGGAAATGCTGATATCGCTTATAGGCATCACTCCAAAAGAGGACGCTTGCTTTACCATTGAAATCTTCGATCGTGACAGTTGCTATCGTTTGTTCGCGCTTGTCAAGTCTGGTTTGCACAGAAGTGATAATTCCTGCACAACGGACATGTTTACCAATCAATGGACTATCGGTTTTATGCAAATGCAATGTGGTGAATGACAAAGCATGAGCTTTGTATTTATTCAAAGGGTGACCACTAAGATAGAAATTCAGTACTTCTCGTTCTTTTTGCAGTCTATATCCCTCATTCCAAGGTTTGAGTTCAGGCAATTTGGGCTCTGCGATCTCTCCTTCGGAAGAGTCACCGAAAAGATTAACAGTATCTGTTTGTTGTTCTTCTTGAACTCTTTTGGCAAAATCAATGGCAGAGTCTATGGAAGCAAACAGTTGTGCTCGATGGCCATGTTGTAATGAATCAAATGCACCGGAACATACAAGCGGCTCCAGTGTTCTGCGATTGATCAATTTCAGATTAACGCGTTTGACAAAATCAAAAAACGTTGAAAATGATCCTTGTTTTCTAGCTTCAACCATTGCATCCACAGCCGGAATACCAACATTTTTGATACCCGCCAAACCAAATTCTATTGTATTGCTATCCGAAGCAGTGAAAATCGCAAATGAACGATTCACATCAGGAGGCATGACAGTTATGCCAAATGAACGAGCCTCATCGATCAATTGAACGATTTTGTCGAGGTTATTGAGTTCGGCTGTCATATTGGCAGCCAAAAACTCTGCCGTATAGTGTGCTTTCAACCATGCTGTTTGATAAGCGAGATAAGCATAAGCACATGAATGTGATTTATTGAAACCATAAGAAGCAAATTTCAATATCAAATCAAATATTTCTTCGGCAAGCATTATTGCATCTGCCAATTTGCTGATGCAACCTTGAATGAATGAAGGATTCTTCAAAGCTCCATCAACGAACAATGCTTTTTGTTCAAGCATGAGCTTTTCATCTTTCTTACCCATCGCGCGTCGCATGATGTCTGCTTGCGCAAGCGTGAATCCTGCGATGTCACCCACCAATTGCATCACTTGTTCTTGATACACGATAACGCCATAGGTCTTATGTAATGCAGCTTCCATGATCGGATGCAAATAATCAATCTGCTTTCTTCCCTGTTTACGATCAATGAATTCCGGGATATTATCCATCGGTCCCGGACGATACAATGCATTCATTGCAATCAAATCTTCCAAATCACTCGGCTTGAGTTTCTTCAAAGACTCTTGCATTTGTTCGGATTCAAATTGAAAAATCGCGAGGGTTTTTCCTTTACCGATAAGTTCAAATGTGTGCTGATCATGAAGGTCCAATGCTTCAGGGTCAATGTCCACACCATGATTTTTTTTGATTTGCGCAAGAGTGTTCTCAATGATGGAAAGCGTCTTGAGTCCAAGGAAATCCATCTTGAGCAAACCGGCATCTTCAAGATCCTTCATAGTATATTGAGTGGCCATACCTGAATCGGAAGTCTTAAGAAGAGGAACATAATCATTGATATTACCGGGTGCAATCACAACACCGGCAGCATGTGTCGAGGAATTTCTTGCAAGACCTTCAAGCGTAGTAGCATAATCAATAAGTTCTTTGAGCTTTGGATCATTGGACTCTTTCACCCATCTGAGTTCGGGTAATTCCATCGCTTCGGTCAATGGTGTGACCTTCCCCATGACCGAAGGTATTTTTTCAGTGATAGATCGAACTGTTGTCAATGGAATACCCAATACTCTTCCCACATCAGTAAGAACTGCCCGTGATGAGAGTGTACCAAAAGTTATGATCTGAGCAACGGAATCATTCCCATATTTTTCCCTCACATATTCAATGACAACATCTCTTTTGTCATCAGCGAAATCAATATCAATATCAGGCATTGAAACGCGATCAGGATTAAGAAATCTTTCAAAGAGCAAATCATATTTCAGTGGATCGACATTGATGATGCCCAATGCATAGGCAACAATGCTCCCCGCAGCAGAACCACGCCCCGGTCCAACACGTACTTTTTTTTCTCGAGCTGCTTTGATGAAATCTTGAACGATCAAGAAATACCCGGCATATCCCATGGATTTTATGACATCCAATTCGAATCTCACACGTTCAAGAATCCTGGCATCCATGACGGGATATCGATGTTCCAAACCTTCCATTGTGAGTTCTTCCAAATATTCTTCCAATGTTGCCGCTTTGGAAGTTGGAGGAATGGGAAATATCGGCATCTTGATATCTGATTTCAAATCAACATTGCATTTATCGGCAATTTCATTTGTGTTCTCAATCGCCTCAGGATAATCAGCAAAAATCTTTGCCATATCTTGCTTTGTTTTGAAATACATTTCAGGAACGCCATAGCGCAAATTATAGATGTCCATCTGACCCGAATTTGCTGAGCTTACTTCTTTGATATTGAGTAATACATTATGCGCAACTGCATCTTCCTTACGGATATAATGACAATCATTGGAGCAAATTATCTTGATTCCGAGTTCTCTGGCAAGTCTTGGCGCTTGTTCCATGACAATTTTATCGCCTTCCAAACCATGATCTTGCAATTCGATATAGAAATCTTCCCCAAATGCTTCTTTGTACCAAATGGCTGCTTTTTTTGCACCTTCATAATCACCTTCCAAGAGCGGTGCATTCACTACACCGGCAAGGCAAGCAGAGAGTGCCACAAGCCCTTCTCTATACTGCAACAATAATTCTTGATCAATGCGGGGTTTATAATAGAATCCTTCAGTATGACCAAGAGTGGTCAATTTCATGAGATTTTTATATCCGATGTCATTTTTGGCAAGCAATACCAAATGATAATAATTGCGGCGTTTATTGCCTCCTTTTCTGGCCGTCATATCGAATCGACTTCCCGTGGCAACATAGACCTCACATCCCAATAATGGTTTGATCCCTGCTTTTTTAGCTGTTTTATAAAATTCGAAGCAAC
The DNA here is from genome assembly GCA_016873735.1 of Ignavibacteria bacterium. GTDB lineage: Bacteria > Bacteroidota > Ignavibacteria > Kapaibacteriales > UBA961 > UBA961. The sequence continues at coordinate 2,146 of VGWD01000002.1, read as the reverse complement.
CAAACATAACCCCATGATCAGTGAGCGCAAGCGAGGTTTGACCATCGGCTTTCGCTGCCTCGATCAATTGTTCGGGCTTACATGCAGCATCAAGAAGTGAATAGTGCGTGTGATTATGGAGGTGGACAAAGTCAGGCATAATGTATCATGATTGAATGTGTGCAAACATAGCGTTTTTTCACCCCTTCCAAATGGCATTCTTTCCACAGATATTTTCCTTCCGAAGGTCTTTGGTATAATGTATTTTTGTGGACTGTTGTATTTAAGTCGTATCTAAAGTGAACAATTCACATCTCCCTTCAAAACCTGAATCCAAGGCGATGAATATATCGCTCATGGTTGGTTTCCTTATGCTCGGTCTTAAATGGAGCGCTTATCTCTTGACCGGTTCCATTGCTATATTCTCCGATGCAATGGAAACAATCGTTCACATCGCAGCCGTAGGTTTTGCTTGGTATAGCTTACGCATCACCTATTTACCCGCAGATGAAGATCATCATTTCGGCCATGACAAAATCACGTTCTTTTCCGCAGGATTGGAAGGTGCATTGATCATCTTGGCTGCGATCATCATTATTCAAACAGCTATCGATAAATTGATCACTGGTGTGACTCTTGAACAAATTGGTTTTGGTACCGCTCTCACTGCAACGGCAGCGGCTATCAATACATTGCTTGGTGTCTATTTGATAAAGACAGGCAAGAAAAATAAGTCTCTCATCATTGAAGCAAATGGAAGACATATTCTTACAGATGCATGGACTTCAGCAGGAGCAATCGTCGGGCTTCTCCTGGCTTATCTGACGGGTTCCTATTGGATTGATCCCCTCATGGCATTGTTCTTTGGCGCGAATATCATTTTTGAAGGAGGCAAATTGATCAGAAGAAGTATCCAAGGACTCATGGATAAAACTGATCCGGAATTGTTCACTTCTGTTCAAGACATTCTTTCAAAACAATGCTCCATGCTTGGTATTTCATATCACAGATTGCGTTTGCGTATGTCTGGTAATGTTGTGTATATCGACTTCCATTTACAATTCCCCGATGAAACCACCATTGAATCAGCACATCTTCAAGCCACTGAAATCGAACATACAATTCAGCAAAAAGTAGTTCACCCTTGCGATATCGTTACGCATCTTGAAAGCACATCACATCACCCTCCTGATCATGTGTGATACGTTATAATTCCCGCTTTTTTCGATACGCATTCACAGCCTTTGCATGATCCACCCCATTTGATGTGAATACATGTTCACCCGTACCATCGCCTTTTGCCACAAAAAATATGAATGAATGTTGTTCAGGTTGCAAAGCGGCGAGTATAGACTCGCGTCCCGGACAATTTATTGGACCTGGAGGCAAACCGGCATATCGATAAGTATTGTAGGGATTGTCAATTCTCAAATCACTATAGAATAATCGTTTTCTCTTTCCAATAGCATATTGCACAGTTGGATCAGCTTCCAATTTCATTCCTCTTTTGAGTCGATTATGATATACACCGCTTATCCTCGCCCTTTCTGATGCCACGGATGCTTCAGCTTCGATGATCGATGCCAAAGTAAGAATCTCATGTTTACTAAATCCGGATTGCTTCTGTATATCAGCGCATTGTTTACTCCAAAAAAGTCGATGAACCACTGCAAGTTTTTTGATAATTTCTTCCGGAGCTTGCTTTTCGTACATGTTATACGTGTCAGGCATGCAATAACCTTCCATTGAAGTTTGCTGAACACCCAAAGATCTACAAAGAGAATCATTGTGTGAAGATTTCATGAATTTCGCAGAGTCAATTGACAAACGTTTATTGAGAATTGAAGCAATGCGCCGTAAATCAGAACCTTCGGGTATAACAATATTCATGGTCTTGCCCGACTCTCCTGAAAACAGCAATTTCAATAAACGGGCATGCGTAGTCATAGGTTGGATTTCCAATGTCCCCACATACCATTTTCTTCCTGACAACCCATGATATAATGCGGTAATAGCATAGAATGCATATGGATGATCAATGACACCTGAATCTGATAATGTGGAAACAACACCTGAAACGGACATATCATGCAAAGTAATTTCTTTAGTAGAAACAATCGGAAGAGAACTCAATAGGTACAGCACTATCAATACGATAATTCCACCG
>VGWD01000001.1 GCA_016873735.1 Ignavibacteria bacterium | reverse complement strand
CCTATCGAAATATTTCCAGAGCGCAAACCAGAGGTTTGGAATGTTCCCTGAAACTGTCTCATTCCATATCTGGAGATGAAGCCGGTATATTATCCTATGCTTTTGGATATCAATATTTGGATAGCCGTGATTTGGAGGTATATGATGCGATTCAAGCCGGATTGGCAGGTACGGTTGATCCTCGAACCGGGACATTTAATCGGTTGACCGAAGACACATATGGTGGTTTGTGGTTTCGATCCAAACATTCAGGCACGATCAGAATAGGTTATGAACATAAAGAATATGGAATCATGGCTTCACTTCGTGCCCAATATATCGGAAGATTTGGTGATGAAGCATTGGATGTGAATGGACCTGTGCATAATAACAGAAAAGTTCCTGATAGGGATACAGAATATGTTCCTGGATATACATTGCTGAACATCGGCTGCACCAAGGAATTGATACTGCCTCAAAATGCCGGGAAGTGTAGAATCACATTGGGTATAAACAATCTATTGAATGTCATGAATCTTCGTTCAATGCCGAATCTAGTCGGCAGACAACTTGCTTTGTCAGGACAATACATCTTATGAAAGAGGTGTCTTTCATCATAATTTCCTAAATTATAATCGAAATCAATCGTCAATGATCGGCATCAATCAATAGAGGTAGAGTATGAATAATGCATATTTGGAAGAAGTTCGAGCAACTGCATTGGCCGAAGCGCAGAAAGCGTATATGGTCAAGGTATACGGATGGATGGTTGCAGGACTTATGTCAACAGGTTTGGTCGGAGGTTTCGTTGCAAGTGATGCATCATTGACCTCTTCAATGTTGAGTTATTTTTGGTTTTTCGTCATTGCAGAATTTGCACTTGTTTTTGCATTATCTGCATTCATCCATAAAATGAGCGTTCCCATTGCAATGCTTGCATTCATTGGATATTCAGTATTGAATGGAATCACATTGTCGGCAGTATTGCTTGCTTATGATGAGTCTTCAGTACTGAATGCATTTCTCACAACTTCCGGCACATTCGCCGCGATGAGTGTTTATGGAATGGTCACAAAGAAAGACTTATCATCATGGGGATCATTTTTCTTCATGGGATTGATCGGAATCATCATTGCGAGCATCGTGAATATTTTTCTGGAAAGTTCAGCACTCAGTTTTGCCATTTCATTGATTGGTGTTTTTGTGTTTATCGGTTTGACAGCATATGACACTCAAAAAATCAAAGAGTCGGCAGATTTGGAATTGCAAGGAAGCGATCTTGCTTCAAAGGGTGCGATTCTTGGCGCTCTCACATTATATCTTGATTTCATAAACCTCTTTCTATTCATCTTGCGACTCTTTGGCGGAAGCAATGATGATTAAACACTTTTGATTTTCATGCAGGCAGAAGTATCCACACTTCTGCCTTTTTTCTTATGAGCACTCATTCAAAATTCGTTGAACAACGATTACACTTTGCCAAAGACCTCCTGAGGTCAGGCAATGTGCATAGGGCCATATCCATTTGTGAAGAATTATTGTCTCCAGCGGCAATGCTTTCGCATGGAAGAGAGATATTTTCATTCATCGCCGATGCGGTAGAGCAATCAGGCAATCGTGAAAAAGCATCTAATATAAGAATGCGTTCTCAGGAATTGTTTGGTGAGGTAGATGCACAGACTTCTCAAACGCTTACAGCGGAATCAGCTCATGCCTATCTTTCCATTATACTACCTGAATTATCATTTCCTTTTGATATGGAAGATGAGGTGATTATCTATGATGATATCTCATTCAAGTATCCTTCCATACCTACATTGGAAAATCTTAAACAACTTGTGAGTTTGCAGCATTCGGATGAATCCAAGCGTACCCTGACCGCATTGGAAGAGTTGGCCAAACGTTTAGAGCATGCAAAGATTCCTGTTATCGAAGAAGATAAAACACTTCCTTCTCCATCATTCATGCCTTCGGTGGTGACTGAAACCATGGCTGATATTTATGAGCAACAGGGTGCATTTGCGCAAGCGATAAAAGCATATCAGGTTTTGGCAAGAAATAATCCTGAAAAGCTTGAATATTTCGAATCAAAAATCGCACAATTGAGATTGAGATAATAGGATATCATTGATCATGAACAAACATTGGAGTATAATTGAACAACATGCATCTGTGTTGCGGGATACACATCTGAAAGAATTATTCATTGAGGATGCAAATCGTATTGATGCATGTTCAAGAACATTGCTTTTTGCATTTGTTGATTTTTCTAGACAAAGAATCAATAGACAATTGTTGAGTGAACTATGCACATTTGCTCGAGAGATTCGCATTCAAGAGCATTTCAATGAAATGATGAATGGTGCCAAAGTCAATGCTACTGAACAACGTAGTGTATTGCATACTGCATTGCGTGCTCCCAAAGGGAAATCGATCGTCATTGATGGAAATGATGTCATAGAGGATGTCCATCAGGTATTGGATAGAATGAAAGCATTCAGTGATTCAATCCGCTCAGGAGTCAATAGGGGATATTCAGGCAAGCAATTCACTGATATCGTCAATATTGGAATAGGTGGATCTGATTTGGGTCCAAACATGGTTTGTGATGCATTGAAGTTTTACTCTCGCAGAGATCTTGCAATACATTTTGTTTCGAATATTGATCCTACCCATTTGACTGAAACTTTGAGAACATGTTCACCTGAAACAACATTGTTCATCATATCATCAAAGACATTCACAACGGAAGAAACCATGGCAAATGCCATGGCGGCAAAAGCATGGTTTTTTTCACATGGTGGAACATCATGGGAATTGCATGCTTGTGCAGTTTCTGCAAATCTTGAAAAGACTCGAGAATTTGGTATCCTACCTGAACATGTCTTCGGCTTTTGGGATTGGGTTGGCGGAAGATATTCTGTTTGGTCTGCTATAGGATTATCAATAGCAATAAGTTTAGGTTTCGATCATTTTGAAGCTTTTCTTGCCGGTGCTCATTCGATGGACAATCATATGTCCGAGACAAAAGAAGAAGACAATATTCCTCTTTTACTCGGACTCATTGATGTATTGAATAGCATGTCTTATGATATTCGTTCGCAAGCCATTATTCCATATGATGAATACTTACGCATGTTTCCCGCATTTTTACAACAAATGATTATGGAAAGCAATGGAAAATCCATTAGCATTGATGGTCATGAATTGGCTCATCATACTTCGCCCATAATTTGGGGTCTTCCCGGAACGGATGCCCAACATTCCTTTTTCCAATTATTGCATCAAGGGACGGAAAAGGTTAATACGGAATTTATTGTTTGTGCTCGTTCTTTGAATCCGGTGGATGATTTGCACGAAAGACTTCTGGCTAATTGTGCCGCCCAATCTGCAGCCTTGATGCATGGAAAAACAACTCAGGAAGTAGCTCAGGATCTTTCCTTTTCATACCTTGGTAATGAAGATAAAAAAGCATTGATACCGCATAAAGTGTTTTCAGGTGATAGACCATCGACAACAATCATGTTGAAGGAGCTTACTCCATTTACTTTGGGTTGGCTTATTGCACTTTATGAACATAGAACATTTGTCCAAGGATATGTTTGGGATATTTGTTCTTATGATCAATGGGGAGTTGAATTAGGTAAGGTTCTTGCAAAAAAAATATTACCTGCAGTGAAAGATCCCTCTGAGATCAACAACGTAGATGATTCTTCAATAGGACAATTTCTAATATCCATGCATAAGTTCAGGTCTTGATCATGGCTATAATTCCCACATTGATGAATGAAGCATTATCTCATTATGCTGAGAGCATGTTTTCATCTGAAACTCCGGAACTTGCACAATTATTAAAGGAAGCAGAACAAGCCGGCATTCCTCCAATATCAATTGGCGGAGTCCAGGGTGCATTTTTGCAGATGTTGGTTCAATTAACCAAAGCACAAACCATAGTTGAAGTTGGTTCATTGGCGGGTTATTCAGCAATCACAATGGCATTGGCGATGAAAGAAGGAGGAACAATACATTGCTATGAGAAGGATTCTCAGTATTGTTCATTCATCGAAAGACAAGCCAAAAAATTCAATGTGCAAGATCGAATAATCGTTCATGAAGGTGATGCAGCGAACTTATTGGAACAAGAGATTCCGGCAAAGATCGATATAGTGTTCATTGATGCAGATAAGCCATCTTATGTTCACTATGCCGAATTGCTCATTCCCTCATTGACTTCCGGTGGTTTGCTCATTGGTGACAATGCACTTGCATGGGGATATATTGCAGATGTTGAGCCGGAATTTGAACCCGAAAATGTGAAAGGTATTCAGGCATTCAATGAATATGTGAAACGACATGAATTCTTGCTTCATCCTTGCATTGTCCCTCTTGGTGATGGAATGTGCATGGCAGTAAAACAATAACATTTGATATGCATCGCAATTTTCGATTCAAGAACTTCTTTAAGCAAACGGATAGTATTCCATCTATTTTGGACAAGTACCATGCATATTCTACAAATTGGCAAACATGCCATCTCTCTTTCCGATGTGCGAGACATAAAAGTGCAATATGATTATTAAAAAAATGAAATCTATGTTGATTTGGAGCTCAATGGCGGAGTTCAGCTAAGCCTCAATCTTCCTGACTCTCTTGCTTTCATGAGTGAATTCATCCAAAAAATAAAAGAAGAAAAGAGCATTTGATTCTTTGCAAGAGAAGATTGACTACATAGCATTCATGGAACACTATCAAGGAATTTGCATGAAGAGAAACAATGCAGCAATGGTAATTGATAGCCCCAAACCATTGCTGAACTTCATATATTGCGCTAGATTTACGATTGATGGAATATGAGAGCAAAGATTCAACTTCTCGCTTCGGATGCGGCAATATATGGTGTGACCACGCTCTTGACCCGGTCGATGAGTTTTCTGCTCACTCCTTTATACACCAATGCGCTTACGAATAGATCCGAATTTGGGGTTTATGCTTATTTGTATTCGCTGCTGGCATTCGTCAATGTGATCTATGCATTTGGGATGGATACGGCATTTCTGAGATTCTACTCACCAAAAGACGCGCATAAGACAGAGCAAGCATTCTCATTCTCTTGGTGGATGATTGCACTCATAGGCAGTGTGTTTACAACTGTCATACTCTTTTCAGCCGATTCCATTGCATCATGGATTCCTGATATTAAAGGTCATGGCGATCTCATAAGAGCCATTGCATTAATTCCCTTGTTTGATGCTTTGACAACCGTTCCGTACAATTTATTGAGAATGCAAAGAAAAGCGAAGATGTTCGGTCTGCTTCGCATAACAAATGTAGCCATCAATCTCATACTCAATATAGTATTGGTTGGTTATCTGCATATGGGTCTGAAAGGTATCATCATTTCCGGTATCATTTCATCTTTGTTTGCAGTGATTGGGGTTCTTCCCATTATTTTCAAATGGTTGAGAAGAACATTCGATACCGTATTGGCGAAGGAAATGATGTCTTTTGGTTTACCAACCATGCCATCAGCTTTCTCAGGTATGATGCTTCAAGTGGCAGATCGCCCAATCATGTCATCAATTGCAGGTTCTGACATCACCGGACTTTATCAAGCAAATTATCGTCTTGGAATACCAATGATGATGCTTGTAGCCGTCTTTGAATTCGCATATAAACCATTTTATCTCTCCCATCATGAAGATGATGATGCACCCCGCTTATTTGCACGCATCTTTACATACTTTGTAATCATTGCCTGTTTTCTATTCTTGCTGATTGCATTATTCATCAAAGATATCGTGTCTTTGTCAATCGGAGAAGTTTCCCTCATTCACCCATCCTATTGGGAAGGATTGGGAATCATTCCAATCATATTGGCGGGATATATTTTAAACGGAGTTGCAACCAACATGGCTTTGGGTTTGCATATCACAAAAAGAACCGGCTGGTTGCCCATTGCTACCGGTCTTGCTGCTGTAACAAACATTGTATTGCTCTTCGTACTTGTTCCTCATTTTGGAATATATGGTGGTGCATGGGCTACCTTTTTTGCCTATGCCATAAGTGCGGGAATATTATGGCGGATTTCGATGAATGCTTTTCCAATTCCATATGAATGGACTCGATGTTTGGGAACAGTCATTGTGACTGTCTTGTTATACGCAGCGTCTGTATTGATGGAATTCAATGGGTTTATGAATGGCATTCTTCTCATTGCTTTTCCAACCATTCTTTTCACGACAGGGATACTCAATTTTCAAGAAAAGCAATTCATCAAAAGAGTGTTTGGCAATAAATCATGATTGCATTAAAACGAGGCACATTTCATTTTTTGATTTCATTTATAAGCATCTTCATGCTTAGTGCTGCCTATGCTCAAAAAGTATTGATCCCCATGGATCTTACCCAGACAGATCATCTAAAAGCATATGGACTCACATATTGGGCTCTTACAAAAAATGTTCAAACAGAATGGTTATTGAATTATCGAGGTGGATCATTTCTTGTTGATGCAGAATCCTTTTTGATAGCAGAATGCAGAATACGAGGGGTCAGTTTTGAACAATTAAGCACATCTCAGGCACAGACCATATATGCCGAAGTGCAAAGCGAAAAGACAAATATGGATGTAGTGAAACTAGAAAAGCCACCTCGCATAGCAGTGTATACGCCTCCTGGCTCACGCCCTTGGGATGATGCTGTGACCATGGTTTTGGAATATGCCGAAGTGAAATATGACAAAATATGGGATGAAGAAGTACTTCGTGAGAAATTGAGTGATTATGACTGGCTTCATTTGCATCATGAAGATTTTACGGGTCAATACGGTAAATTCTTTGCGAATTATGCCACAGCCCCGTGGTATATACAGCAAGTGACACTTCTGGAAACCACTGCAAAGAGGATGGGGTTCAAAAAAGTTTCAGAACTCAAACGTGCTATAGTTCGAAAGATCAAATCTTACATAGAGCAGGGTGGCTTCATGTTTGCAATGTGCTCTGCCACTGATTCCTATGACATAGCACTCGCGGCTGCAAGAACCGATATTTGCGAAACAATGTTCGACGGTGATCCGGTTCAACCGGGATATGATGCGAAGATTGACTTCAGCCAAACATTCGCATTCGAAAATTTCGAAATTTATACCGATCCTTACAGATATGAATATTCAACCATTGATGTTGATGCAAGTTTCAGAGTAAATAATCAGGCAGTTGATTATTTCACTCTTTTTGACTTCTCCGCAAAATATGATCCAGTCCCGACCATGCTTACGCAATGTCATGCAAATGTGATTAAGAATTTTCTTGGACAAACAACGGCCTTTCATAAAGAGCAAATCAAAAAGTCTGTCACGGTACTTGCTGAAAGAGAGGGAACTGACGAAGTGAAATATCTCCATGGAAATGTGGGGCGTGGAACATTCACATGGTATGGTGGGCATGATCCCGAAGATTATCAGCATGCAGTTGGAGATCCTCCAACCGACATTTCGCTCCATAAGAATTCCCCGGGTTATCGGCTAATCCTTAATAATATTCTATTTCCCGCAGCCAAGAAGAAAAAGCAGAAAACCTGAAAAAAGAAAGTCGCCAAAAGGGTATCTTTGCATATCATTTTCAGGAATTCGTCATGCCCAACTATGATCCACAACACTTCGGATTTTCCACAAGAGCCATTCATGCAGGACAAGAGCCCGACCCATTGACAGGTGCGGTGACAGTCCCCTTATATCAAACTTCTACATATGCTCAAGAAGGCATAGGTCAACATAAGGGGTTTGAATATGCCCGAACACAAAATCCCACAAGATTTGCTTGGGAAGCTAGCATGGCCAATTTGGAGCAAGGTTGTGCCGGATTTGCTTTCGGAAGTGGTATGGCTGCCATTGATGCAGTCATGCGTTTGCTTTCATCCGGAGATCATGTGATTTGTGCCGAAGACATGTATGGTGGAACATTTCGCTTATTCGACAAAGTGTTGAAACGTTATGGCATAGAGTTTTCTGTTGTAGACATGACAAATCATGATGCTGTGAAATCAGCCATTCAACCTGGTAAGACAACAATGATCTACACAGAATCGCCAACCAATCCAATGATGAAGTTGACTGATATTACCGCATTGGCATCAATTGCTCATGATGCGCATTCACTATTGATTGTTGACAATACATTTGCAAGTCCATATGCACAGAAACCGATCACATTGGGTGCTGATATCGTTTTGCATAGCGCAACAAAATATCTGGGTGGCCACTCTGATCTTGTGAGTGGAATTGTGGTTGCCAAGGAAGAGCATATTGCTGATCAATTGCGTTTCATTCAAAATGCTGCAGGTGCAGTTCCTGGGCCGATGGAATGTTGGTTATGCTTGCGATCAATTAAAACATTGTCAGTTAGGATGAAGCAACATGAAGAAAATGCAAAAGCAATTGCTGCATTCTGTTCGCAACATCCGGCTATCCAAGCAACGCATTATCCGGGTTTGCCTACTCATCCTCAACATGTTCTGGCCAAGCAACAAATGACAGGATTCGGTGGTATGATTTCGATTGAACTTGGATCTTTGGAAAAAGCTAAAGCCTTTACGACTTCAGTGAAACTCTTCACATTGGCAGAATCTTTGGGAGGAGTGGAATCGCTTGTTTGTCATCCGGTGAGCATGACACATGGTTCAATCCCAAAAGAACAAAGAGAACGACTGGGTATCACCGAAGGACTCGTCCGTTTATCTGTTGGAATTGAAGACAAAGAAGATCTCATGACTGATATTGCCAATGCATTGGATGCAATATCATGAAGATATCTTCTCGAAAACGTACAGAATCAATCTCCATGCAACAGCATGCCTCCGCAGAAATAACAACATTGCCAAATGGCATTCGTGTGGTGAGTGAATTTGTGCCGGATGTCCATTCATTTTCATTGGGTATTTGGATCGCCTCAGGATCAAGAGATGAGATTGAGGGCAAGGAAGGGGTGTTTCATTTTTTGGAACATCTGGCATTCCGCCGTACCGAATATCGAAGTACCAAAGCTCTTGCTGATGCATTCGAACAAATGGGTGCATATTCAAATGCATTCACAACAAAAGAACATACCTGCTTTTATGTGAGGGCATTGTCCAAAGACTTTTCAAAAGTATATGCATTGATGGCAGAGCTGACATTATCCCCTGCATTGGATCTCCGTGACATTGAAAAAGAACGTATGATCATCATCGAGGAGATTCATTCTTGTGAGGATGAACCGGAAGAAGTGATTTTTGAGGCAGGTGAGGAGGTTCTTTTTCCTTCCCATGCTTTGGCGCATTCAATTACCGGAACTATTGATACCGTTTCTTCACTGACACGAAGTGATTTGCTCAAAGCAAGAGCAGAGATGTATCGTCCTGATCAAATTGTGATTGCAGTTGCCGGTAATATCCCTCATGAACTAATAGTTGAATATGTGGCATCAACATTCACAATGCCTGTTTCAAAAAAATCGTCAAAGAACAGAGAAAAACCCAGGAAGCGGAAGGCAAGCCATGCAATGCAACAGCGTACTTTTCAGCAGGGGCATGTATTGCTCGGCAGAGTGACAAGTGGTTTGCTTTCCAAGGAACGTCATGCCTTGATTCTGTTGAATATCATTCTTGGTGAAGGAATGAGTTCGCGATTGTATCAGTCGATTCGTGAAAAGTATGGATTGGGATATACTGTATATTCAGCTTTAGATTTATATACAGACAGTGGTACACTATATCTATACACGGCCTGTGACAATGCGAATATTCAAAAAGCGAAAGATGCCATATTGCATGAATGTAATCGCTTGATTCATAGTGCTCCCGTGGGGAAAAAGGAATTGGAAAGAGCCAAGGCACAAGTGCGAGCATCGGTCATCATGTCCCTTGAAAGTATGTCATCACGCATGCAGGCGCTTGGGAGAGGTCTGCTTGAAGAAGGCCATGTAGAGCCATTTCAAGAAACTATTCAAAAGATAGATGCTGTAACAGAAGAAGAAATCTCTCGAGTGGCCGCTTCCTATTGTGAAACCCGAGGATGGTCTTCGGTGTTATTACATTCACATCCTTCGCAGCATTGAAGCATCATAGTTCAAGGCTTTTTTCGTAAATTCACCCAACATATGAATTACTTACTCATAATATCGATTTCCTTGGCATGCGTCCTTGGTGCATGTGCCCCGGAAGAAAATGTTGTTTCACCGAATCAAGACGTGTGGACGCTGTTTTTTATTCCCGTCAATCAGAATGCTGTGTATTCCGATAAAGTTTCCGGTACCACATTATTAGATAAGAAAAAAATATTCGAAGCAAATACAGGGATTCAAAAAGTATTCATTTATCGTGACCAAATCTATGTACTTATGCCGGATGCAAAAAGTATCAAAATATTAAATAGATCGAATTATACCGAGATTCATACCATAGATTTCATATCGCTTCAGAAAAAACCGATATCAATGGCATTTGGAAATGCTACTACAGGATATATCATTTTTGAAAATGACAGCATAGTGATGTTATATGATATCTTGAATAAAAAACTTGCCGGCTCCATTGCGGTCGGTAAGAATACCACTGATATCATAGCCGGTTTAAGTGACAGACAAAATCAATTATTTGTCTCAAATCTGAGATCAAATACCATTTCGCATATTGATACCAGAACGAATAAAGTTGAAAAAGAATATGGCGTGTTGACAGCGCCTCGATATTTGTCGAATGATCCAACCGGTACAAAAATCGTGTTTGTATCCGAAGGAGCCGGCAAATCAAATGGTTCAGCCAATCGTGGTACACCGGGTATTGGATTTATCGACATAGACAGAAAAGTTCTTCTTGCCCAAATGACAATAAGCACTCGCGATATTGACAGCGCAGATGCCATTCCAGCCGGACTTGCAGTGACAGCAAATGAGTGGGCATTTGTACCAATGAGTAATGGACTCATCAAAGTTGATACGCGAGAGTATAAAACATATTCCACCATATCAAAGACCATTTATACAGGAATTGTCTATAATGATCGTAGAAGGGAAGTCCTGGCGCTTTATGGTGAAGATATTCACGTATTGAATGATAATTCAGGTTTGGTGCAGAGAGTTTTACAGACCAATCAACAATTGAAATTTATATATCCTCAATGATGTAACATGAAGAAGGCAGCATCAATACTTTTGCTTTTTTTAACATTTGCTTCTTTGACATATCTTGTTTCGAGAGGCATTCATTACTATACGGAGCAATCCAATTTGGAAAAGCATGCAACTGGTAAGCGTTCGTATGAGAAGCATTGTGCTACTTGTCATCAATCAAATGGGGAGGGAGTTCCGGGTTTATATCCTCCGCTTCAGTCGAGTGATTTTCTTCAAGAAGACAAACATCGTATCATTAATGTGATGCTACAGGGTATATCAGGAGAGTTGATTGTAAACGGAAAAACATATAATGGAATTATGCATCCTGTGTATGCATCAGATAGCGAGATAGCAGATTTATTGAATTATGTTTCGATGAGATTCATTAATGGGAAACATACATTCACAGTTGAGGAAATCTCGCTCCTCAGAGAACTCCATTCCAGCCATTCTTCTAATTGATCATTTCTTTTTGTTTTTGATTGATGTCTTGATCAATTCTAGATTTTTCCCATGTCTATGTTGTACTTGAACATTGAGTATTGATGCCAAAGTGGGCATGATGTCGGCTGGGTCCGTCTTCCCTTGTATTTGTCCTGCTCGAATGCCTCCTCCTAAAAACATCAATGGTACATGTGTATCATAGTCATACCCTGTACCATGATTTGCCGGCTTTGAGCCAAACAGCCAATATGGTTTTACCATGAACATCACTTCTCCTGTTCTATCAGGGTGTATGTCATTCCTATACATTTCAAGCAATTCTTTTGTCCAGCCCGCTGGAATTCTACCTTGTTGGATATATGCTGTTGGTGCCGCCTGAGCGATTCCATCCATATTGGATAATACAGAGCATAGTGTATCAGCTATCATGGACATCTCATAGCCGCTGCTGAGAACTGTTGTATCATTCAAGAAAATCGATGGTGGTTCTATATACTTAATCCATATTGTATTACCTTTTTGCCCACATCTTTTTCCCATCTCCTTTTCAAGTGTATCTTTTAAAGCTTTTTCATGAATTCTCCCTGCGTCCACGGGAACTTTGCCGAACTTGGTAATATATTCAGGGATAGGGGAGACTCCATGATCAGAGGTGACCACAAGTATATAATTGCTTCTGCCTATGGTTGCATCAAGATGGTCAATGAATGTTCCTAGGATTGAGTCTACATGCACATAGAGTTCTTGAATTTCTCGACTATCAGGACCAAATATATGTCCCGTAAGATCAGTGGTTGAAATGCCTATGCTTACGATATCAGGATGATCATCTTTTCCAATTGATTCTCGATTGAGGGCAAATGTTACTGCATCGAATAAAAATGAAAGAGAAAAGGGCGAAGTCATCAAAGCTTCTGTATAGTGTTCCTGACCCGGAAATCCTAGTTCATGGGGGAACATGAAATCACCGCCGGGGAAATTTCCTTCCACATCGATGGAATCCGGAGATGTTTCCGAATCTGCAAGAATGGTATTCCATTTTTTTCCTGCATAAGCTGAATACGGAACACTTTTGTTTAATGCATCAATCCATGAGGGTTGATTATAATAAGATGAAGTTGTGAAGGCCTGAGTTTTCCAATCAAACCAAAGAACGGAATTTATCTTCGATTTGCCAGCCATTAAAATTGCAGCTCTATCTTTAATTGCAAAGGATAGTCCTTTACTTTTGGGTTGTTGTTTTTGCAGAAGGTCACCCAGTGTTGATTGTTTTAGGAAATCCGGTGAGCGGCCAATTTTAGTATTTCCATTTACAGGGTGTTTTTTGTCTTCAGTGCAATAACAAGTACACCCTAGTTTCGAATCAAAAAAATCATTCGACACAATGCCGGTAACCGAGGGGTAAGACCCAGTCAATATAACCGCATGCCCGGGGCAAGTCATATTGGAGATGTGATTATAGTAACATAAAGGAGAAACGCTACCTTCCTTTATGATTCGATTGAAACCCTTCGCCCCCCAATTCCGTGAAAATCTCTCAACAAAATCTCCTCTCATTTGATCAAAAGACAGAACGAAAATTGCTTTAGGAGCTTTGGGAGTCTGTTTTTTTTGTGCCAAAACACAGTTTGTAGATACAAAAGCTAGAAGGAATATAAAAAAAGAGCGAAGTAGCATATTGGAGACTTCAAAATGAGGGAAATAAGTGTTGCAAAAATGCGAAAAATGTCCGAGTTTTACCTTCCGAAATGCCAATGCATTAGCAATATCGGAGGAATCGCATAATGGTATTGCAGCAGTCTTGAAAACTGCCGGGCTTCCGCCTGTGGGGGTTCGAGTCCCTCTTCCTCCGCAACCCTGTTCAAACAGGTTCATTCAACCGATAATTACACAATGTAGTTATCGGTTTTTTTGTTGGGTTTGCAATACTATTTATAAATTACATAAGAATAGTTGGAATAATATCAATTGTTCAGCAGTATCATTGCCATATCAATAATCTTGTTGTCTCGTCCACATGAAATTAGTTTTGGCCCTACTACCAATTGTTTTCTATTGCGTTGCTTGTAATCAACAAGCAGTAAAGAGCATTCAAAGCAATTCCAAAGGTGATCTCAATAATTCAGTATATAGTTCATATTCAGCTATAGATGAAGAAGCGACTGAGGGCATACATTCAAGGAACTCATCAATTCAGAATAATGCAAGTGAAATTGTGAATAGTGAATCAGAAAAAACAGTTGAACACTTTTCAGTAATTAGCGTACAATCAAGAACTTGGATTTCCGGAGTTTATGGTGGTGGAAGCGGAACAGAATATGAAATTAAAGCAATAATTCTTGCAGATGAACAGTTGCTCTTCGATAGTCTCTGGGTCGATAATTCCATTTTGGAATTGTATATTTCACAGGAGTCAGTTATTTCTAATAAGAAACCTATTATTAGAAAAGGCAATGAAATTACCTTAAGAGCAAGTGCATTGCACAGTAAAAATAATCCTAAATCAGGTATACAATCACCATTCGACTTTTCCGGAATCGCATTACTATATTATAAAGTAAACAATGAGCGGAAATACCATATTATAAAAACTATCGATAAACAAACCACGATACACAATAAATAATAAATTAAAATCTTGGACATCAAATGAAAAACTTACTTACTCTCTCTATGCTAGTCTTCTTCATCATTAGTTTCAATGATGTAAAAGCTCAACAATGGTTTGATACAAATCTACCAGCTACGGCAACTTTTAAAGATATCAAACAATCATTTAATGATTACTGGAAAGGCAAGCAGATTGAAAGAGGAAAAGGGTATAAGCAGTTTAAGCGCTGGGAGTGGTATTGGGAATCTAGGCTGATGCCGAATGGTGAGTTTCCAAGTCCAACTATTACCATGGATGAATCTCGAAGATATTTTGAAATGCATGATTCAAAACAATCACCTGGGACTCTATCCTCAGATGATTGGGAATTCGCAGGACCAACTACATCGCCTGGAAAATATCATGGCTTGGGTAGATTGAATTGCGTGGCATTTCATCCAACAGATAAACAAGTATTCTGGGTTGGATCGCCTTCAGGTGGATTGTGGAAAACCACAGATGGTGGTTCCACTTGGTCAACAAACACGGATGACTTACCTGTTCTTGGCATAAGTGATATTGCTATCGATCCTACAAATACAAATATCATGTATATAGCAACCGGTGATGGAGATGGTGGGGGTGGGTTACTTCTTCCACATGGAGATACAAAAAGTATTGGTGTGTTAAAATCAACTAATGGTGGTTCAACTTGGAGTGCTACAGGTTTGAGTAGTACGGTTAGTGAATTGAAACTTATACGAAGATTACTGATACATCCCAATAATCCTCAAAGACTTCTTGCAGCGACTTCAGATGGAATATGGATGACATCTAATGGCGGAAAGACCTGGGAAAAAACACAGACCGGTCGTTTTATAGATTTGGAATTTCATCCCACTGATCCATCAATTGTATACGCATCTACATATGCAGTTCTGTTTTCTTCGGATACAGTATCTCAAATCTACCGCTCAACAAATACAGGAAGTTCTTGGACATCAGTTGCAACATTAGATGGAGTGAGAAGAATAGATATGGCAGTATCAAAGCATTCGCCTAATGTAGTTCAAGGACTTTGTGCAGATTTGTATGGTGGATTATCAGGAATATGGACCTCTACCGATAATGGTGCTTCTTTTTCTGAAACATTTACAGGTACCGAATCAACCAATTTATTGAATACCAGTTATAATGCCTCCGGAATAGGAGGGCAAGGGTTTTATGATTTAGCATTGGCAATCAATCCATTTGATGTAAATGAAATATGGGTTGGGGGAATAAATACATGGAAATCAAATGACGGAGCAAAAACTTGGAAACTGAACACAATGTGGGTTCAAGATTCATCAATTAATCCCAATCAAGTACAAGTTGTACATGCTGACAAACATTTCATGATGTATCATCCTTTAGATAGTGGAGTTATGTTCCAATGCAATGATGGAGGCTTATACAAAACAACAAACGCTGGAGCAGATTGGATTGATCTGAGCAATGGTCTGGGAATTAGTCAGATATATCGAATCGGGGTTGCACAGACTACTGATTTAGTTATTGCTGGTTTGCAAGACAATGGGAGTAAAGGACGAGCAGAAGATGAATGGATCGAATTACCAGGAGGTGGTGATGGAATGAATTGTATTATTGATTACTCTGATCATAATTTCCTTTATTGGAGTGTTCAATATGGAGTTATATATAGGTTTGATGGACAAAAACCTTCAACTGAAGCTATCTCAATTAATATTCCTGATGGTCAAAAAGAAAATACATCTCCAACCGGAGCATGGATCACTCCATTTGTCTTACATCCGAGGAATCCCAAAGTGTTGTATGCAGGATATCATCGAATATTCAAGACAACCGACCGAGGTGATTCGTGGACAGCGATATCACCTGTTCTAAATAGTGATTTGCTACAATACCTTGCTATCTCACCCTCTGATGAGAATACAATATATGCGGCCACTCCAGATTCACTCTATGGTACAACGGATGGTGGGCAAAATTGGAAATACATATCAATAGGAATTCCTTCCGCTCACATCTCAAACATCACTGTTGACCCCCTCAATTCAAAAAGAATATACATCACAATCTCCGGTTATTTAGAAGGTAAGAAAGTATTCATATCTCCCGATGGCGGAGATAATTGGTATAATTATTCTGGTTCTTTGCCAAATGTCCCAGTAAACTGTATTGTGTATCAAGAGGGAAGTAATGAAGGACTTTATATTGGAACTGACATTGGAGTTTTTTACACAGATGCCTCAATGACGGATTGGATCCCATATCAAAATGGGCTTCCTAATGTTATAGTGAATGACCTCGAAATATCCTATAGGGATAAGACATTATGGGCTGGGACATATGGTAGAGGACTTTGGGCAACAGAACTTAATATGACAGCAGTTGGAATTGTAACGCAAAATAGAAATAGTAATATTGATGTATATCCAAATCCAAACAGTGGAACGTTTACTATTGAAGTTCCTGATACCAAAATGTATGATATAACTGTTCATAATGTACATGGCGAACTTGTATTTGAACAACATCAATTGCCCTCATCGCAGAATGTAATCGACCTGACTCATGTGAATTCAGGAGTGTATATTGTTCGCTTGACCATCGACGATAGAACAATTTCAAGAAAAATGATCATCAATAAATAATAGTAATTGCAATATTATGTATACATAATTAATTGTATGAATCTGGCAAAGATGATTTCATTATTAAGCATAATAAATTTGAATTAATCAATTAGAGTAAAGATATAAATTTACTCACATCCTCTGAACTGTCAATCAAGTACAATATTAACAATGATAAGGCTGGTTAAGTAAAAAATGATATTTCAAATAGTCGGGATACTTTGATTCTTTACAGACCATTTGATTTTAGACACACATTTCTTAGCCCATTTAGTGAGGGAGTATTTTGGAGGCCTAGACATAGTATAATGAAACACTTCTTCAAAAAGAATATAGGATTAATTGCAAAAGAACAAGTCTGTACGGGATATTGAACAATCCCAATTTCATCTGTTTTAGATTCTTATGAAATCCACTTCCATCCGATTAAATAAATTTATCAGCGAAAGCGGTATGTGCTCACGGCGTGAAGCTGATGAACATATTGAAAGAGGACGTGTTTTCATCAATAAAAAGAAAGCGGTGATTGGAGATCAGGTGCATGTGGGTGATAGAGTTGTCGTGAATGGGATAGCTCTTGAGCCGAGAAAGAGTGATGATACCATCTTCATCGCATTGAATAAACCTGTTGGAATTGAATCCACAACTGATGAAGAAGTACCTCACAATATCATTCGATTTGTGAATCATAGCAAAAGAATATTTCCAATAGGACGACTAGACAAAGATTCTCAGGGATTGATATTCCTGACGAATAATGGAGACCTGGTTAATAAGATTTTGCGAGCAGGAAATAATCATGAAAAAGAATATGTGGTGACTGTCAATAAACCTCTAAATCAGACTGTCATTAATTCCATGGCGAATGGCGTTCCTATGCTTGGAGTCATGACAAAAAAATGTAAGATTGAACTTATCACGCCGAATACTTTTCGCATCATTCTCATTCAAGGGCTGAATAGGCAAATCCGCAGAATGTGTGAGCACTTTGGGTATGAAGTGATCAAGCTTGAAAGAATTCGTATCATGAATATAGGATTAAAAGGTCTGCCGATTGGTGATTGGAGAGATCTGACAGAGAAAGAAATGAGGACAATATACTCGATGCTTGAAAAGTCATCGAGCGATGCTCAGAAAAAAAAAAGCCCAATTCATCTCACAAAACACCGCATACATCACAGCATAAAAGTACTTCATAATCTCATAAAACACAATACTCATCAAGGCAGAGCAAGGTAAAAAATATGTAAGAAAATTTAATCAAATTATATGATGTGTCCTGAACTCTATTAATTATTATCATACATAGAATTATAAATACTTTTATAAAACAAATCCAAACCAATACATCTTTGTTTGTAGCTGCATTTGATAAGCTGAGTGAAGAACAATTAAACTGGAAACCTCATGATAATGTGTGGAGTATTGCACAGAATATTGAGCATATAATAATTATTATTGAAACTTATTTTCCAATATTCGATGCTATTTATTATAATACTTATTCTAAGCCATTTCACTCAAGGATTAGTTTTATTCCTTCAATTCTTGGATCATTCATTTTAAAGTCAGTCTAACCTGATAGACAAAACAAAATCAAGACATTTCCAATATGGGAACCAAATCGTTCCAGCACTGGCTTAATCAATGTACTAATTGAACATCACAAAACTTTAATAACTAACGTTGAATGAATTAATGATAGGAATCTTGAAAAGATTATAATTTCATCACCATCGAATAGACATATTGTTTACTCGCTATCAAAAGCATTTGAAATAATAGCTACTCATGAAAAAAGACATCTAGAACAAGCAAAAGAAATACTGCAGATAATCCCTAATGAGTTGTTTTATATGGTAAATAGAAAAAACCTGAAAATGATAAAAATGCTATATATGTGTTTATTTATATATAGTGTTTTGACAGTGTATGCAACACCTGATTTTGGTTTGGGTGTTAATATCACAAATGATTATACATTTACTAATATTGTTAATCATACTAATAGATATAGCAATGTATCTAAATTTGACTCATTAGGTTGGCCAATGAGTGACTTTGATTTAGTATTACTTGATGGTAGGCCAGCAACAGAATGGAGTGGAAGTATTGATGATCCAGAGCAATATAGAATTGATTATAGTGGAATATATAAAAGTTCATTTAAAGGTAAAGGAGATATTCGTATAACAGGCACATCCGCAAGCATACAAAATGTTATTTATGATTCTCTTGACAATACTACATATTTTGAAATTATACTTGGGGGCTATCCAAATTCAAATCATGGACTTGTTTTTTTAAATATAAGAAACACACGCAGGACGCAATCTGCTTCATTGAATTCTGGTATTACAGAATTGAAAGTTATGAGACCAGGCTATGAATTGAATACAGATAAAATATTTACAGATCAATATATTGCATTGTGCAAAGCAGCAAATTTTTCTTGTTATAGATTTTATAATGTCCAAAATATTTGGGGTGGAGAACCAATATTTCCTGCAATACAAGTATGGAAGCAGAGAAAGACATCTCGTGATGCGTGTCAAATATCTATGGTAAATTTAAACGGAAAGAGAGATGGATGGTGCTGGGAATATATTATTACCTTTGCAAATATTATGAAGAAAGATATATGGATAAATATTCATATGTCCACCGATTCATTGTATATTCAACAATTATGTTCATTATTAAAAAGTACTCTCAATCCTGAAATTGACATATATGTAGAGTCGAGTAATGAAGTATGGTCACCAACTCAAGAAACTCATGGCCCTTATAATGCAGCTCAAGCACAATCACTGGGCATTACATTTGACGAAAATCATGCAAGAAGAACCGTACAAATAGCAAAGTGGTTTGAAAGAGAATTTGGTAATAATTCATTGAACAAACGAGTTAGAGTGATAATGGCTGGGCAACAAGTGTATCCAGGAAGAAGTGATAATCATCTAAACTATATCAAAAGAGTATTTGGAGAACCAAGCTCATATATCTATGCTATCAGCACGGCCTTGTATTTTCAAACAGACTCACCTAATTCAAAGGATACCAGTATCATTAATCAAGGCATGATTCAGCAGATAATTTCACAAAGTACTAATCCAAATGATAATTTTAATAGAACAAGATTTATTCAAAAAGCAAAACAATGGAATCTGATTGGGGGATGTACTTCATATGAGGGTGGCCCACATGTTCCTTCAGGGGGTAGCACTCAAAATTTAGCAGCATTGATACAATCTCATAGAACAGCAGAAATGGGTAAGATTATGAAACAACAATACAAGGAAGGATGGAAAGATTTACAGGGCGGATTGGCAATGCATTTTACACTTTCAAGTGCTTATAATAGATATGGATGTTGGGGCCTGACAGATGACCCAACAAAACCATTTAGAAATTACAAAATGAAAGCTATTAAAGAATTTCTCGACTGTAATTTGGGACCATTACAAATTGATATAGTAGATACAATTACCTGTTATAATGCAGAAAACGGAAAAATTCGAGTTCAAGAACCTTCAAATGGAAAATCACCATATACATATTCATGGTCAACAACTCCTACTCAATTTACTAGAGAAATCGGAGGCCTTAAACAAGGAACATATACAGTAATTATTGAAGATGCGAATGGATGTAAAACACAATCTACCATAATATTAAAGCAACCTGAAAAACCAATGATTGAATCACCAAAAGATATAGAAGTTCAGGAAAATGGAATTGCTCGATTTTTTGCAAAATCATCTGCACTAAATGCTGCATATAGATGGCAAGAACTAATGACAGTGGATTTTATTGATATGCAAGATTCATCTGGTATAATTGGTACATCAACACAAGAATTGACGCTTTTATCAATTGATCAGAAGAGGGATGGACAAAAATTTCGTTGCATTATTTCGAATGGACAATGTGCAGATACAACCAAAGAAGCAATGTGTATTGTAAAAGGTACTGTTTCTATTAGAGACAAAGAGATAGATGGCACATCATATATGTTGGTTGATGGTTGTCTTGAGTTCTCTGGCAATAAATATGAATTAGTACGGCTCTATGATTTATCAGGAAAGATTCTATTACAAGAAAAAACATCAACTATAAATATGCAACTATTTCCTATGGGTTATTATGTAGTTCATCGCGCAGGACATACATATTTTATTCTAAAAAAATAAGATGTTAGATAAATAGAGATAATAAGGATTTATACAATGATTTATCACTTTTCTAAAAAAAATGAGTGATTATTTTTTTTAATATGTAAATTCAATTATTTATAAAATATACTTAATACTATTATAAAGTTTGAAAGTTTGAAGTAATAATCACTAAACTATTAAATCTATTTCCATGATAATACAAGAAAAAGAGAGCTATTTTAGACAGCTTATCGCAGAATATAAATTCACTCAATTGGCTGATGAAGTTTCTGAATTGTTAAACACTACTCATTGGGATGCTCACAATCTAGATTGGCGAATGCAATGTTTCCAATTTTATTTTGAAGCTTATCAAAAAGTCGCAGATAGTAAGAATATGGCGAGAATTGCAGTTCAAATGCAAGATATTATTGAAGTACATGATTCCGAAATATCTTCTGAAATGCTAAGTAAAACTCTCATATCTATAGCAACAGTGAAGATATCTCAATATGAGTTTACAGAAGGGAAACAATATATCGGGAAAGCCATTGGTTTAATAGATCCTGAGCAGTTTCCGGATCTTGCGGGTAAGGCTTATATTTTGCTGGGGAGTATGTATTATAATCAAGGTGAGTATGAAAAGGCAGAGAAAGAATATGAACTTTCATTGAAACACTTTATAAAATCTAATAATCCGGGGAATATAGGAACCTCCTATGTTTATCTTGGAATGATGAAATTTGAACTAGGGAATTATGAAGATTCATTAAAGCAGTATAGAATGGGGGAACTATTTTGTATTGAAGCAGACAATCAAGCTAGTTTATCGTCGATTTACAATAATGCAGGGAATGTGTATAAAGAATTGGGTGACTTTTCAAGTGCTTTGACAAGTTATCAAAAAGGTCTTGACATATGTTCGAAAATAAATCGAAAGAGCACAATGGCCACCCTGTTTATTAATATGGGAAATATTCAATTTTCGCTTGAGTATTATGAGAATGCCAATGAGTATTTTGAACAAGCAACAAAAATACATAATGAACTTGGAAATGAAAGTCTTGTTGGACATTGCTATCTACATCTAGGCTCATCATATTTTATGATGAGAGACTATGAAAAAGCGGAATTGCATTATAACCTGGCATTGAAGATTTTCAGTGAAAAAGATGATGAAGTGAATATGATGTCATGTTATCAATCGATTGGTGAACTACATTTAGCCAGAACTGAATATGAACAAGCATTCGAGTATTTTACGAAGGTATTGGATTTCTTTACAAGTAAACATCAATACTCTCAAAGAATCAACATTCTCTACAATCTTGGTTTATTGTT
Source organism: Ignavibacteria bacterium (assembly GCA_016873735.1). Classification (GTDB taxonomy): domain Bacteria; phylum Bacteroidota; class Ignavibacteria; order Kapaibacteriales; family UBA961; genus UBA961. Next base: position 246,388 of record VGWD01000001.1, on the reverse strand, counting down.
TGCAGAATTCAGGGAAGCGGATCCTAAAAAAGAGAAAGCGCTCGATTATTTGCAAAAGGCTATGGAAGCGGCATCGAAAGAACAAAAAAAGATGGATATGATGCGCATTTATAAAACTTTGTCCGGATTATATGCTGAACTAAGCAGCTGGGAAAACGCATATAAAGCATATGATCAGTATCATTTACTCAATGATGAAATTGTAGGGAATACGGTTAGAAATCAAGCTGAAATTATTGATAGAAATAGAAGATTGGCCGAGTATGAGAAAATGCATCAGATTGAGAAGGCGGCAGCGGCTGAACAAAAAAAGCTACTCATCAATCTACTGCCGCATGAAATTGCAGAACGCATGTTAAAGGGAGAACACCGTATCGCCGATGAAGAAGAATCGGTCAGCATTTTCTTTTCAGATATAATCGGATTTACAGCAATAGCAAAAAACTATAGTCCAGCCAATCTTTTATCAGAATTGGATGAATATTTTTCTATTTATGATACTTTGGCTTCTAAACATGGTATAGAAAAGATAAAGACAATAGGTGATGCATATATGGCAGTATGTGGTATTCCCAAAAAAGTTGAAGATCATGCTTTGCGAATGGCAAACTTCGCAAAGGATATTGTAAAAGCTACCAAGGAATTCACATTCAATGGACATCATATCGAGATTAGAATAGGAATTCACTCGGGACCGGTAATAGCAGGTGTGATAGGCCTACAAAAGTTTGCTTATGACTTATGGGGTGATGCTGTCAATATAGCAAGTAGATTAGAAAGTACGGGGAAGCCAAATGCAATTCATATAAGTAATGACTTCCTGGTAAGTCTCGCTAAGCAAATGGGTGAACAACCCGCAACCGTCTCCATGGGTGAGACAATGTTAAAAAATAGAGGGGCAATGCAAACATTTTTATTGCAAATGGATTGAATCTCTATCTTATCAAGATGGTGCCACTGACTATATGAGATTGTGATATCTGATAATGTTCAACTCGTTTTCAATGTTCTTTTTGTAAACTCCGAACGATTAATCATAAATTCACAGTTATTGTGTAATTGACATCTCATATTATGTAAGGGTCAACCTCTCATTTAGTGAATTTATAGAAACTTCACATTAGGGAAACATTCACGAAACATCAAGACGATAAGTTGCATGCAAAATTCATTATTAACTTTTTGCATGGATGAAACATGAACTTTATTTACGGTTTCCTTCTCTTGATGCTTGCCGGTGGCACGGCAATGTCTCAGCAGATCTTTCCTGCATTGGATACCAATTTCAATGCAAAAACCATTATTGTTCCACCATCACCACTTCAGTCAAAATTGGTATTCGTTGGTGGTAAGGATACAGTCATTGGTATCAATGGTCAAAAGCAACTTGCCAAGCAATGGCATGACTTTATAGGCTATACTCCGATCAACCTACAAGCTCCTAATGATTCTGCATATATTACCATCAACCATGAAATGCGTGTCAAAGACGATATTCTTGGTGATGGAGGCGGGATGACAGTATTCAAAGTCAAGAAAACTTCAACCGGTGACTATATCGTTAATGGTGGTTATCGTAATGTTGATTTCACTGCCGTTGGAAACACACTTGCAAATTGCGGTGGAATCAGTGCTCGGAATGGAAGAATTTGGACAGCTGAAGAGTGGGTTCAAACATCCAATAAAGATATCAATGTCGGCCTAGTTCCTGTGGAAGGAAAGGATACTGTTTTTGCAGCCTATGGAAAGGGCGTTGGTCAAGCAACAGCGCCGGGTCTCGGTATTAGAGACACAAATGATTGGACAATCCCCACTGGGGCAAGTTTTGCCGGAAGGTCAATCAAGAAATTCCAAAATTTCAATTGGCTTGTCGAAATTGATCCAGCACAGGCAAAAGCCACTCGTAAAATGTACAATTGGGGTCGCTTTGAGCATGAAGGTGGAGTAGTGATGCCTGATGACAAAACAGTCTATCTAACAGATGATGCACAGCCTGCTGTATTCTTCAAGTTTGTTGCGAATCAGCCCGGAAATTTTAATGAGGGTCAATTGTTTGCATATAAGCAATCTGTAGATGGAAATAGCGGTACATGGTTGCCGCTTGAAAATTCCCTTGATTCCATGCTTAGCATTCGTGCTGTGGCACTTAAAAAGGGTGCGACAATGTTCACAAGACATGAATGGATCACTGATGTAAATGGCAAAGTGTACATTACAGAAACAGGTCGCGACAATTCAGGTACAAGTTTCAAAGATGGGTTAAAAACTGGCGGTAAACTTGCAAAACACTTATGGGATAGAGATGTGTATACCGGTCCATTCTCTGATTCAATAATGAAAACAAAAGATACAGTGATCATTGATTATTATGGTCGGGTATTGGAATTTGATCCTGCGACCAATAAAATGAGTGTATTTCTCGAAGGTGGAAAGGCAGCAAATTATGCTACAAATAAAGTACATCTTTCCAACCCTGATGGAATTGTTTCTTGGAATCTGAATGGCAAGAATTATCTGGTTATTCAAGAAGATTTAAATGGTAGAAGCAAAGGAAGAGTAGGTAATCCTGATATTGATGGTTCAGGTAATAATATTTGCGAGATGTATGTACTAGACATGAGTAAATCAAATCCAACTCTTGATGATTTGCGCAGATTGCTCATCACTCCCAATGGAGCAGAGGTCACAGGTGCAATACCTACCCCTGATGGTAAAGCTATGTTCATCAATTCACAGCATCCATCTTCCGGTAGTACAGGTGATTTCGGAAACTCATGTACAATGCTTCTAACCGGACTTGATAAATATGTGACTTCGGTATTCGAAGATCCTTCATTTGAAGAATATCAAGGATTTCAAGTCTATCCGAACCCTGCAACAAGAACATTATACTTCAATGAGCAATCTGATGTTTCAATCTATACGATTGGTGGACAAAGAGTAAAAGTGGCTTGGAATACTGATAGAGTTGACATTTCAGAACTCGTTCCGGGAACATACTTTGTTCAAAATATTCGTGGTGATGTTCAAAAGATCATCATTCAGTAAATAATATCTTCTTCATGAAAGGTCTGGTCTCAAAGAGATCAGACCTTTTTGTACATACATCTAAGTCTATGAAAAAAACACTCTCTCTATTGGTTGCTTTGCTTTGCACAACTATTGTCATATCGATGAAGCAGGAAGAACTCACTCTACCTGAGAAAGTAAGAATTGAAATCATGTCTTCGATTGATTCAATGCAAACTACATTGTCCTCATTCGAGAAAGGTGTCAAACAACAAGTAAACACAACTTTGCTGAAATATCAATTCGCACAGGTCAGAGCATCATATAAGCAATTTGAGTGGTTTCTGGCGCATATAGATCCTGAAGCTGTACAGTTGATCAATGGTCCACCATTGCCACGATTGGATGAATCCATACCATCCATCATGGAAATAGAACCTGAGGGACTGCAGGTGATGGAAGAAATCTTGAATGAGGATGTTATTGATTATCCTGCGTTGACATACAATATCCAAAAGCTCAAACAACATATTGTTGATGCAAAGAGTATGATCCAGTCAGTAGCATTGAGCGATCGCATCATACTTGAAGCTGTTAGAAATAATATCATGCGAATCGGAACACTAGGAATATCCGGATTTGATACTCCGGGTTTTAGTGATGCATTGAAGGAGTCGGCAATATCTTGGGAGAGTGCCGGCAAAGCCCTGAGTTATTATGCGCCTTTATTTCAAAGAACATCAAAAATACAATCAGATTCTCTAAAGTTACTTCTTCGAAAAGGGAAAAATATGTTATCTGCCTCAAGGAGTTTTGATGCATTTGACAGATGGGGATTCACCAAAGACTATGTAAATCCGGTTTATGCATTGATTGGTTCTTTGCACATTCAATCCGGAATTGAGATAAATACTGAAGTTTCAAGAAAAAATAGAATCATTCAATATGAAGTTCCGACATTATATCACACTTCTACATATGATCCTTATGGATATGCTCGAAATAAACATGAAAGACCATCAGAAGAAAAGATAGTATTGGGTGCAATGTTATTTCGAAGTAATGCTTTATCCAAATCAGGTTCGATGTCATGTGCCACTTGTCATGATCCCCAGCATGCATTCATGGATGGACATGCGAAAAGTCCCGGTTCAGTTCCACATTCATTTACAGACAGAAATACACCAGGTCTTCTCAATGTGGCATTGTCACCTCGTTATTTTCATGATTCCCGTACAACATATCTTGAAGAGCAAATTGAGCATGTTGTATCAAGTTCAATTGAATTTAATACTGATTATTTTGAAATTGCTCAAAGACTGTCACAGGATGTCAAGATTGTGGATGCGTTTAAGAGTGCATACCCTTCTGAATCGGGTCGAATCAATGCCACAACCATTTCCTCAGCTTTATCGGCATATGTTCGCAGCTTGATTTCATTCGAGACTCCTGTCGATTCAGTGCTTCGTGGAGAGAAGTCAACTCTTTTAGCCGGAAAAAATCTTCAAAAAGTGAAGAATGGGTTTAATCTTTTTATGGGAAAAGCCGCATGTGGCACATGTCATTTTCCACCAACTTTCTCGGGTTTGGTTCCGCCTCATTTCACCGACATGGAATCAGAAGTTCTTGGTGTACCCACTCATCCAACTTCAAAAAAGATTGATCCTGATCTTGGAAAAGGTGGTATATACAAATACAAATCCCCAATCTATGCGCATGCTTTCAAAACTCCCGGTTTGCGTAATGTACGCTTAACAGCACCATATATGCATAATGGAGCATATAAAACGCTAGAAGAAGTCATGGATTTTTACAATCGTGGTGGTGGCATAGGACTTGGAATTGATGTTCCAAATCAAACATTGCCATCTGACAAATTGAATCTGACGAAACAGGAGATTTCTGATATCATTGCATTTATGAAGGCATTGGCTGAGAACCCAAAGTACTGACACCTCGGCTTTGCATAATGTCCACCTCGGCTCCGCTCGGTGTACAAACTGCTCATCGAGCGCAGCCGAGATGAGCGCAGCCGAGACGTGCTCGGTGTGCACAATTTCCCCAATACATACCTTTACAACACCACTCAAAACCCTCCCAAAAAGCGACTATGCAGACTTATCCCTTAAAACAAGTATTTTGCCGAACATTCAAAATTCAAATTAAGCAACAACAGGTTCTTTTTGTCATTATTCAATCTTCCATATGATCCTCGCGATTACAGCGATTCGATTCTAGCTCGAATCTGGTTGTCTTTTGCCATCATCATCATGCCTTTTTTCAGTAAGTCAACCGATGCCGGGATCGGAATGATTGAAGTGTTGATTGCCGCCTTTTATCATGGCTCTTTGATATTGTGGTTTTTATGGCATCTTTTGGTGAAAAGAAGAAAGATATTTCGGAATGGTGGCGATGTATTGGCAGGACTCTTCTTTGTGGCATCATTTTTCAGCGTAATTGTTTCTTATGGAAATGATGTTGAGCCAATGCAGTGGATTCGAAGTTGGCAATTACCTGTTTTGATACTTTTTTATTTTCCAATTCGCGAGCATTTCAGAACACGCACACAGATTTTGTATTTGATTGTTCTTCTTTCGATTGTATTTGCCGCATTTGGTGTTTACAATCTATATGAATACAAGCAAGTCACCTCAAAATTTCAATATGGATATGAAGTCCTATATAAAGGAGTTCGAAATGATGCATCCATGTTTGGTGCCGCCGGCATCATAGCATTGCTTATGTTCATCTGTGTCAAAAGCACGACTGCTCGCATCTTTTCCATTGCATTTGCCACATTGTATATTCTTGTTCTTGTGGCTTCGCTTGCCCGTACATCATGGGTGGCTTTTCTTCTCAGTCTCTTCATTCTTGTATTTCTGCTGGATGCCTCCAAAAGACGATTATTGATCGGCACATTTGTTGGTTTCATCGCAATGGCAATTTTCGTGCTTGTCACATTTTTCCCAAATGCTTCGGAATTGGCTTTTACGGTTGTTGAGACCCGGCTTTCGAGCAGCGTCAATCTCTCAACGGATAGATCATATCTTGGAAGGGTTCTGGAAACACAGGAAGTGATGAAAGGTGTGATGAATTATCCATTGGGTGGTAATGGATTCCAAAAAGAACATTTGCGTTATGACCTCATTCTTATGGCTCATTTGCGGGCTGTATATTCTCATAATGGATATTCGGGACTGATGTTCAAGGCCGGTATACCACTTGCCGTAACCTTCTGGTTGATCATCTTGTATCACATTATCACCGGGGTTATAGTGGCTCGGAAAAACAGACATGACCCCCTTATTCAAATATTGGCACTTGGTTCGGCAACAGCTCTCATTTGCTATAGCATCACCAATTATGCGGAGGGTGTATTTGAATCGCGTTCCGGACTAATCACCACCGGCTATTTGATTGCCTTGATCGGTAGTGCGAGACTACTCTGGGAAAGTGAGAGCATAGAACAATCCGAGGAATATTCATCATAATTATTATTGGGGTTTGATTCATGCTGATTGAATTCAAGGATAAAGTCCAATCAATGTTGATTGTGATTCTCATGACCATGCCATTTGATTCATTGCAGGGGAGTATAAGTGATAATCCTGTCTTAATCATGCATGTGCAGGATTGGAGCGAAGCCCATAATGGAAGAAATATACAATTATTGAATTCACTCTATGCTCAAACAGTTAAATATTATGGATCTCAATACACCAAAAAGAAATGCATAGCAGATAAAGAACGGCTCTTCAAAAAGCACCCCCATTTCAGACAACTTATCATATCCACCATTCAAATCGATCAGCTTGCAAATGGAGATTATGTCTGCAATTTTAAAAAACGTGTGTATATCAATGAAACTGTCAAGGATTATCCTTCCTATTTACATTTCCGCAAAATCTCGGGGAATTGGAAAATAATATTGGAAAGTGACATAGTAACTGATGATATCAAGAAAAGTAAACAAAAGACCCAAAAAGCACAGATTCCTCGTCATGCAATTGAAGTCGATGTCAATGGCGATGGAATCAAGGAATATATGTGGGTGGTTGCACCGGAATTGTTGGAAAAAGAATTAGAATGTAAAGGACCATGCGATAGTTATGCAAGATGTTCAAATCCCAAAATCCCTACTTTGAAAATTGAACAATGCCTTGGAGGAAAAATTGAAAATTTAGGAGATCTGAATGGGGATGGCGGGGATGAAATAGGGTTGTATCCTGACTGGTTTACATCAACTTGGCATGCTTATAGGGTATGGTCTTTGCATCATTCATCTTGGATAATTCCCATCAAACCCTTCATGGTTTGGTATGATCATCTTCAACCTGGAAGAATATTGATTAGAAAAGATCCCAAGAAAAAAGGATATGTCCTAATCAAGGAATCAGATCATGATGCAGATCTAATGCCTATAGTTATTGAGAAATCGATAAAAATCAAGCCCTGCAAAGCATAAGCCTATATATTAAGTTGGAATATTCGGCATTCAATTTCTTTCTTGCATATAAGTGTGAAATATGTAATTTGTTATGTGTTTTGTAGCAAGTAATTCATGGGTATTTGGAAAAGGGAAATTTCCAATGCATGAAATAAGCCTGAAAGGGATATCGCGGGTGCGACACTTTAGGCAATATTCTACAAATCTCAAACTTGTTTCAGTATCGATGAATATGATGTCCTCAAGAGTATGAGGGTTTGCATCTATTCATGTGATAAAATCCGATTATCCGGGGCCCCATCATTGCGGGTTATTCTTTTTACATTTTTAGGGATGTCATGAAAACTACCCAACTCAGGTTGTGGATTCGAGTCCTATGTTGTCTTGGAATCCTCTTCAACAGCGCCATGCTCTCGGCTCAATTTCCCGAGACCATTAGCGTTCCGTCATTTACGGGGAAACCCGTTCAATCTTCCGTGTTAAGGCCCGGCGTGCGGTATAAAGTCACCGTGTCCGGTACTTATTCCATGTGGAGGTGGTTGCCGAACATTGATTCGGTCGGTGTCGATGCAAATTATATTTATGATGCACCGCAAAGCGAAATCGAAGCCATGCGATGGCCGGAAGAGCAGTATATCATTTATCCGCTTGATACGGTGATTTCTCTTCCATTGCCGCATTGGGTTGGATCTCAGGAGATATTTCCTCCGAATAATCCAATCATCAGCATTCTGTTTCCCCTGTACAAGTTTGATTTCAGAAATCATATGGGCTTCAGAATCGATGGTTCGCCGATGTTGCCAAGGCAAGCATATAATGCAAACAATGTGTACAGTTATGTAACAGTTGGCTTGGGAAGACCCCTCACATTCCAAATCCTCGATTCAGTCATCAGTGTGGTCTCGGGAAGAACATTGCCTGCATATCTTGATAATGCGGGTCATCTCACCGTGAGAATCGAAGAAACCGGCCCTGACTCAATCTATGTGGATGAATGTGGCAATCATGAAGCAACTACAGACGCTAATGGAAAAATGAATGGCGTGAAAATCAATATAGCATTGTTGAAAAATGCATTTGATCCCAATTCCAAGCCGATAAATCTTCTCACTGAAGGAGAGTTTCAGAGAATCGGTCTCTATGACAAGGGGACTTTCTATTGCGTGGACAGTATTTCTTGCTCAAGTGAAATCAAGGGTTCATTGGCATTGTCAATGGTGTTTGACAGATCCGGCAGCATGCTCTTTGACATCAATCGAAATACCGGAGAAATTAGAGCCGATGCAGCAAAACAAGCCGGGATATCATTTGTCAATAAACTGAGCGAAGAGGATAATCTCAGCATCATTTCCTTTGCAAATAGTGTTTCGATAGATAAGCCATGGTCAAAGAAAAATCAAAATCCAACTGCTGTCAATACAATCAATAGCATCTATAGCAGGATCGATGGAAGAACCGCATTTTATGCTGCATTGATTAAAGCAATTGATGAGACAAAAAAACAGACTGCAACAAAGAAAGCAATTATTGCACTTACCGATGGAGTCAATAATATAGAACCGGATGTTCAGGCGGTATATAATGCAATCTCAACTAGTGGGACACTTCCAATTTACATTGTTGCTTTGGGATTTGACCCACAAGAGCCGGGAATCACGGAAGCATTGGAAAATATGAAAGAAATCACAAAACGTTCCAATGGGAAATTCTTTACTGTTCAAAATGCTGCCGAGCTCACAGCGGTTTACGATCAATTAAGCACGGAAGTGAAAAGCGAAGAATGTTGTACTGTCTTCTTTAAAGACATAGCCCCATGTGATACATCAAAAGCCGATACCGTGAGAACTGCAACGATCTATTTCATGGATAATGGATCTGTGAAAACAAAAGACATCACCTATAAAACGCCTTGCAAAAAGCTTTTGGCAGGTATGCGCATGAGAGATCTTGATCCTACATATTCTTCAATTCAGAAACCGATTCGCATTCTTCAAATCAAGAATGCAAGTCAATTTGCATTGAGTATTCCTCAACATGCCAAGGGCGAAGTAGTCATAGAACTATATGATGCAAATGGTCTCCTGATTGGGGAAGTGTACAAACAGAATCATAAGGCAGGCAAGCAAGAGATACCACTGAAAATCAAAGGAATAGAAAGGGGCTATTATAGAGCTGTCATCAGAGTGAATGGAACAATGATTCATCAACTTCCTGTGGAGGTAGTACAATGATGAAGTCAATAGTTCAATCACATTCACAATTAATGAGAAATACAATGAAAACCCTACAGCATATGTTGTTTTGGGCTTGCTTACTGTGTTCAGGTGTGAATCTCTATGCATTTGATGACACAACAATTGTTTTGCAAGCCAATGATTCCAAAATCATTACCACAGCACCCTCAATCCTAGGTCAAAGCTATACGATAACGGTCACGGGTACATATTCGATGTGGCCGGAATTCACTGCTTATGGAGTGGATGCCATGTATGTGTATCATGTTCCTTCCAAACAATTGACCACTGGCTTCTGGCCAATGGAGGCATATGAAAATCAAACCACTTTATGGAAAATGCCTGTATATCTCCTGCCCTTGGCTGTGGAGGATCCAGATGTAATACCGACTGATTCTCAAATCTCAGAAATCTCGAGAAGATATAATGCACCCGGCTATTCACTCAAGACGAGGATTCACCCGTTCAAACATATTGGATTTCGATTCAATGATGTACCATTGAATAACTATTTACCAATACAAAGACCGTTCAGATTGAGCGATCATACCTATACATTCACATGGATTGGCGATGGAAAGGAGATATCCTTGCGCATTCTCGATTCAGTGATTAGTCGTACGGAAAAAGGCATTCAAGGTGGATATGCGGATAATTCGGGAAGTTTGACCGTAAAGATAGAAAAGACCAAAAATCTCGTATTCTGCGATGTTCAAGCCAAGCAACAAACAGACTCCACGTTTGAATTGGAAGTTGATGTCTCTGTCTTGACCGACTCTTTGCAGAATGTCACGGAATCTCAGTTTAGATCAGGAAAAATCGGCTTATTTGACAAAGACTATTTCATTTGCCCAACAGAAGTTATCTGTGAAACGAGAACAGGCATACAGGATAGTTTGGATATAGGGCTTCTTGTTGATAGATCCGGTTCAATGACATTAGAAATAGATAAAGCCCTAGATACATCAATTAGAATCAATGCGATCAAAGTGGCAGCAAATAAGTTTATTGATTCAATGAAAGTGCAAGATAGAGGGTTTGTGATGTCCTTCGCAACCCAAGTAACTCTCGATCAGGATTGGACTAATGACAAGCAATTACTTAAGAATGCCATAGGTCAAATTCAAGCAGAGGGTTGGACATCTTTATATGAGGCAATCATTAAAGGATTGGATAAAGTTCGCAAAGGAACAAATCCTGTAAAGGGTATTGTATTGTTGAGCGATGGCTCAGATCAACATCATCCTGATTCTGTCAATCGTAAAATCTATTATGATGCTGTTTTGAAAGAGATAAAATCCAGTCCTATCAAAGTACCAATCTACTGCATATCACTTGGTCTAAGCAAAGACCCTGAAGACCTGGCAGGAGTTGATACACTGAAACTTATTGCAAGAGAGTCCGGTGGACAATTCTATCTCATCAATAGTGCTAGAGAACTCAATGATGTCTATGCGAATTTGAGAACAAGAGAAATTCTTAGAAAGAAATGCTGCAAAATCATCTATAAAGTGCCTAAGTGTGAAAATAAAGGAGATACAGTGAGGGTTGTCACTTTGGTTCTTCCTGTCCAAGGAAAAATCATAACAAGGAATTTTACATATAGAACCAAATGCGATACAACATACAATTCAATCTTTGAAGAATATGATGATATGCTGATTAGCAATGGTGAGCCCTTCAATGTATCTGATATTGCGCCTAATCCAGGAAATGGATTGGCTGCTTTGGCTTATGAAATTCCAACATATGGTAATGTATTAATTGCAATATTCAATCAAGATGGAGTCCCAATTCGGACTTTGCTTGATGGATTCCAGGATATTGGAAGATATCGCCTGAATGTTGATTTGAGTTCCGAGCCGCAAGGTATGTACTCCATTGTCATAAGGCATGGCACGGAGACAATATCAAGGAAAATGTATATCGTAAGATGACATAAAAAGCAGGTTGAAAAACCTGCTTTTTTTTTGCCTTCACACAACAGAAAATAGTGTGAAATAACTTACACACATCTACAGTGCAAAACATAGCTAGAATGTGTATCGAGAAAGATGTTGAAAAGTCTATAACATATTGATATGAATATAGTTACATAGCTTGAACTATTTCCATGATGATTCATGTTATTCATATTGGCACTATATTTGAATTAGTTAATGTGTACCGATTACAAACACCCCCTGAGTATGAGGTCAACATGGATAGATTTTATGGGGGCCTGCAATGACAGGCTATATGAAAACACATTTTTTACAGGGTACATTGATGTTTATTATAACACACTTTATGCGCTATCTACTACTTCTGGTGATTCTTGGTGGTGTAGAGTTGCATGCAGATTTCCCGCAATTATTGAAGATCAAAGCAAATTCCGGTTCTTCGATTGCTTCAGAAGAATTGCGTTCAGGAAAGAGATACAGAATCACATTAAAAGGGGAATTTTCCATTTGGCCGGAACAATTAGGCAATGGCATAGATGCAGGATATGTGTATGATGCACCTATTTCCAGAATAGCAAACAATCAATGGCCTGCTGAGGAATATGTCGACACACTTTCCGGTGATACATATCCCGGATACAAATTACCAATGTGGGTTGGTGATACCATGTCATTCCCATATGATTCATTTCCACTATTTGTGTTTCCCGATTATAAGTTCAATTTGAAAAAGTGGACGGGCTTTAGATTAAACGGTGAGCCAATAGCAAAAACAGCATATGATCCTATCAATCATCAATATCAATTTGAAAGAGCAGGAGACGGCAATTCATTAACGTTTGCAATCATTGATTCAGTATATACAAATGCCGATTCTTTGCTGAAAGGTGATTATGACAATAATTCTGGAGAAATCGAAGTATTGATTGAAGAAATCATCCCATACTTTGTAAATATTTGTTCAGCCGCACCACAACTTGATCCGAATGATACCACAAAAATGACAGGTATCAAAGTTGATGTTTCAGTGTTTGTTACAGATACCAATAAGGCAACAGGAAAACGTAATATTTTGTTTGACAAAAATCAGATCGCCATTTATGACAATGGAAAGTTTGTTTGTCCTGACAGCATAAGTTGCAATAAATCGGTTGAGTCGGTATCCATTGCAATGCTTTTTGACAGAACTTCCTCCATGTTGGATGTTGTGAGCAGAGATGATAAAACACCCAGAATTGACGCTGCAACAAAATCCGCAACAAATTTTTTAAACAGGCTTTCTTCTAGAGATTCCGTTTTGATGTTATCCTTCTCTGATACTTCAGATATCAATGTTGATGTCAATTGGACCCCAAATAAACAAACCGTGCAAAATAGCATCAATACATTCAGTGCAAGATTGAATACCACTGTATTGCAAACTGCATTGCATAAAGCATTGATCACTGCCATTGCCAGAACGAAAAGTCATGATAATCGTTTGAAAGCAATTGTTGCCTTAACCGATGGAGCAAATAATATTGCTCCAATTGATGCACAGGTTGTGATCAATGAACTGCCTGCCACTCGCAATATCCCTATATTTATTTTGGCTCTCGGGATGGATACCAGAATTGACACCACAATAACAGATCCAACAGAGAAGTTTATTGATAGTATAAGAGTTGAAAATAATTTGGCGGGATTAAAAAAAATGGACAGTATCGCAGTAGCTTCCGGCGGTAGAGTGTTCCAGATCACCAATAGTAAAGCACTGGATTCAACATATGCATTGATTAGCAGAGATATCAGAGAGCAAGAATGTTGTTCAATTGAATATCCCGTTGCTCCTTGTGAGCAAGGCAGTGGGGATACAGTGCGAACAATCGTGATATACTATCCTTTTGAGGGTGGTGTTACAGCCAGAGCTACCACATATAAAACAAATTGCGCCAAGACATTTCTCAGTAAAAGACAAAACGGGGAAGAATTGTATACGAAAGTCATTCCCGCGAGAAAAAAATCAGCGCAATTGAATACAACATTCCCTTTGCAATTATCCGGCTCGACCCAAGTTCGCGTTGAGTTATATGATGCATCCGGAAAGCTGATCAATTATATGAATATCAAAAACCTGAAAAAAGGATCAAATAGCGTGACATTAAGCACAAATGGTCTTGCGACAGGTAAATATATAGCAAAAGTGTTCGCAAAAGGGAACATGATCAAACAGCATGAAATAATCATTCAGGAGTAAGGGTCATGCTGAACACTACACAATATTCTTATGAGAGAACAACTATGAAAAGAAATCACATACTATCTATCGTCTTCTGTTTGCTGGGGTTCATGCAGACTTATGTGACGGCTCAACCGGGCAAATCAGTCAAGGAAGTTATGACTGTCAAGGCAAATTCACCCGAAATCGTAAAAACAACATTCAATACTGATCCTGGTTCATTATACACAATTACAGTTACTGGCTCTTTTTCATTCACCGGCAATACATCAAAAGTCATGGGAGATGCTTGGGGTATTTACTCAGTAAGTCCTAATGTATCTCATTCGGTTTGGCCCTTTATGACATTTGTGAATGGAAATGACACATATCCAATTTATGTACTACAGCTTCCATATTCTGATACAAATAGTTATCCAACCAATACGCAAATGAATACGATCCCAAATTTGCGCAAGAATGTAAGGACTCGTATCAATGCATTCAAACATTTGGGGTTCCGTTTGGATGGGCAACCTCTGAATCCAAGATATGCAGGATCATTTGAAACCAATCATACATACACATTCCAAATTCCTGGTACGGGCAATCCATTCAAGTTCAATATCCTTGATTCGATTGAAAGTTTGACTCTGGAGAGACTCATACCCGGATATTCAGACAATGTGGATGAATTGACAGTGACAATCGAAGAATCCGTGATACAATTTTGTGAAAAGCCCGTAGGTATTTATAATCCTCTTGGTGAGCTTATAGCTTTGGACGTCACAGTCGGTGTGTTTGTAAAGGATTCAAATGCAGTATCGGGAAGAAAGAATATTCTTGAAAGTGCTAATGATTTGGCGATTTTTCACAAAGTAGGTTGTGGATTAGATAGCAATAATTCGATAGTCGACAGTTCATTTTTCTTGTGTCCTGACTCTATATCATGCGATCAAAAGAAAGAAAAAGGAGTTGCCCTGGCAATGGTACTCGATAGATCGGGAAGCATGATGGATTTTATCAGCCCCACAGATAGCAGGATACGAATCGAGGCGGCCAAAACTGCAAGTAAGGAATTCGTTGATCGTTTGGGGCCAAAAGATGAGGCTATGATCATTTCATTTTCCGATACTAGCAAGGTTGATCAAACATGGACAAATAATAAATTCTTGCTTAAAGATGCCATCGATAAATTGATTCCATCCGATTTCACAGCCATGAATGAAGCAGTTATTCGTGCTATCGATTCCATTAAAAAACATCCGAATCCTAATAGAGCGATAATTCTTTTAAGCGATGGAGGAAATAATCGATTTCCGGACTTTAATGCTGTTGTCAGGAAAATAAAAGAAGACACCATCAATCCACTGCCGATATATTCCATAGCATTTGGTTTGAATAAAGAAGACCCACTCGATCAGGCAGGTCTGGCAGATTTGAAAGAATTGGCTCGATTGACAAGAGGGAAAACATTTGAAGTATATTCATCTGCATCTTTGGACTCAGTTTATCAACAATTGACTCGTGAAGTGATTAATGATAGATGCTGCGTCATACGAGTTCCCGTTCCGCCTTGCAGAGGAGTTTGTGATACACTACGCACTATCAAAGTGTTCATGCCTGTGAATGGCAAAGTTGAGATAAATACAATTACTTACCGGACAAAGTGTGATTCAGTCAATACGACTGTTGATGAAACAAATGTGTTCATCAATTATGGTGATATGGATTCACCCGTTTCCGAATTAATGCCAAACCCTAGCAATGGACACACAGTTCTTGCATATGAAGTAGGTACTTATGGAAATGTTTCAATTGAAATTTACGCTCAAGATGGTACATTGATTCGTACTATTCTCAATGCACCACAAGATCAAGGTCGTTATAAAATAGCACTTGACTTGTCAGGTGAACCACAGGGATACTATTCAGTGGTGATAAAGATCGACGGAATGACTATCATGCGTCCGATGATCATCACGAAATAAACATATGAGTTTTCGGGTGGCTCGGGGGAGCCACCCATTTATTTTTCTTAGGGTAACGTTATGTGTAAACTCGTACTATTTCTTGTACTTGGGGTGATGGGGTTTTGTTTTACTGCTCATGCACTATATTCAGCCACACTATCCGTATTTCCAAATCCTGCATATGCAGGTGATCTTGTTTCATTGGTGATCAAGGAAAGTATTTTCCAATCCGGTCCCAGGGTAAAACATATTGTAAAAGTTGGTTCGATCGAAGCCGAAATCGTGAATGTCAGCGGCAAAATCATCACATTCAGAGTTCCAATCGAAACCAATGCAGGGGACGTTCTGGTATCGCATGAATACGAATCAGGAGATATTGATCCCATAACCACAATTATGACTATTCGCAATGGTGCAATGTCACAATCTGCATTGCCGGATGGTATCAATCCGGATCCTCTAAATCAATATGGAAAGCCGATTGAAGCCGGAAAGAATCCTTCAGGTCTACCTCGCGGACCAGTAGTATATAATCCTCCCGGAGGGCATTCCAATACTCCTTATGAAAACTGCACACCCATGCATATTATTGACGGAGTGTTTTCAGGGAGAGTATCAGGTAGTAAACAAGAATGGAGTGATATCATTCCTATTCAGGGCAAATTTTCCAATCTCTATATGGATTATTGCGCAGAAACGGGAATGCTCTATGTACTAAGTGATTGGAGTAAAACAAGCAAGCAGCCCGATGCATCCACTTGTTTCAGTTATTTCGAAATGGTGACAGGTGATGGTGCAGAGCATTGGGAGATAAAAATAAATAATAATGTACGCAATGGTTATACCATAAAAAAGAATGGAATTGATGTTTCCAAAGATCCGGACATTGTGATTGGTGCGGACTATTCATTCTCATCTTCTCCATTGGCTTCATTTTCGCATACGATATATGAATTCGCTATCAAAGTGAAACCGGGTAATTTCATCTTGCCTGTTTATTCCAATCCCGTTGAATCATTCGGACCCATCGTTCGTTGTAATTCCACGCATTTTGGATTGGTCAAAGATCCTTCATATTTCCATGGAGTCTTGTCTTCGAATGGCATTGAGTTACGAAGAGATGAACGATATGTCCCACTTGCAGGAGCAGCAGGTTTGACAACCGAATCTATGGTCATTGCTGGAACATTAGGAAATTCTGGGTCCAGAATCGGAAGATCCGGATCTGTCAATCCGGTTTTAAACTGTTTATCAAAACATAAAATTGACGGAAAATTCACACGCTTTCCTGATAGCACGAAAGAATGGTCAAGTGTAAGAGCGGCAAGTGGAAGATTTTCCGATTTATATGCTGATTATTGCGATGGAACATTGTATATCCTGAATGATTGGGTGCTCGGAAGTGAAGAGCCGGATAAAGAAAACTGTTATAATCTTTTCGAGTTAACAACCAGAAATGGAAGCGAACACTGGGGTATTTTTGTATATCATAGTCTTAGAAAAGGAATCCGTGTATTCCTAAATGGTAATGATGTTTCGAATGATACAAGCATAGTTAAAGGTGGAAAATTCGGAATGGATGTTTCAGCAAGAGACAAAAGCCCACATACCGTTTATGAATTCGGCATTAAAGCGAGTGAAGGTGCTTGGAAGATGTTCTTCTGTGATCCGGGTCCTTCAAGTTTTTGCGACAATGAAAATGCAAATATTCCAAGAAGCATACAATCCAATCAAACAGGATTCAGCAATGTAGATAATCAGAGCATTTGCCGTGAGATGCCATTTAACTTTTTTGGAAGTAATACAATCATAAATCCAATCCTTATCGACAACAAAATTGATTCATCGGATAAAAACGAATCTGTGATTGTACTCAGAACATTTGATGATGCCTCTGATTGGGGTGGCTCAGTATATGAAGTCAATCTTCAATTCGAAGATGGATATTTGATTCCTCATGATGTTACAATAAACCCTGCATTATCAATTGCAAAAAACATGCACATTCGTTCCAAGCAGATCATTGGAAAAACGCTGAAAGCTATCATTGATGCTCCTGACGGACTTACAAATTCAGGTGAACTCCTTCGTATCATTTGCAAGTCCGATGATTTTATGAAGGATACAACCATGATTACCGGAGTGGTGAATATCCGAAATGAGTCACGAATCATGAGAACCGTGCCAGTTCAAAATGGTTATGCAATCAATGAACGCAGGTTCTCTGGAAATGCCAATGAAATGCATGCGAATATCATCCCGATAACAAATAAGGAAGGGGATTTTCTTAAAGTCTCTTTCACTATGTTGGATGCGGATCATCTTACAATCAAAGTATATGATGAATCAGGAAGAGTTGTAAGATCACTACCGAAAAAATACTATATGTTTGGTGATCATACCGAGCAGCTTTCTCTGAATGGATTGCACAAAGGCATGCTGTATGTGATGTTTACAACATCTTCGGGTAAATCGGTTACAGTTCCATTTGTCAATAAAGATTGATTCTACCTACATTTTCATGAAAAGGACATATTTTGCGATATGTCCTTTTTGTTTTTCAGTTCACTCTTACATTTGTAAGAGAAAACATTCTCTCATTTTGGAATTGTCATGATTCATTTGGCTGTAAATATCGATCATGTGGCAACGGTGCGCAATGCTCGTGGCGGCTCCCATCCCAATCCAATTCATGCGGCTCGTCTTGCGATTGAAGCCGGCGCTGTGGGGATTGTATGTCATTTGCGGGAAGATCGTCGGCATATTCAAGATGCTGATGTGTACGCATTACGCAAAGAACTCGATACAAAATTTGATCTCGAAATGGCAGCCGAAGAAGAAATCATTCGCATTGCTGAAGATGTGAAACCCGAACTTGTGACAATTGTTCCGGAAAAAAGAGCGGAATTGACAACTGATGGTGGACTAAACATTGTCATTGATCCATCAAGATATCGAGAACTTGTTCAAAGAATGCATGCATTAGGCATAGAGGTCAGTTTTTTTATTGAGCCGGATTCAAAGCAGATAGAAACTGCCCGAAACATTGGTGCCGACATCATTGAATTCCATACAGGAACATATGCCGAATCCACAGGAGTCAAAGCCGAAGAAGCACTCAATCACTTGATTATTGGCGGCTCAATAGCTCATGAACTAGGATTGAAAGTGACAGCAGGGCATGGTCTTAACTATCATAATATTCCCCCAATCAAAGCAATTCCGGGTTTGGTGGAGGTCAGCATAGGTCATGCACTTATTTCCAGAGCTCTGTTCACGGGCATTCCTCAAGCCGTGAAAGACATGCTCGGTCTATTGCGATAACCAGATACAACAGATTTTGATGATCAAATCCATAGCAATTTTGAACAAAAGTTCAGTTGTAGCCATCTTCATTACTATACATTTGTCAAAAGCTTACAAAGAATGACTTTATTGTTTCAGAATCATGAAACTATCTGTACCTCCGGATCGTTTTACTATCACAAGTTTTACATTTTCACGCGATTTTTTTTAGTCAATTAAGCATTTCTCAGATATCGATTGCTTTTGAGTTAATCAGAGATTATTCATCATCACCATAAAGTACATGATCCGCACCTTTCTCACTATTCTTTTCATCACGAGTACATTTCCTGATTTGTTATATGCTATAAAACCTGAGCCATCTGATATGGCCTCGATTTCAGGTTTTGTTGTGGATGCAGATTCCAAGGAGCCTCTTATTCGTGTGATGGTCACAGTAAAAGACACCAAAATCGGGGCATATACCAGTAAGCAGGGCTTTTTCACTTTGCGTTCCATCAAACCCGGAAAAGTCATATTGAAAATTTCCGGTGTTGGCTATACGACAATGCAACAAGAACATACTCTTAGCATGGGTGAGCAAAAGAAAGTCAGCATCAAACTCAAAAAAGGTGATGTTCTTGCCGATCAAGTCAATGTCGAAGCAGATCGTGAGGTAGAAAAAAGAGAGATTTCCATTTCACGTGTTAATATCCCGATGGAACAGCTCACGCAATTACGCGTAGGTGGTGAAGCGGATGTGTTCAGAGCATTACAATTCCTTCCGGGTGTTTTGACTTCATCTCAAATCTCCAGCGGACTCTATGTTCGCGGTGGATCTCCGGATCAAAATCTTGTTCTCCTCGATGGATCAACAGTCTATAATCCCTCACACTTGTTTGGTTTCATCTCAGCCTTCAATCCGGATGCAATCAAAGATGTTGAATTGATCAAGGGTGGCTATCCGGCTGAATATGGAAGCAGACTGTCAGCAGTACTAAATCTTACTCAAAAAGATGGAAATAGAGATGAATATGAAGGCGTCGCTTCTCTTGGTTTGATTTCCTCTCGTGGGTCATTTCAAGGTCCTATCGGCAATGGCGCATTTTTCCTTGGTGGCCGCAGAACCTATCTTGATTTACTACTCGGTGCTTTACCTGAAGATCCAAATGAACCACTCCCGAATTTCAATTTTTATGATTTGAATGCAAAAGTCACGCAAGACTTGGGTGAAAATGATAAGATATCTTTGAGTGGCTTCATGAGTGCAGACAAACTCGTACTTGATGCACCCGGAATTGACTTTGAAGTTGGCATAGGCAATACGAATGGCGCATTTCGTTGGACGCATGTTTTCGGAGATAATCTCTTCACTTCCGTCAATCTTGGTGGAAGCCGATATGTGAATGGCTTTACCGGAAACAATGGTGGATTTAGTTTCAAGATTGAAAACACAATTCTTGATTATACTGCAAGAGCTGATCTTGAATGGTTTGCAAGTGATGCGTTGACCATCAAAACCGGCTATGAAGGTACATCCTATACATTCGGTTATATGCAGAATTTTTCAGGGAATGCAGATACGGTTGCACAGTCCGGAACAATCAGCGAAGGGGGTCTCACGAATTTTACGGTAAGTGATTATACCCATGCCTATTATTTGCAAGGCAATTATCAACTCAGTGATTTGTTTTCAGTGCAAACCGGCTTCCGATTCAATTATTGGGATTCGAGCAAGATATTCACGATTGATCCACGCATTGCGGTTCGCTATCAGTTTCAGGAAGATATCGTGCTTAAGGCATCTTGGGGAATATTCCATCAATATTTAAGACTTGCAACGCAACCTGATTTCACTTTCTTTGATACATGGCTTCCAACAGACAATACAGTGCCGGCATCAAAGGCAACACATTATATTTTCAGTGTTGAGACCAAGCCTTTTGAGGGCTATGACATGAATTTTGATTTCTATTATAAAGACCTCAGAAATATCAGTGAATTGAAGGTAAACAATACGCAAGGTAGAACAGTCAGTGATGTGTTTTTTACAGGTGATGGCGAAGCCTATGGTGCTGAATTCTTCTTGCAGAAAAAAATGGGAGCATTCACCGGCTGGGTGGGCTATGGATTGGGATATGTGTTTGGTCAATTCGACAGCGTGAATCAAGGCCGAATATTTCGTCCAAAATATGATCGCAGACATGATATCAAAATAGTCGGATTATATAAACTCAATCAAACTTGGGAATTCGGTGCGACATTCACTTTTCAAAGTGGTCAATCCTATACGGGGGCAACATCTCGTTTTGCCACAAGAAAACCCGGTGAGACAATCGACTCTCCGCATATTGTACCGGGAGATCGATATGGTCTGAGACTTCCAAATACACATCAACTGAATTTCAATGTGAATTATAATACAACCTTGTGGGGTTTACCCGCTCGGGTTATGATTGATATTTTCAATGTGTATTCCAGAAGAGATATCTGGTTTAGATTTTATGACACTTCAAAGGAAGTGACCGAAGTGACGGATGTACGACTCTTGCCAATTCTTCCAACTGTTGCATTGGAGGTGAAATTCTAATGAGTATTACCATGAAATATATCGCAGTGTTTCTTTGTGCGGCATGCACGATCATCGGTCTTTCAAGTTGTGAAGATCCTGTTGCTTTTGATTATGTCCCACAATATGCAGTTGAAGCATATCTCTTGGTGGATGAACCCATCAAAGAAATCATGATCACGAAAAGTCAGCCGGTTGCGGATTCATTTGTCTATGAAAACAGCATCGTGAAAGATGCAAAAGTTGCAATCATTCGCAATCAGACAGACACTCTGCATCTAGAATTCGTGAAATCAGAACGCGGCGGGGAATATCATTATCAGAATGAACAAGTTTTGGTTGAACCATCCACTCGTTATGATTTGCTAGTGCAATTATCTGATGGAAAACGCATAACCGGTACAACCTATACACCTGAGCGCGTGAAATGGATAACTCCACCTCGATCAGTTTTGCAATATCCAACAGACACATTGAATCTTTTCGCTCCCGATTCACTTTCCATCAGTTGGACGCAAGTGAAAGGCATTCCAGAATATCTAATTGTGATATCTTCTCTGGATACCTTGGGATATGGACAATATCTTAATCCTCCAACCGCAGACAGTAATCGGAAAATCTTTCGATTTTTCAGAAGAAATCCGGACAATCCACGACTTCGTAATATGACGCTCTATGGATTTTTCCAGGGAACTAAAGCACCCGTGGTTTGGACCGCATTCAGATGGTATGGAAAACATAAACTCGGCATTGTTGCTCCCGATCAAAATTTCTTGAAATGGTTCAAGGCCGGCTGGGGTGGAAATCAATATGATTATCGTTTGGCGAGTGTGACCGGTGGTTTGGGAGTCTTTGGGTCCGGCTCTTATGTTGAACAAGAAATATTTCTGCTGAAAAACCAGTAAATCCAACCTAAGCCCGCATCATGCTCTTTTTTGCCATGTTACGGGCTTTTTCTCATCTCTGACAATCCCTTGAAGTTGGGCTTTTTTTTGTATTTTGTCCCATCAACATCAACCATGACAGGCCATTGTCGATGAGAATTCTCCTCAATCCTCTGCACATACTATTGTTTTGCGCATTATTCAATATCCCGCAAAGCATGGTTTATTCAGCAGAACCTTCGCAGTGCACAGTGAAAGTGAAGTCATCCATCAGTGGCAAACCAGGTGATACCATCAATGTTCCGGTGAAGTTCACGCTCAAGAAACCTTGGTATATCTATGGTTTCACCATCATGATCAACAAAGAAGGTATCGGTCCGCAACAAACCGATGTCTTCTTTACAGATACCACCGGTCAAGTGAAACATGCGCCCGTCATTGCTCCAAAACCACTTACGAAATATGATGAATCATTCGAAATGGATGTTCATTCCTATAAAGGTTCTTTCAGTTGCACATTGCCTGTCATCATTGAATCTACGGCAACAAAAGGAACCGTGAAATTTCCGATAGAAGTATCGTATCAATTATGCGATGGCAATATGTGTTTGCCACCAAGAACAATTTCTCTGCCTTTTGCAGTGAAAGTGAAATGATTCCGAATCGTACTTGCTTGACATCACCATGAAGATTTCAACCCATACTACATTATTCAGCAAGTTGATGCCACTTATATTGGCACTGCTTTGTGTGACCACTACATTTGGTTTTCAATCCGGTTTGAAGGAGCATGCAAAATTTGCTCTTGATAAACAGCAGTTTTCCGTGAAAGCCGGTGATACCGTCATGGTGCGCCTCTCGATCGACATCGAATCCGGCTGGCATGCTTATGATCATTTGCAGAATGGACGCAATGCGAAGTCCGGATCGGGTATTGGCCCATCTCCAACCACGATCAAAGCATTGAAAAACACAGTGTTTGCCGTCGGAAGATTGCAGGCACCT
This sequence comes from Ignavibacteria bacterium, assembly GCA_016873735.1. Taxonomy (GTDB): domain Bacteria; phylum Bacteroidota; class Ignavibacteria; order Kapaibacteriales; family UBA961; genus UBA961. Next base: position 222,842 of record VGWD01000001.1, on the reverse strand, counting down.
CGCTCCGAAACTTCCTATGATTCCACCTTCGAAGTGCAAATTGGTATATGGCATGGAAGGGTGACGATCATCATTCCACTCATCACGAAAAAAACATTGAAGAAAGGCATATATGCAGACTCTCTGGAAGTGGAATCACAAGTATGTACGGATGAGGGTATTTGTACCTATCCCAAGAAGCGCTATGCCATTGTGATGAATGTCATTCAAGAAGCTACTGATATCACTGCGGCTGATACTGCGCTTATTGCTGTAGATTCAACCGCCGTGACCCAGTCTGAACAAGCGAAACCTCAAGCTCCGCAAAAAGGTGAAACAAAGGTTGCTGAAGCCAAGGTATCTGAATCTCAGCAAGAATATAATGATGCCAAGAATGAAGGTGTATTTTCATTTTTATGGGCCGCCATACTTGCCGGTTTTGCCGCGCTCACCACGCCATGTGTCTATCCGATGATTCCAATCACGGTGTCGTTTTTTACAAAGCGTTCCGAAAAGCCGAGTGCCAAAAGCGTGGTTGATTCCATGGTTTTTGCAACTGGTATCATCGCGACATTCACCATTTTGGGTCTCTTGTTTGCACTTCTCTCCAATGCCGCCGGCATCAGAAATTTTGCGAATGATCCATTGATGAATTTATTCCTCGCAACGATATTCATCGTATTCGCATTCAATCTCTTCGGTGCATTTGAAATCATGCTTCCGCCGAGTTTGCTCAATAAACTCAATTCGGCATCCTCAAAAGGAAATAGTTTTGGTAGCGTTTTGCTCATGGGCATCACATTCTCCATCACTTCATTCACATGTACACTTGGTTTTGTTGCTGCCGCATTCGGTGAGGCCGCAAGCGCGGTGAAGGGAGGCGAAGGAGATCTATTCTATCCGATGCTAGGCATGCTTGGATTCTCAACGGCATTTGCTTTGCCATTTTTCTTGCTTGCACTTTTTCCTTCCAGACTCAATAAATTGCCCAAAGCCGGTACTTGGATGAATAATGTGAAAGTGGTTCTTGGTTTCCTCGAACTTGCGCTCGCATTGAGTTATCTCAGCAGAACTGATGCAACTTGGGAATTGGGTTTATTCTCTCGTGAACTCATTCTTGCATTCTGGGTTGGTTGCAGTATTCTCAGCATGCTCTATATCTTGGGTCTTTTCCGCATGAAACTCGATTCTCCCGTACAGAATCTTGGTGCAATGCGCGTTGTATGGGCCTTGATGTTTGCGACTGTTTCCTTCTATTTATTGCAGGGAATTTTTGGTCGTCCCGTAGGTGAATTCGAAGCATTCATTTATTCGGACTCAACAGTCCCCACTGCAACCGCATCGATGGGTAGTTCCACAAAATCCGAAGAAGAGGAATGGACGGAAGATTATCAAGCAGCACTGAAATTGGCGAAAGAGAAGAATCAACCAATCTTCATTGATTTTACGGGCGTGACTTGTACCAATTGCAGAAAGATGGAAAAGAATGTATTCCCTCGTCCTGAGATTTCCGAGCTTATGGGCAAGATGATCAAGGTGCGTTTATATACCGATCGCAATCGTCCTGAAGACAAAGCAAATGAACGCATGATGCAGGAACAATATCAATCCGCCGAATTGCCACTCTATGTGATTCTCACTCCCGATGGCAAAGCGATTGATCAAACCGGCTATACACCTGAAACAGAGAAGTTTCAGAACTTCTTGAAAAAGGCCCTTCAATGATGAGAAATCCACTTTCGGATCCATTGCCCGGTGATATATTCATCGCGCCGAATGGACATATCTATGAAATTCAGGAACGCTTCGTTTCCGTGGATGAATCAGGTAAGGAAACGCCAAGTCTGCAAGCAAAGCGTATAAAAGAAAAAGGTGAAATTGAAATCATGCGCACTTCAGTATCCGTCCTATGCGCAAAAATGCGCGGAAGCACGATCTCTCAACAATCGAAAGAACAGGACATTTCCTGGAAGATGGTGAAGAGGGTGCAAGGGTAGTTTTTGGGGATTAATTCCTACTTCCGAATCACTGTAAACTTATGCATCTGTTGTTTGCCTCCCATGTCAATCGAATAGAGATAGACTCCGCTTTGAATGGTCGTTCCATCTGAAAGCATTCCGTCCCACATGATTCCACCGGCGCCATTATTTTCTTTGAGTGTGGCGATGATTTCTCCATTTATCCTTCTGATGATCAGTGTTGCATTATTGGGCACACCCGCAAATGTGAGCATCGAAGTTTCTTGTGTGTTCCATGGCTGCGGATAACAGAACATATCATCCCAATAGGGAGAAATGAAGAATGTTGCTGAGGAACCTTTTGGATGCAGACTTTGACCCAATGCTGATGTCACTTGCTTTGCACCAAGATAATACTCTCTTCCTATCGATCTCAGCGGTTTGTCCGGATTGATATTTAGAATCACAGTCCGCCGATCTATGCTGTCTATCCAAGAGATCTCCCCTATAGGTTCCAATAAATAGGAATTCATATCCATCGCTTGCTTCATGTTCACCGCATCTGAATAAGAGAGGATCAATGAATATGGTGAGCTTTTGAGTGAACTGATGACGAATGTCGGAATGATGCGAAGCGTACTATCAGTCATAAATACAATGCTGTCTGCAAGAGTCGGTGAATCAAAGGCATCATTTATCTCTCCGCAATGCAATGTGTTCATCGTATTGGGTTTCAAAACTTCCGAAAATGTCAAGATGATGGAAGAATCTCCTGCGGGAATCGTGGTATGAATGATTGGCTCATTTCCTGAAAAACGAAATGCTTTGGGAGCAGGATAAATGCTCGATAGTGGACCTGTATAACGAATCTTCAGGGCATTTCCATTATTCAGAATCGTGAGATCTTTCGACATTCTTCCCGGAGCGAATCTTTCATGCGTGAATACATAGGCGGGAATCGAAAGATCGCTTCTATTTCCATCCTTAATGCCAATCACATAGAATTCATAGAGCGTGCGATTGTTGAGAGATGCAATTTCGATATGATTGGAATCCGTGAAAGCAAGTGAACGAAGAGTATCATTCACAAATGTTGGATTCTCAACTGCCAGAATCTCATAAGAATCCGCATTGCCGGACCATGATAGTTTTGCCTTAGTTGAGCCAAGGGAAATTGCGGTGAGCCCTCGCGGAATATCGCTTCCATCATTGGACTGCATTTCAAAAAAACGAATCGCATTGCCATCTCCGAAACCGAATTCATTTCTACCATTGCCATCAATATCACCAATCACCGCACTATTCGAAAAACATTGAGGATAATGAAAACGATTGATGAGTCGATTATTCTCAAAGCCAAAAACATAGGCATTCGGGAATGCACAGAGAATGATTTCCTCGCCGAGCTTATCGTCAAGGTTACCCATGCTGATGCCATTGCGATATTCGAGTCCGACGCGCGCGCCATAAAGCAATTCCCTGTGAATGGCTTGGAGTGTGTCTTGCACGACTTTATGCACAGTAAGCGACCACAAAGGCGCATCATATTCTCTTTGCTCATTCAATTCCGGAGTACGATATCTTCCAACAATCACTTCGGAAATTCCATCGCCATCAAGATCGCCCGCACGAGTGAATTCCGTGGCACCAGATTCATCGGATTCGATGATTTGCTTCAACACGAAATTCGTATTTTCATATTCATAATAGATAACATCGCCATCGGTATCACCAAAGATGATATCGGGATTTTTGTCGCCATCCAAATTCGTAATTGAAATAGCAGGAGGTCGCATGCTATTTGTAGAGCCTGAAGGACCTCGTTTTGAATTATTCGGCATGAAGCCGAGTATTGTAAATGTAGTGTCAGCATAAGTCAGTATCACGCAATTTGTATCACTGAAACCAAATATCTCCGCGATGCCATCACCCGTGATATCTGCAAGACCCGCACTCCAAAATTCTTTGATGCCGGGAATGAGAGTTTCCTTTAGCAAAACTTTGCCAAATGCTGAAAGCGCATTGCCTTTGAATGCTTTGCCGAAGAGTCGCATCTCGCCGAGAGAATGTGCGAGCACTTCCGGCTCGGCATCACCATTCACATCCGCGCTGCCTTTCACGATCCATGATTCAGTGATGGAATCTGTGATTTGAAAACTATTTCCATTGAAAGAAAAGATGCGCGTATTGCCAAAATTTCCCGTGGTATAATCCGTGCCAATGATGGCTGCATTACCGAAATTATCTTTGATGGATTTTTCATAGAGATATGTCATGGGCATGGAATACTGTTTTCTTCCCGCAGAAAAAGGATTGCCTGTTCCGCTCGGCGCATTGCCTTGAAGCGTGGCAAGAAATCTATCGCTCGCATGTAAAAATCCAGCATGAATCTCAGCCGAATATCCATCGCCTTTCAGATAGGGAAGGAGATAATGATGCGCGAAATTCACTTTGTCATCATCATTGAGAAAGAGTGTGTCAGCATCATGAATGATGCGAACAGAAGCTCGACAAGGATGTGAGAATTTAGCGCTGATCATCGAAACCATGCGATCATCACGCCATACCGAATCAATGCTAGAAGAAATCAATCGCAGAGATGAATCGGGAGAGATCAGCATGATGTCATTGCGATATTCAATCGTTCGCTGATCATGTTGGAGCAAAGTCAAACGCAATACAAGATTCTTGTGAAAGAGTGAATCATTGATGCGTAACTTACCAAGCGTATCATTCAAGATTCGATCTTGCGCATATATCTTTATCGGATTCCATGTTGAGGGATTTTCTCCTATTCCATATTCCAAAGACCAAGAATTGAACATGGGAATCATCGTCGAGCCAATGATTGCAAGTTCTGTCTGATTCTTCACATTGATGATTGCATCGCGTTTTGGAGAAGTGATTCCCGCCTCATAGCGACCCTTTTTGCCAAGCGCATTCAGTGGATTGACCAGTCCGGCGCCATATTCAATATCCCATCCGATTTCACCTAAATCTTTTGCCGACGAAAGCATCATGCCGGTGATATCATCATTGTTTAAAGCCGGATTCACGCTGAGAACCAGAGCCGCAGTTCCAGCAACAATCGGTGCAGATGCTGATGTTCCTTGAAAAGAGCGATAGCCACCACGTCTTGCAGTTGTCATTATGCCCGTTCCCGGTGCAACCATGCCTATTCTCGAGCCATAAGAAGAAAAAGGTGCGCGAGAATTGAATTGATTTGTCGCGCCAACCGCAATCACATGTTCATAGCCTGCGGGATAGCGTTTGCCTGTTCTTCCATCATTTCCTGCCGAGGCAATCAATACACAATTCAGTGAGTGCGCCACATCAATCGCGGCTTTTGTCATGGGTGAATACACCGCATCGCCAAAGCTCATGCAAATCACGCGAGCACCAGCGAGTGCGGAATAGACAATTGCAAGAGCAACATCATCTTCTTCTGCATTGCCTGTTGCATCGAATGCGCGGACAGTCATGAGTTTGCAATTTGGAGCAATACCGGCAATACCGATTGTATTATTTGCCTGAGCACCTATGATACCTGCAACGCTTGTGCCATGACCCTGTTCATCGTTGACGATTGGATCAGGGATTCGATCATCGCCGATATTCGTGAATGATTGATTCACAAAATCATAACCGGTGACATCGTCTGCCCAGCCATTGCCATCTTCATCAATACCATTGATATCTCCCGTAATTCCATCACGAATTTCAGTTGAAGGCCATGCATCAAATCGATTATTCTTATTGAGGTCTTCTTCTGATCTGATAAAGATATTTTTTTTAAGATCAGGATGATCGATGTCGCAACCGGTGTCAATAATAGACACCACCACATTATCGCCCTTGGTAATATTCCAGGCCTGAGTGATATTTAAATCCTGCAAAGCCCATTGTTTTGACCAGAGAGAATCATTCGGTGTCTGATTGTCCAAAGTGAATGTCCTCATCGGGCCATGTATCTTGAGGCCAACAATATTCAGTGAATATATGTCATTGTCATCTTGAGAGGAAATGATCAAAAAGTTCTTTACATACTGAAGGGCTTGTTTGGACTTACCGGACAAAACCTGATCGTTTTTCTCTGAATTGGGTAGTTGCAGTGATTCAAAAGGAAAGCGCAATTGAAGTCCTTTTTCCTGAAGCATTGATATGATGTGGGTTTTGGAAGACTGTTCAATTGACGCGACAAATTCCCCGGAAAAGGCAATATTGAATGAAAACAGACCTAGAATAATGCTGATTTGAAGCATGAATCCAAGTTTATGGGGATTTATCATTGCTTGATGCCGAATATTCATGGAAATAGGGGGTAGTTTACCGAAAAAATCTTTGTCAAAAGACCATTCAAGCCGTAAATTAGCAATAATAGATAACACAATTTTGTTTTCCACTTCATGGCAAGGAGCTATATGCGTACATCGTGGAATATCACTTCGTTGATTATTGGCGTGTTTGCCGTCGTATTCATGTTGACGAATACCGGGTGCACTCCAAAAATCACAGATGAGCAGTTAACCAAGCTCAGACAATTAAAGGAGCAAGCAGCTTCCTTGGAACAAGATATCAAGAAAAAGGAAGCAGAAAAATCTGCTCTTGAAAGAGAAGTTGCTGCCAGACAAGCCGAGGATAGACAGTCTTCACAAAACATTGAATTCATCAAGCAGAAATTACAATCATGGCCTAATTCTTGGCCGGACTATGTGCCGCCTTCCAATGAAGGTGTCATCGAAACACCGGCACCCCCTGCAAAGAAGAAGAAAGGCAAGAAATAATCTACTTAATGAATTTCCTTTTTGGAGACTGATATATGAAACATGTCATTTATATGTATTTACTCATCATGCTAGCATTTGGTCAAACTGCTTTTTCACAAGAAGCACCTCCTGACTGCAATGCTTCAGAAGCACAAATGAAGGCGAAGCCATTCACCAAAGATCAAGGTGATATTTGCATCAAAGAATGGGAGCAGCGTGTAAAAGACCTCAAAGACCGTCATGCAGGTTTGGTCTCATCAATTGCGACGTTGAATCAGTCGCTCACTTCCACCAATGCCAGCATTCAAAAAAACAATGAGGATATTCTGGCATTACTCAATGCAACACAAAAGCAACTTGAAGAGTTTGCGCAACGTCTTGGAGTATTGGAAGGAAAAGTTCGTTCCATTAAAGGTCTTAATGAAGCTCAGTTGATTGAGCGCCAAGAAGAATTGAGATTTCTTGAAACAGAATTGAACAAATTACGTTCTGAGAGAATCTCATTAAATCCGCCATATTTCAATCGCATAACTGAGTTGGCTCGTGATATCCGCTCGCTATACAGATCTAAACCAACCAAAGATTATGTTGTTGGTACATGGGTCGATGATCGCGACTGTTTGTGGAATATTGCCGGTAAAGCAGAAATCTACAATGATGCATTATTATGGCCAAAAGTATGGCAAGCCAATACAGAGATCATTCGCAATCCTGATGTGATTTTCCCGGGTCAAAAATTGATGCTTCCTGCATCCGCGCCCAAAACTTCGGATGAAATGAAAGCCGAACGTGCGTACTGGAAAAAGAAGCGTGCAGCTGCTCAAAAAGCTAATGAAACACCTGCACCACAAAATTCAGGAATGCTCAAATAATGCTAACCCAAGGCAGCAAAGCTAATATTGATGTATTCATTCAATGAATGATTATACCCCTCGCGACATATTGCGAGGGGTATTTTTTTTCCATTCACACTAGATAATGCATGGACAGCATAGAAAAAAAAGTAAAAATCAATGAGACAGATCTTTCGGAACTATTGGGATACAATGATTTATACCTTACGATGCTTGAATCAAGATTTCAATCAAGCATAACGGTTAGGGGTGATACGATCATCATTCGTGGTGAACCTTCAGAAGTAAAGGTCATCGAAAAAACTCTTAATGAATTGCAATATATTCTGAGTAGGAAAGGGATGCTTACCTCCGATGATGTGAATGCAGTCCTGCAATTTGCAGATTCAACGATGCCGCAAGTACAGGGCAATGCCTCGACCATTTCCCTTAATACAGTTGTCCTTGCAGGAAAGCGTGAATCCATAAAGCCGAGAAATCAGCATCAGGCAGAAATGGTATCCAAAGTTCTTGACAATGATTTGGTTTTTGCGATTGGACCTGCAGGAACAGGAAAGACATATCTCGCAGTGGCACTTGCTCTTGCAGCATTAAAAAACAATGAAGTGACCCGTATTGTACTATCACGTCCTGCAGTTGAAGCTGGAGAATCCTTGGGTTTTTTGCCCGGTGATTTGTCGGAAAAAGTTGACCCCTATTTGCGTCCTCTTCTTGATGCCATAACCGACATGGTATCTGCTGAAAAATTTAAAAGCATGAGTGAAAAACGCATCATTGAAATTGTGCCCTTGGCATATATGAGAGGAAGAACTCTTAATAATTCATTCATCATTTTGGATGAAGCGCAAAATGCAACCCGTACACAGATGAAAATGTTTCTCACTCGCCTTGGTAGAAATTCAAAATGTATCGTTACAGGCGATATCACACAGATTGACTTACCATATAAAAAGGATTCAGGTCTCGTTGATGTGGAAAGAATCCTTCAGTCAATACCAGGAATAGAATTCGTTTATTTTGACAAAACAGATGTTGTTCGTCATCGACTTGTCGCCGATATCATTCATGCATATGACATGAATGATCTGGCAATTCATGGTTCTAATGAAAAAAGTCAGGAATGATTAAACGGTGAATGACAGAGAGCATGCTTCGGACATATCATCCCACTATGATGCCATCGCACATGTATGGGATGAAGAACTTAAAGATTCTTCTTATGGAACCGAAGCACTGATGCGTGCCATCAAGTTTTGTGGAATGGAGCAAAAATGAAGGACTGCATTGGATATAGGTTGTGCTTCAGGCCGTAGATTGATTCGTCTGATGGAGTCGCATGCATTTCAGGTGATAGGGCTGGATTGTTCAAGAGCAATGTTGGATATAGCACATAAACATCACCCGGCTGCTACAATGCTTCATGCGGACATAATAGAGTGGAATACAAGTGAACGATTTGACTTGATCATTGCATGGGATAGTATTTTTATGTGCCATTCGATAAGCAAGAATTCGTACTCATAAAGATGATTTCGATGTTCAAAGAAGGCGGGATTCTATTATTTACGATTGGCGATGAGATCGGGGAGCATATATCCAATTGGCATGAAAGGTCATTCTACTATAGCTCACTTGGGATAGAGCAAAACATCTTGATTCTTCAACAGCATGCATGCCGATTGCGCCATTTGGAATTGGATCAATTTCCCTTGAAGCATTGTACGATAATTGCCCAAAAACAATTGGATCAATAAGCAATGTCTTTCGCGACTTGTTGAGATATTTCATTCCCTGACAACATTGACAAAATCGTAAGGGCGAAATCAATACTGCATCCTGCCCCTTGGCATGTGAGTACATGTTCATTGACCACGATTTTTTCGTCAACATATTCATATCGAGACTCAATCAAATGTTTTACACCGGAATGAGAAGTCATAGCAGTTCCCTGCGGAAGTAAATCATAAGCGGCAAATACGCTTGGGCTTGCACACATTGCTCCAATGATGGAATTGCGTTTCATATGAGCACGTAGGATCTTCTCAACATGAGGATGATTGCAGAATGTATCTGCTGCTCTTGAGCCACCGGGGAGAATTATTGCAAGATATTCTTCATCATCAGCGATATGTTCAAAGGTAACATCAGGAAGAAATTTCATGCCTCTTGAAGCCGTGATGATTTCGCTTTCACCGGCAACAATCACATTCAATCCTCCTCTGCGGAGTATATCGCAAACCGTCACCGCTTCCATTTCTTCAACACCTGATGCGATGAATACCAAAACCGTTGAATGATGTTCTACCATTGTTTCCTCTTGCTGCTTTGGGAGATATGGAAAAAGGATGTTCCATTCTTGAAACATCCTTTGTTTTGATCGTGGAATATTCTTATTGGGTCAAAATCAATTGATTTCGCGTGGCTTCTTTTCCATGAACGACATTCAATGAAAAGAATTCGCGACTCGGCTTTGCTCTTTGCTCGAATTCACTTCTGAATTTTTTCAAGAATCCTTTTACGGGCCATGCTGCACCTTCGCCCAATGCACAGATTGTATTACCTTCAATGTTTGAAGCAACACTGAAGAGCAAATCCACATCATGAGTAGTGGCCTCGCCTTTTACCATGCGATTCAAAATCTTTTCCATCCAACCGCAACCTTCGCGGCATGGAGTGCATTGTCCGCATGATTCATGATGATAGAAATGAGCAAGTCTGAGAAGAACTTTCACAAGATCCGTGTCTTCGTCCATCACCATGACGCCTGCCGTTCCAATATAGGAGCCAAATTCTTTCAGTGATTCATTGTCCATCAATACGCGGTCAATCTCATCAGGATGAATCGGTGGCATGGAGCTTCCACCGGGAATGATTGCCTTTATCTTCTTACCACCGGGAATACCACCGCCAATATCATAAAGCAATTCTTTTAATGGAATGCCTGTAGGCAATTCATAAACACCGGGTTTATTGATATGTCCGGATAAGCCAAAAAGCAACGTGCCCGGATGTTTTGCCGCACCTATTTTGCTATATGCATCCGCGCCGATTGCGAATATGGCAGGAACAGTCGCGAGTGTTTCAACATTGTTGATAGTTGTTGGGCAACCCCATAGTCCTTTATTTGCAGGGAAAGGTGGTTTGAATCGAGGATAAGCTCTTTCACCTTCAATTGAATTCATAAGCGAAGTTTCTTCGCCACAGACATAAGCACCTGCTCCCTTGTGGACTACAATGTCCATGCTGAAAGAAGTACCGAATGCTGATTTCATTCCATCGCCAATGAAGCCTTTTGCATATGCTTCTTTAACCGCATCTTCAGTGCAACGAACCCACTTGTGATATTCACCACGAATATAGATGAATGCCTTTGTGATACCCATTGCATATCCTGCAATAAGAATACCTTCAATCAATTGATGAGGATTGTATTCAAGGATTTGTCTGTCCTTGAAAGAACCCGGTTCTGATTCATCGCCATTGATTGCAAGATATTTGGGTTTGTCATTTGATTTGGGCATGAAACTCCATTTCATGCCTGTGGAGAAACATGCACCGCCGCGGCCGCGCAATCCGGATGTTTTGACATTATTGATGACATCATCCGCAGACATTGAAGAGAGCACTTTGCGAAGTTGCTCATATCCACCATTTGCTGTGTACACATCGATCTTGTGAAGATCTTTAATCTGGGGAATAACAAGATGAGGACTAGTATACATGTATTGTGAGCCTTTAAACATCAAAGGAAAACATTAAACAAATATAGTGTTTTTTGATGAGCTGTCGGGGTATGAGGATAAGTCTCAAACAGAAGATTACATTTCGTCAAAATTCATAGTTGGTTTGCACCACTTGGTACTTCCCATATGAAAAATCCCCTTTGGGAAGATTCCAAACGAATTCCACGGAAGTCGGGATGGTCATACCGTCAAAAACCTGATATTTACTACAATGCAGGGTGAATGTAGCTTTTTCGAAAGAACTTCTGAAATCTCTGTATTTGTCTTCAGTCCTGATATTCACCACTTCATTGCGATCATTGAATGTGAACACGGCTGAAACATGAATTGAGCCATAATGCAGGACTGCTTCCGCGGAATGCTCATCGATGGGTTTCCACCTCAGTAAATTGCTGGGCAGCAATGCCGTTGGAAACCAAATCGCCTCCATGAGGTAGCGTGTCAAAAGGGAAGTGTCAGCCTCATGGCCCGAAGGATTCAATAAAGTGAATAGACCGAGAAATTTCACCGAACCAAATCCGCGTCCATCCAATAATTCAAGCCAGGCAATCTTTGAAGGTATTAAACCACCACCGAATCGGGCTTTCCAGATAAATCCGGGTTTTGTTGCAAGATAATGTCCGTCCGCGCGAGAGGGAGACCAATCACCATCAGGCGAAGTTCTGAATTCTCCAATCTGTTTAATGCGTGCGAAGTGGATCAATTGTTTGGAATTGACCATCGCCATACGAAGGTAATTCCGAACGGGTTCCGGGCAGGATTGAAGAGACCCTTCAATTGAAAAGTGTGATGTGCTCCCGATTGACAATTCGCGTAGCACGCGTATGCCATTTCTCACACTCCTGCTCACCTGCAGTGTTACCAGCAGAGCAAGTGAAAGAAAACTGACAATGATCCCCGTCAGGATCAAAATGAGCCGTAAGTCCATGTGATTCTATAAACAATTCACAAAGATTCCCGTTAAAGCGGGATGGGGAATTTATTCCTGATCAGGATTTTTGGATGCAGGATTCCTTTGCGCATTGCGTAGAGAGAGATCTTCCCTTTTAATGGGGAAAGTTGATTTTGCAGTCTGCACATCATCTCTGATGCTGCGAGCCGCTTCTCTCAATGTTTGCATGTGCTTGCGAAGGCGAACACCAGCCTCCTTATTGCGCGCATTGTAGAACTTGTCGAAGTCCTTTTCAAAGCTTTGCACAAGCTTGAGCAATTCCTGATAATGTTCTGTTGCCATGCTGTACCTCTTACAACAAATAATCAGCAGTAATATCGGTAAAAGTTTTCATCGAATAAAAACGGAAATCATCCGGGGCCAATCTATCATCAATTGTCAGGTGTATGCGAATGAGATATCGTATCATCATTTTCGACAATCTTGAGATTGGTCCTTTGGTGAGATATGCAGCCATATCAGGATGTACATGCAAATCTATGCCAAAATCCAATTGTTGACCTCTAAACAAGCGAATCCAATGTTCGATTTCTTGAAAAATCAATGATCGAGAAGGAATTCTGCCTGCACCCTCGCAAGTTGGGCATGTATCAGAGAGGCGTTCAGAGATTGCCTGACGAATTCTTTGTCTTGTAATTTGCAGCAAACCAAGCTGTGTAATGGGATAAACAACGGTCTTCGCTCTGTCTCTGAGCAATTCGCGCTTCATCTCATTATAAATTTTCTTTCGATTTTCCTCTAGCTGCATATCGATGAAGTCAATGATGATCATTCCTCCGATATCACGAAGACGCAATTGCCTTGCAGCAACCTTGAGCGCTTCCATATTGGTTTTGAATGCGATTTTTTCCTGCTCGGCCTCACCCGCGGAGGATCGACCGCTATTCACATCAATCACATGCAATGCCTCTGTTTGATCAATCACAATAGAGCCACCGCCGGGAAGTCGAACGGTTCTTTCATATGTCTCGCGTATCGACTTTTCTATGCCGAAATAGTCAAAAAGTGGCTTGCGACCTTCATAGAGAGCCACCTTGGACTGCAAGTCCGGATCGGCTATTCCCAAATAATTCATGGTCTCTTTATGCTGATGCATGGAGTCGAACACAACTCTTTGAACATCTTCGGAAAACAAATCGCGAATCACACTGCCAGCAAGACTTTTGTCTTTATACAGGAGCGAAGGTGCTTTTGCCTTCATGACATTGGCTTCCATCTCCTTCCACTGCTCCATGAGCAAAGCCCAATCTCTTTGCAATTCAACTTCTGTTCTGTCTTCAGCCGCAGTTCTTATGATGCAGCCTATTCCATCAGGCACGAATGTTTTTGCAATCGACCGCAATCTCTTGCGCTCTTTAATGGATGGTATCTTTTTTGAAACACCGATCAATTGCTCAAAAGGAAGCAAAACCATATATCTCCCCGGCAAACCAATCTTCGTTGTGACTCTCACCCCTTTGGATGAATATCCTTCTCTTACAACCTGTACAATGATAGTTTGCTTTGGCTGGAGATTGATGCTGATAGTACCGGAACGTTTTGTGCTGAATGTTGGTAATGGTTTGGCATTACCTTGTTTTTCAGGCATTTTTTTCAAACGCAATGCAATTGCCGCTGCATCTGATAATGCTGGCTTTTCATCAACATGAATCGGTGCGAATGCATGCTGTTTGAGAGATTCGATGAATGCCTTGAAGCCCCTGGGTTTGCCAATCGTTGGCTGATCAAGCAGCTCGGCAATCATTTCATTCACATCTGCTTCGATAATATCTGAAGCAGGAATATTCACTTGTTGAGGCGGAGCAAAATTCATCGTGATCAAACCTTTGTTCGGCTTGGATTTACCACGAACCAGATCTTCACCATCATCTTCATCATCAGTGCTGAAGGATTCCTCCAATGAAGAATCTACATCGGAAAAATGAAGGAAAGCACCTTGACTCAAACCAATATCAATGAATGCGGCATTCATTCCTTGAATGATTTTTTCCACACGCCCCATATATACATTACCCACATATCGTTCCTTTTCAGGGACTTCCACAAACAATTCTGCCAATTCACCATGTTCGGTGATTGCTATCCTTGTTTCATTCAATGTGGACGATATCAAAATTTCTTTTTTCATTCAATCCTTTGCAAGAGAGAACTTTGCTCATTTGAGAGTATTGTAATACTATGGCAAATTTACGTAAAATTCGACAACGTAAGTATAAATTCCAAATCATTTCTCGGAAATTCCAACCGAAATAAAATGAATGTTTAAAAATATCGTCAGTTGTGCCTGTTTTTCGGCGAATTTAGCCGTAAATTTGTTAAAAATGAGCCTAAAGGCAGATAAACAAAAAGGTATTTACCGATGAATGAAGATTTAGACATGCCTGCATCTGAAGAGCAAAACCAAGGTGAATCCGCGGAAAACTCCGGAACAGAGCTTTCCGCAATGGAGAGCATCATTCTTGAACGAGATGATTTTCGTGATCAATTATTGAGAAAATCGGCTGAATTTGAGAATTATCGTAGAAGAACAATGAAGGAAAAGCAAGACCTCATTGATTTTGCGAATGAGCATCTCATCTTGAAAATGCTGCCGTTTGTTGATGATTTGCATACAGCATTGGAAGCAGCAAAACAATCCACGGATCCTGAGGGGTTTTTGAAAGGCGTGGAGATGATCTATGCGAAAGCAATCAAGATTTTCGAAGAAGCGGGAGTTTCACCGATTGAGATTGCCCCCGGCGACCCATTCAATGTTGAAGTGCATGAAGCACTTGCACATATGCCTTCGCATGATGCACCAGAGGGGCATATACTTCATGAAATTCAGCGTGGATATACATTGAGAGAAAAAGTGATACGGCACACGAAGGTTGTCACATCAGCCGGAAGCCCGGACTAAATTATATGGAATGCAATGAGTAAACGAGATTATTATGAAGTGCTCGGATTGGGCAAGCAGGCGGGAGCAGATGAGATTAAATCATCATACAGAAAGCTTGCATTGCAATATCATCCGGATCGCAATCCTGAAAATAAAGAAGCCGAAGAAAAATTCAAGGAAGCAACAGAAGCTTTTGAAGTATTGAGTGATGACAATAAACGCGCTCGATATGATCGATATGGTCATGATGGCATGAAGAGCGGACAAGATTTCCATTCATATCAAAACATGAATGATGTGTTTAGTGTCTTCAATCAATTCTTTGGCGGTGGTGGCGGCAATTCCATTTTTGATGAATTTTTTGGTGGTGGACAGCAAAGAAGATCGCAGTCCATGGGGCAGTCCGGTCAGGACATGCGGGTTCGCATGCAATTGACATTGGAAGAGATTGCAATGGGTGTATCCAAAACGTTCAAAATCAAAAAATACTGCACTTGTGATTCATGTTCGGGAACAGGTACAAAAGGCGGTTCGGGTTATACAACATGCACGGCTTGCAATGGTGCCGGTGAGGTACGTCAAATATCTCGCTCGATGTTTGGTCAATTCGTGAATATCGCACCATGTGCAAATTGCTCGGGTTCAGGGAAAATCATCAAAGAAATGTGTGCTACATGCTCCGGTGAAGGACGAATCACGGGTGAGACCACGGAAAGCGTTGACATTCCGGCAGGTGTGAGTGAAGGAAATTATATTCCTCTTCGAGGCAGAGGTAATGCCGGTAAACGGGGTGGTCAGGCGGGCGATGTACTCATCGTGATCGAAGAAAAAGAACATCCGCATTTCATCCGTGAGCAAGACGATATTCTTTTCGAGTTGGTTGTGAGTTATCCGGAAGCTGCTTTGGGCGCGAAAGTACAAGTCCCGACACTCTATGGTATGGAAGAAATACAAGTAAAAGCAGGCACACAACCGGGAACTGTCATAACATTGAAGGAAAAGGGAATCAAGCATTTGCAGGCCGGCGGGCGAGGTCATCAACATGTGCATGTGAATGTGCATGTTCCAACAAGTTTGTCAAGTGATGAAAAGAAGATATTGAAAGAACTTGCTCAATCCGAGCATGTTAATCCGGAAAGAACCTATGGAGATGAGCGTTCAGGGCATGGCTCATCCGCATTTTTTGAACGAATGAAAGGTGCTTTTTCGGGTTGATCGTTGAATGATTTCAGGGGATATTTCAATGAAAAGCAAAAAAGTCGGAGAGCAATTACGGATGCTCTTGCAATCTGCTTTCGGTATGACAAGACAAGAAGTTGTGATTTTGATCATATTGATCAGTGGTGGATTGACGGGCATGATCCTACGAAGAACAGGGGTCATAAGCATGCAGGGAATCCGCGCTCACGATGGCATGATTCGAGCTCATTTCATCATCGATAGCATCATCAAAGCCGAAGACAAAAGAATGGAAAACATGCTTTCGGGAGATTCAACAAAAGACACCATTCCTTCTTTGCTAGATGCCGGAATCAGACCAACATATCCCCAAAAAACAGGTAAACAACCGAGCATCATCAATATCAATACAGCAAGTGCGCAAGAATTTATGCAATTGCCCGGCATTGGTCCCTCAACTGCGGAGAAAATACTCGCTTATCGCAAGCAACAATCTTTTGCGACAATCGATGACATCATGAATGTGAAAGGAATCGGAGAAAAAAAATTCGAAAAGATGAAACCTTATCTGCGGATTGGTGGAGAGCCAATCAAGACAAAGAAGCAATGATCTGTTGTAATTCCAAAACAGCTTCTGTTATTTGCTCAACAGTATTATCCTTACTGAAAGAAAATCGTACTGCGGCTTTTGCCTCTTGATCGCTCAATCCAAGGGCTTTAAGCACATGAGATGGTTGCTGGCTGCCGGAGACACAAGCCGAACCATTTGATACGGCTATTCCGGCCATATCCATCAATTGGAGAATTGCCTCACCATCATTGATATGCTGAAAAGAAACATTGATGATTGAAGGGAGGCATATTGCTGAATCTTCAGGTGTATTGATCCTTGCCTGGGGAATATGTTCCTTCATTAATGCACGCATGCATTCCTGCAGGGATCTCATATGCTGTTGCCTGGTTTCCAATTGACGGATTGCATTCCTAACCGCGATTTGAAAACCCACGATCAAAGCCGGTGATTCAGTGCCGGCGCGTCTGTTCCTCTCTTGTCCACCACCATGTTGATGAGACTTAAAATCAATTCCTTTTCTGATATACATAGCCCCAATCCCTTTCGGACCATGAATTTTATGGGCGGATATGGAAAGAAAATCAATCCCTAAGTGCTGGACATCGATAGGAATTTTCCCAAAACTCTGCACCGCATCAGTATGAATGAATGACTGTTCAGGAATCAATGCGCGCATCGTATCAATCCGTTGAATCACCCCGGTCTCATTATTTGCTTGCATTATACTGATGAGCGTTTTCTCTGATGGTAATGAGTCATACCAATTTTGCTCTAAAACACCACGTGAATCAACCCCAAGTATCTTCAATGTAAATCCTTGATCTGCAAGCCATTCCGATGGATGGAACACAGCATGATGTTCAATTGCTGATACAGCCAATGCATCGGTTAATGCAGATTCGATGCATGCGCTCTTCAAAATCGCATTATTTGCCTCTGTTCCACCGCTTGTGAATATCAATTCTGCAGGGTGAGCATTGATTGATGCGGCAATTTCCTCCCTTGCTTCTTCAATTGCCACTCTTGCTTTCCTCCCAAGAGCATATGCCGATGACGGATTTCCAAAAAAATCCTTCATCCAGGGCAGCATTGCATCCAAAATTTCTTCATCAATGTGCGTCGTGGCCGAATTATCAAGATAGATCATTAAAATCTGGAAATGTGGATAACTTATTCACCATGCTGACAAGCCCCTAAACTATGGAATTATGTGGAAAAAACGCATAGGATGTGTAGTTTCATGTCATTAGATGATGTTGATAACTTTTGTTTTTCCCTTGTTAGGAATTCGGTCATTCCATTGTCATATTGGTGGCAGGGGATGATTCAGAGCACCTTTGAATCGAAAAATTCTTTGTCCATGGGGTAGTTAATCAATATATTGCGTTTCAGTGACGATTAACATCCTGTTCTTTCAGAAAAATTATCCACATATATCCATATGGAGTTATCATGAGAGCCAAAAACATGATCATGGCATTTGTATTGAGTGCGTTCATCGCAGCGCCTGTAATGATGACTGCTGATTGCGGTACAAAATCAAAGGCAGAATGTGCAAAAGAAGCTTCTAAAGAAAATGGAATGGCTTGCTGCAAAAAGAAGATGAGTTCAAAAGAAGCAAAGGGCGACAATTGCTCCAAATCTTCAGCTGACATTACAAAAAAAGAAGTAGCACCCAAAAACTAATATCAGTCCATTGGTTTCGACCATGGAGCTGAACACGGATTTTTTCGTGGCACAGAAGAAGAAAGTAAGCCTTTTGATTTGATCACAGGGCTTATGGCATCGATATAACACACTTAAACAAAGACAAATGACAATCCCGATTGGCATTTGTATCATTGCATTACTGTCTTAGGTCTCAAGCGGAGTCAAGATATGTCAAAAGGCGGAGCCGGAAAGGTTTATTTCGTTCTCTATCTTGCAGTTATTCTGGAACTTCTTATCATCATCGTTGAACGCGATGAAGCTGAGGAGCATCTAGTTAAAAAGCAGCAGGAATCAATGCGTATCGTTGAGAGTATTCTGACGCAGTTGCAGTCGGGTGCCGGAACCGAGGGTATCAATACGAGACCTCAGGATGCCATTGTTTTGTCAGAAAAACTCCCAGAAGAGCAAAGAAAGTATTTCAAGAAATTCCGCACTTACTATATCGAAGTTGGAGTTACAGATGTTGCATCTGCTATGAATATGGATGGACTGGATGATGCGCAGAAAAAAGAAAAAATAGAGACACTCAAAAAACTCGCGAATGTTCAGGAATTGCAGTATGAGGTGTATTTTCATCCAAGTAAAGAAGTGGATGTGCCACCTTCACCACCTGCATCAGAGTTCAAGAAAGTACAATCATCCCCACAATCGGGGATGAGACTTGCGAATCCGCCAAATGCAACGTCCACTGAAACCTGGGAATTGCAGGCAACGCGCAAATTGGAATTGAGCACAAAATCCATGAAGAATTTCAAAGAACCATTTTATGGTGAATCATCCGTGAAAGCAGGTGATATAGCTCAATTTGCTCCACCTGATTCTGCGAGAGTGAATCGTATATTTGGCTATTCAGAAGAAAAAACCGATAGACTTCGTCAATCGAATAATGGCAAATTGACAAAGAGAGCATTTGTCTGCAATTTCCAACCACCGAGCAAACCGGGTTGGTATAAATTGCGTTTTAGTTCACAGACGAATCGAATCATGGGTATTTCTGCAGAGCAGAAATTTAATTCCTTGAAAGATGATCAAAAAGTAAATATTGGTACCGTTCAATTGAAGGTTAAGGATTTGAGAAGCGTTCAGCGCCAATTATCAGATCAATTATCCGGAACAGGTATTCCTTCAGCTGATGCATTTGCCAAAGGTTCATTGGATCTTGATAAATTTAATGATCAATTGGAATCAGCAAAGAAGAAAGTCATTGATGGTGGTGGAGAAAAAGTAGCGCAGAATACCAGCCGAATTGATTTGTTCGGTTATATCGCAAAACTTCTATCACCAGGTAGATATACCACATTTGACCAGAACAAGGGTAGCATTGAGATTGACATCTTTGTTCAGCAACCTGAGATTGAGCAAGAAGATCCCATCATCACATGGGATGATAATGGTCAATTGTATTCATTCGACAAAGCCGGTAAATACGTTGCAACATTCGTAGCCAACCTATATGACAAAGCAACTCCAACCATTCAATTCAATGGTTCTACATCAGGAGTGAGCATAACCAAAGTAGGCCCAACGAGCACAAATGGAAAAGCAGGTCGTTACAAAGTTGAAGTCAATCGTGATTTATCACCAGGCGAATATAAAATGACAGCTTCATTGTCTTCAGCAGGCAAGACAGTCGTTGAAGAAATGAATTTGAAAATTTTCTCTACAGGTTTGGCTACCGTCAAAACTGAAGAGGGCGATGATGTGAAAAATGAAGAAGAAATCAGCGGGTTGGTAAAGTTTTTGGCCAAAGGTGATGCGGTTGAATTCACCGCCGTTCCAACTTCAGGAAGCACGATTCCGGGTAGTCAGTTCAGAACCATCATAGATGGAACGACAAAGAAATCACCTGTCATCGGCTTGCAAGTCGGAGCAAATGATGGATACAATATTCCGATTGATGCAGACCGAGTTAGTGTCCGCATCGTTTGGCAAGATCCAAAAGATCAGTCAATTCAAGTACAGATATTCCCAACTGATGGCTCGAATGCGGTTGAAGTACAACCAGGTCCGAAGCGTCCGAGAGTTGTCTGCGGTGATGCATCTCGCATTACGGATGCCAAGACACCGATATTCTTCGTGAATGTTGAAATCAAAGCACCGACATATCCAGATATCATTGCAACCATCAAAGGTGTGAAGTTCGAAGTGAAGGAACAAAATATCAAAGGTTATAAAGTGGTGACTGTTGGTGAGCCAAAGCTCACGAGCGGAAAGTGGACCCAGAGTTACAGACTCGATGGTAAGCTTCCAATACCACGTGGAACCGGAGGTTCTATCAAGATACAAGCCAAGGCTGCTGCGCAATTGCCGAGTGGAGAAACATCTCCTGATGCGACGAAGTCTTGCAAGTTTAACATCGTATTTTAATTTTTTTCATGCTATCCCCCACGTAATCCCGGAGAAAGCAGATAATGAGTTCAAGATTTGTTCGACCAATGGCAGTACTTCCCATGCTTTGCCTGATGGTCTTTGCTGCAGTGCAAATGCAAGCGCAACAAACTGCACAGATCCGATCAATCCTCGGAAAATTCAAGAGTTATAGATACTCTAATGTATTCCTGTTTCAGGTTGATGACCCAACCGTAACGGCAATCAATCCCTTATTGGGCGTACCTGAGCCAAAAGCCAATGCTGCTGCCAATAGATCCAAGAAAAAGGATGCTATTCAAGAAGCCATTGATGAAGGTGAGGCAGATGTTGCACTCTTCTTGAAGAATAATGGTGGTGGCAACATGAACAATGACGATAGAGAATATGAAAAATACTATCGTCTCTATACAAAATGGCAGGACGAACTCTTCAGCCGAGCCTATGTGGTGACCACTCGATTCAGAGTAGGTGAACCATTTGAAATCATCGGCTTGCTCACATCCGGCAATAAAGAAATGGTTGCCAAGATTGATGAGATCATTGATCCACCAAAGGGTATTTTCCTTGCAAATGATTTGCAAAAAGTAAGCTCGCCCGATACACTCGGTATAGCCAAAACGCTCTATGAATACCTTGAAAGAAAAATTCTTCAGAATGATGCTGAAAACATCACTGCTGAAGCTCAAGGAATTGGAGCAGATGCTACATTTCTTCCACAGAAATATGGCACAACATATCCAATCAATGAAGATGATATACAACAATATCTTCGCATCACTGATGGACAACCCCAAGAATATAATGCTCCCAATGAATTGACGATTGGATTATTCGATTTGATTCGTTTCCGTCATTATGGAAAACTTGAAGAATTCGATGAAGAGGGTAATCTCATTCCTGAAGAAGGTGAAGGTGATTCCACGGTAAAGCGAATTTATAATAAGCATCTTCCATTATATGGAGTTGAGCTTCGCTATGGAATGCCTGAGATCAATTATCCATCATTGTGGAGTGAGCGCATGACACTCAATGTCATGTGGCAATCCAACAAATTTGGCATCATTCTTCCTACAAATGGTTGGTCTTCATTGGCAACCGATGTGTTTAGCGCACAACGTAAATTGACAAATGCAGGTCTTGGTATTTATGGATCACTTGATTTCCCAATCAAGCTTCTTAATCAAGGTGGTGTGTTCAATTTCAATGGAAGCTATGTATTTGGTCCGGCAGCAGTTAATCCCGTTGCGACTCAGTTCATGTTTTCAGGTCGTAATACAAGCGGAACATCCGATTCGGCATCATACAGAAATCTTGATTTAAGTTATTTGCCACGTTTCCATGCTCAGGCGCATTATTCATTTGCAGTAGACATCGACAGAACAGCGTTTTTCCGATTCAAACTTGGAGCTACGATGTATGTTATTCAACGTTTTGCTGAATTGGAACAACAGAATGGCAATGACAACAATGGTCGTCCTGTTTATGAAAAGAAGAATCGTCAAGTGGATCAATATTCCTATGAAGATTTGGCAATTCTCAATCGCTTTGATCAATTGAAAGTTGCAGCGATGAGCGGAATTAAGGGTTCAGAAGTAGTTGCCGGACTTTCAGGTCGTGTAGAATTCATGAATAGATCTCGCACTGTGCCTTGGGGTGCATCCATGCAATTCTTTGATGGTTGCGTTTCTGGTGATGTGTGGGCACAGGTTCCTGTTGTGAATGGATTCGATTTGCGTTTCCAAGCACAATATTTCCAGACTGCACTTCGCGATCCAAAACCATGGGAAGAGCAAACAATCGTTCTTCCATCATTACAAATGCTGTTTAATTTCTAATTCAGCATGAAATGCATCGGCATAGTGTCGATAACATTTGATTTGAACATTACTTGATATAAATGGTGATGAAAACCATGATAAAACAACGTTACTTGCATTTCTTCCTCCTATGCATCATTTCGATGAGCGGATTTGGAGTTATGACCGCACAAGCCCAGACGAGTGATTCACTTGCATTGGCAAGTTTGAAGTCCGTCGACCCCGGCTTATTGCCCTATTTTCCCCGCTGGAGTGTTTGCGAGCCGAATTTGCAATTGCAGATTTTCCAGGTATTCAAGTTGGACGGAAGGCCGGCAGAAAATCTGGACATGAGAACCATTCTCATCACTTCAGCTCCGATCAAAGATCCGAAGAATCCCGATTATAATATTCTTCTGATTGAATGCGGAAAAGAAAAGATGACTGCGGATCAAGTTGATTCCAAGTTGAAAACACTTTTGTCAACGTTAATTAATCCCAAAAGACCATATTGCTATCAAGATGTTCCCGTTGCTTCTGCTCCATCACAAGCACAAATCGAAGCAATCACAAATTATCTTGAAATGCCAACAAATACCACACATTCATATTCATTGTCTGCTTTTGAGCAAACGCTTAAAATCGGGAAAGAAGATGGATATTGGATTCGTTCCGTGATTGGTACCGAAGGTGCAGGATTGCCTTTCATCTCATCCGGCGAAGCAAAAGTGATGGTTCAACATCCTTTGTATGTCAATGAAGATATCGCAACACGCAAGGCCATTCCAAATTTATTGCATTTTCATATCGGTATGGGATATCGCATGCAAGATACGTCCAATGGCATGCTCAATTTCTTGCCGCAACGTAGATTGAATGCAGCATATGGCGGAAAAGGAATCTTTGGTTTTGATTTTCATGCCCCCTTTGAACCAAACTTTGGTATCACATTTCATGTTGAGGTGCCATTGCAAGGTATAGATACACTCAAGACAATTGAGCGTGCTACCTATGCAGCATATTTCAAGAGTAATCCGGCCAGTCCACGTGACCCTTTAGTGGTTGCGCCATTGTTGAGAATCACAGGTAATACTGGTTTATTCTATAATTGGTGGCTCGACCCCGAGAATCCGGAAAATTATGTGCGCTTTGATTTGGGTATCAATTATACCGAAGTTCGTGAAGTTGCAATCAACCGTCTTGGAAATGATACAGGTCCATTTGCATTGAATGACAAAGTCGATGGTTTAACATTCTTCCATCCAACTGAATTTTTGGATTGGCTGTATGCAAAAGTTGAATATCGCAATCAATCAACATTTCCATTTGGGTTGAGTGCTCAATATTCAAATCAGATATTTCTTGGAAGACTCTATCTTCCATTGCTGGGAGAATGGTTGTATTTGGATGCTCGTTACTCTATTCCATTGCGTAGCGAATCAAGACAATTCGATCAGTCAGTATTTATGATTTCACCTGTATTGCGTCTTAATATTTAAGACACATGCTCAAAACAGTGTTCCCCCTGCCCAGATGTTTATCTTGTCAGGGGGTTTCTTTTGTAAGACCAAGATTATGAATCTCTTCACCACCATTCTTACAATCTTCCTGTTGATTTCTGCAACATGCTTGTATGCCCAAACAGATTCTGTCAAAGCTCAAGCAAAACAAGCAGCAGAGTCCGCGCGCTTGAAAATGGGTCAGGGACATATTCGGATGGCTATTCAGAACATAGACATCACGAAATTTCCTGAAGTGAAATTGATTGTTGAAGCGGTAAAGGCAAATGGGACCGCATTGGACACATTGAATCCAAAAGAATTTTCAGTGGTTGAAAATGGGGTCACAAAGAAAGTGATTTCAATCGAGAAGATTTCTTTCAAAGAGAATATTCCAATAGATTTCGTGTTTGTGCTTGATGTTACTGCCACAATGGGAACATATATCAATGCAATTAGAAATAATATCGAAAAGTTTGTCGGGAATGTTTCCGCAAAAGGTATTGATTATCGAGTTGGGCTTGTTCTGTTTTCTGATGTCGTAGAAAAAGTATATAACCCTACAGACAATGTAAAAGATTTCGGCAAATGGCTCACCGGCGTTTGGGCAACAGGTGGCGGAGATGACAAAGAAAATGCGCTCGAAGCATTGTCTGATATGTCGAAAATGAAATTCAGACCGGCCGCGAACAAAGTTGCAATCATCATTACTGATGCACCGTATCATCAGAAGGGTGAGCGTGGACAGGGAAGGACATTGCAAACGACAGAGTCCATCATTCAAACATTGAAGGATAATTCGATCAGATTATTCACTATTGTTCCTCCCGTTTTGCAGGACTATCGAACATTGACAGAGGGTACTCGTGGTTCAATGTTTGATATCTCAACTCCATTTGCAACAATCCTTGATGATTATTCCACTCAGCTTACCAATTTGTTTGCGATTACTTATCGTTCTGATAAATCCGCGATACCTGATTCATTGAGCGTTGGCATAGTTGATCAAGAAAAAAGAGAAATTGTACGGAAAATCATACCTATCGTGGAATTAGGTAGAAAGCTCATCATCGAGAATCTTCTTTTTCAAACAAATAGTTCAACACTTCCAGATTCGGTCTATGAATTGGAAATCTTGCGTGAATTTCTTCTGAATAGGCCCAAAGTATCCGTTCGCATAGAAGGACATACAGACTCTCGTGGAAGCAAGTCACTGAATCGCAAACTCTCCATGTTGCGTGCAGAAGCGGTTAGACAATATCTCAAAAAGAAAGGCATAGATCCTAAACGATTGGAATCTGCCGGCTTTGGAGATTCTAAGCCCATCGCAAGCAATACAACTGAATTTGGCAGACGATTGAATCGTCGAACCGAAGTGATCATTATTGGCAAATAGGGAAGATCGTAGGTGAAACATGATCAATGACATGTATCAACCCGTCACAATTAGAAATGCCATTCTCGCTGAGCACATTTCAGTATTTGAATCCAATATTCGTAAATCCGCATCATCCCATACAGCTGATACCTATTCCCGTTCTTTACGATGTTTTTTGTCATTTGTGATGCAGGATAGAAAATTCAAATTCCGCATCAAAGATTTTGAACGGTACAAAGCTCATCTTATAGAAATAAAGCAATTGAAACCTCCTTCCATTGCGACATATCTCACATCATTGAGAAGATTCTCGCAATATCTGGTGGAAGCGAAAGTTCTTCCTCGAAATCCCGCGAAGCTTGTTCACGCACAATCCAATCCAATCTCTGTAATTCCATCATTTTTCTCTAGTGATGAATTAGTGATGTTTTTTGATTCAATGGATATGCAAAGTATGCATGGATTGCGTGATAGAGCATTATTTTCATTCATGCTTGGATCAATGTTGAAAGAACAGGAATTGTTAAGCTTGACAATTGCCGATACTCGAACACTATCCATAAATGCGTTGATCAAGCTGCCCGAGACAATCAGTGAAAAACAATGCGAAGTGAAACTTTCTCATTTTGCAAAAGAAGCTTTGTCGAGCTATTTGCACAAGCGATTCCCTGAAGTCATGATCCAGGATGCCCCGCTTTTTCATAGTTTGAGTAATCGCTCATTAGGCCTAAGGATGAGTGTTCGAGGATTGCGCGATGCTTTTCAAAAGAGAATGAGAAAATCGGGCATATCTCCAGAGCGACAAAAGGTATTGTCTCCTTATTCTTTGCGTCATACCGCCGGATGTATCATGGCATTGGCAGGAAAAGACATTGAACATATCATGCAAAGGATGCGCATAGTTTCACCATCCATAGCTCAGCGTTATGTGAATGTAACCCAACAAGCACATGAGGCCGGATTGCATCAAGCATTGCATATGCTGGATTAAAATCATTGAGCGATTGGTATTCTGTCTGACACCACGATGCTTCTGACACGAAGCATGTGTTTATTCACGAGGCAATAAGCTGCATCAGATTCCGGAATGAAAGGTAGAATCACTTCCAAGATATAGAGCGCATCTCGCATAGTACCCCCTTTGATAAGGGACAATTCCCGCAATAATGATTCCGATAAACTTATTATCCCTTTAGATCTATCCAAAGAGTATTCATCATGTGAAGATTTGAAATATGCTTTTGCTTTTGCTTTGATTGTGGATGAAAACGTTTTAGGAAGAAATTCCTTCTTTGGATGCGAAGCCCCGGAAACAGTGCCATTCCATAAAGAACACCATATCAACAATTGCTCTTTTTGAGCCATTTCAAGTATGCTTGTTCTTAAGGTTTCAAGTGTATACTTCGATTTGTCAATCATCAATGTATCATTGTTCAAAAGCATCGTATCATTCGTGATTCTTTGTAAGCCATTGGATGTGCAAAGAGTAAGGATCAACCAAGCATGATACACATTTATCAAAGTGCAAAGTCTTGCTTGTTGATTGCGTGTACCATTCCCTGCATATATCGATGATTCTTTCAGATATCTCCTCAGCAAAATTGTATCGCATGAGTCGCAGCGCAGAGTATTGTTTTTGAAGCACTGTTTCATGAGACTATCAAAGAGACCACTCTCTGACTTGTTTTTGGTGGTATATTTGTGTGGTTTTTGTCCATGGCTATCAGTGAAGGCAAATAACCCCGCAAATAACAAGAATCCCATCATTGAAATGTTAATCATGATATGTCCCTTAATGTAATCCAATCAATTTCAGACATGCAGTCCATTTCCAATGCTCTTCGCAAAGAAGGTAAAAGCATTGCTTGCGTTCCAACAATGGGGTATTTGCATGAAGGGCATGCCTCGCTCATTCGGGAGGCAGTCAAACATCATGACATCGTGATCACGACCATATTTATCAATCCCCTGCAATTTGGTCCAAAGGAAGACTTTGAGCGCTATCCGCGAGACACCGAACGAGACATCGCTATCATTTTGGCAGCCGGTGGCAAGTATGTGTTCATACCATCGATTTATGAAATGTATCCCCCTGAATTTCAAACCACCATTTCAATCGGCAACATAAGCAAATCATTCGAAGGATTGTATCGACCGGGGCATTTTGAGGGTGTTGCAACAGTCGTTGCAAAGTTGTTTGCCGCCACGAAGCCGGATGCGGCCTATTTTGGACAAAAAGACTATCAGCAAACTTTGGTGATAAAGCAGATGGTGAAGGATTTGAATATGGGGATAGATATACAGGTGATTCCAACTTTGCGTGAATCGTCCGGTCTGGCCATGAGTTCTCGTAATGTATATCTAAGCCCCAAAGAAAAAAAATCGGCTTTGGTGTTACAATCGGCACTGCAGACAGGTCTATCGCTTATTCGGGATGGAAATCGTAGAAGAATCAGCATAGAAGAGTCGATGAAGGACATCCTTGCTGGTTGCCCTGAATTTGAGATACAATATTGCAATGCCGCCTTGGGTGATACTCTTGAAATGCCCGATGAGTTCTCAGAGACCGATCAAATCGTTCTTCTTATCGCGGGCTTCTTGGGCAAGACAAGGCTGATAGACAATATGACATGGTCCTCCAAATAGCATTAATGTATTGAGATATCCACATTCCTGATTGATAATTGGCTTAATGCGGATTTTGAGGTATTTTACATGATGAAATCGATCAATTTTACTCTATATAATCACGGAGCGTGATGAGAATGAACAGTAGTGTACGAATTGTCGTCTGTTTGCTTGCCATTGCAATGAATGTAATTGGATTGCAAGCACAATCACACAGACAAAATTTTCCGGAAGTGGCGAAGAAATTTCCTGCTCCAGAAGCTGTCTTGAATAATTCAGCTCAAGGGAAAGACTTTTGGTTTTCCATCCCAATGAATGACAATGCTCAGGCACCGTTGAATGCCATTGAAATATATGTGACAGGTTCCACAAATACCGTTGTTACATTGGAAGTACCTGGCCAAGGGTTTAGCCGTAAAAAAGCATTGCGTGCTCTCGAAGTTGTTACATTTAGCACAAGAGACGGTTCCGTTTCCACTGCATGGGAAGTAACATCCAGCGAAGTGCCTGATGATATTGGTGTGCATGTGTTTGCGGATGCTCCAATTTCCGTTTATGTATTGAATGCAAAGCCGGTGACTTCCGAGGGATTTCTTGCATTACCCACAAGTGTTTGGGGAACCGAGTATATTCATCTCAGTTATTATGACTTCAATGAAGCTCGCAGATGGGCTACAGGCTTCACCGTGATTGCCTCTGAGGATGACACTGAAATTTCCATTCTTCTGCGAGGCAGGGGAGCATCTAATGCAGGTGCAAAAACAGTAAAAGGAAATCGCCTTGGAAAGACCATCAAAGAAACATTGATGAAAGGGCAAATCTTCAATGTGAAAGGCGAAGCATCCACACGTGGTGTATTCGACATGTCGGGTTCAAAAATTACATCCAATAAACCAATTGGTCTGGTTTCATATGTAGAACGTGTGATGATACCTGCAACAAATGTAAATGGCCGAGACCATATAGTGGAAATGCTCCCGCCAGTGCAAGCATGGGGCAAGCGTTATGCAACCGTTGAATATAAGCGTGACAATAAAGGCGATTTTTTCAGAATCATTGCATCGCAGAATCAGACACGCTGGAAAATGAAATACTATGACAAAGTCAGTGGCGACCTTCTTGGGCAAAGAGAAGGTATTCTCAATGCCGGTGAATTTTTCGAGGATTTCGATCAGTATGTAGGTCGTGGATTGGTTGAAGGATTTCGAGGCACTTCAGTTTGGGAAGCAGACAAACCGATTTTGGTCATGCAGTATTCATATTCCGCCAATTGGGATATGGGTAATATATTCGATCCATTCATGATCATCGTCACACCACAAGAGCAATATATTCAAGCAACGGTTTTTCAATCCCCTGCAAACAGCGCATTTAGCACCAATTGGTTTAATGTTGTTGCAGAGGGAGATTCAACCGATGCAGAACAGAAAAAACTCAAGTCAGTAATATTGGATGGCAAGCCTATTTGGATTCGACAACCTACATTTTTGTCGAATCGCATACCGGGAACCAACCTTTATTGGCAGAATGTAAATGTTATGCCGGGTCCACATAGAGTGACAAGCCAGACAAGATTTGGCGGCTATATTTATGGATTCAGCTCTTTCGACTCCTATGGTTGGCCGGCAGCGATGGCCATCAGAAAATTGGATGAAATTGATACCTTGCCTCCTGTTCTCACATTTGAAGAGGACTGTGGAGATTTCACATATACTGCAACTGAGGTGCGCTCTTTTGGGCCACCACCGGACACAGCACAAATTGATCAAGGTATTTCCTCGATTGAAATGATAGACTCTGTTTCAACGAATTATGCTTTGGTATTCATCACTGCAGATCGAATCGTGGTTGATCCAAAAGTGAAAGAGTTTCAATTCAAGTTCAAGGTATTGGATAAAACCAAAGATGCATTCGCGATTTTCGTCGTGATGGATCGTGCAGGAAATTATACGATCGACAGCGTTCGCTATACAGTCGATAAACTCGCTTTGAACCCTGATCCAGTAGAGTTTGGCCGTGTCCGTTTGGGCACAACCAAAGAAATGACGGTTCAACTCAAGAATGAAAGCACGAATGAAATAAAGCTTAAAGAAATCAAAACAAGATTCGGCAAAGAGTTTACACTCATAAGCGCTGATACCACGCCTTTGAAAGCCGGTGAAAGTCGTGATGTGAAGATAACTTATACGCCAATCAGAGAAATGCCGGATGAAAAAACATTCGATATCGATTCATTACTTGCAAAAACCGAATGTGCTGAATTCAAATGGCCTTTGAAAGGACAAGGCGTTCGCCCTTGCATTGCTGTTGAACCTCAATGGAATGCAGGCAGAGTGCCAATAAATCAAAAAGTATGCAAGGATGACAATGCATCTGTTGGTTTGAGAATTTCGAATACAGGTACAGATACACTTACAATTACAGGCATCAAAGGCGTAAGCCTGCCATTCACCGTTTCATCACCTTCAAATCCTGCATTCCCATTCAAGATCGCACCGAAGGCGAATGTATTTTTCAATTCAATCTGTTTCAACCCGACACAAGAGAAATCAGATACGATCATCGCCGTATTCGAGTCAGATTCTTATGGTGATGACTGTTCTCCAAATTCAACATGGTATGGTACTGGAATTCAACCCGGATTGATCATTACCGATCAAGACTGGGGCAAACGTCGTCAGGGAACAGTATTGGTGAAGGAAGTCTATGTGACGAATTCAGGATCTGCTCCTGCGAATGTCGCGAAAGTAGAACTTGCAACACCGGCAAATCCTAATTTCAGAATCATCAATGTCAATCCTCCTGTAAGTGATGCGGCACCATTCATTTTGAGAAATAATGGTGATAAAGTCACAATTCAGATTGAATATGAACCCACAAGTGAATTTGATCATACGACAACCATCACGGCGAGTGCAAATAATGCAGGTTCTGCAACAGGAACACTAAAAGGATATGGTTTTCTACCTAAAATTCAAGCAACAGGATATATATTCCAAAACCCGGTTTTGGTTGGAAGTTATTCTGCAAACAATGGCGTAGTGATTATCAAGAATACAAGCACAAGTGCTCCATTGTTTATTGAGTCCATGGACTTTAGTGCAAGCGGACCAAATGCCTCCGATTTTGAATGGGATTCTCCCGCAACATTGCCATCAAATGTTTCTATCCCTATTAGTGGAGAATTGCAAATCCCCGTAAAATTCAAACCAACTGATATTGGTCAAAGAATAACCGCTGTTGACATCAACAATGATGCTACCCCGGGAACAAGAACAATTGAAGATCCGAGAATCATCGCGAATGTAGATGTAATCGGAACAGGCATAGAAACCCGTTATCCGGATATGAAAGTTACCCCTATAGATTATGGAAATGTGATTTTCTGCGATGACAAGCGATTGACATCCACCATCACAAATCCGGGAACTGATGATTTGATCATTGGTGACATGCAGATGATCGGTGCAGATGCGGGTTCATTCACTTTGGATCCACAAACATATCCGATCACCATTAAGCCCGGTGGTTCTTACATCGTTGGCGTGACATTCTCACCGGATGCAGCAAGACCATATAAGGCAGACGTACTTATCACTCCAACAAATCTCAAAGATGCTCAAGGTAATATCCGTACTGATTTTATTGAATTAATAGGCGTCGGAATCTCTGTTGAGATTTTGCTTGAAGTATCACCAAGTGCGATGAATAAAGTAAAAGCCGGAACAGTCAAGACTATTTCCGTGAAAGGCAGCATACAGGATCAATCAAAATGGCCTGTAACTCAAGTGCGCTCCATCGACATGAAGCTTCACTATGATTCAGACATGATGGCTTATGAAACAGGTTCAATCAAGGCGGGGCCGGGTCTTCCAAATTGGACAATAACCGCAACTGAAGGAAAGGATGGTCTTGCAATCACTGCAAGTGGAACAACCAATCCAACCAATGGTGATTTCATCAATGGTGATTTCAAGATATTGATGAGTGATTCAGCAACATATATGATTGACATCACTGATGCTACAACCAGAGATCGTTCTCTTTGTACACCAATTAAAACAAAGCCCGGAACAGTTTCATTGGATGCATGTTTCATCAATGGTCGACTCATTTCATTTGGAAGTAGTGCATTCTCATTGAAAGGAGTTTCACCGAATCCATTGCAATCAGGCAATATTTCCATTGACTATAGCATCGGATTCAAAGTAGCCACCACAGTTGAAATCTATAACTCTCTTGGTGAGCGCGTCTCATTGGCAGTTGATGAAATATTGGAACCGGGCGAATATCGCCTTGCTATTCCAAGTGATGCATTGCCAAATGGCAATTATTTCTGTAGAATCATGGCAGGCCCATTCACGGAAGTAAAGCCCTTTACCATCAATCGCTGATACATAGTCTCATAGAATACATATCCGTCGCGAGTTGCTGAATTCGCGGCGGATTGTTGTTTGTTCAAATCCGTATCTTTGCAATTCCAATCCGGATGAAAGACATGTTACCTTCAATCTATGCAACATATGAACCGCGTCCTCAAACCATAGGAATCTTGGGAGGAGGGCAATTGGCCAAAATGCTCTCCCAAGATGTGTTCAAGATGGGTATGCGAACAGCAATCATTGAGCATGGCGAAGATTCACCGGCGGGTTTGATGACATCACAATCATGGGATACCGGTTGGAATGATGAAGAAGCACTTGAAGCATTCATCGAGACATCAGATATCATTACATTGGAAAATGAATTCATAGATCCTAATATACTCACACGCATCGCAGAAAAAAGAGCCGTCTTTCCTTTGCCGGAAACAATTGCATTGGTGCAGGACAAGTTCATCCAAAAGCAAACCATGCAACAAGCCGGAATAGCAATCACGCCATTTGCTGATTGCCATTCAATCGATGATGCAATTGCATTTGGTAATCAATATGGTTATCCATTCATCATGAAAACAAGAACGCTTGGTTATGATGGTTATGGAAATGCTACAATCAATCAAGCATCTGATATACAAGCAGCATGGAATCGGTTTACAGATCAGGAAGCTCCACGTGAAGTCATGTGCGAAGCATTCGTGCATTTTTCAAAAGAATTGGCAGTGATGGTCGCTCGCAATAGAAGGGGAGAAACAGCGGTATATCCATGCGTTGAAACAATTCAAGAACATCATATTTGCAGATATGTTCTTGCTCCTGCGAGAGTGGAAGAAGAAATTGCCCGATTAGCCCGAGACATGGCACAAACATGTGTGGAAGCAATCAATGGAATCGGAGTGTTTGGCATAGAGTTATTCCTTACCAATGATGGGAAAGTGCTCTTCAATGAGATTGCACCCCGTCCACATAATTCCGGACATTATACCATAGAGGCATGTCATACTTCGCAATTCGAAAATTGCATTCGCGCGATACTTAATCTTCCTCTCGGATCACCCGAGATGAAAGTTCCTGCAGCGGTGATGGTGAATTTATTGGGAACCAGAACAGGGCCGGGTGTTCCGGACAGCCCGGTTGATACATTGAAGCATCCGCATACCACAGTGCATTTGTATGGAAAAAAAGATTGTCGAAAAGGCCGGAAAATGGGTCACTTGACTACATGTTCACACACATTGGACGAAGCCGCGAAAGAAGCATATTCTGCCGCATCTTCTTGGATTTGGTGAAATGAAGCAACGAGTATTGACAGATATTCCTGAAATCATTCATGATCTTGCACAGCTGGCTGACCGCAATGGTTATTCAATCTATGTTGTTGGTGGATATGTTAGAGATCGCATTCTCGGCATTGATTCCAAAGATATAGACTTTACCGTTGTTGGTGATGCAATTGCATTCGCACATCTTGTGGCTGAATCCAAACATTCAAAAGCCGTTATCTATGAGCGATTCAGAACGGCATTGGTGCCCGTGGGTGAATATCTCTTGGAATTCGTTGGGACAAGAAAAGAAGAATATAAAGAACAGTCTCGCAAGCCCATTGTGACGGAAGGTACTTTTGAAGATGACATCAATAGAAGAGATTTCACGGTGAATTGCCTTGCCCTATCATTGCAAGCTGATTCATTCGGATCGATCATAGATCTGCATGATGGCCAATCCGATCTGGAAAAAAAATTATTGAGAACGCCTCTCGATCCGGTTATCACTTTCAGTGATGATCCATTACGCATGATGCGTGCCGCTCGATTCGCTTCAAAACTTGAATGCGAAGTAGACCCTGAAGCGATCAATGCAATGAAAACGATGGCTGATCGCATTTCGATCATTTCTCAAGAAAGAATCAGCGATGAATTCATCAATTTGTTGAAGACAAAAAAGCCAAGCATCGGTCTCAACATTCTTCATGAAACCGGATTATTGAGATATGTTTTTCCAGAATTGGATTCCTTGTCAGGCATTGAATTGATACAAGTCGGCGATCATGGTTATGCACATAAAGATGTCTTTCTCCATACATTGCAAGTTCTTGACAATCTCTGTGAAATGTCTGACAATGTATGGCTGCGTTTTGCAACATTGATGCATGATATCGCAAAACCAAAAACAAAGCGTTTCATCGAGGGGATTGGTTGGTCATTTCATGGTCATGAAGAATTGGGTGCCCGATGGCAATCCGGCATATTCAGACGCATGAAATTACCGCTTGAGCATATTAATTATGTTGAAACACTTGTCAGATTGCATCAAAGACCAATGGTGCTCGTTGATGATGGCGTCACGGACTCCGCCATCAGACGCCTTGCCGTTCATGCCGGAGATACTTTGGATGATTTGTTTCTTTTATGCAAAGCAGACATCACAACAAAGAATTCAAAAAAAGCAGAACGCTACTTAAGAAATTACGAGAAAGTATATCAAAAAATTCTTGATGTTCGTGAGAGGGATCACTTACGAGCATTTCAATCGCCGGTCAGAGGAGAGGAGATCATGGAATTATGCGCATTGCAACCATCGCCTGCAATCGGTTATATCAAGCATATGATCGAGGAGGCGATATTGGAAGGCATTATTCCGAATGACCATGAAGAGGCGAAGAATTTATTGCTTCAAAAAAAGGATCAATGGCTTGAAGAAGCAAAGCACTATAAAAAGCATTTGACACAATTTTCGTGAGAGGGGATTTCATGAAGTATACCATTTATTCAGCATTACCCAAGATCAGATCAGACATTGGACTCATGAAACATGTTCATGGAGAAGATGAATATATTCTGATGTATGATCCATTGCGTTATTCTCGTGCTCCCATGATTCTAGCTTTGCATGCAATTAAATTACTCGATTGCCTGCAAAAAGATGAGAGCGTCACTTGCGAGGAGATTGCCGACATTGCTTATGAAGGGCAGGTTGATGCTGAGGCCATTCTTGATGTTATATCACAAATGAGTGATCGATGTTTTTTGTTTGACGAAGTGTTTCACGACACAAAATCAGTCATTGATCAAGCATTTAGAGAATCGACCACCCGGGATCCATTTTGTTTGGGAACAGTATATCCCGAACAAACCGATGCAATTATCTCATTGCTTAATGAATACAAAGAATCCATGCCTGTCAGAACTGCATCTCAATTATCCGGAATCATTATACCGCATGTTGAAATGGCCGAAGGCAAGCAAGTATATGCATCAGTACTGAGAGCTTTGGAAGCAAGTGAGGCACCTGAACTGGTAGTGCTGTTCGCAACATCTCATTATGGTGGGGAAGGACGCTTTATCTTCACCGAAAAAGATTTTGTCACGCCACTTGGAATCACCAATACCGACAAAGCATTTGTCAAACATGTTTTTGATCAAGCGGCATTGCCACTTACCAAAGATGACTCACAACACAGATATGATCATTCCATTGAACTCGTTCTATTGCTTTTGCAATATGCTTATGGATCATCATCATTTTCTTTATTGCCAATATTGGTCAATGGCATGCAAGATAGATTTTCTTTTGCAGAGCATCCGAATGATGATGGCATCGATGAAATCATTCGCATCATAAAAGAATACTGCGCAACAATCAATAAGCGAGTATTGTTTGTATCTAGTGGTGATTTATCTCATATAGGCAGAAAATTCGGTGATGCAGATCAAGCACAGTCATTGAAGACTGATGTCACGATTCATGATGAAGCCGTGACGAAGGCATTATGTGATATTGATGCAAAGGCATTCTTTGCTCGCATAGCCAATTCAGCGGATCATTCCAGAATTTGCGGTTGTTCACCAAATTACATGTTGCTTCAAAGCATGAACAATGTTCAGCAAGCAGAATTGCTTTCATATCAATGGTGGGATCAACCCGATACAGCATCTGCGGTCAGCTTCTGTTCGATTGCTTACTTTGAGGAGAATTCTTGAATGGGCATGCGTCCATAACCAACTATATGTTTGCGCATGTATTCGAGAGTGGTGAGAACAACGCCTTTCTTTTCTGAGGCATGAATGATATAATCATCACCGGCATAGATGCCGACATGGGCTATATTTCCTTTGTCTGCATATCGAAAGAACATCAAATCACCCGGTTCCGGAATGACATCCTCGGATGCATATTTCAGAAATTGATCATGTGCCGTTCGAGGTGTTGCAATTCCAACAGAGCGATATGCCTGCATCACAAAACCGGAACAATCCGTGCAGAATGGCGTTTTGCCACCATAGCAATATGGAGTCCCGATATACCGCAATGCCTCTTGCAACACTGTTTTACGCATCGGCTCCAGATAATCAGGAATCACATAATTTGGAACCGATTGCTTTTTGCCCGATGATGCCACATGCAATGATTGACATCCAGAGGCAAAGCATATCATCAGGCTAAGCATGAACAATATGGAAAGAGAGCGTTTCATTGTATCGAAATCATTGCAGGAATTATGCCAATTACATTGTATTCGTATAGAAATTCATCATGAATGACAAAAAAAAAATATATCAACACAGAGATCGCGTCGTCCGTGCCATGTCCGGCAATGGGATGTTTCGCATTGCAGTTGCAAAAACCACAGAAACCACAGAACAGGCACGAATCAAACATGATCTTGATCCATTGCTTTCATATTTACTTGGAAAGACACTTACATCATCAATCTTGCTTTCTTCATTTCTGAAGGGTGAGGAGAGAGTAATCGTCCAAGCCGAGGGCACCGGTAGAGTCAAGCTCATTTTTGCGGAAGCCATGCAGGTTGGAGAAGTCAGAGGATTTGTGGTCATCGATGAATCGCAATCAATGCCCGCATCACTTTCCGATGCCCTGAGCACCGGTTTCTTAAAGGTTTCGAAGATACTCTATGAAAAACAAGAACCCGTTACGGGCATTGTTGAATTGGTACGTGGAGACATTGCATCCGACTTATCATATTATTTCGAGCAATCCGAACAGATTATAACTGCAGTCAATTTAGGCGTTACAATCAATGATCATAGCGAAATTGTACATTCAGGTGGAATAATCGTGCAGGCCATGCCCGGAGCCGAGCTTTCGGCCATAGTTGAAGTACAAAGATCACTCGAAGAAATGCCTCCTATAGAAGAATTGCTCGATAGCGGCTATTCACCCGAAGAAATACTCCGTCAGGCAATGCCTTTCCCCATTGAAGTGGTTAATAATACTCCTGTGGACTTCTTTTGCCGCTGTTCTTTGGAACGGTTCATGAGCAAATTGCTCACTTTGGGCAAAGAAGAGCTTTTGTCCATGCAGGCTGAGGGGCAAAGAGAGCTTGTTTGTCAATATTGCAGTTCAAGTTATGAACTGACAGATGAGCATTTCTCTAAACTCATCAATAGTTTATGAAATGCCTTCAATTGATTGGTGTTTCTTGTTGATTCTCAGCCATAGAAAAGGTAATTTATGGCGTATTGATTGGCAGGTATTGCATTTCCGCCCTCAATTCATTCTATGATTTTGTCCACTCGCAATGATCTTCCGTGGAACATCAACATCATCGTCGAAGAAATAGACATCGGAATAAACCCGATACAAGACATGAACGGCATTCTTCTCCTGCTCTTGACAAGATAGAGCGTGAGATTGATTCCATAGAAAAACCGAGTTCATATGCGGAGAAGCATATACATCCGCAAAGAAAACAACATGGTTCAAAGCCATTCATGAGCATCGTGATTCCACTTCTCAATGAGGATGAATCACTGCGTCCTCTATATCATGCTTTGGAAGAGGTGCTTCCCGGCATGAGTGGTGGGCAATATGAGGTGATTTTCATTGATGATGGTTCGACTGATTCTTCATTCTCGGTTATTCGTGATATTCACGAATCAAATCAACGCTATAAAGCAATTCGATTCAGAAGAAATTGTGGAAAGTCTGCTGCTTTGGCAGTTGGTTTTGCGGCAGCTAAAGGTCGATTTGTCTTCACTATGGATGCCGACTTGCAGGATGACCCCAAAGAGTTGCCCGGCATGCTTGAAATTCTGGAACAGGGATATGATTTGGTATCCGGTTGGAAGAAGAAAAGACATGACCCTTGGCATAAAACAATTCCATCACGTTTTTTCAATTTCGTCACTTCTCGCATGAGTGGAATCAAACTTCATGATTTCAATTGCGGATTGAAGGCATATCGAAAAGAAGTTGTGAAAACATTGCAAGTCTATGGTGAAATGCATCGCTATTTACCGGCGCTTGCCCATTGGGAAGGATTCAGAGTAACAGAGATTCCCGTATTGCATCATCCAAGAAAGTATGGTTATTCCAAGTTTGGATTCAGCAGATTTTTCAAAGGATTTTTGGATTTGCTCACGGTGATGTTCACTACTCGTTATGTGAAAAGACCATTGCATTTGTTTGGTACCGTTGGATCTATCATGGTGCTTATCGGTTTGGCGGTGAATATTTACCTCACGTTTGAATGGGCAATGGGTTTGACATTTCTTAGTCAGAGGCCACTGGCACTATTTGGCATCGCGATGATCATTGTCGGCGTTCAGCTCATTTCTATGGGGCTCATCGGTGAACTCGTGGTAAAAAATTCCCTTGAAACTACAACGTATGGCATTCGAGAAACGCTCGATTGACCATTCTAAGGATTTACTGCATGAAATGTTTTCTTTCTTTCATCATTGCCTGTATGGCATTCCTTCCAAGCCAAGCGGATGATTTGTTTGATGGCACTACCTCAGTGGGTTTCGGTATCACAACATTCCTATTGAATGGTGCCAACCCGGCGAATCAGAAAATCTTTCCAAAAGAAAGTGAGGGAGCTATTGGTGGCGGTTTCCCGAATTGGCAATCAGGATTTTCATTGAAAGGAACATTGGGAATCGATAAAAAAAACACCTATCGCATCCCATTCGGTTTGGATTATTATATCATGAACGGCGTGCAACGATTGCCCGATAAATTTTATACCATACAAGCTAGCCATACCATACATATTCCAACATTGTTCACAGGTTTTGAATATGCATTTGCAGAATTGCCGCTTGCCAATGCAAAAGCGTATGCAGGTATTGATCTACGGCTATCAATGATGGCGCCGACTGAATTGGAAGTGAATCTTAATTATGAAAAACCAGACTTCCCCGATACAACCAGATATTTTGGAAAATCTTCAGCAACCAGACTTGGCACAGGATTGAGAATTGGCATTGAAGGCATTGTGGAAGATCGTTGGTCGGTGAATATTTCCGCAGGCTATACAGTGTTCAATCTTCTTGGAAGAGACAATGAACGCGGTGAATTATTCACGCCATCTTCCATCACGGAATCAGTGGAATCAATGATTGGTGGAATTATGACTGCTGTGCTCATTCAATATAGACTTTGACAATACACAAAGTGTTCATTGTTATCTCACGCAATCATCTCCATGACAGACACCACGAAAGAGTATGCATCCGAATTTCCTGAACTTCCTTATGAAGTGTGGCCGAGTGGTCAAACAGTTTCAAAGGCAGGTTTTGGTACATATCGTATTGCGCTCGGTAATGATGGGCATGCCTTGGCTTTGATGAAAGCAATCGCAAGTGGCATTAATCTCATAGACACATCCACCAATTATTCATTCGGAGCAAGTGAATCGCTCATAGGCGAAGCAATGAAGGCATTGGAACAAGATGTGCAACGTTCCGATCTTGTCATCATTACAAAAATCGGTTATCTGCAAGGTCCATTGCTTGAAGAGGCAAAAAAAAGAGAAGAAGCAGGGAATCCGTATTCTGACATCGTGAAAATCGGCGAAGATATTTGGCATTGCATCCATCCTGAAGTATTGAAGACGCAGTTGAGTGAAAGTTTGAGAAGAATGTCAACACCCTATGCAGATGCTTTATTGCTACATAATCCCGAATATTTCTTCAAAGATCCCTCGCTTTCAAAGAAATTGTCTCTTGAAGAAAAACGCAATGAATTCTATAATAGAATTCGCATGGCATTTGAATGCATGGAGGATATGGTTTCTCAAGGACTGATTCGGTATTATGGCATATCTTCAAATTCATTTCCCTTTGCGACTGATCATCCTGAGTTTTGTTCAGCAGATCAATGCTTGGCAATCGCTAAAGAACTATCAAAGGATCATCATTTCCGGATCATTCAATTTCCATTCAATTTGATTGAACCGGAGGCAGCTACGGAATTGAATCAAGAAGATGAATCATTGACGCTCATAGAATTTGCACATAAGCATTCTTTGGTCACGCTTGTCAATAGACCTCTCAATGGCATTCGTAATGGACAATTGATTCGTTTGTCCGAT
This sequence comes from Ignavibacteria bacterium, assembly GCA_016873735.1. GTDB lineage: Bacteria > Bacteroidota > Ignavibacteria > Kapaibacteriales > UBA961 > UBA961. Next base: position 181,858 of record VGWD01000001.1, on the reverse strand, counting down.
CATGCAACAGTGCAATTACCAGATCTTGCATTGATACAACAAGAAGTTGAACGCATTGCACATGCAACACATTCATTCACCATGAATATTGAAGCTTTGGGATTGCAAGATGAGGAAGTGAAGAATCTTCTAATTTCACATATCACATCAGTCAATGCTCTGCAGGTGAATTGGTATAAATTTTCAACACTTGAACAGTGGAACAAAGAACGAGATGCCATGCTCGGAAAGATGGCAATAGCCCTGACCGGAATCAATCAAGTAGCAAGTATCAAAGCTCAGGAGTGGGTATTGCAAGTGGCCGGTCTGACAGGTAAGGTGGTGAATTTGATCACAAATTACTATGCCACCATATCAAATGCAGATTTCCAAAGAGTGGGATATATTCGTTCGGTCATAGAAAAAGCATTCCCCGGTGGTTTTACGGATATGCAATTGTCGCAAGCCGCATTCAATGCCGTGCGATCCATCGAAGGAGTTTCATCCGTGCTAATTGGAGCCCGTTCGATTGCATATGTCGATGATGTGCTCTTTGCTCTGCAAAAAGAAACTCCAGTATATGACAGAGCCGATTGGCTTGGTATGAAATTGCATTAATGGAACCGTGCCGATGACCAAATCGTTATCGGTCAATCATAAAAACAACTTGACTGAACGCATAGATTCAAATTTCATGGACCTTTAGAACATATATGTCAGCTCCTACCGAATATCCTTATTTATCGAATATCAATCTTCCTTCAGATCTCAGAGCATTGCCGGAGTCTGCATTGCGTGATGTGAGTAATGAAGTGCGAGAATATATGGTGGACACCATTACAAAAGTCGGTGGACATTTCGGTGCAGGACTTGGAGTTGTCGAATTGACGGTTGCGCTTCATTATGTGTTCAATACACCTCATGACAAAATTGTGATCGATACGGGGCATCAAGGTTATCCGCATAAAATTCTTACCGGTAGAAAAGATCAACTTCACACAATCCGACAAAAGGACGGTCTTTCCGGTTTTTTGAAAAGAGAAGAAAGTGAATATGATGTATTTGGAGCCGGCCATGCCAGCACCAGCATATCTGCCGCTTTAGGTTTGGCCACTGCACGTGATCTTACCGGTGATGATTATCGAGTGGTTGCCGTCATTGGAGATGGAGCCATGACAGGCGGCATGGTGTATGAAGCAATGAATAATTGCGGTGTGCAGAATAGAGACATTCTGGTTATTCTCAATGATAACAATATGTCCATCGCGCCAAATGTGTGGGCACTTAGCAATTATTTTTCTCAGATATTTTCTTCTCCAACAGGTACCAAATTGCGCTCCCATATTTGGGACATTGCAGGTAAAATAGACACTGTCGGAGATCGCATTCGAAAAGTGGCGCATCAGGTTGACAATGGTTTAAAAGCATTACTTACACCCGGAATGTTGTTTGAGGCATTGGGCTTCAATTATTTTGGGCCGATCAATGGACATAATGTCAACAATCTCGTAACCATGCTTGGAAATTTGAAAGATGCCAAAGGTCCGACCCTCTTGCATGTCATCACTCAAAAGGGGAAGGGATATGCACCCGCAGAGCAAGACAAACAATTCCTTCATGCAATCGGCAAGGTGGACAAGATAACGGGGAAATCATTCCCTTCTCCGGCCCCACTCAAGCCCACTCCTCCAACATATCAGAAAGTGTTTGGTGAAGCCATGACTGAATTATGTGCAAAAGACAAACGCATAGTTGGAATCACCGCGGCAATGCCTGATGGCACCGGTTTGGACATACTTGCAAAGTCATTTCCTGAGCAAGTGATTGATGTTGGAATTGCTGAAAGCCATGCAGTCACATTTGCAGCCGGTCTTGCATGTGAGGGAATAGTACCCGTGTGTGCAATCTATTCTTCATTCCTTCAAAGAGCATTCGACAATATTGTTCATGATTGTGCATTGCAGCATTTGCATGTGGTTTTTGCACTTGACAGATCCGGTCTTGTGGGAGCCGATGGCCCAACTCATCATGGAGTGCTTGATCTTGGATATTTGCGCCTTATCCAAGGGATGATTGTCATGGCACCGAAGGATGAACAAGAATTACGAGACATGCTGCATTCTGCAGTGTATGACTATACCGAAGGTCCTTCAGCGATACGTTATCCCAGAGGAAATGGTCTTGGCGTGGAACTTCGCGCGCCACAAAGCATTCCACTTGGTAAAGGAGAAATTCTGAAGAAGGGTGAATCCATTGCACTTTTGGGAATCGGAAAGATGGTGAATGAATGTATGAAAGCTGCTGAATTATTGGAAGCACAAGGGGTGAATGTCACCGTAGTGAATACGCGTTTTGTCAAGCCATTGGACGAAGAGCTTCTTAAATCCATCTTTGCAGATCATGATCATGTATTCACAGTTGAAGATGGTCAAATTCAAGGTGGTTTTGGCAGTGCAGTTGCGGAATTTGCCATTCATATCAAATATACAGGCTATCTTACACCTTTGGGAATTGCTGATGAATTCGTGGATCATGGAACTCAAGAAGAGCTATTTGCCGACTTAGGGTTAGATTCTCAAGGAATATTCAAACTTGTTTGTACTCATAATGATCGTTAAAGACAATTAAATTATATTTGCCCAGTCAGGACTTAGGTTGTATTTTTGTAATTCTTTGAACCAGTAACTTAGTGACTCACAGAAATGAAAAGAACGTATCAACCAAGTAAACGTAAGCGCAAAAATGTACATGGTTTCCGTGCTCGCATGAAATCCAAGAATGGCCGTAAGGTTCTTTCTAGAAGAAGAGCGAAAGGTCGCCATCGTTTGACCGTTTCAGGTTGATATTCCTGAAATAGACTTTGTTCTGAGGGCCTTTTAGGCCCTCTTTTTTTTACCTATGAACATCAGAGCACTCAAAGGACGCAAGCAGATAACCGCGGCATTTCGTCGGGGCAAGCGCTTTGCATCCCAATCTCTCATCATGCATGTTCGTGATCGCTCGCATGCAGGGGAACATGATGCGCCACAGGGGGGGCAAATCGATCTTTTTGTGATTTGTGCGGTCAGAAAAAAACAAGTCCCTTTGGCCATAAGCCGTAATCGCATCAAACGCATCATCCGCGAAAGTGTGCGTTCCTTTTGCGCTCTTCATCCACAAATCCCATTCATGACCATCGCATTTGTGTGGCAAAGCCCAATGCAATCACCCAAAGAAGCCACAACTGTGGATATCAAGCCCCAAGTTCACGATGCTTTGCATCAGGCAATGCAGTATTTTAGCAAGCATTAATGGCAAAGGATAGAATCAGTGAAGACTGTACTCATTCTTATCTTACGTTTCTATCGTCTTGCAATTTCCCCATATCTTGGCAATAATTGCAGATTCCACCCAACATGTTCCGTCTATGCCATGCAGGCCTTAGAAAAATATGGGGCATTGAAAGGTTCGTGGCTTGCCATCAAACGCATAGCGAAATGTCATCCGGGACATCCCGGCGGAATAGATGAAATACCCTAATCGGAGCATATATTATGCAAGAAGTCTATATCATTGAACCACTGAGAACGCCGGTCGGGAGATACGGTGGAGCATTGTCTTCCATCAGACCCGATGATTTGGGCGCGCATGTGATCAAAGCAGTTGTGCAATCCACAGGCATCAATCCGGAAGCAATCGATGATGTGATATTCGGTTGTGCGAATCAAGCCGGCGAAGACAATCGCAATATCGCGAGAATGTCTTCCTTGCTTGCGGGGCTACCATATTCCGTTCCCGGTGTAACAGTAAATCGCCTTTGCGCATCTTCTCTCGAAGCCATCATACAAGGTGCGAGGGCGATCAAATCAGGCGAAGCGGATATTTTGATTGTTGGTGGCGTGGAATCAATGTCTCGCGCGCCATATTCCTTGCCAAAAAATGCCTCAGGAGCCGCTATATTCGGGAATCTTACTGCCTTTGACACCGCACTCGGATGGCGTTATCCCAATCCCGCAATGGCATCCATGTTTCCGCTTGAGTCCATGGGTGAGACCGCGGAAAATCTTGTTGAGAAGTTTGGCATTTCCAGAGAAGATCAAGATGCATTCGCATTAGCTTCGCATCAAAGAGCGGTTATGGCTCAGCAGGCCGGACATTTCGCTGATGAAATCATCCCCATATCCATACCCAAGAAAAAAGGCAATCCACTCATCATAGATGCTGATGAGCAACCACGAAGTGATGCCTCACTCGAGGCGCTTGGCAAATTGACTCCTGCATTTAGAAAAGGCGGATCGGTTACGGCCGGAAATTCTTCATCACTCAATGATGGGGCGGTGGCCATGATGCTTGCGAGTGGGGAAGCCGTCAAGAAATATGGATTGAAGCCGATAGCAAGATATGTGGGATCAGGTACTGCAGGTGTGGACCCTCGAGTTATGGGCATCGGACCCGTCCATGCTATCAGAAAGGCCCTTGAGAAAGCCAAAATAAATATTGATGATATAGGACTATTTGAATTGAATGAAGCATTTGCTTCTCAGGCATTGACTTGCATTCGAGAATTGGGAATATCCACCGATAAAGTGAATATACATGGCGGAGCCATTGCCATTGGACATCCTTTGGGCATGAGCGGAGGCCGCATAGCGGGGCATTTGGCTAGAACCATGGAGAAGCAAGATATTCGATTTGGCGTAGCTTCTTTGTGCATAGGTGTCGGACAAGGCCTTGCAATCATCATTGAGAAGACAGACCCTCGCTAAATTCATTGGTTTAATTGCCCTCGAAACTGTATTTTCGCACTTCTTTGAATCCCCGGCTTATGCCGAATAATACCATACCGAAATGTCGGAGGAAAAGCGTTGAAGAATAAACAATTGAGACGTTGGTTATTGATTTTGGGTCCGCTTGTTGCGGCCGCAGTCATTTTATGGCCAACAGTTGATGCGTATTTATTGGAGCAAGAAGAATCACAAGCCCTGCATCAAGTTTTGCATGGCAAGGACAGCACTGCGTTTAAAGCATTTGAAAATGCAAAAGGTGAACGATATCGCACTGCAAAAATGAATCGTGTGAAATTGGGACTTGACCTTCGCGGCGGGATGTATGTCATGATGGAAGTTGCAGTTGACACATTGCTTCGTGAAACAGCGGCGCGTGAAACAATCGATGAAACATTTGAAGCCGTTATGAAAGCAACGCATGCACAAGCAGAGTCATCAGGTGATGATTACTTGGATGTGTTTCATGCAAATTTTGATCGCATTGCACGCCCGAAAGGCAAATCACTCATTTCCTATTTTGATGTTCCCGGCGTTCAGGATGTCACAGATGAAAAAGTGAAAGAGCGTTTGCGTGAAGATGTTGATGGAGCTATTGATCAAGCATTGGAAGTCATTCGACAGCGTATCGACAAATTCGGTGTCAGCGAACCAAATATCACAAAGCAGGGATCAAGAAGAATCGTTCTTGAGCTTCCCGGTGTTAACAATGAAAAAGAAATGCGCCAATTGCTCTCAACCACGGCTCGATTGGAATTCAAACTTGTTCGCAATAATGCAGACATTGTAAAAGCATTGTATCGCATCGATGCATACTTGGCGAAGAGTAATGGAGGAAGTAAAACAGATACCGCTATTGCCGCAGTGGACAGCACCGCAAAAGATTCTGTGAAGAAAGACACAACGGCGGTAGCTGCTAAGTCTGACAAAAAGAAGAAAGACACATCTGCAGTTGCAGCTGATACTTCCAAAAAAGACACGTCGAAAACAGCATCCGCGGATTCAGCTGATCCATATAAAGGATTGAAGGATGAAGAGAAAGCAAAGCGTTATCAAAAAGATCATGAGCTTACATCCCTTATTCAGGTATTTCCACTGGATCAAGAAGGACGTTTCATTAGCAAAGATGGAAATCCATCATATTTCTTTAATGAAAGTCAAGTTCCTGAGCTGGAATATGTAATGTATATTCCTTCGAAATTATATGCGAAATTCATGTCGATTCTCGACAGAGCGGATATCAAGAAACTCATCCCTTCTGATTTGCAACTCTTGCGTTCGGCCAAGCCTGAATTTGTTTCAAAAGACTTGAAAGACACAACCTTCGCAATGTGGTGCGTATTGCGCAATGCCGAATTGACAGGTGAATATGTGACTGATGCACGTGCATCATCAGATCCAATGACCAATCTTCCTGTCGTGATGATGGAAATGGATCAGGAAGGAGCAGAAAAGTGGGCCGATGTTACAGGCAAGAACATCAAAAAGAAAGTGGCGATTGTTTTGGATGATCAAGTCTATTCAGCACCCGTCGTTCAAAACAAGATTGCCGGTGGAAGCTCACAAATCACAGGCATGGATAGTCCTGAAGAAGCAAGACTTCTCGAGATCGTTCTCAAGGCAGGAGCATTGAAAGCTCCGGTGAAGATTGTTGAAGAACGCGTTGTAGGTCCTTCGCTTGGTGAAGATTCCATTCGTCGTGGTCTCATGGGCATGGGCATTGCATTCTTGCTTGTTGTGTTGTTCATGGGTCTATACTATTCCACAGCCGGCATGGTTGCAAATCTTGCAGTTATCCTCAATGTATTGCTCATTTTGGCAATTCTGACACCGCTTGTTATTTCAGGTGGTGGAACATTGACATTGCCCGGCATTGCAGGTATCATCCTGACAATCGGTATGGCAGTAGATGCGAATATTCTTGTTTTTGAGCGTATTCGAGAAGAAATGTTGAGAGGCCGTGGCTTTAGAAATGCCGTTGATGAAGGATTTAGCAAAGCATTGTCTGCTATTGTGGACTCCAATGTTACAACATTCTTGACAGGCCTTATTTTGTTCCTTCTTGGAACCGGTCCTGTTCAAGGTTTTGCTTTGACACTCATGATTGGTATCGTCACCACATTCTTCACGGCGATAGTGGTATCACGCGCCATGATAGAATTGATGATGTCAAATGGCAAGGAAATAAATTTCGGTCAACCAACAACCATGGCTTAAGGAATCGGAGAAAACGATGCAATTATTTTCAAAAACAACTATTGACTTTTTGAGCAAGCGTGGCACTTTGGTGTGGGTTTCGCTCGTATTGAATGTGATAGGTATTGTTGCTCCTTTTGCGCTTGGATTGCGTTTTGGGATTGACTTTGCCGGTGGAACGGAAATCGCGGTGCAGTTGAATGCTGAGAATAAAGTCGCTGAGATTCGTGCTGCAGTCGATGAAGCAAAATTGATTGGAGCAGAAATAAAATCTTATGGAGCTGCCAATCAATATCTCATTCGCATTCCTGCCACATCATATTCACAAGATCCAACCAGTGCAGTTGTGTCTGCCATCAAAGAAGCGTTTCCGGGTGAGACCGTGAATTTGTTGAAGAAGGATTCAATCGGACCGAAAGTGGGCGAGGAATTGCGAAGCAAAGCTTTGCTTGCAGTGATACTCGCCGTTATTGCCATCGGTATTTACATAGCATTTCGATTTGAATTTTTATACGGTGTGGGGGCTGCAATCGCGCTCTTGCATGATGTATTGGTCACGCTTGCCATGGTGACGGTTTTTAGTTCGCTTGGCATCATAAATCTTGAAATCAATCAAGCAATGATTGCGGCATTTCTGACGGTTGTTGGTTTCTCGGTTAATGATACCGTGATCATTTTCGACCGGATCAGAGAGAATCGTGAATTGCATAAAGGCATGAATCTCATCAAACTCATGAATCTCAGTATCAATGAAACATTGTCAAGAACCGTGAATACCGTCATGACAGTTGTTCTGGTGCTCTTCACATTGGTTCTTCTTGGTGGCGAAGTGCTTCAAGGCTTTGCTTTCACCATGCTTGTTGGTATCGTGACAGGTGCATATTCATCAATCTATATCGCAAGCTCATTTGTGGTATGGTTCATGGAAAAAATTCAGCACAAAGGAATTCAAGCTGAATATGATAAGCAAAAGGCACCTGCGAAAGCATAAGGTTTATTATTTTGCATGATGCTGGAGAAGAACTTGAAAGAACATATCATTATAGCTCCTGAATCCATGCTTGGCGGACCCGATGCTTTGGCATTCAATGATGAAGTTCGTGAGATATCTCAAACATGTAAGCATCTCATCATAGATTGCGCGAATATTGCAATCATGAATAGTTCCGGATTAGGAACCTTGATTAGTGCTCATGCCACGATGAAACAACATGGTGGAGAATGTTCGCTTAGCAATGTTCCGGAACATGTACAACGATTACTGAATTTGACACGTTTGAATATATTGTTCAATGTGTCATGAGTCTGATAAGACTCTACAACATATCACCCAAGTCCCCACGGCATTGCTGATGGGGGCTTTCTTTTGTCAATTCTAATGCAAGCACAATCATGAGTGTGAAAATCGTAGTCGGTGCCCAATGGGGCGATGAAGGAAAAGGAAAAATCGTTGATCTTTTGAGCGATTCGGTTGACATCGTTGCCCGTTATCAAGGCGGAGCAAATGCGGGTCATACCATCGTGATCGAAGGAAAAAAGTTTGTTCTACACCTTATTCCGAGTGGTATTCTGCAAGATGATGTGCAATGCGTTATTGGCAATGGTGTGGTGATTGATCCCGTGGCATTGATGGAAGAAATTGCGATGCTTGAAAGTTTTGGGATTTCAATGATGGATCGATTATTCATCAGTCATAAAGCGCACCTTATCATGCCTTATCACAAGATGCTTGATAAAGCTCGTGAATCGCAGGCGAGTGCGGCAATCGGTACAACAGGCAGAGGAATTGGTCCCGCTTATATCGATAAATTCTCACGCAGTGGCATTCGCATCGTTGATTTGCTTGATAGAACTGTATTCGAAGAAAAATTGCGTGCAAACATTGAAGAGAAGAATACGGTTCTAAAGAAAATTTATGATCACGAGGAATTGGATATTGAGTCCATCATTGGTGAATATCTCGATTTTGATGTGAAGATTGATCCCTATATCAAAGACACGACGCTTCTCTTGAATCAAGCAATTGCAGATGGTAAATCCGTATTGATGGAAGGAGCTCAGGGGGCATTGCTCGATGTTGATCATGGTACATATCCGTTTGTCACCAGTTCAAATCCCACGAGTGGTGGAGCATGCACGGGTCTTGGCGTTCCACCTACTTCTGTTGATTCGGTGATTGGCGTTGTGAAGGCGTATACAACGCGTGTTGGGAATGGTCCTTTTCCAACGGAATTGCATGATGACATGGGAGAAGAATTGCGAAGAATCGGAGCGGAGTTTGGTGCTACCACCGGCAGACCTCGTCGCTGTGGCTGGCTTGATGGCGTTGCCCTTCGTTATTCGGTCATGATCAATGGCATAGATACCATAGCACTCACAAAACTCGATGTTTTGGATAATGTGCAGTCCATAGGAATCTGTACCGGATATGAAGTTGATGGAAAAATGCTCAGATCATTTCCGGCAAATGTCAAAGACTTGTCAAAAGTTCAGCCCCATTATGAATTTCATGAAGGATGGAATTGCTCTCTTGCAGGCATAAGGAACTATGATGATCTACCGGAAGCGGCAAAAACATATATCTCGGCCATTGAGCAGATTGCCGGTGCAAAAGTTGGTATTGTATCACTGAGTCCCGACAGAGCAGATACAATCATTCGTTGAATGTGAATGATCTAAATGCTCTTACGGCCTCAATCATAATGATACCTGAAGCCACGGCAACATTTAAGCTGTGCTTCACTCCAAACATCGGAATTTCAATCGCGCCATCACATAGAGCCAAAAGGGAATCATCAATGCCTGATACTTCATTTCCCACAATCAGTGCCAATGGGAAATGTTCGGCTTTCAATGCATCATAGGCAATGCTTTGATCTGTTAACTCCACTGCCATCACCGTATACCCTTTCCTTTTGCATTCTTTGATTGCTTCTCGGCAGTCTTTATGATATGTCCATGCCACAGTTTCATCTGCCCCAAGGGCAGTTTTTGAAATGTCCTTACGAGGTGGCTTCGGAGAATATCCACATAACATGATTCCTTCAATGCCGGCTGAATCAGCACTTCTAAAGATGGATCCGATATTATACACCGAGCGAATACTGTCAACAATTAATAATACAGGGTGTTTTTTTGAAAAAAACGCCATGTCATGAGAAATTCTCTTTTCTAAGAGTTCAGAATGCAGTAATTTGCGAATTGAGTTTTTCACATAGCTTCCACAGTGATGGATGAATCAAGGAATTCATGAGAAGAAGAACATTCATAGCGGCTTTGATTGGTATCTTGCCATTTGGCAAATGGATTGCGTCCATTATTGCCTCAGAGGTGAAGAATGCCCCTGCAGAGAAACTGCAACTTACAAAAATGCCTTCCTATGGTGAAGAAACTCCATTACGTTTTTTGGCTTTGGGTGATTGGGGAGCGGGAACAGCATTGCAGAAGGATGTTGCGGCATCCATGAATGCTTATGCAATGACAAATCCCATTGACATGATCATTTCCACGGGTGACAATATCTATGGAAAAGGCGTCAATAGTGTGGATGATCCGCAATGGAAAACAAAATTTGAAGATGTATATATCGGTGAGCATTTACAAAAACCGTGGTATGCCATTTTTGGTAATCATGATTATCTTGGAAATCCTCCAGCTCAAATAGAATATTCCAAAGTGAATCCACAATGGAATTTCCCTGATTTCTACTATAATTTTGAACACAAAGCAGGTGATGCATCCATTGAGTTTTTCATGTTGGATACAAATTTGCTTGTCGAGGGGAATGACCTCAATATGCTTGTTTGGCTTGAGCAGGCATTGGAGGAATCTACAGCATTTTGGAAAATCGTGGTGGGGCATCATATGATTCGTTCTTATGGGGTATATGGGGATCAGCGTTTCATGATCAACAAAGTAAAACCAATTTTGGATTATTATAATGTCGACATGTATTTGTCCGGACATGATCATGATTTGCAATTGATCAAACACCCGGAAGACAAATACTATCAGGCGATTTCAGGAGCCGGAGGAGGCAGTAGGGATACTTCGTGGGGGGAGCATAGTTTGTTTTCAGAAACGAATGGTGGCTTCGCGGCAATCACTGTTTCATCATCGCATCTCTTCATTGAATATATCAACAGAAATGGGGAAATCTTGTATTCACACGCCATAGAAAAATCCTGACTACATATAGCATATTTCATCCACTTCAATTGAGCGAATACGTTTAGAAAGATGTTCAGAAATCATAACATACATTGACAATTAATTCCAATGGTGGTTTAGAATCTCGTCCCAAAAACGTATATGTGAATTATATAATCAAATGCGTGAAGTAAAAGAAGCGCATTAAGCAAAAAAGCCGCTACTGATTTCAGTAGCGGCTTTCTTTTTTCTACCTCATGAATTAATTCATGGGCGTGTTAATCAACTCGTGTGTTAATGGATTAGGCTCCAACAAGCGCGCGATAAGCATCGGCATCCATCAAACCATCCAGCTCTGCAGGATTGGAAAGTTCAATTTTCATGAGCCAGCCTGCGCCATAAGGATCTTGATTCACTTGCTCTGGACCATCATTCAATACAATATTACATTCGATGATTGTACCACTGACCGGCGCATATAAATCGGCAACAGTCTTTACTGCTTCAATTGTACCAAATGTTTCTCCTGCAGCAACTGTTGCATTGTCATTGAAATCCAAATACACAACATCGCCAAGTTCACTTTGAGCATGTTCTGTTACGCCAACTCTACCAATATTACCTTCAACTTTAATCCATTCATGCTCTTTTGTGTACTTGAGTTCTGATGGAATGTTCATGATGATATCCTTTATGTTACGTTGAAAATTATTGCCAACCTTTGGTGTCGAGATATTTCGTGTCGAAATCTCCCGCTTTGAAATCCGGATTATCCATCATCGCACGATGAAATGGAATCGTTGTATGCACACCTTCAATAATAAACTCCTCCAAAGCTCTTTTCATCTTTGCTATTGCCTCTTGACGCGTTGGTGCAAAAGTAATCAGCTTTGCAAGCAGTGAATCATAATAGGGAGGAATCGCATATCCTTGATACATGTGTGAATCAACACGAACTCCATGTCCACCCGGGAAATTCACTGTTTTGAGCACGCCCGGCGAGGGTCTGAAATCATGAAATGGATCTTCAGCATTGATGCGACATTCAATAGAATGAAACTTTGGAGACATTTGGGTGAGACTTAACTTCTCTCCGGATGCAACAAGCAATTGTTCTTTCACAAGATCAATGCCAAGTGATGCTTCCGTCACGGGATGCTCCACCTGAATACGCGTGTTCATTTCCATGAAAAAGAAATTTTTATGCTTGTCCACAAGAAACTCAATCGTTCCCGCACCTTCATAATTCACAGCCAATGCAGCTTTTACGGCTGCATCACCCATTTCCTTGCGAAGCGCTTCGGTCATGATGGGGGAAGGAGTTTCTTCGATCAATTTTTGATGTCTGCGCTGAATGGAACATTCGCGTTCATTCAAGTGCACTGCATTGCCAAATCTATCGGCAAAAATCTGAAATTCAATATGTCTTGGTTCTTCAACGAATTTCTCGATATATACATCGGGATTATTGAATGCGGACTCTGCTTCATTACGAGCAACTATAAACAAATTTTCAAATTCATCGGCACTTGCCACAAAGCGCATGCCTTTTCCGCCTCCCCCTGCTGATGCCTTGATCATCACGGGATATCCCATCGCATCGGCAATTGCTTTTCCTTCTTCAACGGTTTCAACAATGCCTTCAGAGCCGGGAATGACGGGTACGCCGGCTGCCTTCATCGTATCTTTTGCGACTGACTTATTGCCCATATTACTAATGGCATGAGCGCTCGGACCAATGAATATGATGCCGATTTCAGCACAAATTTCTGCGAATGTATCATTCTCGGCAAGAAAACCGTATCCGGGATGAATCGCATCAGCGCCGGTGATTTGTGCTGCAGAGATGATGGCAGGGAAGTGGAGATAACTTTCTCGTCCAGATGCAGGGCCAATACAGACAGCTTCATCAGCAAAGCGCACATGCAGTGAGGTCTTGTCTGCAATGGAATATACCGCAACAGTTTTGATTCCCATTTCCCTGCAAGCACGAATCACTCGCAATGCAATTTCTCCGCGATTGGCTATGAGGACTTTTTTTATCATGAAGGTAGCATGTATCGTGATAGAAAACATTCCACGAAGGAATGATTAATTCGGCTTGACGATGAACAATGGTTGATTGTATTCAACCGCTTGTGCATTATTTGCAAGAATGCTCACTATGGTTCCGGAGACATCGCTCTCGATTTCATTCATGAGTTTCATTGCTTCAACGATACAGAGGGTTTGTCCGACACTTATGCGGGTGCCCACTTGTACAAATGCAGGTGCATCAGGTGATGGTGAGCTATAAAAGGTGCCAACAATTGGGGAAAGAATCGTATGTGTGTTTTCATCAGCAACAGGTGCTGCAGCAGGCATGGCATGTGCAGGTGCAGGCTGGGTATTGGTGCCGTGAGCAGGAATATGTGCATGAGCTGCAGGTGCAACCTGTGCAACAACTTGGTCAGGACCACGCTTGGAGATTGAAACCGAAGCACCTTCTTCTTCAATCATGAGCTCAGTTGCAGAACTTGCATCAAAAATGGCCAAAAGCTCTTTCAGGTATTGTAAATCCATGATTTATTCTCCATTATGAATGAAAAAGCGTGTCACTGAGAATATCACGAGACACGCTTCTCAAGAAGTGTCTAATTTAGTTATTCCTTCACGCGCTCAACATATTCGCCATTGCGAGTATCAATGCGAAGCATATCACCCTCATTCACGAATATTGGTACCTGAATGGTGGCACCTGTCTCAACCGTTGCGGGTTTCAACACATTCGTAGCAGTGTCTCCACGAACACCGGGCTCTGTTTGCGTGACGCGCAAATGAACATGCGGAGGCAATTCAACGGATAACACCGAAGTATCATCAGAAGTCAATTGAACTGCCTGATTCTCTTTCATGAATTTAGCGGCATTGCCAACAATATTCGCATCAACGGGAATTTGATCATATGTATTCACATCCATGAAGACATATGATTCTCCATCTCGATACAAATATTGATAGTCATTGCGCTCAACTCTCACGAATTCAATGGTTTCACCGGAACGATATCTATTCTCGAGCAATTTGCCGGTGCGAAGCACACGTAACTTAACTTGATAAAAAGCACGAAGATTTCCGGGGGTGCGATGTTCACTTTCCAATACTTGGCATAATTCGCCATTGTATTTCAAAAAAGCACCAACGCGAAGATCGGCTGTGGTTGCCATACACCATCCAAAATGTAAAGAAGAGTAGGGAATAACGCCCTGAATCAGTGAGGTCTCGAGCGGATTCGAACCGCTGTAGGGGCTTTTGCAGAGCCCTGCCCAGCCACTAGGCGACGAGACCGGATTCCTGAATATTCAAGAACAAACAGGAATTACAAAAATACCTTTGTGAAGGCGTAATTACAAGTATAAAAACAGATGTGGAAAAGATGGCGAAGATTCAAAAAAAGTATGATCTACTCGATTGCTGAGAGCATTGCAGTGCCTATTTTTGCAGTGGTCATATTGCAAATGCATGCGATGTGGCGATGTTTCATATTACTGGACTCATTATGGCCTCTTCCAATCCTCTGTTTTTGACCAAACCGCTCTCGCAATTGCAACAAGAGGCGGATGGCGTGGGTGAAAGCCATACACTCAAACGTACGCTTGGACCGATGAATTTGGTTCTTTTGGGAATCGGTGCAATCATTGGTGCCGGTCTCTTTTCATTAACGGGTATTGCCGCGGCAAACAATGCCGGTCCAGCGGTTACGATTTCCTTCATTGTTGCGGCCGTTGGCTGTGCTTTTGCCGGATTGTGCTATGCTGAATTTGCATCGATGATTCCCATAGCAGGATCTGCATATACATATTCCTATGCAACCATGGGAGAATTGCTTGCTTGGACTATTGGTTGGGATTTAGTCTTGGAATATGCCGTTGGTGCTGCAACAGTTGCCATAAGTTGGTCTCGATATCTCGTAAAATTATTGGGCATATTTGAAGTTGGACTTCCGCATCAATTATTGATGTCGCCTTGGGATCCACCCTATGCACTGCCGGATGGAAGTTTTGTGTCGGGCATCATTAATTTACCCGCCGTTTTCATCACGGTGATGATGTCACTATTGCTTATTCGTGGAACCGAAGAATCAGCCCAAACAAATGCAATAGTGGTCTTTCTGAAAGTAACCGTCGTACTTATTTTCATTGGTTTGGGCTGGGCATATATCAATCCTGCAAATCATACACCGTATTTCATCGAAAATACGGGAGTCTATCAGCATTTTGGTTGGACGGGAATCGTGACCGGTGCAGCAGTAGTGTTCTTTGCATTCATTGGTTTTGATGCTGTTTCTACGGCAGCACAAGAAGCAAAGAATCCTCAAAAAGACATGCCGATTGGAATTTTGGGTTCACTTGCGGTATGTACGGTCCTATATGTGCTTTTTGCACATGTCCTGACAGGACTCGAGAATTATAAAAACTTCGCAGGCGAAGCCGCGCCGGTTGCTTTGGCAATCATGAAAACTCCATATACATGGCTGCAAACTGCAATCATCGTTGCGATTTTGGCAGGATATTCATCTGTGATCTTGGTAATGTTGCTTGGTCAATCACGCGTCTTTTTCTCAATGAGCAAAGATGGATTATTGCCCGGCATGTTCGCTGTTGTGCATCCGAAGTTTCATACTCCATATAAATCGAATTTATTCTTCATGGGTTTTGTATCGCTCTTTGCGGCATTTGTCCCCGTTACGGTTGTGGGAGAAATGACGAGCATCGGTACGCTCTTTGCATTCATCCTGGTTTCATTCGGAATTATCATCATGCGAAGAACACATCCCGATGTGCCACGTGTATTCAAGACTCCGCTTGTTCCACTTGTCCCAATGCTTGGAATCGGCACATGTTTTTACATGATGTATTCATTGCCACTTGATACATGGCTCAGACTCATCATTTGGATGGCAATCGGTTTTGTATTGTATTTTTCCTATGGTGCAAAACATTCAAAAATTCGCAAAGCAGCCTTAGGCTGATCGCATGCGATTGTTTTTTAAAGGTCAAGGGAAATTTCCTTGACCTTTTTCTTTTCTACTTCATATGGCTGATTTTAATCCCTCTCACTATTGGCAGGATAGATTATCCAAAGACATTGGTTTACACAGAGTTGGCCATCTTGCATATGGCAAGGCATTCAATCGAGCGCTATATGCAATTCGCAGACATGTCTTTAGAACGGTTTGCGAAAGGTATATTCAAGACATTGACCAAAAAACTATTCTTGATTGTGGAAGCGGCACCGGATTTTATCTGAATCTATGGTTGAAACAATCTCCGCATGCTTTGTCCGGACTTGATTTCACGGAAGCTTCAGTGGAGTTTTGCGCAAGTAGATTCCCCTCGATAATGATGTATCATTGTGATCTCTCGGATCATGATTCCATGAGCGTGATCGGCGATGCATCGCAGGACATCATTTCTGTGTTCGATGTCTTATTTCACATCACGGATGATACTCGTTATACCATGGCTTTGAATCAATTGGGAAGAATCATGAAGGACGATGGCATATTATTATATTCAGATAATTTGCCGCAATCCAGTACGAAGAGAGAAAGGCATATCGTGCATAGATCAATGCATGATGTATATGAAGCTTTGGATATAGTGGGATTTGATGTAATCGAAAGACTTCCGATGTTTTATCTGATGGGATATCCTGTGGACACCGCATCATCTTGGCCGGGGAAACTCTGGAACTTGCTGATGTATCCGGTAAGAAAAAGCGAAATCGTGGGCATGATATATGCTGCGATATTATATCTGCCTGAACTCCTGTGCATTTCTGTTTTAGCAGAAAGTCCCACGACTGAATTATTGATATGTAAAAGAAAAGCCAGATGAATAATCGGGCTTTCTATTTATCCTAAATAGGATCGTAATGCTTTTGATCGAGAAGCATGCCTCAATCTTCGTATTGCTTTCTCTTTTATCTGGCGAACACGCTCCCGTGTAAGATTGAATTTCTCTCCAATTTCTTCAAGCGTCAAACAAACGCCATCCAAACCGAAATACAACTTGATCACTTCCGCCTCTCTTTGTGATAATGTGGTCAGAACTTGTTGAACTTCCACGCGTAAGGATTCACGCATCAATTCAGAATCCGGAGGCGGTTGCAAATCATTTGGGAGAATATCCAGCAAGCGATTGTCCTCACCCTGCACAAATGGTGCATCAACAGAAAGATGCCTTCCGGATATTTTAATCGTCTCGGCAATTTCAGCAACGCTCATGTCCAATTGCTCCGCAAGCTCTGCGGCAGTTGGCTCACGCTCATATGCCTGCTCGAGTTCACTGAATTTCTTACCGATTTTATTCAAAGCACCAACGCGGTTCAGGGGAAGACGCACGATACGAGACTGCTCAGCCAAAGCTTGAAGAATGGACTGTCTGATCCACCATACAGCATAAGAAATGAACTTGAATCCACGTGTTTCATCAAAACGTTTTGCTGCCTTGATCAAACCAAGATTACCTTCATTGATCAAATCACCAAGTGACAAGCCCTGATTCTGATATTGCTTTGCAACACTCACCACAAAACGCAAATTGGCTTTCACAAGACGCTCAAGAGCAAGTTCTCCCTCAAATCCGCCTTTCTTAATCAATTTTGCGAGATCGATTTCATCATCACCGGTAAGAAGTTCAACGCGGCCGATTTCCTGGAGATATTTATCCAGTGATTGACTTTCGCGATTGGTATATTGTTTCGTAATTCTCATTCGCAGCACCTGAAATTTGCATTGTTTGTCATTCGACAATAACATGTCTTTAACGATGTGTTTCCGTCATTATTGTATGAAACAATAACTTACTCCATCACTTTCGGAACCTTGAAAAAGGTTTCATTATTGCTCGGAGCATTCTCCAAAGCCTGCTTTACCGAAAGTGATTCTGACGGGACATCTTCTCGAAACACATTGGGAAGATCGAGAACATGCGACATCGGCTCCATGCCGGTCAAATCCATTGAGTTTATATCATCTATCGCTCGAACTATGCCGGAAAACTCTTCGGCAAAAGCTTCGATTTCTGAATCTGTGAAACTCAAACGTGATAAATCGGCTATTCTTTTTACCGTTTCTGAGTTAATTTCGCCATTTGATTGCATTTCCGAACTCTTGAAGTGGTATTATCCGATTCTCTTAATCCCGTTCAAATACACGGGGTTGCAAAAGTACGAAAATTTACCGTCCAAGCTATGTACTTTCTTGATTTGGGCTTAAGCCATGATTATTGTACTTTTGTGTGCCCCCCATGAGAGCATTATGCTCTCTTTTTGCAGCATTGAAGAAGAATATGGATAAACTCATCATACAAGGCGGTCGGAAGCTTTCCGGCTCTGTCAAAATTTCCGGTGCCAAAAATGCGGCATTGGCCCTCATCCCTGCAGTACTTTTGGCTCCGGGAAAGAATATCATCTCCAATACTCCCAATATCAAGGATGTACGAACCATATCACGCTTGCTTGAAGCGATGGGTGCCGTTTGTTCGCTGGATGGAGAGAGATTGTCCATTGATTCCGCCGGAGTGAATTCCTTTGAAGCACCTTATGAACATGTGAAGCAAATGCGTGCATCTATCAATGTGCTTGGCCCATTGCTTGCTCGCTGTGGTGAAGCCAAAGTATCATTGCCCGGTGGATGTGCATTCGGGCCCCGACCCGTGGATCTTCACTTGAAAGGATTTGAAAAACTCGGCGCCGAGATTACCATTGAAAATGGGTATATCCATGCTAGAGCTCCGAAGCTTATGGGAAACAAAATCCATTTCGACATTTCGAGTGTTGGAGCAACTGAAAATGTGCTGACAGCGGCTGTGATGGCCAAGGGGACTACCGTGATGACCAATGCGGCGATGGAACCGGAAGTTACCGCACTGGCTGAAATGCTTGTACGCATGGGTGCAAAGATTGATGGAATAGGCACAACTACGCTTACGGTGGAGGGAGTTGATGCATTGCATCCCGTTGAGTTTGAAAATATCCCGGACAGAATTGAAGCTGCTACATTTCTGATAGCTGCAGCTATGACAAAAGGAAATGTACATTTGGAAAATACCGCTCCTCATCATTTGGATGCTGTATTGGCAAAAATGGAAGAAGCCGGTGTGAATGTGAACATTGATGGGAACATGATTCATGTTGAAATGGATAGTCCTCCTTTGCCGACGGACATGACAACGGCAGTATATCCCGGATTTCCAACCGATGTGCAAGCGCAATGGATTGCATTCATGCTTTGTGCTGAAGGGACTAGTCGCATCACCGATACAATTTATTATACAAGATTTCATCATGTGCCTGAATTGCAACGTTTAGGCGCCCATATAGAAATGGCTGAAAATTCGGCTATAGTATTTGGTGGGCATCCATTGACGGGAGCAACCGTCATGTCATCAGATTTGAGAGCAAGCGCATCTTTGCTGATATCCGCATTGATTGCCGATGGAGAGAGCGAGGTATTACGCGTATATCACATTGATCGAGGCTATGAGGATATAGAGAAGAAATTCGGAAAACTTGGAGCCATGATAGAACGTGTCAAAACAGAAGAGTTCTAATATCATCCATGCAATATTGTATTGCTTTCTGATGCTGTGTGCAGTTCAGACATTGCATATACATGCTCTTGCTGCAATAAAAAAAGCCAAGAAGGGAAAGTCTGCTCAAAAATCAATCAAATCATCATCAAAAAAAATATCGCTCAAACATGCCAATAATGGTTCCAAGCAACAATCAACTTCCAATTCTGCATTGAGTGCAATCAAGCGAGACATCGAAAAAGCGAAGAAAAAAGTGGGGGAATTGGAATTGCAAGAGAAGAATGCCATGAAGGGATTGGCAACCGCCAAGAAAAAACAATTGATGGTGAAGGAACATGTAGGTAAGCTCATGGGTGAAGTAAGAGAGCTTCAGGATACGCTTGAAACTATCCGTAAAACCGAAGCAACCCTTCAGCAAAAACTGAATATTTCTCGAATGACATATGCAAGAATTGCAAAGAAATATCAAGCATTGATGCAGAAGCATGCGCCTGATATTGCCATGTCTCCCGATATTCTTACGGGTTCAATGCAATTACCCGGTCAATCCTCCATAAACAGATTGCCATCATATCTTCGACAAATGCACACAAAACTTACTTTGCAGATGAAAGAAATGCAATCGCTGCAGGGAGCTTTGTCTAATCAACAAGAACAAATATCCATCAATAGCTCAAGGCAAGAACGATTGCTTCGCGAGTCTGAATATGAACAACTGAATATTCGGAATATCTTGGTCGAACAGAAGAAAAAACTTGAAACCGTGCGATTGAGCAAAGAAGAGATGCAGAAACTCATTGCTAAAAAAGAACAGAGCGCAAGGCAATTGTCGGGCTTGATTTCAAGCATGGTTCGTAATGACATAGTCAAGAAAGAAGAGAAAAAATCTGTCGAAAAACCAAAGCAGACACAAGAAAAGAAACGTATTGCTGAAACTCCCCAAAAAACAAGCGATCTCATTTCCAAGAAGGAAACACAATCCGAAGAGCCGCATCGCATAGCGCAAAGCACGGTACAAACTCGCAATGACAATACACGTGTGGAATCGCTTTCAGGATTATTTTCCGGTGGATTCAGATGGCCCTCATCGGCAAAGAGAATATTGCGCGGTTTTGGTCAGTATAAAAATTCAATGACCAATACTGTTATGGACAATCCGGGATTGGATATTGCTTGTCAGGCCGGTAGTTCTGCAATGTGTGCCGCACCCGGAATAGTCTCGCTTGTTCATTGGCTGCCGGGTTATAATTCAATGGTGATAGTAGACCATGGCAATTCATATCGAACAGTATATGCTAATCTTGCCTCTATATCAGTGAAAAAGGGTCAGAAAATCGAAGTCGGGGGATTGATAGGCAGAACCACACAGTCAGTTGATGGGGAATTTCTTCATTTTGAAATCTGGAAAGGGAAGCAAAGGATGAACCCCATGGCTTTTCTTCATTAAGCAATGCCTGCATAAACCTTTCAAGCCATGATGATTTTGTATCTTAGTGCTATACAATGGCGTGAAAGGACATGAAATTTCTTCAAACAATATCGATATGGCGTTCCCTCACCAAGTGGCAAATCAAGGTCCTCCTGGCAACCTTTGCATTTGTGATGATGGTGAGCGTCTTGTTGTACACACAGCAATTGGCCAATGAATTAATTCAGAGAGAGCAAAGGATTGTCACATTTTATGCAGACATTTATAAACATTATCTCTCCGATGTAAATAAGAATGCTGATGACTTCTTGTTTCTTCTTGATCGCATCGTGCCCTCCATTTCCTTCCCCGTGATATTCACTGATGCAAAAGGAAATCCAAATAGACCATTTTCTGAGTATACACTCAATGTTGACATTGACACTTCTTTAGCGCCTGATAGACTGAAAGTTCAAGAGCAGAAATTGGTGGATTTACTAAAAACCATGGGCGAAACATATCCACCCATTCTCATTAAAGATGCTGATGGGATGATGCTCGGCAAAATATATTATACAAACTCAGCGCTTATTCGGCAGATGCAGTTATTGCCTTATATCGAAATCATTATTGTTTCTGCATTTGTGTTGATCGGATATATTGCTTTTAGTTATGTGCGTAGAACCGAAGAATCAAATGTATGGGTTGGTATGGCAAAAGAGGCGGCTCATCAATTGGGAACGCCCCTTTCAAGTTTGCTTGGTTGGTTAGAAATTCTTCGACTGAACAATGACAATCCCTCTTCTGTTCAAGAAACCGCCAAGGAAATGGAAAATGATTTACATCGATTGAATACAATTGCGAATCGTTTTTCGAAAATTGGATCAGAACCGACAAAGCGTCGAGAAAACATTTCCGAGATTGTAGAAAAAGTCTGTTCCTATTTGGAAAAGCGTGTTCCTCACCTTGGAAAAAAAGTTTCAATTGAGCGTAACCTGGAAGATGATATACATGTACTTGCCAATGGCGAACTCTTGGAATGGGTTTTTGAGAATGTCCTGAAGAACGGAGTCGAATCCATCGAGGCGCAATCAGGATTGATAACCGTCACATTGTCCAAACTCACAAAAGGAAAAGTGATCATAACATTGAAAGATAATGGAAAAGGTATGTCGGGTCAAGTCAGAAGACGCATATTCGAACCCGGCTTCACCACAAAAAAACGTGGATGGGGTTTGGGGCTTTCGCTTTCAAAGCGCATCATCGAACGATATCATGATGGTAGGATTTTTGTGAAAGAATCTGTTATTGGAAAGGGTACGACATTTGTAATTGAATTGCCGGTGATTGCATGATGCGTTTATGTGCAATGCTTCTCTTTGCATCATTCAATCTCTTGGGGGCAGATGCAATTCTCTTTAAATTCAAGGCGGGTATCGATGCATTTGCTCAATGGAAGAATGTTGGTAGAAGAGGAAGCATTTCTCAATTGCAAACAGTGATAGGAAATCATACTAGCAGTCCATTTGTGCGCGAAGCAATGATCACAATGCTGAAGAGAAACAAAAAAGAGGATATCCTTTCTGCTTCCCATCCTTTGGAGCGAATCGCAATTCTGCACATTGAATCAGACATTCCCAATGAAAAAGCAATTCGCATAATCACTGATTTGCCATTCGTGGAATATGCAGAGTTAATGCCGACGCATGCATTGATACTACAGCCCAATGACTCACTTTATGGATATCAATATTACCCCGGAATGATTGGAGCTGATTCCGCATGGGCTTATTATGATCAACAAACCATCAAAGACTCTGTTCTCATTGGGATCATAGATACAGGCGTTGATCCTCTTCATGAAGATTTATCTTCTGCCATGTATATGAATCCGGGTGAAACAGGCATAGATTCCATTGGCAATAATAAATCTGCAAATGGTATAGATGATGACAGGAATGGATTTGTAGATGATTGGCAGGGTTGGGATTTTGCCAGTGGCATCGATCCTGTAAAAGGTGATAATCGTGCTGTGCCGGGGCATCTTCATGGAACTCATGTAGCGGGTATTGCATGTGCCATCACAAACAATAAAAAAGGCATAGCGGGTATTGCTCGCAATCATCGCATTCTCCCTGTGAAAGTTGGGTATGATGATTCCAATTCAGTGAATGTCACAGGTGGATATGAAGGTATGTTATATGCGGCGATGATGGGTGCCGACATCATAAATTGTAGTTGGGGTTCGCCAACATCTTCCATTGCCGAACAAGAAATCGTGAATGAAGTATTGCAATTGGGGAGTGTGATCATCGGTGGTGCAGGGAATGATCAATCAGACATGGCATTTTATCCTGCATCATATCGCGGTGTGGTGAGTGTTGCTGCTATCGGTCCGGACTCATTGAAAGCGGTATATTCAAATTCGCATGGAACTGTTGACATCAGTGCTCCCGGCTCACTTATCTATTCAACAGTTCTTAATAATGGATATGGCTATTCCAGTGGAACTTCAATGGCTGCGCCTATTGTGTCAGGTGTTGCAGCTTTGGTAAAGTCGCTGAATCCAGCTCGTTCCAATGAACAGATAGCAGGTATATTGAAATCAAGCGCTGTTGACATATCCTCTCAGAATCCATTGCATGCAAAAGGTCTTGGATCCGGAATGATTCAAGCATATGCTGCGGTTTCAAAGAATCAACCCCGTTATGTTGAAATCACTCAAGCGGAATTTTCAGAAATAAATCCTAATGGTATGTTCACGCCGGGTGAGCACATTGAATTGTCAGTGGTTGTGCACAATCTATTGGAAGATGCGGATTCTTGCTCATTGATCATCCATTCAGAGGATGCGCAATATCCGGTATCAATTCTAAATGATACGATTGCATTGGGCAGGTTAAAAGCATCGACCATTTATGCAATAGCCGAAAAAGTACATTGCATACTTCCACAATCTTCACCATTCAATCATCGAATCGTATTGAGATTGGATATTGAATCCCGAGCAAAGCATATTGGACGAGGATTTGCAGAATTGATCATCAATCCAACATATCGAACCATGATGGCTAATGACATGCATCTCACGGTTACAAGTCAAGGGCATATCGGATATAATGATTATCCGACAAATATTCAAGGAATTGGACTTGTATTTCCACCAAATGAACAAAGCGTACTTTTTGAATCAGGATTCATAGTTGGAACATCTGCAGAAAAACTGAGCAATGGCATTCGTGATATTTCAGGTGATGAACAAGAGAGATCATTTTATATCCGTTCATCGGTCGAAGTAGTTTCTCCCGGACAAAAAGCCGATGCTGAATCATTTTCACAGTTTGCTGATTCAGCGCGTGCTATAGATGCGGGGGTTTCGGTTGAACATCGTATTTATCAATTTGATGAAGAGGGTGTTGACTCAACCGTATTCATAACTTATGACATCAAAAACGAGCGCATTGTCAGGCTGGATTCCGTACATGCGGGAATGTTCTTCGATTGGGATATTGGTCCTAGCGGACAAAACAATATCTGTACTTTTGAAATGGATGAAGGGTATGCGCATTGCTTCAGCACTGTTGATTCAACACTTCCGCATATTGGAATAACATTGTTGAATGATGTGCCCGTTCAATTTCATGCGATTGACAATGATGGAAGAGGAAATGGATTTTCCATCTATGATGGATTTTCAAGAAATGAAAAGTGGTTCGCCTTATCGGGGGGTATCAGTAGAGAAAGGAGTAGATCAACAGATGTGTCGATGATTATGGGTGGCGGACCATTCGGCTTGGATCCAGGCGCTCATCAGCAGCTCGCTTTTGCAATCGTTGCCGGATCAACAAAAAGCGATATAAAAAATGCAATTCTCAATGCGCGCAGTATTGCAAAGCAAAAAGGCATTGCATCGGGATTTGCCTGGAATGTTTTGCCTGAAACATCCAGACTGATTGATATAGTGATCTCACAAGATGAAATGATTCGGGTTGATTTTGAATTGTCGAAGCAGGAAATGGTGGAGTTTGCGATATATTCAATGCAGGGTCATGCTTTACATTCGCTACCTCCAAAGCAATATGATGCCGGACAATATGCCGGTATATTTATGTCATTCAAGGGATTGCCATCCGGGGTGTATTTTATGCGCATGAATACGGGGAGTGCCAATGATGCACTTCCTTTCATTCTTGTTCGATAATTATGGGATGGTGATGCGCTTCCTTACAAAGCGATCATTGCCTAATCTAACCTCAGCCACATAATCGCCTGATGGCATTGGCCTGCCTTTATCATCTCTGCCATTCCATGTCAATTTATATGTTCCTGCATTTTGTAGGCCCTGAAACATCATGGCAACTTCTCTGGCAGCAGTTGAATAGACAATTACTTTGACTTGCATCGTAAATTCAACCACATAGGTAATCACGGGTGAAACATCTTCTGCCAATCCCAAAAATGTTGCTATTTCATTCAGTCCTATGCTGACTCCACCACGCATTCCACCGGGTCTGCCGGTTGGAATTGCTTGGGAACGTGCGATCATTTCTTCTCTTTGAACAATGTCTTCCGAGCGAGGTTGATAGTATTCAGCGGGAAGATCAAGATTGCGTAATGCTATTGCAAAAGGATTCTCTTGTTCTTGCTCGCGCATATTGGCAAATCCCATGGAAATGATTTTTGCATGCATTTGAGCAAGTGTTCCCGGTGCCATACCCAAGCGCAACATGCGATAATATGCCGAGTCTTGTTCAGGAGTGAATGTATTTCTGGATCCGGGAATCAAAGATTCATTTACAGTGACAGAATCCTTGCGAAGCGTATCTCCGGTGATAGTTTGCAGAGGTGTGAGTTTCCGGGGCTTTTTGATGATGGTGTTTAGTTTCGTGGTGTCTTCTTGTGCTAATGCTCTTAAGGACAATGCATCCATAAAGAATGACAATGTCAGGAATGTGGCGCATATGATGAAGATATTCCGCAAGACAAACTATCGGTAGAGAATTTTGAAGGAGAAAAGAAAGGCCGACATGTGCCGGCCTGTGATCTGTTTCAATTAATTGCTTGTCAAATCTGATTTTTGTTTTTCTGAAAGCATGTCGAGCAATGTGATTGACGGTGCTTCCGGAAGCGGTCCACTTGGTTCGTCTCTTTCCCTTGGTTCACGTTGGCCACGAGATTGTCTCTGTGGCAGAGCATCCAATTCTTCCTGAGAATAAACCGGTGCAAAAATCAATGATTCTGTTTCTCCATTGGAGTCGATGACTTCTGCTTCGATTGTGTCGCCCAAGGCAAATGCATGTTTGCCCGGCACGGGTTTCACTCTACCTTTCGGAATAAAGCCATCGAAGTCTGCATTGACATCAACCAAAAATCCTTTCTCATGGACTTGCTTCACTTTGACCGTGGCATGAGTGCCGGGTGCAAATGTTTCGGTAACGGTTTTCCAAGGATTTGTTTGCAAATGTTTGATGCTGAGGCCAACTCTCTTTTTCTCTGCGGAAGCATTGAGAATTGCCACTTCAATAGTTTGGCCTTCCTTCATCATATCCTGAGCATTCACATTTCTTTTGCCCCAGGCAAGGTCGCCATTACGGAGAAGCCCTTCAATGCCCGGTTGCAATTCAATATATGTTCCAAAGTCTGTAAATCGTTTGACGATTCCTTTGACTACAGCACCGGTAGGATATGTAGTCTCAACGGAATCCCATGGAGATGCAATGAAATCTTTGGTGCTCAAGCCCATGCGTAGTTTTTCTTTGTCAATTGATGTGATAGTTGCCTTTACTGCATCACCTTTCTTAAACAATGATGCCGGATCTGCAAATCTGAATGAGGCCATGCGAGAAACATGCACCATTCCTTCAACGCCTTGCACATCAACGAATACACCGAATGCTGTGATGGAAGATACAGTCCCCTCGACAATATCTCCTTCTTTTATTTTTGAGAAGAAATCATATGAAAGCAATTTCCTTCTGCTGGCAACAATCGTTGTACGCCCTTGCTCATCTTTTTGAATTTCGGAAATATTCACGGTGATGGTTTTTCCGACCACCTCATTCAATTCCTCAACTTGAGGATTTTTTTTCAATCTGAAATGTGATGATGGCATAAACAATCGCATGCCATTATAATTCAAACGTAAACCACCTTTGATCCTTTCAACAACGACAGCTTCTATCGTACCACCTTCATTAAAAATGGTTTCCAAAGCAGCGAGCATTTCTTCTTCCTGCTTTTTGCGCTTTTCGCGTTCTTCTTTGCGCTTTTCTGCGGCTGATGGTTCTTGCTCGATTACCACTGATTTTTGTTCGTCAGTTGTGGCTGTTTCGGTTGTTTCAGGGGAAGGCGTTGCCGATGTTTCAGGCACTTGCTCCGACTGAGTTGTATGTACAGGAGTTTCTGTTGCTTGTTCTGTTGGAACAGATGACGTTTGTTCCTGATTGTTGAGCTCTTGTTCGGACATAATACGTACGCTGGACTAATGATGAAATGAATGTTGAAGATCATTCAACATTCGAGCAATTGTTATGTTGACAAAGATACGAAATAGAACATACAGGGCAAACATGCAAAGATTGCAGTAACAAGTTGAAATGTTTGGGATTGAGAATCATGAATCCGAGTTCAGGAATTATCAATTTGCAATTTTGCATATTTCAATAGCAATTGTTTTCTGCCAATGCCTTGAAAGATGACGGTTGCCTGACTTTTTTCTCCTTCTCCTGATACAGATTGAATGGTTCCTGTGCCAAATTGACCATGAATGACTTTCATGCCGGGACGTAATTCAGAGCGTTCAGGTTCGATTTGTGAGAATGAATCATCAATTCCGGATAAATCATCAAAAAATGTTGTGGGCTTCTCAGCTTTTGGCTTGGGAGATTGCATCATCCCATGATCTGACTGACGCTTTGCTGTTGAAATTGAAGAATCCACATATTCCAAAGTATGCGGGGCTATTTCTTTCAGGAACATCGAAGGGGCAGAAAATGATAATTCTCCAAAACGATACCGTCTTTGTGCATATGAAAGATAAAGCCGGCGTTCTGCTCGTGTAATGCCGACATATAATAATCTTCTTTCTTCTTCTTGTTCCTCGGGATCATGTTCGGCTCTACCCATGGGAAATAACCCTTGTTCAAGTCCAGCTATAAATACGATTGGAAACTCCAAACCTTTCGCTGCATGCATCGTCATCATGGCTATGCGTTCTCGTCCTATATCGCTTTCATCAACATCGGACATCAAGGCAATCAGTTGAAGATAATCCTCCAATGTCATAGCGGGGTCTTTGTCGAGTTCCTCCACAATATTGGAGAGCAAGCGTTGAATATTGTTCCATCGATCAAGCGACTCTTCGGTGTCTTCATCTTTGTACATGCGCAAAAGACCGGTGGCTTCAATATATTCCACTGCAAGCTCATGTGGATTCAAGGATGCTTTCAGATCTTTGAATCGATGAATCATCCCTGTGAAATCCATTGATGATTGAACTGCTCTTTTTTGAAGATCGGGTATTGTCGCTGCTTGTTCAAATGCGGAGAATAGCGAAATGGATTGCAGATTGGCGCATTCATTCAGTTTCCGAAGTGTGGTCGGACCAATACCTCGCGAAGGTTCATTGATGATACGCATCAAACTTTCGGAATCATCAGGATTGCATAATAAACGCAAATATGCCACAGTGTCTTTTACTTCCTTTCTTTTGTAAAATGATACACCGCCAATGATTGTATATCCGATCTTGGAGGACCGTAATGCATCTTCAAGAGAAAGTGACTGAGCATTTGTACGATAGAGAATTGCGATATCCTTTTCGGTTATTCCCTGAGTTGAAAGTTCATGCTGAATCATGCGCATGATTGTTTCTGCTTCTTCTCGATCATCTCGGGTTTCCATCACTTTGATGAGATCGCCCTCGGGATTTTGTGTCCATAAGGTTTTTTGAAGCTGATTTTTATTGCGTGCAATCACCGAATCGGCAGCCGCGAGAATTATTTGAGTGGAACGATAATTTTGTTCGAGTTTAATCGTGACTGCTTCGGGATAATCTTTTTGAAAATCAAGAATATTGCGAATATCCGCTCCGCGCCAGCGATAAATGCTTTGAGCATCATCTCCAACAACACAAATGTTTCGATGTCCACCGGCAAGGATATTCACGGCGATATACTGCGCTCTATTTGTGTCCTGATATTCATCGACCATCACATGAGAAAACCGTTGTTGATATTCTGCTTTGATTTCCGGTGACAAAGTCAATAGTCGAATGATGTTCAGGAGAATGTCATCAAAGTCCATCGCATTGTTGATCCGAAGTTTTCTCTCATATTCTTTGAAAATGAGTCCCGTTTGTTTTTCATGGATGTCTTGTGCTGATGCTTGATATTCCTGCCAAGAAATCATCATGTTTTTTGCATTGGAAATTCTGGACTTGATGCTCTGTGGAGTGAATTGCTGTGCAGAAATGCCGGCATCTTTCATGATCTGGCGAATGATGCTTAGTGAATCATCGGTATCATAAATGCTGAATGAAGAAGTATATCCAATTTTCTCGGCCTCGATGCGCAGAATGCGTGCGAATATAGAATGAAATGTTCCAGCCCAAATATGTTTTGCTTTCGCATCACCCACAAGTTGCGCAATGCGTGATTTCATTTCTTCGGCTGCTTTATTGGTGAATGTCAGCGCCAGGATGGAAGAAGGTTGAATTCCTTGTGACAACATATAAGCAATGCGATAGGTGAGTGTCTTTGTTTTTCCACTACCTGCACCGGCAATGATCAATACGGGACCATTGACCTGCATGGCGGCTTGTTTTTGCGCCGGATTTAGCTCATTGAGAAAATCTGTTGATTGATTGTCAGGAGATTGCGGTACCAATTTCATGAGGAATGAGAATAGTGTGTGATCGTGAATACAGAGCCCTTCATGCAATCTACGGAATTGATGATGAGCAAAACAAAAAAGGCGATCAAATGTGATCGCCTTGATTGACATGCATCAAGATTAGAACTCAACATTGATACCGATTGATGGAATGATTCCCGCACCGGCAAAGTTCACGATTCCTTTTCCAAGTCTTTGATCGAATCTGAAATTGTTTGCATTCTTGCGATTGTAGAGATTTTGAATGTCTATATATGTGATCAATAAGAATCCTTTGAAATTCCATCTTCTATCCAGACGGAAGTCCATCGCATGGAAATCGGGAAGTCTGATTCCGCCATTATACTCATCAAAATTTAATTGACCATAGAGTGGGGAATTTTGATTTTCGATGAAAGGCGTTGAAGGAGCTCCCGAGGAATACCTGAATTTTGCACTGATTTCCCAGTTTTCATTGA
Source organism: Ignavibacteria bacterium (assembly GCA_016873735.1). Lineage (GTDB taxonomy): Bacteria > Bacteroidota > Ignavibacteria > Kapaibacteriales > UBA961 > UBA961. The sequence goes on along the minus strand of VGWD01000001.1, from coordinate 151,434 downwards.
AGCGATAACCGGCAGCAAGATTAAAGATGATTCTTGTGTCGAATGCGCCCGGCCTTTCAATGCCATCCAATCCGGAAAATCTAGATTCATTGATGGTTAAGCTCATAAGACCATATAGTGGGATATCGCCCATTTTCTTTTGAATGAATGCTTCCACCCCGCGTGCAAATCCGGTGGACGAACTAATCAATGGTTCAAGTCCGAATGGAATGTCATTTTGAACATCATCAAATCCTGCTGGTGCAAGAACTGCTTGAGGCCTGAAAACTCTTGCTGCATAATTCGCATACCACTTATAGTAACCTTCTATTTGAAATTTTAAATCAGCAGCCAATTGCAATTCATATCCCAATACAATTTGATCTGCTCTAATAGCTTTAAGTTGCTGTTGATTTGTTGGATCTCCCATCAACCAAATGAAGGATGGAGATTGATAATATCTACCGATGCTCATATTGATTGTTGCCGTGGGGTTAAGAATATATGATAGTGTAAGTCGAGGAGAGAGATATGTCGTTTCTTGAAGAAAATCATAATAGTCCAATCGCGCTCCAATTGTTGCTTTCCAATTCTCCGAATTCATGATCAAAGTGGCATGAGTTGCATTTCGAAATGCACTGAATGTACTATCCACCGAAAGTCCTATAGGCTTTCCCTCTAGATTTCTTCTGAATCGTGGATCAAGGAATAAATCATAATCAAGCATCGATGCATATTTCACGATATTCCCAATGATGATTTCTGTTCCCGGAGATAGTTGCAAGAATAGATCCGTTCTTACACTATTTTCTCCTTCTTTGGAAGTATTGTTAAAGAGGGTTGCAAGGGTGGAATCTCTTTGAGTAGTGTTAAATGCTGAATAGGTTCTTCCAATAGTGACAAGCGCATATCCATTCATTTCTGAACCGGTAATCAAATGTTTCCATGTCAAACCTGAAAAGTATTGATCTTGCGTGGGTGCATTGATGCGAGAATTCGAATATCGATCTTCTTCATCTTCATTATTGAATGTTACTTTGTCCAATGCGCCGATTGTCAGAAAAGAAAGGGTGTTTTTTTCGTCCAAACGATATGATACCTTTGTTTGAAAATCCCAATAATCGGGAATGAAACTAAAGCCGAGTGCTTTAAATAGTATGTCGAGATATGATCGACGTGCGCTCACAAAGTAAGAGCCTTTATCGGAGATCGGTCCTTCTGCAATCACTCCGAAGCCCGTTGCCGAAAAATTTATCTCTCCACCAAAACGCTCTTCATTTCCTTCTCGCAATGTGATATTCGTGAGAGATGAAACGCGTTCACCGAATCGAGATGAAAATCCACCCGCGCTGAAGCTTACTTCTCGTACGAAATCAATATTGATCAAAGAAAGTGGTCCACCGGTTGAACCTTGAGATCCAAAGTGATTGATATTTGGCACTTCGATATTATCAACTACGAATAAGTTCTCGAATGGTGCCCCACCTCGAACGATAAGATCATTTCTTCCTGCGCTGGTAACATTAACTCCGGGCAATAATGCTACGGCTCTGATTACATCTTCTTGTACCCCCGGTGCTCTACGTACATCTTCGGAATTCAGCAATTGAGTACTGGTTATTGTTTCAGGGCTGCGTTGAAAATAACTTGCCTCAACTTCGGTTGCTTCAAGTCGAACAGCAGTTTCACTCAATAATGCCGTAACAGTGGCAGGTTTTCCTGAACTTATTGCGATGTCTGACAAAGTTCGTGCTTCAAAACCAATGGCGGAAACTTTGATACTGATAATACCTACCGGAATGGATCGTAGCGCAAACTTCCCTTGAGCATTGCTTCTGGTACCAATTTTGGTTCCACTCACAATAATGGTGGCCCCTGCAATAGGCGCTTGTGTTGTTCCATTGATGATTGTGCCGGTTAGAATCCCTGTTACGGAGTTGGGATCTTGTGCTTGAAGATTTCTTGCGAAAAGGGTAAAGGCCATTAAACAAAAAAGAAGAAAAGGTGCTTTGTTGATGCGCATGATATCAATGAAAATGTGAATATTGTAAATATAAACGTTTTGATCCGACGGGGTAGTTCCATGGCCATTTATCCAATCCTGGTGGAGAAGTTTTCCACAACTTGCATAAGCATGATTTTCAACAAGAACTTTGCATGTATTTTTGTATTGCATTTGAAAGCATAACGGCATTCGCAATGCAGCATAGTTCATCGCATCCAATGAATCATCAATACACAGTGAATGTTGCCATTTTTGCCTCCGGTTCAGGTAGTAATGCCGATGCTTTGATTCGGTATTCTCAAAAAAGAGACGCATCATATACCGTTGTGGTCGTAGTTTCAAACAAGGAAGATGCTGGAGTCAGAACTGTTTCAGAGCAATTTTCTATACCTTTTGAGCATATAACACAAGCCGATGATGGAGCATCAATCATTGCCTTGTTACAAAAGTATAATGTGGAAATCATTGCTCTAGGGGGGTATATGAGATTACTCCCTGCCGAATTAGTTCGTGCTTTCAAAGGTAAAATCATCAATATGCACCCCTCTTTATTGCCCGATTATGGTGGTAAAGGGATGTATGGAAACCATGTCCATATGGCTGTTTGGATGGATAGAATGCCATATACAGGACTAACAATCCATTATGTTGATGAGGAATACGACAGAGGAGAGGCACTGATTCAGTGCCGCATAGACATACGGGATTGTGTGTCCCCTGAGGCAATTTCGGAGAAAGTCAAGGAAGCTGAGCACAAGATTTATCCATTGATGCTTAATCAACTTTGTAAAATTATTTATTCACAGGGATAAATTTTCTGTTGGAGAAGTCAATTTTTCTTAACAATTTACACGCAATTGTGTATTAAATCGTATCAACCGTTAGAAATTTCCGCACATTTAGAAATTTCCGCACATTTAGAAATTTCCGCACATGTAGAGAAAAATATTTTATTCCATATAATTAATTATGTATCACTTTTGCATAAGGTTCTTCATATGAAGAAACGAGTCCTCATTGCACTGTTTGCATTCTTCGCGGCGAGCATGGCCGTTTATGCTGGCGGTAAGGAAGATGGAACACTGAGAAAAAGCCGTTTCCCGGCTTCTTTTCCTCAGCCGTTCACTAATTTTCCGGCACTCAACAATGCAAATAACAGCCGCCCTAATAATACGGCGCATGCTGTTTCCACCGGTTATTATGTAGTCGATTCCGACGATGATGCCGGAGACTTTTGGCGTCCAAATTTGGATCGTGCTTTCTTGAATAGATTGAACGATATTGAACCTTCCGAGATCATCAAATGGAAGCAGATTCAAACCGGACCAAACCAAACAAAAGATTTGACAGACGGATTTCCGTTTTTTCGGAATCCCGGTCTGACAACTGACTCAACGGATAATGCATATGCAGGCCCGATCAAGATCGGGTTCCCGTTCTTTTTGAATGGTGTTCGTTATGACAGTTTCTATGTATCAACAAATGGGTTGATATCATTGTCAAGTCCTCGTTATGAGTATAATTCTTCCGGAGCTAGAACCGGATATAATTTATACCGCGATGACTTTTTTGCAAGACCTGCTGCAGCTAGTGCTGTCACCGATGCTGTGGCTGATGATTATGGTTATCAATTGGCAACTGGCTTCAACCCTAGTTCAGCAACTTCTGGTATTCGTAGTACCGGGAATTCAGGCTTAGGTGATAATCCAAATGCGCCTGTTATTGCCGCAGCACACGGTAATCTCCAATTGTCTCAAAACCCTGATCTTCCGGAAGAAAATCGCGGTCAAGTTTGGTACAAAAGAGCAGATAATCCCGATGGTACACGCCGTTTGATTGTGTATTTTCAAAATGCTGCACCGATAGGTTCATGGACTTCTGGAGTTGGTGGTCCTGTCAATTTTACCAAGGATGACCAAAGAATCTTGGCCAATTTCCAAATAACATTGGATCAAGCCGATTCTTCAGTTTATACTTATTACGAGCGTCTGGAAGGTGCTGTTGTTGTTAATGGTGTTTCAGTTTCAGCTGCAGCTTTTTTCAGAATGAACACAACGATTGGCTTGAATGGAACCACCAGAAACTACAGTTACAAGTTTCCAAACTGCCAATCGAATTTAACTCAGACTGAATTCCAATCAGCCCCAAGACAGTTCACACAATATCTGTCAAAAGGTAATTATCCAGGTTCTGACGTATCAGGCCAATTGCTCGGTCCTACCGGACATGGTTCAAATACACCAGCCAATGGCTTGGCGATTCGCTTTAAGCAATGGCGCAATGTATTACGCGTTGTTCCTGAACAAATTCGTTATTTCGGTCGCGAGTTAAATGCAACTGGAAATCTTGATGCATACACACGCGAGATTGCAACTCCTGAACCTGAATTGTTTGCTGGACATCCACAACTTGGTGCGATCCGTCCAACAGCCGTTTTCCAAAACATGACGAATGATATTCAAGGCCCAGGTGTTGGCCTACCTGCACGTCCTTCCGGTGTAAATTACACCATTCAGGATTTGAACTTCCGTGTTCGTATGCGTATCATTAATCAAGCATCCGGACAAACTGCTTACTCACGTTCAGTTCCTGTAGGTGTAGGATGCTTGACTGGCAATTGTCCTCCTGACATTGATGCTACTGTTCAATTCGGTTGGTTATCCGGTGGAACTGCAACAGGTAGCTTCTTAGCTGCAGGTGGACAAGGGACTGGCATTCCTGCATTCCCAGGCCAAGGTCCTTGCCCATTGAGCGGTATACCCCCTTATGGTATCGTTCGTGTGCAGTTTCCTCCATTTGAACCAAATGAACTCCTTGACTTCCAGATTGGTCGTTTGAGATTATTCGTGTTCTCCGAAGGTGTTGACTCAATTTATCGTTCACTTAATGATCAATGGCCATTTGATGATACAGTTACTAGAAACTTATATGTTATGCGCCGTTTGTCATTCTTGAATAGCGATGGTTTCAGTGATGATGTTAATGATTATTATGTTATTAACGGTACGCCAATGCCTTCTGTCTTGAAATGGGTTAACTATGATGCAGAAGTATCTAATGGTGATGAAGAAACCTATAATCCACCACCACCAAGATGGGCGGTTGGTGATGTTCCAGGTACACTTGTAACTGCAAAAAATCGTTCAACATTTAAAACAGCTTCGCCTGTTATTAAGTTGAACCGAGTTACTCTCGACGGAAATGACCCTGTACCAAGTCCTGGTGGAGATCAAATCCGTTCATTCCCGATCGATATTCGTCACTTGCCTAATCGCAAGACCCAAGGTTCAATCTTGACAATCTCTTATCAGCGAACAGGTAATAAAGGCGACTTTGGTCGCGGTTGGGCAGATGCAACAATCGTTGGCCCGGAACCTCGCGTTATTTTCAATGGAGTTGCAACAACTCTTGCAGCACCAGGAACACCTGATGAATTGAGACTCGAATATGCTCGCCCATCAACAAATGGTATCGAGAATATTGCTCGTCAGTTCAATAATGCAACAGCTGATATTGTATGGAATGTTCACAAGCGTCGTGTTGGTGCAGCAGTAACAGATAACTATGTTTATACTGTCTTTGGTGCAGGTGGAGTTCGTTTGGGATATCTTCCTGATGATAAAGACTCTGCTTTGACACTTGCTCAAGGTTTGCGTTCAAATATTTATGACGATGGTAAAGATGTTGAATTCAATAAAATCTTCTTTAGAATTCCTGATTCACTCATCTTTTCTCCAAATGAAGCTGCTAAAGACTTCCGCTTTAGATTATCAGTCAGTGCTCGTCGCCATACATCTCCTCCACAACCTCAGGATGATGATGATGACTTCTACGTTGACAATGTTAAGTTGATCTACACAAACGAATCTCCTGATATTGAGATGTCACTTGTAGAAGTATTGTGGCCATATCAAACCACACCTGCTTCACAAATGACACAATTGCCGATTCGTTTCAAAATCACAAATAATACAGGCAAGCAATCTCCATCAGTAAGTATCAATGTTAAGGTTCTTCAAGAATCTGATGACATTCGTAAAGCAGATGCATATTATTGCCGTAGCACAATCATTCCATTCGTAAAGCCAGGACAAATCGTACAGTCAACTGTTCCTGCTTGGAATGCTCGTCGTTGTCCTCCTGGTCGTTATCGTATCGTTGCAAGCTGCTTCGTGCAGGGTGGTGATGTCGATAATTCTAATGATACAACCTATAGCTTCTATAATCTTCGCTATGGTCCTGTATTTGCATATGATCCTCCAACCGCAAGAAATGATGTGCCGGACTTTACACAAGGCGCAACAGGAAATCGCGTTGATGGTCGTGGTTTGAACACAGAAGCTTACTCAAGCGGTTTGTGGCCAGACTTCAGTAGAGCAGGGATTTTTGGTGCCGATTTTACTTCATCCGATGGACGTTTGGCATTTGGTCCTGAAGCTGGTTCAGCATCAGGTCAGTTTGCTATGCGTTTCCAATTGCTTACACAAGACACCATCAAAGGTTTCCAAGCATGGATGTCAGAAGTTAACCAAAGCCCTGATCCAATTGCTTTCGCATTGTATAGAGGTGCAGATGCTCCTCAAGCACAACCGATTGCAGGTACTAAAATCGGTAAGCAACGTGGCTATGATGATGTCCGCAAAGACCTCTTCTATGGGCAGTATACCACATATCTCTTCGATAAGCCGGTTGTATTGCCTCCTGGCGAATATTGGGCTTCAGTAGCTCAGCTTGGTCTCGACGGTTTGTCTCTCGGTGCTTCAGCAGCTCGTGTTGGTCAGGTAATCACACACTATAATATTAATCCTCCGGGTCCCGGAGTCAGTGGTGTTCACTTGAACATTGATAAGAGTTTCCGTCAGTTGAATGCAGCTAATCAGTTGATCAACAAGAATGTATTCGCTTATGAAAGAACAGCGTTTTCAGGTACATGGGTTCAGGCAACTCCATTGTCAAACCCAATGTTCGGTCACCGGGCTCATGATGGTAATGCATCTGTCCAAGGTTTCCCAACTGCATCACGCGGTACATGGTTGCCTTTGATTAGACCATTCCTTGGTGACAAGTCATTTGCAACAGAACCAACTCCTGATGAAAATTGCGTTGTTCCTGTAGACCTTACATATTTTGATGGTCAAAAACGAAATAGTTCAGTTGATTTGTTCTGGCAGACAGCCACAGAAGAGAACAATGCCGGCTTCCATGTGGAGCGCCGCGTCATTCGTGGTGATGTTCCTTCAAACTGGGAATCAATTCAGTTTGTTCGCGGAGCAGGCAACTCAACAGTTATTCGTGACTATGCTTATACAGATGAAAAGGTACAACCAGGAATTACATATCAATATCGTTTGAGCCAAATGGATCTTACAGGTACTGAATCATGTAAATCAATCTCTGATGTTCTTGAGTTCACAATGGATGAAACAGCTCCAATAGCTCTTGAGCAGAATGTACCGAATCCATTCTCAATGAGCACAAGTATCAGCTTCTTCGTTCGCGATAGAGGTGTTTCCAAGCTTGAAATCGTTGATATGTTTGGTCGCACAGTACGTACACTCTTCGAAGGTGTTGTCAATTCCGGCAAAACCACAGTTGAGTGGGATGGTACAGATGATAGCGGTGCAAATGTTGCAACCGGAACATATATCTATCGTTTGACCAGCGGTAATAATACCGAAGTTGCGAAGATGACGATTACTCGTTAATCACATTCTTCAATGACATAAAATGCCCTCTGTGCTCTTTGCGCAGAGGGCATTGTTTTATGAAGTTCTGAGAAAATGCAATGAGCAACACAATTTTTCACAAGATCATGGCAAGAGAAATACCTGCCACCATCGAACTTGAAAATGATGTATTGATTGTTATTCGGGATATCAATCCTCAAGCACCGTTTCATTGCTTGATCATTCCCAAAAAAACAATTCGATCAATTCAGGAGTTACAATCCGAAGATGCACATATCCTTATGGAAATGATGTCAGTTGCACAAGCTTTGGCATTGAAATATGGATTTGATTCCCAAGGATACAGACTTGTGATGAATTGTGAAGAATGGGGAGGTCAGACTGTGTTTCAATTACATATGCATATGTTGGCTGGGAAGCAATTAAGCGGAGGATTCGCATGAGCAAGGATGTACATTTGATGGACATTGCGCAACAATCTTTTATTCATGATATACATGAATTAAAGCAAGTAAGCGAGAGAATGGACTGGACGTCAATTGCCAAGGCCGCCGAACTAATCAGTAATGCAGAACATGTCATCTGCATTGGCGTTGGAAAATCAGCGATCATGGCGAAACGTTGTGCTTCAACTTTGACAAGCATTGGAAAAAAATCAATGTTTCTTCATCCGATTGAGGCACTTCATGGAGATATCGGAATCATCTCTTCAAGTGATATAGTATTGCTCTTCTCAAATAGTGGTAATACAGAAGAAGTGGTGTCTATCATCCCATATCTAAAAACACGTTCCACAGCATTGATAGGAATAATCGGAAATGTGAAATCTGAAATTGGAACATCATGTGATATTGTGATTGATGCATCCATCGAAAAAGAATCATGTCCGTTGAATACTGTGCCAAGCTCAAGTTTACTAGTGACGACTGCAGTTACAAATGCACTCATTGCAGCGATAACAGTTAACTCTAGGATCACCAAGGATATCTTTGCCACATTTCATCCTGCCGGTCAATTAGGAAGAAATTTATTGCTTACAGTTGAATCAGTGATGATTGCAGGAGAGGACGCATTGCCTTTTGTTGAATCGACAATGATGTTGAGGGATGTAATCATCATCATGAGTAAAAAAGGATTGGGCTGTGCTATCGTTAGTGAAAACGGTAAAAATATACTGGGATTCATAACTGATGGGGATGTACGAAGATGTCTACAAAACAATGATGATCTTTCTGCGATGAAAGCACACCACATCATGTCGCATTCTCCGGTTACAATTCAACCCCAAGCAACATTAGGGGAGGCATTGTCGCTCATGGAAGATCGCGAGCATAAAATTGGCGTAGTGCCCGTATGTGATGGACAAGGGAATTGCATCGGAATTATACGCCTGCACGATATAGCAGGCCATATTCGTTGATTAACGGCGGGGATTGCCGATAGGCATTGGTTTTGGTGTCTCAACCTTCTTTGCTTCGGAAGATTTCTTCTTTTCAGAAGCTTTTTTAGCCGTTGTGGGTTTATTGCTCTTCTTGGTATCTTTGGCCTTTGTGGTTGATTTTTTCTTCTCTGTAGACTTAGACTTTTCGGTAGACTTTTTCTTACCGGTTGAGGACTTGGTCTTCTCCGTAGTAACTTTTTTCGTTTTTCCGGATGCAGCTGATTCAGTCTTCTTTTTGGATTGAGTAGAAGTCTCTGTTTTATTCTTAGGCTCGGAAGAAGTTGTTTCTTTTGTTTTTAACGTTGTGGTCTTCTTTGAAGTAGCCGGCTTACCTGACTCAGATGACTTCTTACCTGTTGATTTACCACTTTTACTTGTTGTTGTCCCATTGCCTTTTGTGGGTTTTGTAGGAGCTTTATCAGGGGACTCACTATCCTTATATGGCATTGCGGAATTTGTGATATCATTGGCAGTAATTTTCATTTCACGAATGATGGTGCCTTCTTTTCCAATATTCGGAATGACCTTTCCATTTCTCTTGAACACCGCACCGCCATTATTGGAAATGGACAATGTGAAATATTCAACAGAAGTCCAGCGGCCTGATTGTCCCGCCTCCAGAACCACCGATTCACTATTTTTACCATCGGCATTTATTGTGAACCAAGTTTTATTTTTTGCTGTTACCTCGAGAACAATACTATCTTTGGATTGCTCTTCATCAAAAATCTCCAATAATGCTCCACCATTATCCGAAGACCCTCCCCCTGTTGATGTGGATTCGGTCTGAGTATCCGGGTCAACAGGTGTGTCATCAACAATGTCTTTGACAAAAAGATAGTATATGCCAACTACCAAAATCAAAATCATGGCGGCTGAAATGATGCCACTAACAAGGCGAGGCGAATATCTTGGAGATTCAATCGCTTTTAGAGGAGCAGGTGGAGTATATTCCTTCTCCTTTTCTTTCTCAGGATTGATCAGTGTGCCAATGAATGATTGTTCCTGTTGAGCAGGCATGATGCCGGATTCAGCAAATGCCTTTTCAAAGTCTTCAATCGGCAATCGAAGAAATTGCCAATACGATTTACTGAAAGATCGAAGATATGTGGGTGGTAGGATGCTATTCTTACCTTTCTCCAGTGCATCAATGATATTGACACGGATATTGGTCTGGCGGGATACTTCCGCCTGGGTAAGATTCAGTTCTTCCCTTCGATTTCGTAATATCGTACCGAGTTGACTCATTCAGGTAGGTTTGGGTAAAAATAGATTACAAAGATAATGATTCTATTGGACTTATATCCTTGAATATTGAGTCAAGAAGGCGAAATGTGAATAAGTATGCAAAGTGATGTGGATATCTTTTTGGACCATATCGATTGTTTCCGAATTATGCGAGTATTCAGTCATGTTTTTTGATAAAGTGATTTTCCTCTATGCTCTGTATGTGGCTTTTGCTTATGGCATGTTGGCATTTGGGGCCACCTATTTCCGTAATACACTTGATGCTCGGTCGCGAATGGCGATTGCCATAGGGGAAACACTCAGTTTTATTGTCAATCCTCTGACATATATCCTGCTTGGGACAATCTTGGTCATTTTCTGTATTTTTGCCATCATTGCATTGTATTTGTCCACGCCGACAGTTCTGGCTTATGTGTTCCCACTGGCATTGTTTGTGAATGTGATTCAAGTGCTTTATAGAGCTTCAGAGCAGAGATCTGAGCTTTGCACAAAAGGACTCGTGCTTCGTCCGATTTTTCTGGGTGAGACAGTTGGAATTGAATATGAAAATCTCGTTCGTGTTGAGATTACACCAATGATGGCCTGGTATAAATGTCAATTTTATGTATTTCCTTTTGACAATGCAGGGCAATGTCTGTTGAATGAACAACAAAAAGACACGCTTATTTCTGCATTGCAAGGCACCTCATCATGTGAGGTTCGTTTTCTATTCAATGGATGACAATATGGCAAAAGATTGTATACGCATAGCTTCCGGACAAGGATTTTGGGGTGATTTACTAACCGCACCATTGATGCAGGTTTCAAAAGGTGACATCGACTATCTCATGCTTGATTATTTGGCAGAAGTGACGATGTCGATTCTTCAAAAGCAGAAATTGAAAAACCCCGCACTCGGTTATGCGAAGGATTTGGTGCAAACATGTGAAGATGTCTTGCCATTCATTGCTTCAAAAGGTATAAAGCTCATAACTAATGGCGGTGGTGTCAATCCTGAAGGTGCAAGAGATGCAGTATTTGCAGTTGCAAAAAAGCTTGGCATCAAGGGTTTGAAAATTGGGGTTGTCATGGGTGATAATATCTTGATGCATATAGATGGACTTATCGCCGATGGCCATGCAATGAATAATATGGAATCGGGTCAACCAATAAGTGAAGTCAAAAATGTACTGCTCAGTGCAAATGTATATTTCGGTGCAAAGCCGATTGTAGAAGCTTTGCAAGCCGGTGCTGATATTGTGATCACAGGTAGAACAACCGATACGGGCCTGACCCTTGCACCAATGATTCATGAATTTGGCTGGAGTTTCGATGATTGGGACAAGCTTGCATCAGGAACTGTTGCAGGACATATCAATGAATGTGGCGCGCAAGCGTCCGGTGGAAATTTTTTAGGAGACTGGGAATCATTGCCAGATATGGCGAATATAGGTTTCCCCATCATTGAAGCATACCCTGATGGTTCATTCATTGTCACAAAACACAATGGAACCGGTGGCGCAGTGACAAGAGAAACAGTCAGCGAACAATTGATGTATGAAATCGGGGATCCGTCTGAATATATCACTCCTGATTGTATTGCTGATTTCACAAGCATTCACCTTGAAGATTTAGGGAATGACAAAGTAAACGTATATGGCGTCAAAGGAAAACCGGCCACGCCATTCTTCAAAGTATCAGCTTCATATGAAGATGGATATGTTGCATTTAGTTCGCTCACATATTCCGCTCCGGATGCATATAAAAAAGCAAAAGCTGCGGATACAATTTTACGTAAGCGATTGGAGCAACTTTCTTTGACATTCGATGAAATCCGCACGGAATTCATTGGCATGAATGCATGTCATGGACCAATCGCTCAGTCGATTGAACCAAATGAAGTGATGATGCGCATTGGTGTTCGATCTCAAGACTATAATGCAGTGGAGCGATTCGGAAAAGAAATTGCACCATTGATTTTGACAGGTCCTCCGAGTGTGACTGGTTTTGCCGGAGGCAGACCCAAGCCAAGTTCGGTTGTGGCATATTTTCCTGCTCTCTTAAGCAAGGACACAGTCAATCATAGCGTGGTGGTTTCCGAGATATGATTCAGCCAGGCACATCGGTTGCATCGCTAGATTCTCATGGTTTGCCTAATCCCTTGATTAGCATCATCATTCCTGTATTGCAAGAAGAAAAATTATTGCCCCGCACGATGTCGATTTTCACTCCGGAACGGAAAAGCCGTTTTAGTTTGGAAATCATAGTGAGTGATGGTGGTAGTACTGATGCCACAATCGACATAGCCAAACAATTTGCAGACAAAGTGATTTGTCATGATGAACAACGCAGGCAAACAATTGCCGAAGGTAGAAATAAAGGGGCTGAACATGCACGAGGAGATATTTTTGTGTTCCTGAATGCAGACACATTTCCTGCGAATCCTGATGATTTCCTATCCTTTATCCAATCGTGGAGCAAACTCACATATAAACCATGTGCTTTGGCTTGTCCTGTTCATATTTATCCTGAAGAAAGAACAATTGCAGACACCTGTTTTTCATTCATTTTGAATTCTTATGTTGGATTCATGGTGAATGTTGCGGGTTTCGGAATGGGTAGAGGGGAATGTCAGATTTTCACTCGCTCTGCTTTCTACTTAGCCGGCATGTATGATGCCTCAATTCCTGCCGGTGAAGACTTTGAAATCTTTCGTAGGACAAGAAAAATTGGTGGCCTCACATTTGAACAACGTTTGCTTGTTTTTGAATCCCCTCGACGATTTAGAAGATATGGATATCCAAGGATATTGCTTGAATGGGCGGTTAATTGGTTCTGGGTATTGATCTTTGGTAAGGCAAGATCCAAAGATTGGGAAGCTGTGCGTTAATTATCCCTGTCTTTGCAAAACATTTCTATCAAATTGTACAATCCCTCCATCGGATCTTCAGCTTCTCTCACAGGATTTCCAAATTGTCTGATGAATGCTTTGCATGTTGTCAATGCAGCTTCCACTCCTACCGTTTTGTCAATTGAAGCCCCAAGTTTCCTCATACAATTCAAGTCACCTGCAAATACTGCATTGGCATAATGCATTTGTATGTTCATCGGTAAAGAACCCAGAAATGATTTTCTTATCAATCGAAGTGGTTTGTCATGACTCTGATAATCATGCAGCATTCTCTCAATCTCATCGCGTGAATCCTGTTTGATGTGATAGGTTTCTTGCTCTATTTGCAATTCGCGTTCTAATAGTAAACGGCGTTTTGCTATGCTGAGACGCTCTCCTGTTAAGAGTATGATGCCCTTTGCACCAAAAAACTTCCTACTAGAAATCACGCCTGTTTTGGATTCTTTTATTGATGTTTGCGGAATATCGCTGTGCCCGATACATGATTCAAGTAGCTGAAGCAGATCGGCTTTTGCAAATGTATGAATGCCTTGTTCATGGGAATTACGAAGTGAGTCGGCTATATGTTGTTGACCCGCCTCTTGAAAAAATGCATGAAGCAATTCACTCGGAATTGCATCTTTTCCTATAGTCTTGTTCATGAAATCAAATAGAGGCCCAAGCATGTCAATCACTTGATCGGACCTCAATCTTCCGATTGAAGAACGAAACACATCTTGGCATGCAGATTGAAATTGTTCATTTGCAATGATGATTGAAGACAGGTGTCTTTTGGAATCAATCATGGAATGAATGACTTCCGCAGAATCAAAATATGGGATTGACAATGCATTCAGTCTTATCGATATTTCTTGAGCGGATTTGTGATCAGCATTTCGGAACACAAATGAAGAAAGGGTGGCTATTGGTCTGAAGAGTCCATTCAGATAGGACTCGGCAAACATGCTCAATAGATCATGCAATTCAGTTTGCGAGCATTCAGCAACCGTTTGATAATAAGAAAGTAATTCTTCTGACAATGTATGAACATGAGCTTTGTCAATTGGAAAACGATGTCCGGGGTCTTTTCTCAATACCGCAGTATAAGCCCACCATAGTACCTCGGAAGAAATGAATGCTTTACATTCCTTTGATAATGTTTTAAGTTCTAACACTTCTGCAATGACATAATGATCATCTTGTGTTTCCACAAGTGATAGCAATTGTTGCGTATATGTCTTGAGTTTTTGTTCAATCATGATTGATCATTCTGCGATGAATATTTTTTTTCTTTCTTTTCTGGCAATGTCTCTTGACACCGGTGAACGTTTTTTGAGTACGGATACTATATCAAAAAAACTATTCCAATTGTGATGGACAATACCATGTTGATTGCAATATGATGCAAGACTGCCTTTTGCAAACACCATGTCTGCAACATGTACAGGACAAGTGTCGGAGAGGCCGTCACCAATGTATATGATCATGTCGTCAGGATGCGAAGTCCCAAGTACCACTTTCATCTTACATGATGCACAAAAGCATTTGCAGCGCTCATCAGCATTGGGGAATATAGGGAACCAATTTCCTGAATATTGATCTTGTTTCAATGCATTACAACTGATATGCAAGTCATTACATTCGATTCTATTCAGGATTGGTTTGATATATGCATCAAAACCATCACTGACTATGGTACATGTCCAATTCTTGCTTTGAATATATTCAAGAAACTGAGTGAAATATGCATCTATTTCACAATTGTCAGAAAATGACTGAACCGCTTCTTGAGATGAAATCTGTAGCGTTGAGCAAATCTGCTTATAATATTCAACGACAGTGTATCTCCCTTGTATCAATGCTGAATGCAATTGATCGAATTGACCGAAAACGCGGAAAAATTCATCACCGGAATCTTTCCTTGTGATCGTTCCATCGAAGTCGCAAAATATGCGAGTGACCGGTTTGATCACTTCTTCATTCATCAAGCATAACCTGAGGCATAGGTATAGAATCCCTTTCCGCCTGCTTTCCCAATCCAGCGGGCTCTAACAAATTGTCTGAACAAAACGCATGGTCTATACCGCTCTTGTCTATATTCCGCATAAAGTGCATCAAGCATGGATAGCACAGTGTCCAAACCAATAGTATCGGCCCACTCTAATAATCCATGAGGATAATTCACGCCAGTTTTCATTGCAGCATCGATGTCTTCTTTTGTCGCAATGTTTTCCAATACCGCAAATGCTGCTTCATTCATGAGCGTCGCAAGGATGCGAGGCATCACCAAAGCAACTCTATCTTCAACCACTTCACAAGAATAACCTGCAGCATTCATCACTTGTTCTATTTTGTTCAATGCAAGTTCTGATGCATTGAGTCCTTTGCATAATTCAATGATGGATGCACTTCCTGTATGCCCCGGAAGGAATCCAAAACCTATCACATGATGAGAGTCTTGGATATAATGCATGATCTCGGTTGCTGTGCAAGCCAATGTTGAACAGAGTATGATCGCAGATGGAAATTCTTCGATGACTTCATGAATCAAGGGCACTTTTAATTCAGCAGCCAATGGCTGACAATCCATGATGATATCGGGGGGAATTGTCAAATCAGCAATGTTCGTTACAATTGAAGTTGTAAATGGAATCAAATGCGGTGGCAAAGCCGGTGCATCGCCATATGCAAACATATGTGCATCATCAAAAGAAAGAAAGATGGTGAAAGGAATCTCATGATCGCGCAATCTAATTGCCATTTCCGCGGTATGACGTGATCCACCAATGAGAAGGATGGAAGTTCTTTTATCATCCAATGTATAGATAGCCATAAATAGTCGCAATTCTTAGGGGAAAGTATGGACAAAATACGGTAATTTTAACGGCCTTCCAAAGTGGAGGATCATAGTTTGTTCACACAGCTCGGACTTTTGCATGAGCACTCTTGCAAAACGCATCATCATGGGTTTAATCGGCATTCCCATCATGATTTGGATCGTGATTCTCGGATCACCGTATTTCACAGTTTTTTTTGCAATTATTGCCATTCTGGCTTTAAGGGAATTATATCTGCTGCTCGCCGCTAAGGGTTTTGCGCCACATTCGCTCATTGGCATGATTACGGGATCTGCTTGGATGATCCTTGTGGGTGTCCGAGGTGAGAATGCTTCATTTCTTTTGTTGATGATTCTATCTTTGGCAGGTTTGACCACATTGTCTTTGGAACTCGTCAATTCTTATCAAGAGCAACATGCTCCACCGGCAGGTGCAGTTGTATCAACACTTGGAGGCATATTGTATGTGCCGGTGATGTTGTCAAATGTGATTGTACTTAGGTCATTTGAAGCCCATGGTATCATGACGTCCTATTTTGCAAATATGAACATAGAGCCCGGAGCTGCTTTGGTGATTATCCTGTTTTTGGGAGTATGGGCCGGTGACACATTTGCATACTTTGGTGGCATGGCCTTTGGCAAAACATCACTCATGCCGCATATAAGTCCCAAAAAAACGGTTGAAGGTGCAATAATCGGTGCTACAGGCTCCATTGTATGCATGTTGGTGGGTACATATCTACTCATTCCCGCATTTCCACTATGGATCATGCTCATAGGTTCTATACTTCTTACGGTATTTGCTCCGATAGGAGATTTGGTTGAGTCCATGATCAAAAGAGATGCTCATGTGAAAGACAGCTCGGAATTGATTCCGGGACATGGCGGTGCATTTGACAGATTTGACAGTATGTTATTTGCAGCACCAATATTCAATGGGTTTATCTACATTCTTTCAATGTGGAAATAAGCTCAGCCGCTTGCACCATTGTATTGTTTCAAAGCCCTTGAAAAAAACATTGCTGCCCCCACCACACAGAGAGTCGAAACCCCAATCATCATGATGAAATCTTCTACTCTTGCATCCGAATATAGCATGGATGCAGGTACGGATGCAATCAATGAAAGAGGAAAAATCGTGATGAATAATCGTCTGAAAAATCCACTATAAATTCCATCAGGTCGCATGGCAATCTGATAGAGAGCGTAAAAAATGCTCTGCACACCAGATGCATTCACGAAATAAAATGACATGCTTCCCACTATTGCTTCAAAAGAAAACAATACGATTGATCCACATATGATCCCGAATATCCAACCAATCCACTGCATGGAATGTATGGATTGATCATGCATAGAGATGCCAATGCAAAAGATGATAATGCTCACCGTAACATTGACTATTGAAGCAGTATTGACAAAACGGAAATAGCTCAAGAATAAAGGGGAAACGGGTTTGAGCAAGAAGAAATCCAATTCGCCTGTGTTCACATGTCGGGGAAAATGCCAAAAGTTGGAGGCAATCAATGTCATATTCAAAGAATCAACAATGAAGAGAGTGCCCAAAAACACATATGCTTCACTCTTGGACAAACCACCAAAAGCCGGAGTATACATGAACATCACTTCAAAAAATGCGATTTGTACTCCGCACCAAACTATGTCCACGAAAACTTGCAAAGCATAATGGAGACGGAATTCCATGTCTCGAGACAGACAATTCCTGAAAAGCGTAAGCCACAATCGAAGCAAATGCATATTATCGAATATCCGGAATGAATTCTTTCATGGCCAGATATAATTCCCATGTTGCTTTCACATCCCGAAGGCAATACTCTGAAATGGTTTCCAATTTCCCCTCGGCATACAATTCGCCTACTTTCGATCCATCCACTCCCGCCTCTTTTGGGGATTGAACTCCAAATGATTTTGCAACGAAATCAAAATTGTATCGACGAGTGGCGCCTGATTGTTGAGGATTGAAAAAACATAATTCATCCAGTAAATCAGTGTGATGTTCTCGATAATTCCATCGCGTGCCTTGCATCAAATTATAAAGCGGCTTCACTTTGAGCAATGCAGAGCGCAACATCACGAAAGGTGCATCAAACCCTCGGCCATTGAAGGTGATCAAATGTGGTGAAGGATATGAAGTGAGCATTTTCCAAAAATGTTCAAGGAGTTTTGCTTCCGAACAGACGAACATTTTGTGCCCGGAAGGTAAATCTTCTGATCTGGAATCTGTATCGGAGAAGGTGGGATCAACCATGAATGATCCGGCTTTGACTTCGGTCCATTGATCATCGACCTTTTGCATGATTTTTATACCAAGACATATGATTTGGCCGGTTAATGGAGAAAGTGCCATTTCATTGATTTTTTTGTCTTTTGCTTCATCTGTGGCGGCACCCCGAAGCAGATATTCTTGTCTTGAATCATCAAATGAATCAATAGGCAAACCGGCTGTTTCGATGTCATAAACGATATATGATTTCCCAGTCATGCAATACTCCGAATAATTCCTGCAAAGATACACAAATTGGAATACCTGCTCTCTTGTGGAAACACCGAAAATCTTGCCGTCCATCACGGAACATTTCAAGCCATCGATTCCGTATATTGCAATGCAGCATTTATCGGTATTCTTCATGAGCGCAAGGCGAAATCCATCCAGGAAATTCCAAGGAGAAGATGATCAGCAGATCTCCATGGAATTCGTGTTCCCTCAGAACAGATTGAAAATCATGTTCGGGTTTTTCCTTGCATTGTTTGCCCTTTTGCTTATTCGCATTTTTTATGTACAGGTAATAAAAGCTGATGCAATCATGGCTTCGTCCAAAGGTCAGCACATGGTTCCCGTTACATTGCAAGCCAAAAGGGGGGAAATACTTGATAGAAATGGTAGGGTGATTGTTGCCAATGTTAAAGCCACTTCCTATGCGATAGACATCACAAAGCTAAAAAACAAAAAAGGCATTGCAACTGCTTTGTATTTGGCTATTGGGGAATCAATCGAATATTGGGAAAAGAAAATAGAACAAGGAACAGGGCAGTATACATTATTGGCCAGAGACATCACGGTCAGACATCCGATGCTAGATACGATAAAAGATCCCGGCTTCATTCGTCAGCCCACATACAAACGCAGTTATGTGTATGGATCCGGAGCCGCTCAGGTTATGGGTTTTACCGATACAGAAAAGAGAGGTCTTGCAGGACTTGAATTGATGCTGGATTCATTGCTTCGTGGCATTGATGGAAAAACATATATGCGTCGCGATGCCGTTGGCAATTTGTATTATTCACATGAGATACCCGTATTGGAACCGACTGATGGTCATTCCACAATGGTTACTCTGGATATAGAATTACAAAGAATTGCCGAATATGAATTGTCGGAAGGCATATTTACTTCTCAAGCCGAAGGTGGCACCGTGATAGCTTTGGAACCGGAAACTGGGGAAGTGCTTGCCATGGCTTCTTGGCCTACTTTTGATCCGCATGATAGATCATCTGCCACGCCTGATGCCATTCGATTGCGAGGAATAACCGATATGTATGAACCGGGTTCGACATTTAAGTTGGTCACTGCATGTGCTGCATTGGAAGAAGGAATCATCAAACCTGAAAGCATGGTAAATGGCATGAATGGCACGCTGAAGGTTGGTGATTATGAAATCAAGGACTCTCATCCAATCGGCAAAGTGCGATTCACTGAAGCTTTGGAGCAATCGAGCAATATTGTGTTTGCAAGACTCTCGGATAAAATTGATGATTTCAAATTCTATAAATATGCTCGTGATTTTGGTTTTGGAATTATCTTGGGAATTGATTTTCCGGGTGAAGTGGCCGGTTCAATGAAAAGACCGAAGCAGTTTAGCTCTACAACAAAAAAGTTCATGGCTTATGGGTATGAATTGGGCGCCACTGCTTTGCAAATGGTCAATGCATATTCCACCATTGCAAATCGCGGTGTGATGATGAGGCCATTTCTCGTGAAAAGGATTTTTGGTCAAGATCAAGAATTGATTTCAGAGACGAAAGTTCAGCGAATACGAACCGTGCTTTCCGAAAAAACTGCGAGAACCATGACCTCTATGTTGACCAGAGTCGTGGAATATGGTACGGGTAAAGAAGCACAAATTGCCGGTTTGCCAATAGCCGGAAAAACCGGAACAGCCCAGCAATTGGTCAATGGTCAATATTCCAAACAAGACTATACCGCATCCTTTGTTGGTTTTTTCCCGGCAGATGCACCAAAAGTGGCGATGATCGTGATGCTCCACAAACCGAAAGCATCAATCTATGGAGGAACCACATCCGCACCTATTTTCAAGAAGATTGCTCAAAAATGGATTACGGCATCAAGAATCCCCGTCTCTGATGTGGAGAAGAGTAATGAACAAGTAAGAAAACGCGTACAAGACTCTTCGATCGTTCCGGATCTTCGAGGATTGACTTATGCCAATGCAAAAGAATTGTTGCATGATATTGGTTTGAGAATAAAAGGCACCCAACATGGTACTGTGATTCATCAATCGAAGAAGCCCGGAGTTTGGCTGGAAAAAGGAAAAAACATTGAAGTTCAAACGAATATGATGTCGGTTCCGGAAAGTCAAGCTAAATCATTTTCGGTGAATCAATCACTTTCTATTTTACATGATAAGCAACAATCAAAGCCCAAAACTTCGAAACCAATGCCTGATGTTCGTGGCATGAGTGTTCGCAGAGCCCTTGCGGTATTACATTCTTCAGGGTTTAAAGCTCGATTGGTAGGGAAGGGAAAAGTGGTGTCGCAATTGAAGTCGAAATCTGACCCAAAGGAATGTGTGCTCATGGCACGCTGATCATCCTCGTGGATGATATGTTTTGTGGACTTGCCGAATGAATTCGCGATCTATATGCGTATAAATTTGCGTCGTGCTGATGTCTGAATGACCAAGCATTTCCTGCAATGCCCGCAAATCCGCTCCTCCCTCCAATAAATGCGTTGCAAAGGAATGTCTGAATGTATGTGGATACACATGTTTTTCAATGCCCGCTCCTTTCGTGGCTTCACTAACAATCGACCATACGCTCATTCTTGAAATACCCGTACCACGTTGATTCAAAAACATGATATCATCGGTTGCCTTGCCAACTTTCATGAAGTGCGGGCGTACATCTTCCTGATATTGTCCGACCCATTCCAATGCCGAACTTCCTACAGGAACTATCCTTTCCTTCGATCCCTTTCCGAATACTCTTATCACTTCTTGTTCCAAGAGCATATCTCTTTGTTTTAAACCACATAATTCAGAGACGCGTAAACCACATGCATAGAGCAATTCAAGAATTGCTCTGTCTCGAATGCCTGCTTTTGTCGAAGTGTCCGGTTGTTCCAAAATCGAGAGCATTTCATCGATCGACAATGTATCGGGCAATGTTCTTCGAGACTTTGGCAATTCCGCCTTTTCTGTAATATCATTGTTGATGGATTTATTCGCGAAGAGAAATGCAAAAAATCCCCTGAGAGATGATAGAGTTCTTGTTCTTGATGATAATGCAAGGCCTAGCTCTTCAAGCATCATCAAAAATGCATTCACATGGGCAATTTGGATTTCATCAAATCGAGTAATGCCATGCTGATGCATGTGTTGGACAAAACGATCGATATCAAACATATAGGCTGAAATCGTGTTCTCGCTCACCCCTTTTTCAAGAGCGAGATATCGTTTATAAGATTGTAATTCTCTCTGCAAAGAGAGAGGTAGCGGTGTGGATGAATCATCCATCATTCATGCATCATGAAAAGTAATTTGGAGATGCTTTCGTAACAACAACATCATGGGGATGTGATTCTTTCAAACCCACACCCGTTATCTTCACGAATTGAGCATGCTGCTGCAATGCAGGAATAGTTCCGCAACCACAATAGCCCATTGAAGCTCTTAATCCGCCGGTCAATTGATAGATGGTATCGCTGGCATTGCCCTTGAATGGCACTCTTCCTTCAATTCCTTCAGGTACCAGTTTGGCAAGACCATCTTCCATGTCCTGAAAATATCGATCAGCAGATCCTTGTTGCATGGCACCGAGAGAACCCATGCCGCGATACATTTTATATGCCCTACCCTCGAGAAGAATTTTTTCGCCCGGAGATTCTTCATGTCCGGCAAGCATGCCGCCGATCATGACGCAATCTGCTCCGGCAGCAATTGCTTTCGCAACATCACCGGTTTGCTTTATTCCTCCGTCAGCTATCACGGGTACACCATGTTTATGTGCCTCTGAAGCAGCTTCGATGATGGCTGTCAATTGGGGAACACCAACCCCCGCTATGATGCGAGTGGTGCAAATGCTTCCGGGTCCAATTCCCACCTTTACGCCATCTGCTCCGGCCTCAATCAAGGCCTTCGCGGCTTCAGCCGTTCCGATATTGCCGCCTATGATTTGCAAATCAGGGAAAGCGGATTTAACCGCTTTGATCATTTCCAATACGCCTTTTGAATGACCATGGGCTGTATCAATGATAACAACATCAACGCCTGCTTTGTGCAAAGCTCCGACTCTTTCCATGGTTTCTTGAGTAATTCCAACGGCTGCACCAACGCGCAATCTGCCGAGTTCATCCTTGCAGGCATTTGGATATTTTTTCTTTTTTTGAATGTCTTTGAAAGTGATCAAACCCTGCAATTGCCCTTTATCATCAACTACGGGTAATTTTTCAATGCGATGTTTTTCCAGGAGTTGTTCGGCTTCCTCCAATGTTGTACCCAATGGAGCAGTGATGATTGTATCCTTGGTCATGAGCTCTGAAATGAGTTGATCGCCCTTTGTTTTGAATCGCAGGTCGCGATTTGTTGCGATGCCAATCAAAGCTCCTGATTCATCAATCACAGGAAATCCGGCAATTTTGTATTTGGCCATCAAGGCAAGAGCATCTTGGGCGGTACTTGTTGCCTTAAGGGTGATTGGATTGCGAATCATTCCGCTTTCCGAACGCTTTACACGGTCCACTTCATCGGCTTGGGCTTGAATGGACATGTTTTTGTGAATGATTCCCAGTCCACCTTCCCTGGCAAGAGCAATAGCCATTTCAGCTTCTGTGACGGTATCCATTGCAGCTGAAACAATGGGAATATTCAAGGAAATCGTGCGAGTAATCCTTGTTTTCAAGGAAGTTTCACGGGGCAAAACCTCTGAATAGCGGGGTACAAGCAGCACATCATCGAATGTGATGCCTTCGGAAATAATCTTTGAATTCATGAATCTGCATGACCGGAAGGAGTGGAACATAGAGAGCGAGAAGTAACCTTCAAAACTCTATCCTCTCGCAATTTACGGAATATCCCCTAATTTTGAGGTTTGAGTATGAACGATTTCCAAGAAAAAATCGTTATATCACTACTTCTTATCGCAATTCCATGGAAAATCATGAATGAAATTCAAGCCCTGTATCAGCAAATGATTCTCGATCATAATAAGAATCCGAGAAATTTCGCTGAAATGGAAGATCCAACCCATTCTTCTGAAGGACATAATCCGCTTTGTGGTGATGAAGTAACTATTTACATGAAGATCCATGAAGGCATCATCGAAGATATCACCTTTAAAGGTTCGGGGTGTGCCATCTCTACTTCATCTGCTTCGATCATGACCACGGTATTGAAAGGCAGAACATTGGAAGAAGCCGAACAATTTTTCAATCAATTCCATGGCATTGTCACTGCATCTATGGATACGCACATAAACAGCGATGAATTGGGAAAGCTTGCTGTATTCACCGGTGTGAGGGAATTTCCTGCTCGTGTAAAATGTGCATCTTTGGCATGGCATACAATGAGCAATGCAATGCGCGGAAATGGCCCCGTCAGTACTGAATAATCAAAGAGAAACCTATGAAGCAATTTGTCCCTTTAAAACTTGATGACAGTGAGAATCACAAAAAACCCGTGCAGCAGGAATTGCCTCCGTCCGATGCACCGGTGGTTGATCGCATCATTGCTAATATCAAGACTGTGTTTGATCCGGAGATCCCGGTAGATATTTTCTCTTTGGGATTGATCTATTCAGTTCGTTTTTACGAAGAAACAAAAAAAGCGGAAGTGGTCATGACTTTGACCTCACCGGGTTGCTTTGCTGCAGGAATTATTCCGGGTCAAGTTGAGCAAAAAGTACTCGAAGTCCCGGAAGTGGAAGCAGTTTATGTTGAATTGACATTCGATCCACCTTGGGATAAAACGATGATGAGCGAGGCAGCTAAATTGGAATTAGGTTTTTGGTAATCACATATAGCATATATCAATATTTGGAATTTTCATGTTTAGAAGCATTACTGTTTCAGAAATCAAACGCTTGACACCTCAATCCGTAGCAATTTCTTTTTCCATACCGGATGAACTGCGCAAAGAATTTTCATATCTACCGGGTCAATACATTACAATCAAAGCTGATGTCAATGGGCAAAAAGCCAATAGAGCATATTCTCTTTGTTCTTCGCCCTATTCGGGAGAAGCCCACACCATTGGCGTGAAACAAACCGATAATGGGCTTGTCTCAACCTATCTCAATAATGAATTGTTGGTGGGGGATAGTATAGAGATCATGAAGCCCATGGGTAATTTCACCGTGAATATACAACAAGAACATGCCCGTCGTATTGTTCTTATTGGTGGGGGAAGCGGTATCACTCCACTTCTTTCAATTGCAAAAAGCTTGCTCCTCAAAGAACCACAATCAACCATAACATTGATCTACGGAAATCGTGATGAACATTCCATTATGTTCTTTGATGAATTGGATGAGCTGTCTTTGCGATATCCTGCATTTACGATCATCAATGTTCTTGAGGAGGGTGAAGCACTTCATAAAGGTAGATTGGATAATGCTACATTGAGCACACTCCTTGCTCCATTTGCTTCTGATGAACATGCAGAATTTTACATTTGCGGTCCTTCACCGGTCATGGCGAATGCAGAATCCGTCCTTGAACATCACCATATTACAAAAGAACGCATTCACCGTGAGTTCTTTACGGCTCCTTTGTCAATCGACGAAGAACCGGTCGAGGCACACGAAACTTCCGAGAAGAACATAAGCGTAAAATTATATGGTCGTTCGTACGAAATCACGGTCAATCCAGGTGAAACAATACTCGATGCCGGAATCAGACAACAATTGGATCCTCCATATGCCTGCCAAATAGCTGCATGTTGCACATGCAGAGCAAAATTGCAAAGTGGTAAAGTGCATATGGATAGCCGAGAAGCGCTGACCGATGATGAGATTGAAGAAGGGTATATTTTGACATGCCAAGCTCATCCATTGACAGATGATGTCTTGGTGGATTATGATGGTTGATGAATGATCGTATTGAAGAATTGCCGAGCATGACTTTTTTGTGTCATGCTCTTTTTTTACCATTCCAACAACACATGAAAACAACCTTATTCTTCATTGCAATTTCTTGTTTGACTTCTTTTCTTCATGCTGATGAACGCACAGATAGATTACAAGCACATGTGAAATACCTTGCCTCCGAGACTTTGGAAGGAAGAGCCCCCGGAACAAAAGGCAATCTCTTGGCTGCGGAATATATTCGCGATCAATTCAAAAAGATTGGTCTTAAGCCCTATGGCAATCATGATTTTTTTCAGCAATTTTCTATTGTCACTGATATAACATTGAATCCCAAAGGGAATGCACTGAGTGTCATTTCTCAAAAAAAAGAACATAATCTAAAACTCAAAAATGAGTTCACTCCACTTGGAATCAGTGATAATGGTACAGCTGAATGCCGCATTGTTTTTGCCGGTTATGGAATTTCTTCACCTGCAGATAAATATGATGATTATGCCGGCATTGATGTGAACAATGCAGTTGTTATCGTGATGCGTGGTGCACCTGAACAAGATAATCCTCATGGTAATCTCTCTCAATTTGCATCACTTAGAACCAAAGCCATGACTGCCAAAGAAAAAGGTGCAAAAGCGATGATTTGTGTGTCGGGTCAGCAATTCCCGGATTCATTGCTTGCCATGAGATATGAGCAAGGCGGTAAGGTGGATGGAATGCTTGTTCTGAATGCACTATCAACAGCAATCGAAAAGATGCTCCCATCATTGAGCATTTCCAGATTGGATAGTGTGATAAAGGCATCAAAATCTCCGGCCAGTGTCGCAATCAATGATATTCGCATGCGACTTGCCGTATCACTGAAAGAGAAATCGGTAAATACTTCGAATGTGATTGCTTATTTACCCGGTACTGACCCAAATGCGATGAATGAAACTATCGTCATTGGAGCACACTTTGATCATCTGGGTTGGGGTGGAGAAGGATCGGGTACACTTGCGAGCACCAAAGAACAAGCAATTCATTATGGAGCAGATGACAATGCTTCGGGAACGGCAGGGCTTATCGAAACTGCTTATGCATTATCCAAAAAGCCATTGAAAAGACCTGTTATGTTCATAGGATTCACAGCTGAAGAACGGGGATTATTGGGTTCGGCTCATTTTGTGAAATCTCCCACAATAGGATTGGATAGTATTTGCATGATGATGAATATGGACATGATTGGAAGACTTAAAGACGGGAAATTGAATATAGGTGGAATTGGGACATCTTCAGGATTCAAACCCCTTTTGGATTCAATTGGAGGAATGCATCCTGTAAAACTATCTTATACAGAAGATGGATTTGGTCCGAGTGATCATGCTTCATTTTATGGCAAAGAAAAACCTGTTCTCTTTTTCTTTACTGGATTGCATGGTGATTATCACAGGCCAACGGATACATGGGAAAAGATTCAATATGATGGTGAGTCATTAATTGTCAATATGATTTTGCAAACACTTGACTTTGTAGGAAATGCCACCAACAAACCTGACTATATCAAAGTGAAATCTGCTGCTCAACCGGGGCAGGCAATGTCTTTTAAAGTTTCATTGGGAATCACTCCTGATTACAGCGATCATCCGAAAGGCATGAGAATTACGGGTGTGAGAGAAGGTGGTGCCGGTGAAAAAGCAGGGCTGATTGCTGATGATATCATCATCAAATTAGGATCAACAGTGATTAAGAATGTATATGATTATACATTTGCGCTCGGAAAATTCAAAGCAGGCGATTCAACTTCAATCACTGTTCTGCGTGGACCCCGTGAAGACAAGGAAGTTGAATTGCAAGTAATGTTTCCAAGTAAAAAATGATCAAAGCGCATTGATCAAATGTCGAATAACGGGTATGCCCTCGGGATATTCGATTGCTATGAAGTCAAACCTGCAAGGAATGTCTTTGATATTGTTGATATACAGATAGCCTTCCGCCGCTCTTTTCAGTGCTTTGACTTTCTTTTGGGTAATTGATGCTTCGGGTGGACCATATTCATGGTTCATGCGAGCTTTCACTTCAACAAATATCAATATCCCTTCATGCTTGCAGATGATGTCGATTTCGCCGATGCGCCCGAAAGTGAAATTGCGTTTGATTATGATATACCCTGCCTGTTCCAAAAACATCACCGCTTGATCCTCTGCTTGGGATCCTGCTTTTCGGCGATTCATAAATATACCCCGGATTGTGTGGTGGAATCAGATCAAACTCCCGAATAATGTCGCACTGGATGCCTTTTCTATCTTAACAGCAATGATGTCTCCAATCACATAAGGTGATTGTTCATTTTGAGGGAAAATCGTGACTTTGTTTGAGTCCGTTCTTCCTTGCCATTCCATTGGATTCTTCTTGCTGGGACCTTCAACGAGTATCTTTTCGATAGACCCAATCAATGTTTGATTGATCTCACGAGCGATGGCATTTTGTTGATTGATTATTTCATTGAGTCTACGGACTTTCACTTCATCAGGAATATCATCTCCCATTTTCCATGCTTTTGTTCTTTCCCGAGGCGAATACTTGAACATATATGCGCCATCGTATCGAACATGTCTCATGAGTTCCATTGTTGCTTCATGATCTTCTTCTGTTTCCGTGGGAAAACCGGTGATGATATCAGTTGATAGTGCGCAATGAGGCATGAGTTTCTTGATCATGTCGATGCGCTCATAATAATGTTCAACTGGATGCGTGCGATTCATGAGCGAAAGTATGCGATTGGATCCTGATTGCACGGGAAGGTGAATATATTTGCAGATATTGTCATGCATCGCCATTGTCTCAATCAATTGATCGCTCATGTCCTGAGGATGCGAAGTGGTATAGCGAATACGCATCTCGGGCACCGCCTTTGCACATGCATCAAGTAATTCGGCAAAGTTATGTCCGGATTGTTCATCGCGATAGCTGTTCACATTTTGACCAAGCAATGTGATTTCCTTGAATCCTTGATCAAAGAGTGACTTTGCTTCATCCACGATTGAAGCAAATGCCCTCGAACGTTCTCTTCCTCTTGTGAATGGAACTACGCAATAAGTGCAGAATTTATCGCAACCACGCATGATTGAAACCCATGCACTTATACCTTCTGTTCGGAATGGCAGAATATCATCATACGTTTCAACTCTGCTCAATTTGACGGCTATGCCTCGTTCTCCTGAATAAGCTTTGGATACAAGTTCAGGGACTGTTCTATATTCATCCGGACCAACCACTAAATCAACCAATTCCTTTTCGAGCAATGTCTCACGAAGGCGTTCTGCCATGCAGCCCAGGATACCGACAACTAAATCTTTATTCCGCTTCTTATAATATTTCAGATGGTTTAATCGTTCATGGATTTTCTTTTCCGCATTGTCCCGAATTGCGCATGTATTGAGCAATATCACATCTGCTTGTTCCGGTTTGTCCGTCATTGCATATCCGGAATCATTCATGACCCCTTGAACAATTTCGGTATCATTCACATTCATCTGACATCCATATGTTTCCACATAGAGTTTGGGTTGATGAGACAAATCTTGGATGTTCCGAATGGTGGATTCGGACTTTGTATCTTGAATAATTGGAAGCTCGAGCATAAATCATCCGTCAAAAATAGAATGGACAAAGATACAAAATTGATGGAGTCATAGGGGAATGTGGAATGATGCAAATAGCCCCGTGAAATGCCGTATATCCAACAAAACCAATGATTTTCCACATGAGTGGGTGGATAAACAGAGTCATTTTTTCACATCCTCAAAACGCAACATGAGAAATCGCAAATAAATACTACCTTTGCTCTCCGATTTAGGAGGTACATTAATGGATCAACCACAATTTTTGCCGGTGACGAGCGGCGACGATCGCAAGAAGTCGAAGCGTTCTGGACAACATTTGCCGATTCCTGCCGAGGGAATGCCCGGGAAAATTCCGCCCCATTCCGTGGAAGCTGAGATGGCGGTGATTGGTGCAATGTTGATAGACCGAGCAGCAATCCCAAAAGTGATTGAAATTCTTAAGCTCGAAGCATTTTATAAAGAGTCGCATAAAACACTCTATAATGGAATACTAAGTCTGTTCGGTCGCGGTGTAGATGTGGATATCACCACATTGACAGAAGAACTCAGGAGAACCGGCGAATTGGATGCTGTGGGTGGATCCTTTGCAATCATCGAAATCACGGCAATGGTTCCAACTGCGGCGAATGTAGAGCATTATGCAAGAATAGTGCTTGAGCGATATATCAAACGTTCTCTTATTTCCGTTGCCGGAACAATTCTTGTTCGGGCATATGATGAAACAACAGATGCATTGGAAGAGGTTGATTCCGCAGAGGCAAAGATTTTTGAAATCGCTGAGCAAAGACTTGGAAAGAGTTTCATATCCTTGAAGGAGCTTGCAATAGAAACATTCAATTTTATTGCAAGCATGCAGGAAAGAGAAACCACCCTGGGAATATCGGGCGTGCCATCTGGTTTCACCAAACTTGATGATATTCTTGGCGGATTTCAAAAAGGAGATTTGGTGATCATAGCAGCAAGACCATCAATGGGAAAAACTGCATTTGCTTTGAGCATCGCACGAAATGTTGCTGTTGAATACAATACGCCCGTGGCATTTTTCTCCATTGAGATGGCGGCAAATCAACTCATGATTCGATTGTTGAGTGCCGAAGCCAGAGTGAATGCTCATGATATTCGCACCAATCGATTGCAAAAACAAGAAATGGCAAAGATCACTTCTTCGATAGATTCTTTGACGCATTCGTCTTTGCTCATTGATGATAGTGCAACATTGACAGTTATGGAAATTAGGGCGAAATGCAGAAGATTGAAAGCAGAACACAATGTTCAATTGATCATCGTGGATTATTTGCAATTTGTTTCGCCACCGAAGGCAGAAAGCAGAGAGCGTGAGATATCGATCATTTCTCGAACATTGAAACAAATAGCAAAAGAATTGCAAATACCTGTTATAGCTTTGTCTCAATTGAATCGGGGTGTGGAAGCACGTGCCGATAAGCGCCCGATGCTATCCGATCTTCGTGAATCAGGATCAATTGAACAAGATGCGGATGTGGTGATGTTCATAAACAGACCTGAGCAATATGGCATATTGACTTGGGAGGATGGATCACCGACGGAAGGCACGGCAGAGATCATTATTGCAAAACAAAGGAATGGTCCTGTTGGTGATATTCGTTTGGCATATCTGAAAAGCTATGCTCGTTTTGAGAATTTATCCATTCAATTTGATGAGCCGCCCAGATTCATAGGATCGGCCACAACTTTGGATGACATTGATTTTTAAGGAGAAGGTATATGATACAACAAGAATTGGCAATAGATGGAATGTCATGTGGACATTGCGTGAAATCTCTCAACAAAGAATTATCCGCCATCAAAGGATTGACAGTGCAAGAAGTTGCGATTGGCAAAGCCGTGATTGAATATGATCCTGAATTGGTGAATGATGAAGACATTCTTCAAGCGATAGACGAAGCCGGATTCAGATTGGCAATGTGATATGAAGTTGCAGGCCTTCATAGTCTGTGCTTTGCTGTCATGTTCACCTATCTGCAAACTATGCGCATCCGATGTGCCTGTGCATGGCGTGACTATTGGCGTGCAATCCGGGGATATAGGAACATCTCTTGAGGCGATGTATAGTTATGGCAGTTTGGTGTATTGGCCCAAGACCTCAATGATCAAAGGCTTGGGGGCAATTTCAGTTGGAATGGAAACAGGTCCATTGAATGCAGATCGATTCATCATTGCGCCAAAGATTTCCTATACAATGAACTGGTTTGTGTCTTTTGGTGCCTCCATGTTATATTATACTGATTTTCATGGTGGTTCGCTTCGATTCAGACCCGAAATTGGTATCTCAATGTTGGGTGTAAGAGTGTATCACGGTTGGAATTTCAGTGTGGACAGATATAATCCCCTGCCAATGAACACATCATTTTTTGGACTGACTTATTTCGTCAAGTTTTGATGCCAATCTTGAATGATTGCCTGTATTTGAACGATACCATCCGTCAATGCTGCGGGACCGGGTTGCAGTATGATTGAAGATTTTATTTCATGAATGCGATGTTCCTTCACCGCATTGATGTCCATCCAACCTTCGCGGGAAGTGATCATGTTTGGTTTTACACCTTTGCCACACCATGATGCGATGATGATATCCGGATTTTTTTCAATGATGATTGATGGATCCGGTATTATTCTTCTTTTAGCATCTTGATATAGCCTGTGTTCTGCAAAAACATCAATGCCACCGCATAATTCTATGAGCTCACTTACCCATGCTATCCCTGAGATAAGAGGATCAAACCATTCCTCGAAATAAATGCGTGGACGTCTGTTCAATGTATGTGACTGTAGGGCAGCGGCATCAATTTTTCTCTCAAGAAAAGTCCTATACTCCTTTGCCTCGGATGATTTGTCAATCATGCGTCCAAGCATGGAGATCATGTCAAGAATCCCTTCGATTGTACGATGATTGAAGCAATGAACAGAAATCCCAGCCAGGATTAACTGTTGGCAAATGCCTGCCTGCAGATCACTCCATGCAAGAACGATATCCGGTTTAAGTGCAACGATTTCATCAATCTTTGCATCAAGATATGTGGAGACCTTAGGTTTTGTTTTGCGGGCAATGGCAGGTCTAACAGTGAACCCTGAGATTCCGACGATCATGTCATCCGCGCCAAGAGCATAGAGTGTTTCGGTGGTTTCTTCTGTGAGGCATACAATTCGCATGATATTACTCCGCTTGTCGTATCCTTTCGAACATGATTATTGCAGCAGCTGCGGATGCATTGAGTGATTCCACATTGCCATGCATTGGAATGCGAATGAGTTTTGTGCATTCCTTTCGAATGGCGGGTCTGATTCCTTTGCCTTCACTTCCTATGATGAGAATTGTTGGACCGGAAAATAATCCCGGTTCTGCATAGGATAGATCTGCCATCCCATCGGTTCCCAATACGGTGTATCCGGCGGCTTTTGCATTTCTGATTGCCACCAAAAGGGAATCGACCTTACAAATAGGTAAAAACTCCATTGCGCCGGCAGCCGATTTGAATGTGGCGGGTGTAATCGGTGATGAATGTTCAATGGTGATGATCATTCCTGAGGCGCCGGAGCATTCTGCTGATCGGGCTATTGCGCCAACATTGTGAGGATCATTGATTTCGTCGAGCGCAATGATGAGAGGATTTGGAGTTTTCTCCAGGGATACATCGAGCAAAGCAAAAAGCTCCACATATTCAATCATGGCCGTAAGAGCAATAACGCCTTGAGCAGAGCCACGTTCCAGTGGTATTCTCCGTTCCATGTCATTGAACTTCATTTTGTCGGCAATGGCACAGGCGATGTTTTTTTGCCTTGCCTTCATGCGGATCTCCTCAATCGCATCGCCGGAAGCGCCATATTGCACGAAAATCTTCTCAATTTCTCTGCCTGCATTTAGAGCTTCGATCACGGCACGTCTGCCATAGAGATAATGACTGGTCGTATTCTTCATTAATTCGCGGAAAACCCGTATTTTTACAATCCTTTGCCCTCCTTTTAGAAGGCATATGTTTCACCGCACAAAAATACAGTAATTCCATGGATCGTCTCGAAACATTCCCCAATCCTGCTGTCGGAAGACAGTATCGCATCAAGCATATATTGCATGAATTCACTTCGGTATGCCCTTTGACCGGTCTGCCGGACTTTGCAACTGTCACAATTGACTATGTTCCGGACGCAATTTGTTTAGAATTAAAAGCGCTTAAATACTATTTCCTGGAATTTCGCAATATGGGAATCTTCTATGAAGCAGTTACCAATAAGATCCTGGATGATCTTGTGGAACGTTGCAATCCCATTGAAATGACAATCACCACAGATTGGGGTGTTCGCGGTGGAATGTCCAGCGTCATCACCGCTCAGTAT
Organism: Ignavibacteria bacterium; assembly: GCA_016873735.1. Classification (GTDB taxonomy): domain Bacteria; phylum Bacteroidota; class Ignavibacteria; order Kapaibacteriales; family UBA961; genus UBA961. Next base: position 118,057 of record VGWD01000001.1, on the reverse strand, counting down.
AGGAAGCAGTGATGGAATCCCGTATTGCAAAAGAATTTCATTGGGAAATGGGACATCGCCTACCTTATCATCAAGGTGGTTGTCAGAATATCCACGGACATTCCTATACAATGCGAGTTGAAGTAATCGGTATAATCGACCCTGCAACGGGTATGGTGATTGATTACTTTGACATGAAAGCTCTTGTCGAGCCATTGATCGATCGGTTGGATCATTCATTCCTGCTTGATTCTTCAGATCATGTCCTTATTGACTTCTTCAAACAGCATCCGATGAAGGTGAACGTGGTTGATTTTTATTCCACGGCAGAAAATATCGCGCATTATATTCTTCGTGAATTGATTTCCGGATTTTCGGCTTTTCCATCGGTCCATCGATTGATCATTCGTTTGCGAGAAACAGAAAATACCTTTGCCGAAGCCGAGCATTATTATCATCGTTCATAATCATACCAGAATATCATATGTCAGTCAGAGGTCGATTTGCACCATCACCAACAGGCTTCCTTCATATAGGAGGATTAAGGACTGCTTTGTACAATTATCTTTTTGCAAAGCATCATGGTGGAGCATGTATTTTGCGCATTGAAGACACTGATCAGACTAGATTTGTTGAAGGTGCTGAGGAGAATATTGTTGATATATGCAGATGGGCAGGTATGGAGTTTGATGAAAGCCCTGAAAAAGGCGGACCTTTCGGACCATATCGTCAATCAGAACGCACAGAGCTTTATCGAAATTATGCAAATGAATTATTGCAAAAAGGCATGGCCTATCGCGCTTTTGATACATCGGAAGAATTGGATGCCATGCGCGAACGACAAAAGAATGCGGGCATTGCGGCGAAGTATGACAGAACGGTTATGAGAAGTGAATATACGCTCGGACCTGATGAAACAACAAGATTGCTTGATTCAGGCGCCGACTATTGCATACGTTTGAAAGTGCCGGTTTCCGGTGACATTCGCTTCAATGACATCGTTCGTGGCGAGGTGATTGTCAATGCTCGCGATGTTGATGATCAAATCCTTCTGAAATCAGATGGCTTCCCAACATATCATCTTGCAAATGTTGTCGATGATCATTTGATGCAAATATCACATGTGATTCGTGGGGAAGAATGGCTCCCATCAACTCCGAAACATGTGCTTCTCTATCAAGCTTTTAATTGGGAAATGCCTCGCTTTGCTCATCTTCCTCTGCTATTGAATCCCGATAAATCAAAAATGAGTAAGCGATTCGGGGATGTCTTTGCAAAAAGTTTTAGAGAAAAAGGATTTTTCCCCGATGCGCTCGTGAATTTCGTTGCATTGCTCGGTTGGAATCCAACGGCCGATAGAGAGATATTCACCATGACTGAATTGATAGAATATTTTTCTCTTGAAAAAGTAAATAAGGCCGGTGCGGTATTTGATACCAAAAAATTGGAATGGATGAATGCTCAATATCTGCGCGCTTCCGATGCTCAAACACTATTGCCATCATTACAGCGCATATTGTGTGATCATTCAATTGAAATTTCAGATGAAAGAGCAAAGAATATCTTGATTCTCCTGAGAGAAAGAATCACATTTCTGAATGAGATTCCTTCATTTGGTGCATATATGTTTTCCGAATCATATGAAATAGATGAAGAATACAAAGCAAAACACTGGAATGAAGAAGCGAGCTCCATCATTCATGCATTATTGCCAATATTGAAACAAGCAGAGAGCTTTGAACATGTGCAACTCAATGAAACAATAGGTGGATATTCAAAAGAACATGGAATCGCATCAAAGTTCATCATTCACCCATTGAGAATGATTCTCACAGGGAAGCAGGTTGGCGCAGGATTGTATGAGACTATGGAAGTGCTCGGAAAAGATACATGCATCAACAGAATTGAACGATTTCTCAAAGAGCAAGGAAATCCATCATGAGGATGTTCATTCTTCTGATGGGCTCTTTGTTCATTGGCTGCACAAGTACACCAAGTACCTGCATCAATGATCGAACAATTGGAACCATCATTCGTTGGGGTGATGGGGAATTAGGAAAAGGATCGTACTCTGGCTATGAGATGCATGCAAAAGAATTGGCTTTATATGCAGTGAATAAACCTGATGCAACATCATCAATGAGCTTGGTTATATTGGATTCCATTGAATCACGGTTATTCTGTGGCAAATTACAAGACATAGTCGGGACATTTACTGCCATACAATCATTATATTCGCCCGGTAAGACATATCGGTCCGTTGAATATGTCAACACAAAAACAAATGTACACATGAAAGCCATTTGGAATCCGGAATTCACAACATTTGGCAGCAAAGAATTTCGAGCGATTTATGATTCATTGATGTTGGCAGTTCCGCCAATACCAAAAGCACAACATGAAAAATGACAAATTGTATAGTGGGTTGATTGTTTCATATATACCTCGCAATTGCGAGGGGGGATATTATTTTGGCGTCTGAAATTACAATTCTATTGGTGGATGATAATCCTGAGTTCTCTGATACTCTGGCAGATATCATCGGGGGCTTTGGTTGGAAAACGCATGCATGCAATGCGCCTGAAGAAGCTCTGTCATTTATTGAAAAGAATCATCGTTCTTTGTCACTGATGTTATTGGACATAGAATTCATCAATTCTCAAATGAATGGACTGGATGTACTGGGACAAAGTGTAAAAAAATATCCTTCATTACCGGTCATCATGATATCCGGCAAAGGAACAATTCAAAATGCGGTTCATGCCACAAAACTTGGTGCCGTGAATTTCATTGAGAAAAGTTCCATTTCAACAGATCGCTTGCGTGATGTGTTGACGAGTACTTTGGAAAAATTGCAGGTACAAACAGAGCATCATGAACTACTTAAAATTATCGGGAAACAAGGTATAATAGGTAAAAGTGAAGCTTTGCTCAAGGTGGCTGATAAAATCATTCGATTTGGCAAGACCGATTTGAATGTGCTTGTCACAGGAGAAACCGGTACAGGAAAAAAATTGGTTGCCGAAGCTATCCATGCCGTTAGTAGAAGAGGATCACATCCCGTGGTAACCGTTGATATTCCGAATATTCCGAGAGAATTGTTTCAAAGTGAATTGTTCGGACATTTGCGCGGATCTTTTTCAGGTGCTCATGACAATAAAAAAGGTCTGTTTCATCAGGCAAATAAAGGATCATTGTTTTTGGATGAAATTGGTGATTTGCCTCTTGAATTACAGGCGAATCTCCTTCTACCGATAGAAACAAAGATCATACGCAGGGTTGGTTCAGTTGAGCCGGAAGAGGTTGATGTACGCTTCATTTCAGCAACGGACAGAGATCTGCTTGGCGCTATGCGCGAAGGAAAATTCAGAGAACAATTATATCATAGATTGCGTGAATGTGAAATCACCATTCCTCCATTGAGTGAAAGAAAAGAGGATATTCCGTTGATTGTTGATCATTATCTCAAAAAACATAATGATAAAATGGTTGACAATAAATCCTTTTCACCTGCAGCTATTGAATATTTGCAGGATCATACCTGGAAAGGGAATGTGAGGGAATTGCAAAGTACAATTCGTGTTGTATTGCAAACCGTATCAGCCGATACTATAGAAATTCGTGACATTCATTCAGTTGCAAGTCCGAATGAAATCAGATCATATCCCGAAGTGAAGTCATCAACGGATCAATTCTCCATCACAAGCGATGGCTCTTTAAAAGATGATATAGCGAGAGCCGATAAAATGAAAATCATGTCCACATTGCAGAAATGTAATGGTAATGTGAGTAAGGCGGCGGTATTGCTTGCAATTAGCAGAGAGACTCTGCATAATAAGATTCGTCGCTATGAAATTGACGTCAACAAATTCAGATCCGGAAAATAATATGCGATGCATTATACTTTTCATGCTTTTTGGTATGTCGATTCTTATGGGATGTAGAACTACATCAGTTCCCATGAAAGATTCAGTGTCATCATATACGGTAACCTTGGAGCGAACTGCATGCAGAGGAAATTGTCCGGTCTATTCCATAACCATCCATGGTGATGGAACCGTTGAATATGAAGGATTCATGAATACCCCTTTAAAAGGGAAAAGAATAGGTATCATTTCAAAAGATTCGATTTCAGCAATGATGCGCGATATTGAGGCGGTGAACATTAATGATCTTCAAGCTGAATACGTGATGCAATCCTCAACCGACATGCCATCGGTAATTTTTACTGTTCTCCATGCAAAGAAAGGCGTGATTCGAGGAAAGCGAATCAATGATTATCAGGGCGATGCCACAGCTCCGGAGGCATTGCGGATATTGTATAATCGCATTGATTCCTGGTATTCAATCATTCAATGGCAATAATCACTTTACATTTGAGCAATACAATGACCGAACTGATCAATCGATACAAGCAATGGAAGCAGGAAAAAGATGCAAAGCGTAAAGAGCCGCAAACTCCTGTTGAGCATATTGTTGCTTGGTTTAAAACAATGTTTGGAGCGATTTTCTTTATCATGATTGTGAATGGATTATTGTTCGGATCATTTGTTGTCCCGACCGGCTCAATGGAGAATACGGTTGCAACAGGCGATTTCGTATTCGTGAACAGATTGATTTATGCTCCATCCACTCCGCAAATGATCCCATTCATCAATAAGCCATTGCCATTTTATAGATTGCCCGGCTATGCCGATCCAAAAGTAGGTGATGTTATTGTGTTTATTTATCCCGGTGATAGAGATGATATTGAGCCTAGAGATTTCACCTATTATCTCAAGCGCTGCGTTGGAATTGCCGGCGATACATTGGAAATTCGTAAAACAAAAGTATATGTGAACGGCAGGGAATTTGGATTGCCACGCGATGGAAAATTTGATTTGTCGATGGAACCACCATCTGAGTTCAAAGAGCAATGGCTTCAAGCACAAAAGGATCATTCATTTCCGATTGGTAGAGGTTATACTCGTGATGATTGGGGGCCCATGCGTATTCCAAAGGCAGGTGATGTGATCAAGCTTGACAAAAATGCAATTATGGAATGGCAAACATTCATTCGTCGTGAAGGAAATACATTTGCCGTAGAGGGAGAAAAGATCTTTATAAATAGCAAAGAAACTACATCTTATACCGTGAAAAAAGACTATTGCTTCGGCTTGGGCGATAATCGCAATAATAGCGAGGATAGCCGCTATTGGGGATTCATTCCCATGGAAAATGTGATTGGCACCCCAATGATAGTCTATTGGTCATGGGATACAGGTAGGCCCATAACCGATATTTTCAAAAAGATTGCCTCGATACGATGGGCCCGCATTGGTACCATCATTCAATGAGTGAATCATTCCTTAGAATCCGGCATTCTGCATGATTGAATTGTTTCGCATAGGTTTTTTACAAATCACATTGATCGATGTGCTGGACATTGGAATCGTGACGATTCTATTCTTTGCACTGTATTCAGTGTTGCGAGATACCATTGCGGTAAGAATCCTATTGGGATTCATTTTGATGTTGATTGTTTCATTCATCACGCAATCACTCAATCTGAAGGCATTGAACTGGATACTCCGTGCAATAGCCGATATCTGGCTCATTGCTTTCATCATTTTGTTCCAACCAGAGATTAGAAGAGTATTGCTCATGATCACCAGAACAAAATTGTTCCGGGTGATTGTCAAACGAAATTTGTCTCAAACATTAGATCATATTGTTGAAGCAGTGAAAGAGTTGTCTGATCGACATGTAGGTGCATTATTGGTATTTCCAAGATCACAGAATATAAAAATGACAATTGATACCGGCATTCCGATACAAGCTTTGGTTAGCTCTGAATTGTTGCTTTCGGTATTCAATCCAAAATCACCATTGCATGATGGAGCTGTGATCATTGAGAACGATATGATCACTGCTGCAAAATGCGTTTTGCCATTGAGCACAATGTCCAGAAATGATCTTGGAAATCTTGGAACAAGACATCGTGCAGCACTTGGTCTTTCAGAACAATCGGATGCTGTGATTGTTGTAGTTTCAGAAGAAACAGGTGCCATATCACTTGCAAGAGAAGGTCATCTTACGCAACAAATCGGCATCAAAACATTTCCGACACTTTTGCAAAAATATTTGTCATCGGGTACTATTGCAGATAAAGAATAATCATTCCCCGAATAAGCAGCACATTCGGTTAATTCCAGATAATCAATGAACCGTCAATATCAAGATGCACGCAATCAATTGATTGATTCGCTTCGTACAAGAGGCATAGTCAATGAACAAGTTTTGCAAGCCATGCTTCAAGTTCCAAGAGAACATTTCGTGTCCAAGCCATTCAAGCAGCGTGCCTATGAAGACGTTGCGCTTCCGATCAATAAACATCAAACGATTTCACAACCATTCACTGTTGCCAGAATGACTGAATTGCTGGAGTCCAAGCGAGGTGATTCAATTCTTGAAATCGGAACCGGATCCGGATATCAAGCAGCGATACTTGCTGAAATGGGAGCAAAAGTCTATACTATAGAACGTCATTTTGAACTCTATAATGAAGCCAGAAGAGTGCTCAAAGATCTCTACCCTGATAAGCCGATACAGTGTAGATTTGGAGATGGAACCATAGGTTGGGCAGAATTTTCGCCATTTCAAGGAATCATCGTGACAGCAGGTGCACCTGAAATACCTGAATCGTTATTGAAACAATTGGCAATCGGTGGACATTGCATCATACCGGTGGGCAATGAACGTTCGCAAGTGATGCATTGCATCATAAGGGAAGATGAACAAAGTTTTGCGGATTATCCTCTAGAGGATGTTAGTTTTGTCCCATTGATTGGCAAACAAGGATGGAGCGGTGATCAATGATGCATGATCTGAATCAAATCGTGGAAATGATTCGTGAACTCAAACTGAGTGGAAAAAGCATAGTGTTCACGAATGGTTGTTTCGACATATTGCACAGAGGCCATGTGGCATATTTGCAGTCAGCAAAAGACTTGGGAGATATCTTGATCGTTGGCATGAACACTGATGCATCCGTCAAGCGATTGAAAGGAAATGATAGGCCGGTTAATACCCTTGAAGACAGAGTATATGTACTATCGGCATTGAAGTCTGTTGATTATGTGATTCCATTCGATGAAGATACTCCACTTACCCTTATACAATCCATCCATCCGGATATACTAGTGAAAGGTGGTGACTACACTTTGGATACCATCATAGGTGCAAAAGAGGTTCTCGCGCATGGTGGTAAAGTGGAAGTGATCCCATTTGTGGAGGGAAAATCCACAACCTCCATCATTGATGCAATCAAGCGAGTTTGACTAACTGCTCATATTGTTGAATCAGCGCTTCCAATTCCTTTCTATGTGATTCCGGATCATTTTCAAAGATTCCGGGAATTCCGAGCATCGAATCAATAATTGATTCATTCAATTTTCCTCTTCGCAATGCTTCCGAATAAGGCATGTGATTGAATGTAACCATTGAATATGCTGTGTGGAATGTATCAGGGAACAAATCCGATAGCATCCTTTCCGCTTTTTTCCTTCTCAAGAATTCCGGATCTGCAACAAGATCTCGCATTTCAATAAAGTTATTCAATGCTAATTCTGCGATTGCATCTCCATTTGGTTTTCTTGCTTGTTCATATGAATGAAACAAGGAAGTCCAATCCTCACCGGTATGAGCAGCGAGCATCTCGTCAAATACTCTGCAGTCTTCAAATCCAGCATTCATGCCCTGTCCGAAGAATGGGACGATTGCATGAGCAGCATCACCCATCAATAGGACTTTATCCTTATAAGCCCATGGAAATGCACGAACAGTCACAAGTGAAGAGACCGGATTTTTTTTGTAGTCTTCCAATAGTGTTGGCATCATTGCGAGTGCATCCGGGAATTGCTCTTTGAAGAATGACATAATGTCTTCATCAGACTGCAAAGAGGCAAAAGATGGCTCGCCCTCAAATGGAAAAAAAAGCGTACAAGTAAAACTGCCATCCATATTCGGTAGTGCAATCATCATGTACTGCTTTCTTGGCCAAATATGCAAAGCATGCTTCTCCATGTTGAAAGCACCGTGTTCGCCTGCCGGAATATGCAATTCCTTATAGCCATGCTCAATATAGAATTGCTGATAATTGAATCTATCTGTTGTTTGCATCACTTCTCGGACCGCAGAATAAGCGCCATCGGTGGCAATGATGCAATCAGACTCAATGATGGAAGTAGTTCCATCTTGATGTGTGAAATGAGCGGTGGCCGTATCCAAATCAACATGAGAGCATCGTACATTGAATGTGATATCCACATTGCTGAAACTGTCAGCGCATTCAAGCAATGCTTTATTGATGCCGCCTCTCGAAACCGAATTTATTGCCTGACCCTCTTTTCCATAGGGTTGATAATGCTCGCTTCCATCAATGGAATGCATCATGCGACCATGCATTGGAATTGCGACAGACAGGATATCATCCACAATGCCTGCAGCTTCCAGCCCTCGTAGGCCTCTATCCGATAAAGCGAGATTAATCGATCTGCCCGCACTCATGCTATTGGAGCGCATATCAGGTCTACGTTCAAAAATGGAAATCGAATGCCCCCTTTTTGCCAGATAAACAGATAAAAGGCAACCAACAGGTCCGCCTCCGATGATAGTGATGTTTTTGCTCATGGTTTGAATTTCATGTTGAGTTAAATGGACATAATCCGAACCGCAAATTAACAACTCTGGGCCATCCTTGGTTCATTCGGATATTCACTGAACAAAAAATGGTAATTTTGTAGAGTATGGTACTCATTGCATAAGGTATACACATGAACTGTAGATTTTTGGGTCACTCATGTTTTCTATTGGAAATCGACAATCATACAATACTTATCGACCCATTTATCAATGATAATCCGCTTGCTGAACATGTGGACATAACATCGATAAAACCGGATTATATGCTTGTTTCACATGCACATGGTGATCATTGCGCAGATGTGGAATTCTTTGCAAAGCAATTATCGTGCACATTGATAGCCAATTATGAAATTGTGAATCACTTTGCTAAAAAGGGTATTCAAGGATTTGCGATGAATTCGGGTGGGTCAGAGGCATTCCCATTTGGGACATTGACAATGACGCATGCATATCATTCAAGTTCTTTTCCTGATGGTTCATATGGTGGAAACCCTAATGGATTCATCATTCAATCCAATGATGCATGTGTGTTTTATTCTGGTGATACATCGCTCACGATGGATTTTGCACTGATTGCAGAGCGATATTCAATTGACATGGCAATCTTACCCATCGGGAGTGTATTCACCATGGATCACATTGATGCAGCAAAAGCTTGCGCAATGCTCAAGTCCAAGAGATGCATGGGTGTGCATTTTGACACATTCCCTCCGATTTCGATTGATCATGACTTAGTGAAAGGTTATATGAAATCACAACACATTTCTTTTATATTACCAAAGATAGGCGAAGAGTATTCTATTCCTTGATGAAAACAATTCTCACATATTGTTTCTTGATAGCCATGCATGTACCATTCAATGTATGGTGTGAGGAATCATTCATTTCATATTCGCCAACTGTGGACATAGCCAACCCGAGAATCCGTACTGCGATTGAAATGTGGATGAAGTATGTGAATTCGTCTCCTGATTCTTTGCAAGAGCATGTACTTTGGCCGGAGAAAGACAGAAATGAACGATATTCTTTCGATCCGGCGAGAGCGTGGGTTTTTCAATCAAAAGACTTCATGAAAAAATACCCGGGATTGATCATAAGTGCTGAAGAAATAGAGAAGGGAACAATCCTTCTAAAGACTCTTTTTCAGGGCATTGATTCATCCGGTTCAGCTATTCCGATTGCTTTATACAAAGTATACGCAAAAACTTCAGGTGAAGAGTGGTATCTTGAACATATTCTGGAATCGGTCACAGATGACTGGTCTCAAAGAACAATAGGCGGAATCACATTCATCATGTCTCCAAAACATCGCTATTCTTCAGGAATGGCAAGAAGAGCTGTGAAATTTTGTGATTCATTGACGGCCTTATTTGATTTGCATGATATTGAACAAGCCAGATACTATGTCGCTCAATCGAAGGATGAACTTGCTTCGATACTTGGATTTGACTTTTTTGTTTCCATACCCCAAGGCCTGACATATCCCGAGAAGGATTATGTGTTCACTGCCATGGATACTGAGTTTCATTCACATGAATTGGTCCATCTCATATTTGGTTCATTTTCAAAGACGCATACTTTCTTGATTGAAGGATTATCAACTTGGCTTGGCGGTAGTTTGGGGCAATCTTTTGAAACATTAAGTAAGATCATGGCTAAAGAGTATGTTTCAAGAGCACAGACCCTGACATTCGACAAGGTGATTCTAGCTGAGCAAAAAGAATCTTTGGCTTATTATATTTATGGTGCCATCATGTGCAAACAGGTGTTCCATTTGTCCGGTGGATCAGGACTCAAACGTTTCTTGGATGATGCAAGAATTGAAACACATAGGTTGAAATCTGTGATCACGAAACATCTCGCCATACAGGAGCATGAAATTGATGCATTCATTAAAACATCTTTGCTTGATTCACATATGTCCAATGGTGATTGACATCAAACCATTTTTGATGAATATCTTCCTATTGTTTTTTTCTTTGGTGCCTCAAATTCTCCATGCGGAAGATAAGTCTCAAGTAGTGGAAGTTCCCAAGGTACGAGGTTTGATCGGTTGTTCTCTGCCTGAGTTATTGCATGTGGGAGCCAGATATAGAATCAATCACTTGGAACTCGGCGTGAATGTTGGATCAGCACCTTCAAATGGTTCTCTGCTTACTTTGAGCGCTGATTGTTTGTTTCGCATATTCTTAACAAGAAATGACTATGGGCAAACACCATGGTATGGAAAAATTGGTATTTCAGCTTTGCATGAAGATGGTGAATTTGAAATCAATGATTATACGTATGGGCTCAAGCGTTTAGGACATGAATTTGCATTGTCAAAAACAATAGCTTTACAATTGGATGGGGGATTGATGTTTGAATTATCTCATCAAGAGATTCAGAAAAAACCATCCAATTCCTGGTTTAATTTTGATTTCGATTTTCCAATACTTCCAAGTACAGGCTTATCAACAGTCTTTTATTTATGAGATATATCCCATGTTAAAACTTCCTGTTCACGGAACAATCACAGCTCTTGTCACACCGATGAATCATGATGGTTCCATTGATAGTGCATCGCTAAAAAAACTAATCGACTTGCAAATTGAAGGAGGCATTGATGCAATTGTTCCTTGTGGATCAACCGGCGAAAGCGCTACAATGACCATTGATGAAAAATGCTCAGTCATTCAGACAACCGTGGAATATGCTGCCGGTAGAATTCCGGTTATAGCGGGAACGGGTTCGAATGATACTGATGCAGCCATATCCTTGACCAAAAAAGCCAAGGAACTGGGAGCAGATGGTGTCTTATTGGTTTCGCCATTTTATAATAAGCCGACTCAACGTGGCATGATTGCTCACTTTACCGCCATTGCCGATGCATGTGATATTCCGCAGATATTGTACAATGTGCCGGGAAGAACTGCATCAAACATGCATGCTGAAACGCAATTGGCATTGGCTGAAAGTCATGATCATATCATTGCAACAAAAGAGGCCTCTGCAGATTTGGAACAGATCATGGAAATCATCAGACATAGACCTGCACATTTCTCGGTTCTCGCAGGTGATGATTCTCTTGCACTGCCAATCATTGCTTCTGGCGGACATGGTGTTGTTTCAGTATTGTCTAACTATGTTCCAAAACAATTTGGCAATTGCATCAAGGCCGCATTGGAAGGAAGATGGGAGGAAGCTCGGACTGCTCATTATGCATTGTTTGAATTGATGAAATTGAATTTTATTGAAACAAATCCGATTCCGGTAAAGGGAATTCTATCGATGATGGGCATATGCCAAGAAGCGTATCGTCTTCCAATGCAACCATTATTACCCGAGAACAAAGAGCGATTGCATGTGGCATTGCAGAAAGCAGGATTAGTATAAAAAAATGGCTCTCGATTGAGAGCCATTTCTTTGTGCGGGATGGAAATTCCCCGAAGGAAATCTCACATGTTCATCAATAATCCATGCCGCCATGAGGCATTGCAGGCATTGGTTTTTCCGGTTCGGGCTTTTCAACTATAGTAGCTTCAGTTGTGAGAAGCAAGCTGGAAACAGATGCAGCATTTTCAAGTGCAACACGTGAAACCTTCGTTGGATCGATAACACCGGCCTTAATCAAATCTTCATATTGTTCGGTACGAGCATTGAACCCGTCGGAGCCGGTACCCTCTTTGATGCGATTTGCAATCACGGAGGCTTCCAAACCTGCATTCGTCACGATTTGGCGAATTGGTTCTTCAACAGCGCGACGAATGATTGCTATGCCGGTATCCTGATCATGATTGTCGCCACGCAAACCATCAAGAACTTTGACTGCTCGCAAATAGGCAACTCCACCACCAGGAACAATTCCTTCTTCGACTGCAGCACGTGTTGCATGCAGCGCATCTTCAACGCGTGCTTTCTTCTCTTTCATCTCAACTTCGGTTGAAGCACCGATTTTCAATACAGCAACACCACCGGAAAGCTTTGCAAGACGCTCTTGTAACTTCTCACGATCATAATCACTTGATGTTTTTTCGATCTGCGATTTGATTTCATTGATACGTGTTTTGATATTTTCAGATGAACCAGCGCCCTCTACGATTGTCGTATTGTCCTTGTCAATCGTGACTTTTTTGGCAGTACCGAGATACTCAATTGTTGCCGTGTCGAGCTTATATCCTTTTTCTTCACTGATGACTGTTCCACCGGTAAGAATTGCTATGTCTTCAAGCATGGCTTTGCGACGATCTCCAAAACCGGGTGCTTTCACTGCTGCAACACGCAATGTGCCACGAAGCTTATTCACAACCAATGTTGCAAGTGCTTCACCTTCAATGTCTTCTGCAATGATGATGAGTCCGCGACCTGATTGAGCTGTTTTCTCTAGAATTGGAAGAAGATCTTTGATGGCGCTGATTTTTTTATCATGGATGAGAATGAATGGATTCTCAAGTGCTGCTTCCATGGTGTCTGCATCAGTCACGAAATAAGGAGAAAGATATCCACGATCAAACTGCATACCTTCCACAACATCCATGGATGTTTCTGTTCCTTTTGCTTCCTCAACTGTGATAACACCATCTTTGCCAACTTTTTCCATCGCATCTGCAATCAAGGTTCCAATTGTTTCATCATTGTTAGCAGAGATTGTACCTACTTGAGCGATTTCAGTTTTACCTGTCACTTCACGGCTCATGCTCTTGAGTTCTGCAGTAAGAGTTCTCACTGCCAAGTCGATCCCTCGTTTGAGGTCCATCGGATTAGCACCAGCAGTGACATTCTTCAATCCTTCACGAACAATGGCTTGTGCCAGAACTGTCGCGGTTGTTGTACCGTCACCGGCAGCATCACTTGTTTTGGATGCAACTTCTTTGACCATCTGAGCTCCAAGATTTTCAATCGGATCTTCCAATTCGATTTCCTTGGCAACAGTCACACCGTCTTTTGTCACTGTTGGTGAACCAAATTTTTTGTCGATGATCACGTTTCGGCCTTTTGGTCCGAGCGTTACTTTTACAGCATTGGCAAGTTGATCTACGCCACGCTTAAGCGCTGAACGCGCTTCAACATCAAATGTTATGATTTTCGATGCCATTATAATGTACCTCTTAAATTGAATTCAAATTGAAATGATCACTTTGTCAATACAGCGAAAATGTCTGATTCACGCATGATGAGGAGATCTTCTCCATTGACGGAAACTTCTGTTCCGGAATATTTTCCGTATAACACAGAGTCACCAACTTTTACTTGTAAAGCTGAAACTTTACCATCATCATTAACTTTACCCGGGCCTGCAGCAATCACTTCACCCTGCATGGGCTTTTCTTTCGCCGTATCAGGTATGATGATTCCACCGGCTGTTACTTCCTCAGGTTTTGACGGGCGCACGAGCACTCTATCGTGCAAAGGGGTCAAGTTCATCTGAACCTCCAAAAGATTAGAAAATTGAATTGAATAATGGACAATATATGGTATTAGCACTCTAATTCGATGAGTGCTAATAGCGAGCTTTGACGAAGGGTTCGGGTAAATTATTGTCAGAATGTGGATAACTTTTTCTTAATCCTGCATAATTGGGGAATTTTGATATTTCTATCCATAGCAGATTGAACTTTTCCACATCGAGAAATCCTATCTAATCCGTATCTTCGTAGGCAGCCATGATGGAGGAACAATGAGAAAAAAATCAATTATGCCGAATAGTATACCCACTGGAGCTTCACCGGACTTGCAAAGAGCATTGGACATGTTATGGAGAGAGATCCGTAGACATGCAAATGCTTATACTGCCGTAAAAACCGCATATGCAGAGCTTGATCAGCAGATGTCGAGCACGCATAAAATCCGCTCGATCAAAGAAAAAGAAAAAGGGAAATTGTTACATGAACAAAAAGTGCTTACTGACAGAGTAAAAGCTTTGGAGCGAAGCCTTCAACAGAGTGCAGGTTTGCTACAGTCATATGATGCGCTTCAAACGGAAATGCAAGCGCTGAAAAGACAATCCTCCAGGTATGATGAGGAATTGGCACTTCGTCAAGGTCAGATTGAGATTTTGGAACGATCAGTGTCTGAGAAAGACTCAATGGATATTTCGATGCGATCCGCTCTCTCAACCTTGATGAAAGAAACACTCGACATTGTTGAATTTCCTCAAACCGATGATGAACTGCTTGGTATTGCACAAGCAATCTTGAAATATATTCGTGGATTGCGAATTGATGCTGAAGACCGCCTTGAAGAATTGCAGTCATACCGTGGAGAATCAAAAAAACAAAAGAAGAAATCATCAGTTTCTGATGGCAATGTCGATCTTTTGCATAAAGAGATCGATGAATTGAAAGCAGAAAATAAAGATCTTATCCGTTCACTTAAACAACTTGAAAAGTCCGGCAATATGCTTTCATCAAATGGTGGACCAAGTGAATTGAAAGCTGAAATCAAAGAATTACAATTACAATTGGATTTGAAGCAATCAGATTTGGACTCGCTCACTCAACGCTTGAAGGAAACAGAAGATTTGCTTGATGATCAAAAAGAGATGAATCGTGAATTAAAGGATCAGATCATTACTTTTCGAGACTTGAATCCTGAAGCATCTGACAGAAAATCTTCACTTGAATCATCCATTGAAAAATTGCGTCAGGAAAAAAGTGATCTGCAATCGCGTATTGAAGAAATGCTTGCGATACAACATGAGAAAGATGATGTGATTGATGCACTACGCTCCGCTAAAGGCGATTTGTTTGATGAAGCAGGCTTCACAACATTGAAAAAGGAGAATGCCGCATTGAAGGCAGAACGCATGGAAATGGCGGAAAAATTTGAAGAATTAGAACAAAGGCTTGAGAAAGCCCTGAATGCATGATTGAAGGATAGGAATACCATGAAAACAACACGATTTCATTCAATACATCAGCGTTTAGGTGCAAAGATTGTCACATTCGCAGGATTTGAAATGCCTATTCAATATCCTGCGGGAATTATTACAGAACATATGTCTGTCCGTAAGGAAGTGGGCGTATTTGATGTTTCGCATATGGGTGAAGTTGAAGTGCGTGGTCCGAAAGCTTTGGATTTTGTTCAGAAAATATCAATCAATGATGCGTCAAAACTGATTCCAAATAAAGCTCAATACTCGGCTATGTGCTATCCTGATGGTGGCATCATCGATGATATGTTGGTTTATCATCGTGGAGATCATTATATGCTTGTCATCAATGGTGCTTGCGCCGAAAAAGACATTGCATGGATGCATGAGCAAGCAAAAGGTATGGACATGAATTTACTGGACGTGAGCGATGAAATCAATCTTCTTGCGGTGCAGGGTCCTAAATCTTTGGAAACCCTGCAGATCTTGACAGAAACCAATTTGGCTGATATACCATATTATGGTTTTTCGGATGGAGTTCTAGCCGGGGTCAACATGATTCTTTCCAGAACCGGATATACCGGTGAGATTGGTTTTGAGTTGTATTTCCGTGGTGATGAGTCCGTATGTGCGCATGTCTGGAATTCATTATTTGAAGCCGGAAATGCACATGGTATACAACCCATCGGATTGGGAGCGCGTGATACACTTCGTTTGGAAAAAGGATATTGTCTTTACGGAAATGATATCAACAAGGATACCAATCCATTGGAGGCAGGGCTTGGCTGGATAACAAAATTGGCAAAGGGTGCATTTAATGGTTCCGATGCTATCGCAAAAGTGAAAGAACAGGGTCCAACAAGAAAACTCATAGCATTCAAAGTGACGGCTGATAAATTCATTGCACGTCAACATTATCCGATACATAGTGGTGGAAAGCCCATTGGCGAAGTGACAAGTGGCAATATTTCTCCTATGCTGAATTTGGGGATTGGTCTTGGCTATGTACCGATTCCGCTTGCTGAACCGGGCACAATCATTCAAATTTCTGCACGAGGTAAAGAATTCGATGCTGAAATTGTAACATTGCCTTTCGTCTAACATTTCTTGATGAATAAAAAAAATCCTCGCACTCAATGAAGAGAGCGAGGATTTTTTAGTTGTAATTACGTTAACGAATGATGGAGAATTGACCATTCATTATTACAATGTTTTGCTTGATGCTGAACATGTATGTACCAACTGCAAGGTCATTAACAGGGAATGTGATGTGATCGCCATTGATATTCACTGGGAATTCGGTAATCATTATTCCCGTGTTTGAGAAAATTCTCATCGTTACAACACCTTGCATTGTGATTCCGGAAACTGTGATCTGTGCATTTGCCGGATTCGGATACACATTCTCACCGCGCACCATTGTTGGGTCTTCCACAGACAAAGCATTATTGCCCAAGGTTATTGAACTGTTTACGGTTCTTGCATTTACATAATCTGTTGAAACAGTGCCAAATGCCGGCTCATAATCAACCATGTCTGCCATAATTGAAAATGTACCTTGACCCAAGTCAAACATAGAGTATGTACCTGCACCATCGCTTAATGCATAGTCTGCGATATCATTGTTTTCATCAAGAGCATAAAGGAGTGCGCCACCAAGCTCTTGCTCTGCAAATGAAGATTCTCGTTTAGCAATGATTCCACGACCTTTGATGATGCCATCAACGCGAGCAGCTCCACGCTTGCCGAGTACGGGGCGAAGACGAATATCATAAACGAGTGTAATCATCACTTCGCCAATTTCAACTCTTGTAGCTTCTTTCCAAGACATTGCAGCATAACCGGTAGTTGTATAGAAGCCCGGAGCATAATTGCGAGTATGAGGAATACCTTGAATGATATATGTACCAGGTTGAATGTTTGAGAACAAAGCATTGCCATTTGAATCTGTTTCAACCGTAATAGCCATTCCTTTTTTAGGTTCTTTATCTTTTTGAACCGGAAGCAATGTGATGCGACCTTTGATGCCAATGCCGTTTGTATCCTTCAATGAAGCTGCAAGGCCATTGTTAAACACTGCTTTTTTGATTAATGTGAAATTAATCACCATCACTTCATTTACGGTGAAACGAAGAGCATCATTTGCATTGAGCTTGCCATCATAATAGACATGCGAATGTGTTTTTGCCAATGCTTCATTTGGAGTTGCCATCGCGATATAGGTCATTCCCGCAGGAACTTCAATGCGATAATTACCTTGAGCATTTGTTTTTACAGCGAATCTCATTCCGCCATCTTTGTTTCCACCATTCGCTTCAATGATCATAAACGAAACCATGGAATTTGGTACAGGATTGCCTTCGCTGTCTTTTACCATTCCTTCGATTACCTTCATTGCGGGCTTTTCTTTTACGGTAACTTTTGCAGGTACTTCAATGATTTTATCGCATTCTGCAATCATGACTTTTGCTTCACCCATTTCAAGTACATTTTCATACCATTCAGCAATGAAGCCTTCGCCTTCGAATCTAATCTTATATGAACCTGCGCGAACCATTACCATCCATTGACCATTCTTGACTTGTGCTTCATAAGCTGATGGACCCAAATTGTCCTTCTCAAGTCTGATGAGTTTTACCTTTCCGGTCAAGATTGGATTTCCATTGTCATCTTTGAGCATGCCTACGAATTTTGCACATGGAGGAGCAGGAATATTATCGCAATTTTCTTTGACAACAATTGTCCATGACTGATATGTTATGAGCGTATCATTTCCTTTGATGAATGTTGCTTTGATCTTTACGCGCTGAGAACCAACTTTTGTAGGAGTCCATGTAAAGCGACCGGATTTTTCATCTATTGAAATACCATCAATTGGTTCGAAGAGTGACCAAACAACTGTGCCGCCATCAACAAAAGGTACTCTTGCAACTGCTTCGTATACGTATAACTTATTAAGGCATGCGATTTCTTTTGGTTTGGATATGATTTCAAATTTTTTGGATTCATACCCAACTTCGATCTTGAAGGATTTCACAGCTTGAGATTTTGGAGCTTCTAACATCCAAGCAGAAACTATTATCTCATGACTTCCATAAATCGGTGTCTTCCATTCAATGACGCCTTTGTCAGAAATTGTCATGCCCGCAGGTGATTTTTCGAGTTTATACCCAAATCCACCTTTGTAGGTTGATGGGTATTGGAGTTTCACTTGATACGTAAAAACTTTGCCTTCGAGGATATAATGAATAGGGGGATCAATGATGATTCCAAATGTTTTTGGTTCTTCACCACGAATCGTGATTGCAATTTTATCCGAAGGCTCGCTTTGTGCACCACGTGCTCTAGCCACAACATAGAATTTGTGCGTACCTGCAGGTACATCTTTCACAATGGCAGAAGTTTTCCATGTTTCAATGATTGCTTTGTAATCGGTTGTTACATTTACAGTCATGGATGCCATATAGACAACATATTCCAATGTTGTATCATCTGAAGGGGCTACCCATGAAAGGTTGACGATTGCCGGTGCGATGCCTGCGCCTTCAGCAATAACCTTGAGTTCTTTTGGTTTGCCGGGAGCATTTGCCATGACGGTTGAAGTACCTGCAAGCAGCAATGTGAGCATGAAAGCGAGCAGGCTTGTTAATCTGTTAATGTGGACCATTTTGGACCTCTAAAAATGAAAGTGTATACATTATCAAAAAGAAATTTTCAAGATGGATCTTCCGCTCGAATTTGAGCGAAATTTTTTGTCATAGGAATCAATCTCAACACCGTTTAATGTAAAACCTGATTCAATGAATACAATGACACCTGTTTTGCCTTGTGGCATTCTTGATCTAATAGCATAGACATAAGAATCGACATGATTGTCACCTTTGGAATCTTCAAGGAGGTCGAACTCTCTCTCGGACCTTACCATTCGAAATCCATTCATTCCATCTTTCTTTTTGGTGAAAATATAGGTTTTTAACTTAGATATTTTCATCATGAACGGTTTCTTATCTCTTGGCCCTGGCGGATTTTCAAAAATTGGGATATTGATGGTATCTAATTCATGATAAAGCGATACAGGCAACACTTCTTCAAAGCGAGATGTATCTCCTACATTAGTAATGATACCATATTTCATTGCCAAAGTCAGTGTTTGTTTATTTGTGGTATCGATATGAATCTTTTCGAGTTTGAAAGTGCTGAATAAAAATCTACTGTCTTCAGGAGGTAAATTTGGAATGTATCGCATTGATCTTCCACCTCCATCGACGGAAAAACTAATATCGGATACCTCAACAAGCTTTGTTTGAATGGGTACTTCCTTCACATCCTTATCGAGATCAATCGGTGACTTGCACCCAATAAGCATCAACAAGAAGAGTGAAGCCACTTTGACCAAAAGTCTGCTATGTATTGTATGATTTTTCATATGCATCATAATGTGATAGAGATTCCATACAGTAAATCAAGTTTTTGAGAATCAAATGCATTGCCTTGAAATTGAAATTGCATATATGATTGCTCTAAGCCGAGTTGTAGTGAAATTGCATCACTGATTGGATATGCAATACCCAATCCGAATCTTCCAAGAATTCCAATTTCGGAACCGCCTGCCACAGCCTGTGCATAGAATCTGGAATTACCAAGATAATCCAAAGCGGAAGTTCTTCCCTGAAGAAATAGTCCACCGGTGAGCATTGGGGAGTATTGATTGAAGACGAAAGGTCTATCTTCTTTTATCCCTTGATACTCCAAAACAAATGGCTCTCTTCCTGCTTCCAATCCAACTGCGAAATGTTCTCCCAATGACCATGCAAATGTCACACGAGAATTATCCATAATACCCAATTGCTCTCGAATGCCTGAAAATTCCGGCGATTGTAAAGTAGACATATTTCTCAACTGAATCCAGAATTGAGGATATACAGCATGAGTATTTCCTATTTGGATACGTTCTGTTTCTTTTATGACCTGATCCTGGATATTGTTCCCATTTGTATTCGATTGGGATGAAACTTCACTTGATGCAATAGGTGATTGATCCGCAGGTTTTGAATCTGTGGTCATTGTTTGTATTTCATCAACTGCAGGAGCATTACTTTGTTGATTCACCGCAATCGGGGGTAAAGTGATCATAGGGGTCACACTTGCTGTATTTAGTATTCTGTCCCTGTAGATCACTTTTACAGGAGCTGCTTGCTGTAACACTATTGTTGGCACTTGCAGAGAAATGCCAATGGATGTTAGAGGTGCCACGGCACCTTTTGCTGAGCTCTTGCGCATCAACTGCATGATTTCTTCATCATTGTTGGAGAATCGATCTCCCAAGCCATAACCTCCGGCCAAACCTAGAGCAAGAAATGCAAGGGGTAATAAAGCTCTTTTCCAGGAGGATTGTTCTTTCACAGTAGAATTTGAAGTCATTCCCAATTGTGAGAACACGGCATCTTTTGCGGCCGGCGGTGGAGTAAATGCTTCGATGTCATGTGGAATCACATTGCGCATGGAGATGAGCTCACGCATTGTTCCGCGTGCATCCTCCTCATCAGAGGCGAGTGATTGAAACATGGAATCTTCTTGCTCGATAGGTAATTCACCATCGAGATAAGAAATCAGTTGCTCATCAATGTGTTCGGGTTTTGTTTGTTGATTCATATCAATCACAAAGTTGTTCAATGTTGTGAGAGGTCGGCCACATAAGGGGCGAGTATCTCCCGAATCTTTTGTTTTGCTCTGAAAATTCTAATCTTCACGGTGGGAAGAGAAGATTCTGTCAGTTCAGCAATTTCTTGATAGCTCAATCCTTCATATTCTCTCAAGATGAATGCTTCCTTATAATCAGCCGGCAATTGTTCCATTGACTTTGTGATCAAATCAAGCAATTCTTTTTTGTCATGTGACATATCTGAGTGCAAGGGCAAATGATACTCTTCAAGACTTACATGGCCTTTTTGCCCTCTTTGCATGTTCAAACATAAATTTCTGGCAATCCTTAGCAAATATGCAGGAACATTTGTCATCTCTCTTTCTTGCTGTGCGCTATTGAAAAACTTGACAAATGTTTCTTGAAAAGCATCTTGAGCACGATCATAATCACCCAATATCCGCCGGCAATACGCAAAAATACGTGGGGAATAGCGTGCATATAACTCCGCAAATGCCTGCTCCGAAATGGGTTTCCCCAATCGTAACATGGCATAAAGCTCGATGTCGGAATGCTCTGCAGGACTCTTCGTCATACGCGTGAAATAACAGTTTTCGACAAATTTAGTTACATTTCATAGCATAAGAACCTACTTATGGTATGAATCATCTGTGCCTGAATATGCGTTTCCTTTCCGATGAAGTGCCGCTTTGCTATTTTTGGTAAATCATTTCAGAGGATTGTTTCACACTTACTAACAACAACCATGGACTTTCTACACATATTTGCCACACCCGAGGGGTTATTCAGTTTATTGACGCTCTCTATGTTGGAGTTAGCATTGGGCATCGACAATGTTATCTTTGTTTCTATCATTATTGGGAAATTACCCAAAGAACGCCATGTTTTGGCTCGTAGAATTTGGATTGCCGGTGCATTGGTTTTGCGCTTTTGTTTATTGATGAGCATCTCATATTTGGCAGGTTTGACATTCCCGCTATTTACGATGATCGGACATGATTTCAGCGGAAGAGATTTGATCATGCTATTCGGTGGATTATTTCTTCTGGCAAAGAGCACATTGGAGATTCACTCAAAATTGGAAGGAGATGGCCATTCCCAGAGTGCAGTGGCAAAAGCCGGCAAGAGTGCCTTCGCGATGGTTATCGGGCAAGTATTGCTCATTGATCTGGTTTTTTCGCTCGATTCTGTCATCACTGCTATTGGATTGGCTAATCATATTCCCATCATGGTGGCTTCAATAGTGATTGCTTTGACAATCATGCTTTTATCATCGACGGCAATCAGCGAATTTGTGGACAGGCATCCAACATTGAAGATGTTGGCGCTTTCATTTCTCTTGATGGTTGGCTTAACATTGTTTGTTGAGGGATTTGGCGTGCATGTTCCAAAAGGCTATATCTATTCAGCAATGGCTTTCTCCTTATTGGTGGAAACATTGAATATTCGTTTGAGATCAAAGTCTCAATCTCCTCCTATACATTTACGGTGATACATGGCTCAGAAGCCTCATCTTTTAGCAGATAGAATTGCCGGTTTGGGAATGACCATATTCTCAGAGATCACCCAACTTTCACAAGAGTATAATGCTGTGAATCTCGGGCAAGGTTTTCCTGACTTTGATGGTCCGCAGGAGATGAAGAGACTCGCCATGGAAGCCATTGCTTCCGGCCAGAACCAATATGCCTCCATGATAGGAATGCCGGCATTGCGACGTTCTATCGCAAGGCATCAATCCAGATTTTATGTTCATGAAATAGATCCTGAGGCCGAAGTCACGGTGACTTCCGGAGCAACCGAAGGATTATTATCCAGTCTGCTTGCCTTTATCAATCCCGGTGATGAGGTAATCGTTTTTGAGCCATGCTATGATTCTTATGTCCCCGTGATTCGCATGGCCGGAGGAATACCTATTCCCGTCACATTGCATGAGCCGCTCTTTAGGTTCAATCATCATGAATTGAGGGAAGCATTCTCGCGCTCCACCAAAGCCATCATCATCAATACACCGCATAATCCCACGGGTATGATGTTCAATCAATTGGAATTGGGTTATATAGCAGATTTATGTCAAGAGTTTGATGTTTTGGCAATTATGGATGAGGTGTATGAGCATATCGTGTTCGAGTCAGCCGGGCATGTTCAAATGCGAACACTTCCTGACATGAAACACAGAACCATTACTATTTCAAGTCTTGGAAAAACATTTTCTTGCACGGGTTGGAAGATTGGTTGGGTGATTGCTCCAGAAGAGTTGACAATACCCATAAGAAATGTGCATCAATACACTATTTTTTCGTCCGCAACACCATTTCAAGGTGCAGCAGCAGCTGCTCTGGATCTTCCCGGTAGTTATTTTTCGGGTTTGACCGAAATGTATCGTTCCAAGCGAGATTTTCTAGCTCATGCATTGGAGGGGGCCGGTCTCCACCCCATATTGCCTGATGGTGCCTATTTCATCATGGCTGACACCTCCGAATATCCATTCCCCAATATGAAGGCATTCGCCACGTGGATGATCAAGGAGATAGGTATTGCTTGCATTCCAAATGCCAGTTTCTATGAAAGACCCGAAAGAGCGGGCAATTATGTCAGATTCTGCTTCTGCAAGAATAATCAAACTCTTGAGCAAGCTGCTGAAAGATTGGCCTTGATGCGTCCATGAAAGCCAATATCATTTTGCTAAGGACTCATTATGGAGAATTGTCATGATACTCAGTAGTTTTAGGATTGGCGGGACAATCAAACGCACATTTCACGATGGTATTTTTTGTAATTTAGCAGCCGTCATAATTCATATCAATCAATCAACAGGTAAAGAACCATGTCGCAACCACTGCATATCACCGATGAAAATTTTGATGCGGAAGTATTGAATTCCGATAAACCAGTTCTTGTGGACTTTTGGGCCACATGGTGTGGTCCTTGTCGTATGATTGCACCTATCATCGAAGATTTAGCCAAAGATTATGATGGCAAAGCAGTTATCGGAAAATTGGATGTTGACAATAATCAACAATCCGCAGAGAAATTTGGTATTCGTTCCATCCCAACCATTCTGATTTTCAAAGGTGGTCAATTGGTGGATACGATTATCGGCGCAGTTGGCAAGCCATATATCACAGAGCGCCTTGAAGCGCATATTAATTGATTGGATTACATCGCTCATGAGCAGACCCGAACTTCTCTCAACTGAAGCATTGAATCATTATTTGGCATTGTTGTCTAACTGGGAATGTGACGGAACATGTATTCACAGAACATTCATTCTCCAAGATTTTGTATCTGCAATAGGTTTTGTAAATGCCATTGCAATACATGCCGAAACGATGGATCATCATCCTGATATCAGGATTTATGGCTGGAATAAAGTTGATGTCATGATCAGCACACATGATCGTGGTGGTCTGACGATGCTGGATATGGATTTGGCGGGTAAAGTTGATGCAATCTCTTTATGAAATTTCCATCTCTGCAGAGAATATGTTTCAGGCAACCATTGCTTTGTCAACGGTTGCTTTTTTTATCAATAACAGAGTTTAATCATGAATCCGATTATTGTTGATGTTCATGCCCGTGAAATACTTGATTCGCGTGGAAACCCCACAATCGAGGTGGATATTATTCTCGAAGACGGTTCATTTGGAAGTGCCGCAGTGCCATCGGGTGCAAGTACCGGTGAACATGAGGCATGCGAATTGAGAGATGGTGATTCTTCGCGATATGGGGGAAAAGGGACACAAAAAGCAGTTGAGAATGTCAATACAATAATTGCAGAAGCATTGGAAGACATGGATGCTGATGATCAGCATGAAATAGATGAATTATTGATTGATTTGGATGCTACTTCCAATAAATCGCATTTGGGTGCAAATGCAATACTTGGTGTATCCATGGCTGTCGCAAAAGCTGCTGCTGCAAGTTATGGTATGCCGCTTTATCGATATCTGGGTGGAATTGTTGGCAATACATTACCGGTACCGATGATGAATATCCTCAATGGAGGAAAGCACGCCGACAATACGGTTGACATACAGGAATTCATGGTGATGCCTGTAGGTGCGGATACTTTTTCAGATGCGCTTCGGATGGGCACGGAGATTTTTCATTCATTGCGTTCCGTTCTGAAAAAAAACAATTACAATACATCTGTTGGTGATGAAGGTGGATTTGCTCCTTCTTTGAAGTCAAATGAAGAAGCTTTTGATGTAATCATGAATGCAATTCTTGCTGCAGGACTTCAGCCCGGAGAGGACATTGTTCTTTCCATTGATGTTGCTGCAAGTGAGATGTATGAAGACGGTGTTTATCACATGTATAAATCCGGTGGTGCATCCAAAACAGCTGATGAAATGGTTGCTTGGTATGCATCCATGGTTGAACAATATCCATTGTTTTCAATCGAAGACGGCATGGGAGAGAATGACTGGGCTGGTTGGGCATCATTGACAAAGGCGCTTTCCGGCAAAGGAGTGCAACTTGTTGGCGATGATTTGTTTGTGACCAATCCCTCATTTCTTCAAAGAGGTATTGATGAAAACATCGCAAATGCAATTCTGATCAAAGTCAATCAAATTGGAACATTGACCGAAACATTGCATACAATTGCCTTGGCAAAAGAACATCAATATGGAACGATTATTTCTCATAGATCCGGTGAAACAGAAGATGTGACGATTGCAGATATAGCTGTGGCCACTAATGCCGGTCAGATCAAAACCGGCGCGCCAAGCAGAACGGATCGTGTTGCGAAATACAATCAACTATTGAGAATTGAAGAAGAACTTGGAAGTTCCGCCAAATATGCCGGGATGTCCATACTTTGATCGAATTGAATGATTCACCACACTTGAAGCGAGATTGAAATGAATATTGTCTTTGGAACGGATGGATGGCGCGGCATCATAGCGCGTGACTTCACCTATGACAATCTTGCATTGGTTGCTACAGCCACAGCCAATTATATAACAAGAATTGGCGACAAAAATCCTTCGGCAGTCATTGGATATGATACTCGATTCATGTCCAAGGAATTTGCCGAGGAAACTGCCCGCGTATTTGCCTCACATGGTATCACCGTTCACTTGACGCAGGATGTGTCTTCCACTCCGCAGGTGTCTTTTCACACAAAGCAAAAAGGTTCTGTTCTCGGGATTGTCATCACCGCAAGCCATAATCCTCCGATTTATAGTGGGTTCAAAGTAAAAGGACGTTTCGGTGGTCCGGCATATCCGGAGGAGATAGCCGAGATAGAAAAAGAATTGGAAAAGCTCGGGAGCAAGGTGCCAAAATCTCTGGCCAAAACACTTGATGAGTATATTCTTGAACGAATGATTCGTCCATTCGATGCACAAGAATCCTATTTGCGATATATGAGAAAGAAAATCGATCTCAATTTGATCAATGATTCAGGATATTCAGTTTTACTTGATGCAATGTATGGTGCCGGGCAACATATTCTTCCAAAGGTATTGAATAATGTGACCGAAATACATGCTGAAGTGAATCCCACATTTGGTGAAGTGAAGCACCCAGAGCCCATTCCTCACAATCTTCATGAATTTCTCGATTTGATGAAAACAGGTACTTATGATATAGGTATTGCGACAGACGGTGATGCGGATAGATTAGGTGCAGCAGACAATGAAGGGAATTTTGTTGATTCTCAAAAAATATTCATGCTACTTCTAAAGTATGTTTGGGAAGTCAAGAAAAAAAGAGGATCAGTGGTCAAGACCGTTTCCGTTACTTCCATGGTTGAAAAGTATTGTGCCAAGCATTCAATTCCATGCATAGAAACTCCTGTTGGATTCAAGTATGTTGCCAAACATATGAATGAAGATAAGATCATTGTGGGTGGAGAAGAATCAGGCGGACTTGGTACTATGCTGCATATACCTGAACGTGATGGCATATTCAATGCATTATTGCTAATTGAGCTCATGGCCACTTGCAAAAAAACACTTCGTGAATTATGCGATGAACTGGATGAGGAATTTGGTCCGCATAGATATATGCGAAAAGATGTTCATGTTACACCGCAACAAAAAAAAGCAATTCTTGCGGCATGCGCCAAAGGTCCTGTAAAGATTGGAAGATTCACTGTCAACGGATCGAACACAAAAGATGGCTATAAGTTTTTTGTTGACAATGGTTGGTTGCTTATTCGCGCCTCCGGAACGGAACCCCTCATTCGCTTTTACGCTGAAGCAGAGTCCATGGGCAAAGTCAATGAATTGCTTGAAGAAGGAATAAAATTACATTGACGATTCCGGTATATGCTCATGAAAAAGGATCTTTCAATCCTTGAACGATATCTTGTTCAACAAGAACAATTTGGTCATCTATTATTTGTTGAATCGAATTCATCAATCTCTCAAATTGATGAATCACAAACACAGCAAGAGACGCAAGTCATGAGCATATCTCCCCAATGGAATCATTCAGAATCATTGCCAATATTGTATGAAGGCATTCACACATGTATGGAATGTCGATTGGGTGCCACACGCAATTCCTTTGTGTTTGGTTCGGGAAATCCCAATGCTGACATCATGATCATCGGGGAGGCACCCGGTGCCGATGAAGATGAACAAGGATTGCCCTTTGTTGGTGCAGCAGGAAAATTGCTCACAAAAATTCTTGAAGCCATAGAACTCTCAAGGGATGAAGTATATATCGCAAATATCATCAAGTGCAGGCCACCGGAAAACAGAAGACCCGAGAAGGACGAAATAGCGCAATGCGAGCCATATTTACAAAAACAAATCGAACTCATTAAACCAGCATTTATTCTTGCGCTTGGACTGACTGCGGTTAACACATTGTTCAAAAAAACACATCAAATGCAAGACATTCGTGGTAAACTCATGAACTATCACGGTGTTTCATTGCTTGCCACGTATCATCCTGCCGCTTTGCTTCGCAATCCCAATTGGAAAAAACCCGCATGGGAAGATGTGCAATTATTGCGTTCGATGTATGATGAATGGAAAAAAAAGTCTTGAAGTGACTTAAGGGAAGTACTTTGATAATTAGGTGTAAAGTTTGCGACAACTAAAGGTTGATGAACAAATTATTCTTGTAGTTGCTTACTTTCCAAATTTGTATCGTATAAATTGTGAATCAAGAGTATGGATAGCCCAAATAATACAGACCCAATAATAAGTAAATTATTCATAATCCCGTCTGTTGAAAACGAAAGCTTAAGTAAAATTGTAGAAATGACAAATCCAGAGTTTCGAACAATGACATGAAACTTATCAGAAAAATATAAAGACAACAGAAGCAAAAGTGCATCTACTATGATCAAAGCGGTAAAAAACTCATCGAAGAAAACATTATTAAGCTCAACAAACACTTCCATTTTTTGTGAATACGCATTCAAGGCATTACTAGACCAATTGATGAATGCAAATAAAGCCAATAAAAACATAGTCGGTACTAAAATTCTAGCTAAAACCAACTTTAGCCGAATAAACAAATGTAAGTTATGATCAAGCTTTGTACCTGAAACTTTGTAACCGGCTTTTGAGTAGGCATGCGAATTTTTGTAGAAAAGGAAAATTAGAAGCAATAATATCAGTGTTGTAACAATGTCATAAGTGAATTGTAAATCACCCTTTGAGTAAAACCAATCACTGGTAAAATCAAGAGAAGCTATATCCTTGAAAATCCGTCGTATGACAATTAAAGTTATAATTTCAAATTGTTTGCCGATATATATTGTTATTGAATGAGGAATATAGAAGATCAGTAAATACACTTCATAGACCAGAATGAAAGAAAAGGGTGTATAAATTGCGGCAATAGGATTTAATAAAAATGAAGACCTGACACTTACGAAGTCAAAAAATGCAAGAATTATGATAAGTAAATGAATGAAAAAGAAAGAAATAGCAATAGATAGAGCAAGCTTTTCGATCTTTACTCTTGTATCATAGGAAAGCAGCTTATCGGAGTAATCAAATATACGAGTGTAGGTTTTCATATTGTAATCACGACAATATTGTAATTCAAAACCAAATTGTTTCGTACAACATACTAATAAATAACCAACAGTAATAAAAAACCCAAAAGGAATCGCAACCTTTTGGGATTTTGTAATAAGTGCAGGAGGTGGGACTCGAACCCACACGGATTTAAGGTCCACTGGATTTTGAGTCCAGCGCGTCTGCCATTTCGCCACTCCTGCGAGTGGAGAGTCAAAAATACAAAATTCACCTTAATTCCAAAGCATCCTTCAAAGCTCTATTTATGGATCAAAATGGGGAAAATTCCAATATTCTTTCCATCATTTGCAAGCGATAGCGAATATGCACCGGTAGGCAGTTGTTTAACATCGATCAAGATATGATGATCATGATGCTCGAATTGTAGTGATTCACTCGGAATTTCATTTCCCATGATATCATTGAGCTGCAACTGTATATCACCGGACAATTCCAGTCCAATGGTCACAAAGTCTTTAGCCGGAAGGGGAAAAACCGATATATCCATTGGACGAATTTCTGCAATACCGGTGGTTAGGCCTATGGAGATATCATCTATCCACCAGCCATCTTCTTGAAATGAAGGGCCGGAAAAGAAACGAAAACGAAATAGAGATGTATCGGAAACGGGAGTGAAAGATACAATCTCCGGCTTCCAATCATCGGTATTGGTGATGCTGTCCATCCATGGAGTGAATTGCGTTTTGTCATATTGCCCGAGTATTTGCCATGTCTTACCCCAATCCTGAGAAATCTCCACCAATGCTGAATCGGTTTTATCAATGATGGCTGCATGTTGAAATCGCATGAAATACTGACTATTGGGAATGGTATTGACCGGCATCAGCATGAATGTGTCACGTGCATTTCTGCTGTATTGGCCATTCGGTGATTCGGTTAAAGCATTGGGTTTACTGAAAGAGAATGAAGAATTGGAGGAAAATCTACCTGAGGTATAATATGCTCTCAATTCATCGCCATCAAAATGTTCGGAAAATTGTGATTGAACCGGTCCGCCGAATAAAAGTCTGATCGGCGTTCGAGCACTTTCATATGTTGATTTATCAGTGATGGTGAATGAATATTCATACCAACCTTCAATCGGCAATGTATCATTGAATGTACGAATTGCCCCTGTATCCTGTATTGAAATAGGATATTCCTTCACCTTTGCTCCGTCCCTGAATATCACGAATGACTTCGGATTGATGAAAGGCGTTATGGTGTCCGCCCTGAATGAGGGGATTCTCATTGATAAAGCGATGATATTGGATTCACCCAATGTTCTTGAAGAAGCAAAAGTTGGCATTTGCGGTAATCTCGCACCCCCGGCTATGCCCCTTGCTTCTTTCATGGCACTTGTATCTGTGCCGGCTATAACTCGAATGCCATAGACATATGATCTGAATGCAATAACTGAAGTATCATTGAATGTTTCGATGTCGCCGGACAATTCCGCAAGAAAGGTATTATTTCTTGTGAGAAGAAATCGAATAGGGGAATTCAATGGCTGATCGAACACTCTTGCTTTTGGTGCTTTCCAAAACAAACGTATTGATGTGGTGTCCACAGATGATGGTCTTGCGGTAAATGGATATGCCGGCTGAGGAATGCGAGTGTTCACAATGGCCGTATATGCGTCATTATCGACTTTGCTTATGCCGGCATTACGCATGTCCACCCATGATGGATAGATGATGCCATCATACATTGCACAGCCGCTATAATCACCTGCAAACACATTATTTCGAAAAGGATTATTTCTCAAATCGCTTTGTGCTTCGGAGGCACGACGATCCATCCATGTGTTGCCACCATCTCTGGAATAACTCACATAACAATTTGTGATGATATTGTTTGGATCATCTCTGGAATCCAAATACATGATGCCGAGATCACCATTGATTGGGTCAATTGCTATCCAGTGCCAGAATTGATCATTGGTTTCGGTTGAATGCACGATCTTCGGAGCGGACCATGTGGCTCCTTTGTCTGTTGAACGTGAAACATATACATTTGGAATGCTGTCTGCAGACCATGCCAAATAGAGCCAACCTCTTCTCGGGCCATTTGTTATATCACAGGTCAGCGATGGATACGCTTCTGCCCGAACTCCGCCTTTAACGGTATGCCTTACGCCTTCATCCAGTGCTTTTGCTTTGCCGAATGGACGATATGTTTGAATCAACCGTGGTGCAGAGAATGTATTGCCACCATCCATTGAAGATGCAAATCCGATACTTGACTTCGGTCCATAATTCCACACCGTATAGACTTCTCCTTCAGGACCGGTCACTGTCAAAGGAAAGCTTTGTCCAAAAGTGGTATCTTCCGATATACCCGGCACGCGATCACTGACTGCAACCGGCACAGACCATGTATTGCCTCTGTCAGTGGAATATACATTGACGATTTGGGTTGAGGAATCTCGATTGATGACTCTTTTCCAGGGTATGTATAATCGATTGGCAAAAGGCGATGTAATTGAATTGTCGGCCATGATATAGTATTTGTCTTCAAATGATGAATCAGGTGTTTGATCACCAAGATGTTGAATCACGGGAATATGTTTTGTCCATGTGATGCCACCATCTGTTGTACGTGAAAAAAACACGCCATTTTCCGGCGATGCTTTTGATCTGTCTCCAAACCCTCCATAAACCAGATATCCGGTGCCATCTCTACTGAATGCAACAGATGGATCATTGCTTGAAGTCATCATTTTTGGAGGTTTGCCGAGATTCACATTTTTCCATGTCCTTCCTCCATCCATCGAATAATATACCCAAGCCGAGGAACTTGCTCGATAATCAACAGCAGAGCCAATGAGATTTTTGGGATTGGTGGGATTGACTGCAATTGATGACTCATTTTGGACGGGCAATTGATCCGTTTCGGCGATGATCATATTCACATCATCAAAAAAACTTGGATTCGTAAGCGAATTCGTGACCATCGGAATCATCGGAGTCATTGGAATATCTATTCCAATATCGGGAGTGGGATGAGCAGATTCCATGTATCTGCGAAGTGCTTCTCCGGCTCTTTTGATGTCTGTTGACAAATCAGCTTGTGATAAAATATGCTGAGTTCCCAAAGCCATGAATATCAATGAGTAAAGCAGAAATTGTATGTGTTTTTTCATATAATGTTCACCTTTGTTGTGGCAATACAAAACTATGTTTTTCAGACTCATGGAAAAGCACGAATTTTATGTGTTATTCACATCATGCGACTATTGGACATAGATATGAAAACTCTTGGAAAATCAGCTAATTTTTTGGCGATTGAGTCAAAACATTCACAACTTGAATCATCTGCTGTGGCAATTGTATCCGCTCCATATGAACATACGGTGAGTTATGGCGGAGGAGCAGGCAAAGGACCCAAAGCAATATTGGATGCCAGTGCTTATGTTGAGTTCTATGATGATGAATTCAAAAGGGAATTGTGTTTCGATATCGGTATAGCCACATTGAAACCAATCGCTTTCGGCAAAGCAATACATGCTAAAGCTCTGAATTTGATTGAACAGCAGGTGTCTGATTTATTGGACAAAGGAAAATTCGTTGTGACACTTGGCGGTGAGCATACCATCTCAACGGCACCTATCAAAGCTAATCACAAGAAATTTCCGAAGATGTCCGTATTACATTTTGATGCACATTCTGATCTCCGCGATACATATGAAGGCACTCCCTATTCTCATGCTTGTTTTATGTCGAGAGTTTGCGAATTCATGAATCCGAAAGCAATCACTCAGGTAGGCATCAGAGCTCTATGCAAAGAGGAAGCTTTATTCATTGAATCCAAAGGCGTGAATACATTTTATGCTTCTGCAATCAGAAGAGGATTACATGGAAAACAATGGCAAAAGTCCGTCGTTGCGACATTGTCCAAGGAAGTATATGTCACATTCGACGTGGATTATTTTGATCCATCAATAATGCCTTCAACAGGCACTCCTGAGCCTGATGGCTTCATGTATGCAGAAACTTTGGATATATTTCGCGAAATCATTGCATCCGGAAGGAAAATCATAGGTTTTGACATAGTGGAACTTGCACCTGAAAAAAAAGTACATCATCCTGATCTCACAACCGCAAGATTATTGTACAAAATGCTAAATTATGCTTTTGCGAAGAAGTGATTACTTGGTGGAATGCAATTCGAGATTATATCCGTCAAATGTGGCATAAGTCGCAGGAAATGAAAGCCAATGACCAAGATTCATATAGATCCCCGCATCAAATGAGATAATCTCGGCTTTATGTTTATGCCCCATGATCACAAAATCAAAACCTGACTCACGTATTTTCTTTTCAGCAAAATCCCTCAATCCATCGCCTATGGATTGTTCGCCGAATTCTTTGGCATCTGTATGAATTCTACTTCCTTTGGATGCCCATGATGCAATACCGACGCCAATATCGGGATGAATCAATCGGAAAAGAAATTTGCTGAATGGATTGCGAAGTATTCTCTTGAGTATAAGATATCCGGTATCATTGTATGCTTTGCCATCCCCATGTGACAAGTAAAAAGATTTTCCATGAATGGTGCATGTAACATCATCCTCATGAACAGTGATGCCGAACTCTTCTTTGAAAAAACTCACATGGCCGAAATCGTGATTTCCCATGAGATAAGTAATGGATTTCCCATTGTCTGTCCAATGCTTGAGTTCAGCAAGCGTTTGGTAAAATTGCTTAGGAATAACTGTCCCGTATTCAAACCAAAAATCAAATAAATCACCAATTATGTAGAGCGATTCACAATCATGCTCGATCGACCGTAAAAAATCAATGAATGCCTTTTCTCGCTCAGATTGTTGAATAAGCGTTCCAAGACCGAGATGTATGTCCGAGATGAAATAAATCATCCTTTTTTAATGCCCGTAATCAAACATATTTCATGAAACTACGAATTCTAAGTGAATACTTCATAGCAATGCTCTTCTTGGCTTATTGTTCAAGTGATGCTCAAAATAAGTGTTATTCAGAGCAATTGCTTGATGGTTCCGAGCCGCTGGTAGCAATGGGGCAGGATACTACAGGGCATTGGTGGGCAATTACATCGACATTTAGCAGACGATATTCGATGATCATTGATGGCAAAAAGGGAATTGATGCTGACTCTTTGAATCAGCCAAAATTTTCGCCCATGGGGGATCGTCATGCTTATGCAATGCTTCGAAATGGCATATGGTCTATTCATATTGATGATACGATGATCACATTAGGTGCTGGAAGACCCGGAACATTGTCTTTTTCTCGAAATGGGGTGTTTGCATATTCTGTGATAGATGGTCAAAGTGAAATATTGCATATTCTAAAGGA
The DNA here is from genome assembly GCA_016873735.1 of Ignavibacteria bacterium. Taxonomy (GTDB): domain Bacteria; phylum Bacteroidota; class Ignavibacteria; order Kapaibacteriales; family UBA961; genus UBA961. The sequence goes on along the minus strand of VGWD01000001.1, from coordinate 83,551 downwards.
CAATGAAACAGTTTCGCATGTATTGCTGAATCGTGTCGGTGATGTCCACTTGAGTTTTGATGCAAGCAATTGGGTCTATGTGTCAAAGAATGTAACAAGTTTGGTCATGATGTTGAATGAAGAAGAGATAGGACGATATGATGAATGCATCATAGCTGGTTTCTTGGTTGATAATTCCATGATTCATGCAGGGAAACAAGGTGAGATTTGGAGAGTCTTCAAAAATACCGAACAATTGCTGTCGGCACCATTTCTGCAGCATGCACAAGTCAATCTAATGGGTACTGCCTTCGCATGTTCCTATGGCATGGGAACGAGGATGAGTGGTTTCCTCTATTCGCCGGACTTTGTACAACCTCTTGAAACCTCGGGTTATGACCGAATTGATAATATCGCTTTGCACCCTTCCGATGCATTGATGGGATTGATTGCAAGCAAAGCAGGAATGAATTTCATGGTGATGAATACAGCTGAGTATGATGCAGGAATCAATATCGGCATGATACGCTTTACCCATGATGGTAAGGAAGTATATGCACTTGGAGACTCTCAGCAAGATCCTTTCATGATCGTCAATGGACAAAAATTCATGCAAAAAAACGCCCTTGACATTCAAAGGCCTTATGCAAAAGCCCCGGAAACAGGAACATTCGCTTATGCAACGTCTTCCGCTTTGATGATGCAGAGAATGAGTGACAGTTTCACATTTGCAGGAATGATGGCTGATTATGTGTCATCCCCGATATTTAATCATCGAGTTGGTGCTTATCAATCAATGGGGATCGTGAACAATCGTTTATTCATGATGTATTGCAAGCCATAAAAAAAGCCCCATAAGGGGCTCATTTATTTCATTCGATTTTCTTTGAAATTCTCCGTTTCCGGATCGAGAACTAGTTTTCTGAGCAGCTGCAACATTTCTTTGTCCAGAATGCCATTGGAATTCCAAAAATGGACCTCATTCGTTACGCCTTCTTCATATCCGGAAATTCCGCAAACCAGCGCAACATATGTGAGATCTTCCGCCAATTCACGAAGCTTGAATTCATATTTCACGCGTCCGGCTTTCCATGTACCACCTCGAATCACGGGTAGTCTTCCATAACGCTCGAGTACTTCAACAGTTGTATCCGAACCACTGGCAAACACTCTGAAGTCAGAACGAATGAATCCACGATACAATCCTGTTTTTTCATCCATTTTGGGATCCCGTGTTGAAGGATCGGAGAAGGTGCCCAATTCATTGAAAGCCCGCTTGATGCCTTTCCATACAGTTCTTATCGAAGCTTTAAGCGTGTCTTCAGTTGTTATCTGAGGCAAGTCCTCTTCAAATTGAGCTTTGATTGGTGTAACATTCACCATGCATGAAAAGCATATGATGAATAAAGCTGATAGGAAACATTTCATGGCATTTGTCATGTATATGTGAAAAGGGAAATCAAGTTCCGGTTAGACGCACAGAGACAACTTTGGAAACTCCTTCTTCTTCTTGAGTCACACCATACAATGTATCGGCTGCTTCCATTGTTTTTTTATTATGTGTGATCATGAGAAATTGAGTTTTCTCGTTGAAACTTTTGATGAGCTGCAAATACCGATCGATATTCGCATCATCAAGAGGTGCATCAACCTCATCCAAAATACAAAATGGACTTGGTTTCACAAGGTAAATCGCAAAGAGCAATGCGATGGCTGTGAGAGTTTTTTCTCCGGCAGACAACAACTCTATGGACTGTGGTCTTTTACCGGGGGGTTTTGCAGTGATCTCAATTGAACATTCGAGTGGATCTCCCGCGCCCAAATGAATCTCAGCTTCGCCTCGACCGCTGAACAGCGTTGCAAAAAGATCTTTGAAATGACCTCTGATTTTCTCGAATGTCTCATTAAAACGCTGTTGAGCTGTTTGATTTATCTCATCCATGGTTGCTTGGAGGGATTCCTCTGCCTGTGAAAGATCCGCAAGCTGATGTTTGAGAAACTCCAAACGTTCATGTTCTTTTTCATATTCCTCGAGTGCGAGAAAATTCACATTGCCGAGACTTTGCAATCTATTGGAAAGTTTTCTTGCTTTTTCTTTTTCGATTAATTCGTCGAAGTCTTCAGGTAAATTCCAAGATTCAGGAATACTTCCCAAATCAACATCAGGATATTGCTCGGATACTTTTTCTAGAATGCGTTTGAATTCAATTTGAGATTGTTGCAAGCTTAATTCTGTTGCATGCACTTTCTCTGTGATTGAATGTTCAGCACTTCGAATGTCCGCTTCGGTTGTTCGAACAAGATGTCTGCGTTCTTTGAAATCTCTGGCCTTATCTTCTCTTTGCGCAATAGCTTGCTGCAGAGATTGAACACGTTCTTCTTCTTGAGTCAAATCCGTAGCAACTGCATTCATGGAAGATTCAAGCACAGTGCGTTCATTTCCTGCGCGTTCCTGTTCGGCTTTGAGGTATTCCAAATGCTCTGCTTTTTGCGAAATCACTTCTTCGAGTCTTCGAATTTCAGCCATGACTGACCGCTCTTCGCCTCTCTTTTGCACCAAGGTAATTTCGGCTTGCCTGAAGAGATTTTCTGCATTGATAAGCGCATTATCAGTTTCTTGGATACGATCCAGAATGGATTTCTTTGATTGGTCTGCCTCGGAACGTTTGCTATTGACATCGTCCATTGCTTCGGTTAATGTAGATGTGCTCCCTTTGAATTCATTTAATTCATTAAGGAGTGCTTGCAATGTTTCATTTTGTTTGTGCCTTGCAGATTCCAATGCTTCTTTGCGATATCCAAGCTGAGCGATGCCTTGTTCGAAGGAATTCTTTTCAAATTCAGCTTTGCGCATAAGCTCAGTCAATTGCTTGATGTCTATTGCCTCATTTGTGGCTTTAGCTGTGGCAATGTCTGAAGTCAATTGAGCAATCTCGCGAGACAATTGTTCGAGTGCTTTTTCTTGTTTGGCGATTTGCTCTCTTCTTCCAATGCGTTTACCTTCGGATGAAGATATGGAGCCACCTCTGATTATGCCTTCTGAACCATAGATTTCGCCTCGAAGCGTTATACATGTGCAGTTTTCATTGCTTTTGCGTAATGCCAATGCAATTTCTGCATTCTCCACAATCAATGTATTGCCTAGTATCAAACGCAAGGCACTGCGAATTGCATCATCGACGCTTACTATCTCACTTGCCCAGCCAATCACGCCTTTCTGCGATGGTGCAGAACCGGGTGATGCGCATGTTGGTATGAATTCCTTGCAGAGGAATGAGGCTTTTCCTTTTGAAGAGCGTTCCAATTCGGCGCATCCGGATTGTGCTTCGTCAAAAGTATTGACAACAAAATATGCACCGGCATCGCCAAGTGCAGCATCGATTGCTATGCTTATGGCATCTTCAGCATTGACAATTTCAGCCAATGTGATCTTGCCTGATGCAGGGGACCAGGATTTGGAACTTGTGAGATGAACGGCACTTTCATTTGTTTCGACAAGATTGGCCAAGAATTCCAAGGATGCAGTCAAACGACCCTTCTGATTTTGCTTATCAGCAATGGTCTCTTGTAATGTACCAATCTTGAATTGTAATTCAGCACTTTGTTCTTGCGCACTTTGAAGCGAGATTTCTGCCTCTCTCAAAGTATGCAAGAAGCGTTCTCTATCTTTCTCTTTGGATGCTATGTCTGTAAGGATAGACTGTAGTGATTGCTTTGTTCCGGAGGTCTCGCCTTCCGTTTCAGCAATTCTTCGCTCAATTCCGGCGATGCGTTCGGAAGCGCGATCAGAAGCTGATCTTCTTTCCGCTATGGTCTTATCCAGAATGGCGAGTGCTTCATCAAATTGTCGAGCTTCATTGCGCAATTCTTGAGCTTTGTTTCGTACTGACTCACGAGATTGCTTATTCGTATCCACTTCTTTTTCGATTGTCTCGCATTGCGATTTCAATTCTGTATGGCGTTCTTTTGCCTTCTGTAAACCAGAAATTGCTTCAATACGAATCTCTTCTGATTCTTTGGATTGCTCCACCGCTCTTTGAATGGCTTCATTGAATGCTTTGATGCGTTCGATCGTGACGGCCTTATGTTGAGACATGGCGGCCAAATGCTTTGATGAATCATTCAATTGATTTTGCAAGTCTCGCATTTCTGCTTCGAATAGCTCTGCTTCAGCTTCGAGCGCTGTGCGTGCTTGTTCTGCTTCTGCCAATTGTTTCTCAAGTGTTACTTTTTCTTCTTGAAGAGGAATAAGCTCTGCCTTTTTCTCGACAAGCATCGCATTGATTTTTACAAAATCGTGATGTAGAATCCATGCTTCAGTGCGACGCAATTCATCGGTGATCTCTGCATGAAGACTTGCTTTTTCCGCTTGTCTTTGCAAGGTGTACACAGTTTTTTGTACTTCGCGCATGATATCCTGAACACGCTCAACATCAGCTTTGATGGACTCAATTCTGCGTCTGGTTTCCTTGCGCCGAGCTTTGTATTTTGTGACGCCGGCAGCTTCTTCGAATAAATGTCTGCGATCATCTGTTCGATCACTCAGTATTTTCTCAATCATTTTGAGCTCGATCACCGAATATGCATCAGCACCCATTCCGGTGTCCATGAAGAGATCAATGATGTCGCGCAAACGACATTGTGTCTTGTTCAGAAAATACTGACTATCACCATTCCGATATAATCTTCTGGTGAGTGTCACTTCCGAATATTCCGTTGGGAGAATCGCTCTATTGTTTTGAATGGTGAGTGAAACCTCAGCCAAGCCAACAGGGCGACGAGTTCGCGTGCCATTGAAAATGACATTCTCCATATTATCGGATCGAAGCACGGAAGTTTTTTGTTCGCCGAGTGCCCAGCGAATGGCATCGACGATATTTGTTTTCCCGCAGCCATTCGGCCCGACAATGGCTGATAATCCACCCTCAAAACTGAGAGAGGTTTTTTGTGCAAATGACTTAAAGCCTATGATGTCAACTGACGATAGATACATGATTATTCAAGTGTGAGGAATTGGTCTCAGGTTTCCCGATTATGCATGACAAAAATACAAAGTGTCGCTCTTTTGCATGTCTTTGCGTTTTCCACATAATAGCATACGTGAAAAAGCCCTAACTTTGTTTTGATCGGGTTTATCCACAATTTTTCCCCTGTTTATCCAACTTATGTTACAATTCGGCGCACATCAACGATTTAGTTTTGCTTTCATTGTCCTTATGCTGTGGATAATCCCTGTGGACTTTGCCTTTGCAATCCTACGAGATCCAATCGTATTGCATCATGCCGATGTATTGTCGGGTTCAGAAAGCCCTACCGGACCAATCCGTCAATTGCGTGGAAATGTATCATTGTCCCAAGGAAATGTTTTGGTCAAATGTGATTATGCTCTTTGGAACATGAATGGAAATTCCGTAGAGATGTCCGGCAATGTCATAGTAAAGCAGGGAACAATGACGCTTGCAATGCCTTCCGGATCATATGATGGCATCACTCGTTTGGCTCGTGGAAGAGGCGGAGTAAAAGTCATGGACAGAGGTCGTACTGTTCAGGCATTGTATGGAGATTATTCCACTGAGACATATGTAGCTCGTTTTTTTGGCAATGTTTCGGTTGAGGATGATTCAACGATGATCTATGCCGATTCGGCGCATTATGACAGGGAATCAAGAAGAAGTTTGGCATTTGGTCGTGTGATATTGCTCGGTAAAAAAAATCCTGCCATCATTGAAGGGGCTTTTGCCGAGAGCATTCCGGCAGAGGGATTGACGCGCATTACAGGAAAACCAATTCTATTTCTGATTGACAGTACGATGGTTTTAGACTCAACAAAGTCGAGCGTGCAATCAAAAAACGGTGGTTCAAAAACAGGTATTATTGCAAAAGACTCATTTATCATCAAACAAAGGCGTGCTTATGACACAATGACTATTGTGGCTGATACGCTTGAAACAATGCCCTCAGAGGGAAATGCATATGTTGCAAAACATAATGTTGAGATCAATAGAGCTTCCATGGCGGCAAGCTGCTCAATGGCGCGCTTCAAGCCTGACAATGATACATTGAGATTGGAAGGCAAACCGATGATCTGGGTGGACTCTACAATGATGAATGCCGATTCCATTTCATTGATAATGAAGAAGCGATCACTCCGGCGGATAGATGCTCTTGGGTCGGCCTTCACATTGACAAAAGATGACACTGTGCGTCCGAATAGAGCTCAGCAACTCAGCGGAAGAACAATCTCGGTCATTATAAACAATGATACGATATCTTCCATCATTGCAATAGGCCAAGCTAAGAGTTTGTATTTTCTATTGAGTGAACGTGGAGTTCCTGAAGGCGCTGCAAAGAATTCTTGTGATACAATTGTTGTGCGATTCGATAAGGGGGATCCGGAATCTATTGTTTGGATAGGCGGAGTATTGGGTCAGGTGCATCCGGAGCATGAAGTGTTTGGGAGGGAGCAGACATATGACTTGCCCGGTAGACCCGAAGATCGCATGAAACCTCGAAAAAGAAAGAGACAATTCACCTATAAATGATTATTCACGCAAATGGATGTCCAATGAAATGTCTAAAGCAGGCGCTGAATGCGTGATTGCCCCAACTGAGATATAATCAACGCCTGTCAATGCATAGTCACGAATGGTATGCAATGTGATATTGCCTGAAGATTCAGTTTCTACTGAACCATTGACCAATGCCACGGCCGCTTTTGTTTGCTCAATAGTGAAATTGTCGAAGAGTATTCTTTGCACATTCCCGCATTCCAAAATCTCAATGACGTCCTGCAATGAATCTGCTTCAACTTCAATCGGAATGTCTTTGGGAATATATTCTTTGCAGAAACGAATTGCCTCTCGAATACCGCCGGCAGCTGCAATGTGATTATCCTTGATCATTGCCATGTCATATAATCCCTTGCGATGATTATTTCCTCCACCGGTTCTTACAGCATATTTATCCAATTCTCTCCACCCCGGAATTGTTTTGCGCGTATCAAGAATTTTTGCTCCCGTTCCTTCTATGGCATGAACATATTCTGCAGTTTTTGTTGCGACACCACTCATTCTTTGCATGAAGTTCAATGCTGTGCGTTCCCCGGATAGAAGATCTCTGGCTTCGCCATCAAGTTTTACCAATATCATGCCCGGCTCGATGATATCACCATCTTTCATTTGCGGAGTCCATGTAATGCGATTATCACTGATGATTTGGAACACCATTCGCGCTACTGACAAACCGCATAGTATGCCATATTGTTTTGCAATGAATACGCCTTGTGACCAAGTGCCTATTTCCGGGAAAACGCTTTCCGCAGTAACATCGCCGGTTCTGATATCCTCATTTAGGGCGATTTGTATGAGCCGAATAATTTCTGAATTATGCACGATTTGGATAGTAAGGTGATTAAGACTGCTTTTTCTTCATGAATGCATAGAGTGGAATACCTGTTAGAACAAGAAGTACTCCCGGTAAAGTGGTGTCCGGCTTGAACAATAACAGATCTATGATGATTGCCCCTGCAAAGGCGATATAAATTGCTGGTAGAATGGGATATCCTAATGCTTTATAAGGTCTCTCCACATTTGGTTTCATCGCCCTCAAGCGGAATATTCCAAAGATTGTAAGAATGTAAAATATCAATACTGCTGTGACAACATAATCCAACAATGCGCCATATGTTCCGGAGAGACATAATAATGAAGCCCAAATTGCCTGAATGATCAGTGCTTTTCCGGGTACTCCGTTTGCATTCAAATCACCTGCTTTATTGAAAAACAGACCATCCTTGGCCATTGCAAAATATGCTCTTGCACCGGATAGTACAATGCCATTATTGCATCCAAAGGTCGAGATCATGATCAGCCCGGCCATGATTGCGGCACCGCTTGCACCAAAAATGATTTCAGCAGCTGCTGCTCCGACACGATCACTCACGGCAAATTGCATTCCTCTTGCTATCACATCGCTTCCTTCCGGGAAACCAATAACAGGTAGAACATGCATATATGCTATGTTTGCGAGGATATACAAGAGTGTGACTATGCCTGTTCCAAATGCCAAACTCAAGGGGATGTTTTTTGAGGGATCGCGAACTTCGCCTGCTGTGAATGTGATATTATTCCAGGCATCGCTCGAGAAAATTGAACCTACCATTGCAGTTCCGAACATGGCAATAAGCATTGCGCCACTAAGGTCAATCACAGAGCCATCATTCAATACTTGTTCAGCATCCCAAAATGTAGACAGATTATTTGTCCATGTGCTGGAATCTCCCGCAGAAAACAAACCCAAACCGATCAGTATAATCAATGCGCATGTTTTTGAAAATGTAAATACATTTTGAATGATTTTGCCTTCTCGAACTCCACGAAGATTGATTCCGGTTAATATCCAAATACTTGCAATAGCCAAGAATTGAGCACCAGAAACATGAAATGATCCGATTGAGACAAGGATATTGTTTTCACTCACAAATGGAATGAATATGCCTGTATATTTTGCGAATGCAACGGCAACAGCTGCAATTGTACCTGTTTGAATAACAGAGAATAAAGTCCACCCGTACAAGAATGCGATGAATGGATTATATGCCTCGCGCAAATACACATATTGTCCACCTGCTTTCGGCATCATTCCTGCCAGTTCTCCATAGCTCAATGCTGCAATGAGTGTGAACACACCGGTCAGAGCCCAAACAAGCAATACCCAGCCACCACCACCCAATGTTCGTGAAATATCGGCACTGACAATAAAAATGCCTGATCCGATCATGGATCCGATTACGATCATCGTCGAATCAAATAAACCGAGATCTCGTTTGAATGATTGTTCTTGTTGCATATAATGTTCTCTGAACTGAAACATTAATCAGGATATTGCGACAAAATAGTGCATTCCGGACAAAAAAAAGACCGCATGTTGCGGTCCTTTGAAAGTTGATTTATCCTTTCGATTCTTCGGGTGTCCACCAGGTGAGGTCGATGGAATCTTCGCCACCATCAACTCCCAGTATTGTTCCATTCACCCAATCACATTCAGGCTTCACAAGCACTGATATGACCTTTGCGATGTCTTCAGGTTGTGTCAAACGATGATAGGGATTACGCATATATGCATTTTTGATGATGGTATCACTGCCCGGAATCTTATCCAAAGCTGGTGTATATGTTACACCGGCTCGGATTGAATTTGCTGTGATTCCAAATTCTGCCAATTCCAAAGCCATTTGGCGAATATATGATTCCATTGCTGCCTTTGCGGCAGCAACTGCGCCGTACATTGGGAGTACACGACTACTTCCTGCAGAAGTGAGACCTATGATTCTTGCGCCTCTCGTGAAGAGGCCGGCTGCCATAATAGATTGCGCCCAGTACACTATACTATTGGCCATGACATCCATGGTCATCTCCAATTGCTTTTGTGAACAAACCTTGGTGTCTTTATTACCAACGAGTGGAATCAAACTGCCAAAAGCAAGTGAGTGCAGCAAAACTTTGACCGTTGCCCCGGGATATTGAGCAATCTCAGCTGTCAATGCAGAAACGATTTCATTTCTTCTATCCGCATCGGCAGCATTCACATTGTAAAAATGTGTGTCCACACCCATGGCATTGAGAGAATTTTTTAGTTCATCGACAGCAGCCAAACCGGCCGCTCTGTCCAAGTGAACTCCGACAATATTATATCCTTGTTTTGCCAATGCCAACGCTGTGGCTTTTCCGAAGCCGCTTGAGACTCCGAGTATGACGGCATAATTTCTGGATGATGACATTTCTCTTCCTATAAACAGACCAGGTGCATGAGTTGGCAAAGTTAGGGTTTATGTGTAACAACACAAAGCAGTTGCTGATGTAATAGCTTAAAAAAGTGCTCCTTGTTCGGAATTATCATTGGAATTTCGACGATTTATGCCTCCCGATGGGGGTTTTGAAGGTATTATCTCATTGCTTTTTATAATTGGTAGGCATTCAAGGATAAGTTCCGGATTATTCATTCGTGCATTATTGACACCTGTTCCCACATATATAGCCCTGCAATCGGAATTCGGTCTGGGCAATAATAACCCGGCAGCATGTTCGGAATCAAAAAGCCAAGATTGAAAACTGTCTTTGTTTATGAAAGCAGGCATGCGTTCATGAAATGCACGCATGACGGAATTTGCAGGAACGGTTATGATGGCAAATGAATCGAATGATATGCTCTTGTCCGGAGATGACCAATGCTCCCAAATACCTGCTGCAAACAACAGTTCTCCTTGAGAAGATGAGCAATAAACAGGTTGTTTCTTGCCATAAGGGGAAGATGCCCATTCATAAAATCCATTCATGGGAATGAGGCATCTGCGTTGTTTGAATGCATGTCGAAAACTAGGTTTCTCAGATACTGTTTCGGATCGGGCATTGATCATTCCTTGTGGCGCTGATTCTTTTGACCATGCAGGCACGAAGCCCCATCTCATTGCGGTTGCATGAATGTCATGATTCACTGCTTTCAAAATAGGCATCGTATGTAATGGCGTCACATTGTAATTATCGACGATATCTTGAAACTCAATGAGTTCATCAAAGATTATATCGGGTGGAAGAGCCGATTTCCAATTTCCGAATAATGTATAGCGACCGCACATCAGGATTTCAACAATGATTGATATAATGCTTCATATTTGGGGACAATCAATGAAATATCAAATTCTTCAACGGCTCTTTGTCTTGCTTTCTTACTGAACTCAGCCCATTTCTTCGGATTATTCAGTAATTCCAATACATATTTTGCCATGCGCTTGATATCGCCCAATTCAGCAATGAAACCATTTTCGCTATGGGTTATCACTTCTGGAATTCCGCCAAGATTAGTGCCGATCACCGGCACGCCACATGCCATTGCTTCGAGCGCAGCAAGACCGAAACTTTCTGATTGACTGGGCATGAGGAAAATATCCGCGATGGACAAAATCTCGGGCAATGCATTTTGTTTCCCAAGAAAACGTACATGCTCATGAATCCCAAGTTCCCTAGAAACCCGCTCTGCTTCTGCTCTGTCGGGTCCATCACCAACCAATACCAGCTTGATTGGGTTGGTTTTCAATACTTCATGGGCAATGTGAATGGTATCCACAACGCGTTTCACAGGACGAAAATTTGAAACATGAATCAAAATTTTCTCATCATTCGGTGCGATCTGACACCGTATCTTTGTAGATTCCATTCGATGATACACATTGGTGTCAACGAAATTTGGGATGACGATAGGCTCATGATTGGTTTTGAACCCCGTACTTGTTTTATCAGCAAGAAATTTGGAAACAGCTGTCACAGCATCGGATTGATCAAGTGAGAATTTCACGAGTGGTAAAAATGTGGGCTCCAAACCAATCAATGTGATGTCTGTTCCGTGCAATGTTGTCACAAGCGCAACATGGCGATCTTCTTTTACGATTTCCTTTGCAAGAAATCCACTTATTGCATGCGGAATGGCATAGTGAACATGTAGCATATCGAGTTGTTCATATTTGATCACATCGATGATTTTTCCTGCAAGAGCCAAAGAATATAAAGGAAATTCAAAGAGTGGATAATGCGGTTGTTCCACTTCATGATAAAAGATATTGTCTTGAAAACGATCAAGCCGCATAGGTTGCGCATATGTGATGAAATGTACTTCGTGACCGCACTTGGCCAATTTTATGCCGAGTTCTGTGGCAACAACACCACTTCCGCCATAGGTAGGATAACACACAATGCCAATCTTCATTGGTTATAACCCTTTAGAAAGATGAACCTGGAAACAAACGATTTTTATTTGACCATTCAACAGCGTGAGCGAGCATCTATCAAGGTGCGTGGCTCTGAATTTATTGCGACTGCAATTCCTGTGACTTCAAAAGAACAAGCACAGAAGGAATTGGAAGGGTTGCGTTCTGAGTTTTGGGATGCAACACATAATTGTTTTGCCTATAGAATCGGAAAGGGTGGACTTGAATTTAGAACGTCCGATGATGGCGAACCATCCGGTTCTGCAGGAAAACCAATATTGTTTGTACTGAACAAATATGATGTTTCTGATATATTGATGGTGGTCACTCGCTATTATGGTGGAACCAAATTGGGCATCGGTGGTTTGGCCAGGGCATATTCCGAGGCTGCCGGTATGGTTCTTGAGTTTTGCGTAAAAATTCCAATTTATTCATCCAAAGACATTCGCATCATGTGCATCTATGAAGATGTTGCAATCATTCGCAGAATCATCGAGGCTTATGCCATTAATTCCGATTCTGAATATCGAGATGCAGTCGAGTTCATCGCACGCATACCTGAATCACAATGCGATGCATTCATTCAAGAAGTCATCTCATCCACGGCAGGAAGAGCTGGAGCAATGATCATCAATCGTGAAGAATGATTTAGGAAAGCAATGCAGAAAGCGAATTCATATATGCTGAATGTGCATCTTCAACAGCAATAGAAAATGTTGTTCCTTTGATTTGATCACCACCGGTTTTACCAATCACATGTAGTGGAATGCCATGTGCTTCGGCAATGCCTTGTGCTGCTTCAAGCATGTTCTTCTTCAGTGAAACAACAATTCTGTTTTGCCCCTCTCCGAATAATTCTTCAGCTGTTTCTTCAAATGGGAATGTCAATTCAGCACCGATGCCTCGCGCAATGGATGATTCAGCAATCGCAATTGCAATGCCACCTTCTGCACAATCATGGGCACTTAGCACTTTGCCGCTTCTGATCAATTCAATGATTGCTTTCTGCAATGCAACTTCACGATCAAGAGAAAAGGCAGGGGCTTCTCCCGCAATCTTGCCGGTTTTCATTTTGAGTAATTCAGAACCTTCCAAGCCGCCTTCTTGCCAGCCGAGCAAAGCGATGATTGCTTCAGATTCAGTGAAACCTGCACCTACAGTTTGCTTAAGGTCTGGAATGAGGCCAAGCATGCCGATTGTCGGGGTTGGGAAAATCGCATGCTTTTGCGATTCATTGTGAAAGCTCACATTTCCGCCTGTAACCGGAGTATTGAAAGCTCTGCAGGCATCTCCCATTCCGCGAATGGCTTCAGAAAACTGCCAATAGACTTCAGGGTCATAAGGATTGCCGAAGTTCAAACAATTCGTGATTGCAACTGGCTCGGCGCCAACGCAAGCCACATTGCGAGCCGCTTCGGCCACGGCCATCATTCCGCCTTTGTATGGGTCAAGATAGACATATCGGCTATTGCAATCGGTGCTGACCGCAATGCCAAAATCATTGATTTCCTTGATCCTCAAAATCGGAGCATCACCTTTGATTGTGACAGTGTTTGTTCGTACTTGTGAATCATATTGCTCAAAAATCCATCGTTTATTTGTGATCGTGCTTTGTGAAAGCAAAGCAATAATCAATGATGCATGCTCTTCGGATTTGATTGTGAGTTCAGGTACAATGTTGCTGTTGGACAAATATGCAGGTACTATTTTCTCGCGTACATAAACCGGTGCATCACCACCAAGGACGAGAGTTTGCGCTGGTAATTCTGCTACTTTTTTACCATGTCTGAATACATGGATAAAACCATCTTCGGTCACTTCACCAATGCGCGAAATAGGAACATCCCATTTCTTGCAGATTTCTTCAGCTATATGTTCCTTTCCTTGCTCAACTATCACAAGCATGCGTTCTTGTGATTCAGAAAGCATGATTTCATAAGCACTCATGTCTTGCTCTCGCAAAGGCACGAGATCCAAATCGATCTCCATCCCTGCATTGCCTTTTGCACTCATCTCTGCAGTAGAACATGAAATGCCTGCTGCTCCCATGTCCTGCATGCCGACAACACAACCGCTTTTGATTAATTCCAAGGTTGCTTCAAGCAATAATTTTTCGGCAAATGGATCTCCGACCTGCACCGTTGGACGCATGTCTTCGGTTTTTTCGTCAAATTCCCGTGAAGCCAGAAGCGATGCACCATGAATACCGTCTCGTCCGGTAGAACTACCCATGATCATCACGCTATTGCCTTTACCTTCTGAGATCGCGGAGCAAGTTTCTCCAACTTTAACTATTCCTACTGCCATTGCATTAACGAGGGGATTATCCGTATAGCAATGATCAAAATACACTTCGCCACCCACGGTAGGAACGCCAAAGCAATTGCCATAATGGCCGATTCCATGTACCACGCCTTTCACCAAATATTGAGTGCGTGGTGAGTCCAATTCACCAAAACGGAGTGAATTCAAAGCTGCAATTGGTCTTGCACCCATCGTGAAAATATCACGCAAAATTCCGCCAACTCCCGTTGCGGCACCCTGAAAAGGTTCAACTGCCGATGGATGATTATGGCTTTCAATTTTGAATGCAATTGCATAGCCGTGACCTATATCGATCAATCCTGCATTTTCTTCACCTGCTTCAACCAACATCCGTCCACCGGCACGTGGCAATGTTTTCAATTGAAGAATGGAATTCTTATATGAGCAATGTTCACTCCACATCACGGAATACACACCCAATTCCGTATATGATGGTGTACGGCCCAATTTCTGACAGATGAGTGAATACTCATCGGGGGTTAAGCCGACTTCTTTTGCAGTAGCGGTATTTACTTCAAGTTCAGAATAGACTGATTGATTGAGATCTAGCTGTGTTCTTGACATGATAGCTTCGAGGTGTGAGAAAACTTTCTTAACATTGCAGACTTGCAATCGGAGGATTTGCCTCTTTGGTCCTCCCAAAATTACGACTATGCCCCTATTTTGCATAGGATTGTTTTTCCACCCTCGTGAATTTTATGTCCATAGATGAGCAAACCTCATTGAATAATGAAGATGATTCCCATTCTCTGTTGATGAAAAAGGTGGGAGGATTGCCTTCAAAACCGGGCATTTATATCTATAAGAATGCCTCTGATACTATTATTTATGTGGGCAAAGCAAAGAATCTTCGCAATAGAGTTCGTTCATATTTTCAAGATAGACCGATGGATGCCAAGACAAAGGCGCTCATTCGATATATCGATGATGTTGAAATCATCGTGACCGATACAGAAACAGAAGCTTTGCTTCTTGAAAACAATCTGATCAAGCAACATCGTCCGAAATACAATATTCTTCTCAAAGATGACAAAACATATCCATCGATCCGCATAACGAATGAAGAGTTTCCTCGGATATTTTCTACGCGAACCATCATTCGTGATGGAAGCACATATTTCGGTCCATATACGGATGGAAAATATCTCTATCATTTGCTCCGAACATTGCGATCGATTTTTCCACTGCGTAGCTGCGATTTACCATTGACGCATCAGACTATTTCAGCAGGGAAATACAAAGTCTGTTTGGATTACCATATCAAAAAATGTAATGGCCCATGTGTTGGTTATGAATCCAAAGAGGAATATGCCGTTCATATTAAACAGGCAATACAAATTCTGAATGGCAAGACGAGAGATGTGGAACGCATGATGGAGGATCGCATGAATGTTTTTGCTGAAGAAATGCGTTTTGAAGAAGCAGCGGCCATTCGTAATAGACTGCATCACTTACGTGAATATGTGTCCAAGCAAAAAGTGATTTCAAGTGATTTGATCGATCGAGATATTTTTGCGATCTCCATCATCGATGATGATGCATGTATTGTGGTTCTGAATATCCGCGATGGGAAAATGGTCGGAAAACGACATTATTTTATAGCTCAAGCAAGCGGAAGGGAAGTGAAAGAATTGCTCCGCGTGGCTCTGGAACGGTATTATCTGGATACTGATTCTTATCCAACTGAAATTCTTCTTCCCATCGAAATCGAAGATGCTGATTATGATTTGGATTGGTTGAGAGAGAAAAAGGGTTCTTCTTTGGACATTCTCATACCAAAAATCGGTGATAAGAAAAAAGTGATTTCGATGGCCGAGACTAATGCTGCTTTTCTGGTGCGTGAATTGCATCTGCAGAGAGCATCACGGGATCAAGCACTGCCAAGAGGGATTGCAATCCTTCAACAAGATTTACGATTGGAAAAAGCACCGAGGCGCATTGAATGTTTCGATAATTCGCATATTCAGGGATCTGATTATGTGTCATCAATGGTGGTGTTTTTGGATGGCAAACCTAAAAAAAGCGATTATCGAAAATTCAAATTGGGGTCATTCGAAGGGAATGATGATTTCGCAGCCATGAAGGAAGTGATTCGGCGACGATATGACAAAGCTCCGGAAGATCTCATGACTTTGCCGGATTTGATAGTCATAGATGGAGGTAAGGGGCAGTTATCCGCAGCGATGGAAGTGATTTCCGGTCTCGAGTACATGAAATCCATACCGGTCATTGGTCTGGCTAAACGTTTGGAAGAAATTGTCTTGCCCGGACAATCAGATACGATGCTTTTGCCCCGCACTTCTACTGGACTCAGATTACTACAAGCAATTCGTGATGAAGCACATCGTTTTGCTATTACCTATCATAGGACATTGAGGGATAAACGAACATTCTCAACAGAATTGACGGAGATCGAAGGAATAGGGGAGAAAACGGCTCAAAAACTTCTCGTAAAGTTTGGATCGGTGAAACATGTGAAAGAAGCAAGCAAAATTGATATCATAGCATGCATTGGAATAGCACAAGCAAAAAAAGTGATGCATGCTCTAGGCAAGAAAGACGAATGATTATACGGCTGCAATCACCGATTCGATGAGCTTTGCCAAATCGGGCTCTGCTTTTTCTGCTGCTTTGATAACATCTTCCAAATACACATAGCCGAGATCTTCGTGATATCCCTCATCAGTTATGATGGAAAATCCTGCAACACGCATATTCATGTGCCTTGCAACAATCACCTCTGGAACAGTACTCATGCCTACAACATCGCCCCCTATGATGCGTAGGAACTTATATTCAGCTCTAGTTTCGAGATTGGGACCACTTACAGCGACATAAACTCCTTTATGAAGAGCTATATTCAATGCTTCGGCTTTTTTGAATGTGAGGTCAATCAATGAAGAATCATAAGGTCTGCTCATGTCGGGAAATCGTGGACCGAAAGCCGACAGATTTTGTCCGATCAATGGATTGCCTCCAAGTAAATTGATATGGTCATCAATAATCATAATATCGCTTGCTTTATATGCAGGATTCAATGCTCCGCATGCATTCGATACAAAGAGCATCTCAATTCCAAGCGATTTGAATACACGAATTGGGAATGTGATATCTCGCATCCCATATCCTTCATAATAATGAAAGCGCCCCTTCATAGCGAGTACAAGCTTTCCACCAAATGTGCCATACAAGAGTTTTCCGGAATGTGATTCCACTGTCGACAAAGGGAAATGAGGTATGTTCTGATAGGGAATCTCATGGAAGGTGTGAATCAATTCGGCTACTTTTCCAAGACCGGTGCCAAGAATGATTGCAATGGTCGGCTGCTCAATGAGGAATTCTTGCAGATATGCACAAGCTTCCTTGATGTGTAATTCATACTCAGGATTTGAGATTTCTTGCACGGATGAATTTCCCTAAAATAACAATAGGTCAAGCTTACCAACCTGTCAGAGCAAATGTACCGTTGCTTCCTTCCGGACCTGGCGGGGTTCGATCTGTCATGACCGTGAGGGCTTGACCCATTGTAAAAATAGGCCATTTAGGAGTCTCACCCAACATTTTCTTTGCAGGGTTATGCGATTGCTCTTATTTTTGTTGTTCGTTTAAGGCATGCGCCCGTAGCTCATCTGGATAGAGCAACAGCCTTCTAAGCTGTGGGTAATAGGTTCGAGTCCTATCGGGCGTGCTTCCCAACCCGGCAATAGTATGTCGGGTTTTTTTATGGGTGTATTATGATTATGAATCCACAAATCATTGATCGGACTTTATCAAATGGGCTTCGAGTGATCATTCTTCCGAATGAGAAAGCTCCACTTGTGAATGTTACAGTCGGGTATAAAGTAGGGTCGAAAGATGATAGTTTTTCTCATAAGGGTTTTGCTCACTTTTTTGAACATTTGATGTTTGATGGATCAAAAAATGTGAAGCGTGGTGAATTTGATGCTTTGTGCTCAAAAGCTGGCGGAACATTTAATGCATATACATCGTATGATCAAACCATTTATCATACCACTGTTCCAGCGCATCAATTGGACTTGGTATTATGGCTCGAATCTGACCGAATGCTCCAATTTGGGGTTGGTCAAATTGGTCTTGAAACCCAGCAAAAAGTTGTGAGTGAAGAGATCAAACAATCAGTTGAGAATCAGCCTTATGGAACTTGGCGCATCGAACAAGGAAAGCTTGCTTTTTCTGATGATTGCTCCTATCAATGGGAAGTTTTGGGTAATCGAGCGCATATTGAATCGGCCACTTTGAATGAAGTCGCTTCGTTTTTTGATAGATATTATCGTCCTGACAATGCATGCTTGGTGGTCGCAGGGCATGTGGATATAGTATCCGTATATGAATCCGTCGAACAATATTTTGGAACAATTCCCAAAAAGGATGGAATCATTGCACGCAATCCATTTTCATCTTCCATGAAAAGGACGGGTTCACATATCATTCATGATGCAGTCCCTTTGCCTGCTGTGTTTGTAAGTTATCATCTCGATGGGTTCAAATCAGATAGGTCGGTTCAGGCAGATGTATTGGCATCTGCATTCGGTGATGGGAAAAGTTCCCGGTTATATACAAATCTCGTTCGCGATAAAAAGCTAGCCTCAAGTGCATTTTGTTATGCAGATCAAAGAGAACATGCATCTCTTTTGACTTTTTCTACTACTGCTTCTCAGCCGGGGATATCACATGATCAATTGATTGAAGAATTGGAAACTGAAATTCGAAGTTTGCAAACAATTCCCTTGCATGATCATGAATTGGAAAAAGCCATCAATGCTGCAGCAACCGGTTTTGCATATCATCTTCAAACGAATGCAGGGATGGCGGATTTGGTTTGCAATCAGACGCTCTTTTGGGATGATCCAATGCGAGCATTTTCCATATTGGATAGATATAGATCAATCAGTAAAGAAGAGTTGAATGACTTGTATTCAAGCGTGATTGGAAACAGTGAAGCGGTGACGATCAGCGTGATTCCAAAGTAGTTCAGGAAGCTACTTTGTGAACTAGGAATGCAAAGACATATGCTAAAGCAAACATATAAGCAAATGCAAAAGCCGGCCATTTCCATGAGCCGGTTTCTCTTTTTAGAATGCTCATGGTGGATATGCATTGAAGGGCATAAACATAAAATGCAAGAACAGATAAAGCCGAAGCAAATGGAATTGTTTGTTGCAATGTCGAGCGTAAAGTTGCATCGGAATCTGTTGTATCTGTTCCATACAATTGTCCCATGACAGTCACGAATACTTCTCTTGCGGCAAAACTCCCCAAAACTCCCACAGTCAATTTCCAGTCAAAGCCCAGTGGCTCAAACACCGGAGCAATTGTTTTTCCCATCATACCAGCATAGGAATGCTCGAGTTGCATCTGTTGCTGCTCAATCGGTGTGGCAAGTGTATCGGTATCCAATCTCGGGAATGCGGAAAGACACCACAATATGAGTGATAATGTTACGATCACCGTTCCAGCAGATTTCAGGAAATCAATGGCTCTTTCGGAAACCGACACTCTCAAACTTTTCAATGATGGCATGCGATAGGGTGGAAACTCAATCAGAAACGGGATTATATCTCCTTTGAACAAAGATTTTTTCATGATGAATGCGACAAATAAACCTGTTAAGCCACCAAGTGCATAAAGACCGGCCAGTATCACTGCTTGCAGAGAAAAGAATCCTCCAACAATCATCGGAGGTATGAATGCACTGATAATGAGAGTGTATACAGGGAGTCTGGCTGAACATGTCATGAGTGGTGCTATCAGCATTGTTGTCATGCGATCACGATGCGATGGTATGATGCGTGCAGACATGATGCCTGGTATTGCGCAAGCATAGGATCCAAGCAATGGGATGAATGAACGACCTTGCAATCCAAAGGCGCCCATCAGACGATCAATCAAGAATGCTGCTCTGGCAAGATATCCGCAATCTTCAAGAATCACAATGAAGACATTCAAGATGATGATTTGTGGCAAAAACACAATGACAGATCCCACTCCAGCGATAAGGCCTCGCGCAATGAGATCGCTCAGCATTCCGGTACCCATGGATGACAAAACCAATTGTTCCAATGCTGAAAATCCTGATTCAATGAAATCCATGAATGGGATTGCCCAAGAAAATATCGATTGGAAAAACACTGCCATGATACATAGAAAAGACATGATGCCACCAATAGGATGCAAGAGAATCGAGTCCAATCTTTGCGTCAATTTGTCGCCTTCTTTCATGCGAATGATGGTGTCGGAAATGGTTTTCACCCAATGTACACGATCGCGAATCTCCTCGAATACGGGAGGTGTATTCGGTATATGCCATGAATGCTCTTCATTGATTGCTTTTTTTAATGTTTCTACTCCTATTCCCTTATGACCAACGATGGGCACAACAGTCAACCCGGTCAATCGTTCGAGCGCTATGTCATCAACCACGCCCGACCGAGCTTTCACGCCATCCACCATCGTAAGGGCAATGATCATCTTTAATCCCAATTCGGCAACTTGAGAATACAGATATAAACTCTTGTCGATATTGGTTGCATCCATGACAAAAACAATTGCACTTGGTATTGGAATGGATGGAAGTTCATTACGCAATACAGAAATAGTCAATTTCTCATCAGGAGATGTTGGAAGAAGACTATATGTACCGGGTAAATCAATGATTGCGATGCGGCGATCTTCATGATCGACAAATCCGAGTGCAGGTTCAATTGTTATGCCGGGGAAATTTCCAACTTTTTTTCTCATGCCGGTCATGACATTGAACAGGGTTGTTTTGCCGGAATTAGGTGTTCCAACAAATGCTATATGTGGGGAATCTTGTTGGGACATTTATGTGAATTGATGGATATGTATGCGTACTGTTGAATCAGGCCTGAATGCAATGCGTGATTGACCAAATCCTATTTCAACAGGTCCGCCGAATGGCGCTCTTCGCAGCAATGTAAATGTAGTCCCTGGGAGAAAACCCAATTCATTGAGTCGGCGAATGAAATCCGAATCACCTTCAAGTGAAGTGAGAATGGCTTTTGAACCGATTGGCATAGTACGAAGGGTATTGTCCATCATGATCCTTTTTGTCCATGATGTAATATAATTTTCCCAAATTGCTGTCCTTTATCCAAATGCGCAAATGCCAGCTCGGCTTCATCAATTGAAAACATGCTGTCAATAATCGGAACGATTCGATGATGTTCGCAGAAATGCAACATCATTTCAAATTCTGCATCATTTCCCATGGTGCTTCCGCATATCGTGATTTGTTTCCAAAACAATCTTTGGAGTGATAAATCTGGGACATTCCCCAATGTAGCTCCATAAAAAACCAATCTTCCGCCCATGGTAATCAAACTTGTCAAATTACTCCACTCAGGTCCACCAGCAGAATCTATGATGCAATCAAAACCGTTGGGGATTTCACCAATCAGTTTTTTCGCCCAATTGGCAACTGTGTACAATGCTCCGCCGGATGCTCCAAGTTGCATTGCTTTATCAATTTTTGTTTGACTTCCTGATGTGACATACACCTTCGCTCCGGCCGCCAATGCAAATTGCATTGCCATCAATGCCACGCCTCCACCTATTCCGGTTATGAGTACGGTATTGCCGGATTGAATCAGTCCTTTTGTAAAAGCCACACGATAGGCGGTAAGACCTGCAAGAGGTAATGCCGCTGCTTGTTCGAAAGTAAGATGTTCAGGTATCGGATGAACCCTGTGAGCAGGAACTGAAATCATCTCCGCCATGGTGCCTTGAGATGGCATTCCCAAAATTTCATATCGGGATGATTGTATGGAAGTATTCTCTTCCCAATTGATATTTGGATTGATGAGTACTCTGCTTCCCAAAGGAGTTTGTTTCGTGGAGGAGGAAATTACAATTCCTGCGCCATCGGAACCCGGGATGACGGGGTATTGGATTTTTGCATATAAACCCTTGCTGATCCAGACATCGCGATGATTCAAAGCGCTTGCTTGTAATGCAATCAAAACCTCGTCAATACCATGTATCGGAGCGGGAATTTCATCCACAATTATCGAGGATTCTTTTGAATTCAATAAGACGGCTTTCATTCTTGTATTGTCCCCGAATTGGAGTTGCCTCGGAGGTATTCTGTCACATGTTTTGAAAATATGATCAATATTCCAACATGCAAAAGAGCGATGTTGAAAGCCAATAATATAAGATGCTCAAGATCAAGCGTATTATATGGAAAAAATACTAGGGCGAGTCCGGCAGGGGCGGACAATAAAAACCCATAACTGAATCGAACATTATGATATTTCTTGATGTCTAGCAGAAAAAAATGAAAACCTGATAATATCACCAATGTCATGCTTTGCAATGAAGGCAATTCACCGGCCATTGTCGAGATCAATGCCTTGCTCCCGGCAAATATGATCGTCATTGCGAAGCCGGAGATGAGTATGAGTCTGCCTTTTAATCCCATTGAATGATGCCTTAGATAGTTCAAGCTTCCACTTGTTCATATGCTTCCATTGGAGGACATGAACAAATCAATGTTCTATCACCGTGGGTATTGTTTACTCGACCGATGCTTGGCCAGAATTTTTTATCATGAACAAATGGAAGAGGATATGCTGCCTGGAATCGTGAATATGGTTTGTCCCAAGAATCCTGCATGATCACATGTGCGGTGTGAGGCGCATTTTTCAAGAGATTATTGTCTTTCGGCATTTTGCCTTGTTCGATTTCTGCAATTTCTTTGCGAATAGCAATCATGGCATCACAGAATCTGTCCAATTCCTCGAGAGGCTCACTCTCTGTTGGTTCAATCATCATTGTTCCCGGAACGGGGAATGAAACTGTTGGAGCATGGAATCCATAATCCATCAAGCGCTTGGCGATATCTTCTACTTCAATGTTTGCACTTTGTTTGAATTGTCGCATGTCGATGATCATCTCATGAGCGACATTTCCTTTTGAGCCAACATAGAGTGTTGGATAATGGTCGGCCAATCGTGCTTTGATATAATTTGCATTAAGTATTGCAATTTTTGTTGCCCTTGTCAAACCTTTCCCACCCATCATTGCAATATATGCCCATGAGATAAGCAGTATGGACGCACTGCCCCATGGTGCAGCAGAGACTGCAGAGATGGCATGTTCTCCACCGGTCTTGATTATGGAATGCCCTGGTAAGAATGGAGCAAGATGTGCTTTCACGCCGATTGGGCCCATACCCGGACCTCCGCCACCATGTGGTATGCAGAACGTTTTATGCAAATTCAAATGGCAAACGTCGGCACCGATATTATTTGGGGAAGTCAATCCAACTTGAGCATTCATGTTTGCACCATCCATATAGACTTGTCCTCCATATTCATGGACAATGTCGCAAATTTCTTTGATGGCTTCTTCAAATACTCCATGAGTTGATGGATATGTCACCATCAATGCAGCTAAATTTTCTTTATAAGCGGTGGCTTTTTCTTTTAGATCGGCAAGATCAATATTGCCATGTTCATCGCATTTCACAACGATCACTTTCATGCTGGCCATCACTGCACTTGCAGGATTGGTACCATGAGCAGAAGATGGAATGAGAGCGATATTGCGGTGATGATCTCCACGGCTTTTATGATAAGCGCGTATCACCATGAGGCCTGCATATTCACCTTGTGCTCCGGCATTGGGTTGTAATGACATTGCATCAAAACCCGTGATTTCACAAAGCCATTGTTCAAGCGTTGCAAAAATTTCAGCATATCCTTTTGCTTGATCAACAGGAGCAAATGGGTGCATGTCTCCAAATTCAGCCCAAGTCACGGGAATCATTTCCGTTGTGGCATTGAGTTTCATCGTGCAAGATCCAAGAGGTATCATGGAATGCACCATGGAAAGATCTTTGTTTTCAAGCGATTTCATATAACGAAGCAAATCATGTTCTGAATGATATCTATTGAAAACAGGATGAGTGAGATATGATGATGTTCTTTTGAGTGATTGCGGAATCGCATCAAGCGTATCGGCTGTGAATGCATCAATGGATGGAGCAGAGCATTGTTTTGCTTTTGCCGCGATGTCAATCAAATGTTGGATATCCTGAATGGTTGTTGTTTCATCGCAAGAAATACCGATTGCATTCTGTTTGACATTGACATTGACATTGACATCGTTTCCGGCATTCATGAATCGATTCAATTCATCTTCATTCATTGAAATGGTGAGCGTGTCAAAATATGTGGTCGATTGTAATCCAAATCCCATTGATTGGAGGGCATGTGCCAAAAGTGCTGTCATTGCATGAACGCGATGTGCAATTGACTTCAGACCATCAGGCCCATGATACACAGCATACATCGCTGAAATATTTGCAAGCAATGCTTGAGCCGTGCAAATATTGCTCGTTGCTTTATCGCGCTTGATATGTTGTTCACGTGTTTGCAGCGCCATGCGTAATGCAACACTTCCTTGCGCATCTATAGAGACACCTATGATACGACCGGGAATTTGTCTTTTATATTCTTCTTTCGTAGCAAAAAATGCTGCATGAGGTCCGCCATATCCCATTGGGACGCCGAATCGTTGTGCTGAACCATAGACAATGTCAGCACCGAATTCACCGGGAGGAACAAGTAATGTAAGCGATAATAAATCAGTTGCACATGCTATGAGTGCGCCATGCTCATGAGCTTTGGCACAAAGTTCTGTCAAATCTTGTATTGATCCATCTGCTGCAGGATATTGAAGGACGATCCCAAATACTGATCCATCTGTTGGAATCTCATTGATGTCTCCTATCTTGATATCAATGCCGAGCGGTTCTGATCGGGTTTGTAAAAGCTCAATGGTTTGGGGGAAGCATGTTCGAGAGATAAACAATGTATTTGCATTTGATTCAATCGCTTTTTTTGTTTTTGCTGCATGCATCAAATGCATTGACTCAGCAGCCGCAGTGGCTTCATCAAGCAATGAGGCATTTGCGATTTCCATTCCGGTTAGGTCAATGATAATTGTTTGGAAATTGAGTAGCGACTCCAATCGACCTTGTGCAATCTCTGCCTGATATGGTGTATACTGTGTGTACCAACCCGGATTTTCCAAGATATTGCGCAGTATTACGGTGGGCGTTACAGTGCCATAATATCCAAGACCGATATAAGAACGCTTGCGGATATTGGAAGATGCAATCTGTTTTAGTCTGGACAATACCTGTTGTTCGGTCATCGGTGCAGGTAGATTAAGTTCTTGATTCAATCGAATGGAACCCGGAATGGTATTGTCTATCAACTCATCAATGCTTGTTACGCCAATGGCATCGAGCATGTGTTGAATGTCATTCGGGCGAGGGGCAATATGGCGATCCTCAAATCTGTCGATATGCAGCAAAGCTTTATTCATGTGTGTATGATGTTTGTTGAGTATACTTGTGATGATCGTAGAACACAAAAATACGCATCATAAGTTCAACAAAAAAGCCGACTCTTGTGAGCCGGCTGTATTCATAATCAAGGAATCTCAATCAATGCTGAACGATCATAGTCTGCTTCAATTCATGGGCGCCGGATCTTAAGGAATACACATAAGACCCGGAAGGAAGGGACCGGGTGTCAACTTCAATTGATTCAGTCCCCGGAAGGATCCGATATTCAGTAATCAAGCGACCTTCGGGGGTGTATATTTCCAATTTGCCCTCTGTTCCGGAAAGTATACCACCAATTGGTATAATGGTGGATTCATTTGCCGGACTCGGATAATGCATCCCCAGCGAGATATGCTGAGCAGTATCATCGAGGACGGATGTGGATAACTTTTTGAATATTGGTAATTGTTGAAAAGGTCTGGGTAAAGCTGCCGGTACATAGAGTTGTTCACTTGCTCCATACCATTGACCAAGAAGAGAGGCATAAACCTGTCGGAAATCATGTTCCATGGGAATATTGCCCGGACCCTGTAAAGCTGTCAAATTTGGATCAGAGCCAATCAATCCTCCATTCACACCGGATCCAATAACAAATAAAGGAGCAGCGGAACCATGATCTGTCCCTGAACCATTGGAAATCGCCCTTCTGCCGAATTCACTGATTGTCATCATGCAAACGCGTTTATCAAGTCCGAATGCTTCCAGGTCTCGCTGAAATGCCAATACCGCATCCGCAAATTGTTTGTGAAGATTCGCATGCTGCGTCAACTGATTCGAATGAGTATCATAACCACCAAGATTAACAATGTACATTTGTGTTTTCAAACCACCTGCGATGATGCGAGCGATTCCGGCCAAACCCGAAGCAAGAGCATTATTGGTGGGATAGGTAACCATATTCTTTGTTTGTTTCGATCCAGCTTCAATGATGCGAGTTGTAAAAATATTTGTTTGTTTAATGACTTCGCGAACATATGCTTCTTCAATTCCAACATGTGTTGATGGAATAGGTTGATCATCCGGCTGATCGGGGACATAATTCAGATTGGCAATGGCTATACCCATATTGTTTTTTTTGCCGATGAGAGTCGAGCTCAAAAATGTTCCCAATTCTATGGCGAAAGGATCGGTTGGCAATACATCGGGATAATCAGGGTACATTTCTTCCAAAAACTTGGCATACCATCCGCTTGTATCGAATACATCCGCATCTGTTCCCGAAAGCCAAATGTCTGTAGAACGGAAATGAGAGAAATTCTGATTTGGATATCCAACATTTTGAATGATAGATACTTTCTGTTCTTCGTATAGCGTTTTCAACCCCGCAAGTGATGGATGTAATCCCATGGTTGCATTGTCTGATAGTTTCAATGCATCGGTGTCTTTAATGAACAAAGAGCCATCAGTACGAAGTTTGTAATATTCTGCATTTGTATAAGGGACAATGGTATTTAATCCGTCATTGCCACCGGCCAGACGTATGATCACCGTGATGGCATCACTATTGATAGTAGCAAGCTTCATGAATTCTGAGCCCGGAGGTGCTTGTGCAAAGGCACGCAAGCGAGGGAATCCTAGTGACATGGGAAGGAGCATTCCCGTGGCGGCAAGTTGTTGGACAAATGTTCTACGTTTCATGATTCACCCCGCGATATCAATGCAATTGATGCATGGGTTGCACAACCAACATGCGTAAAAGATTTTTTATACGGTCCATGGGCTTGAATGCTGGATCATCAATATTCCACTCATAGATTTTCGCTCCCTTCAACAAAGCTTCCAAATAGGTGGAATATTCTTTTTCCGTTGGTTTGCGATTCAACATGAATTGTGTCATGTCCATGCACAGAGCTTCAGGATCATTTGGTTCAGGGAAAGTTCGAGCAAATGCAAGAGCATCAAATACGTAAAATTGTGTCAAGGCTCCATTATCACGAATCATAATTTTACCATCAATAACATCCAACATGAATTTATGGCGAAGTGACACCGTGGATGTGCTCACCCATGAACGTCCACCGGGCCAACCTTTTACATTTGGAGGATTAAAGAGAATTTCTCCCATACTACTCATTCTGTTTGATAAATCTCTGTTTGTGACAGAAGAAACATCCATGCGAAAATCCGGTACTTTGGAAATATTCATCGAACGAATTGATCCAATGAGGAATGACGCTGGGCTTTTATACATTGCACCGATATTTTCTGAATCAAAAAAGTGTGCACTGCGAAGCAATGTTTCAAGCACGGGTTTAATTTCCCAATCTTTTCGGAAGATCGACGCCATCTCATCAATGATTGTTCTATCAGGGATATCATAGACAAATGACTTATAGAGTCTTTCGCAGATGAATTGAGAAATCTGTAAACTCTTTTTTTGAAACAGTATATTGATGATGTCTGAAGCTTTCCAATTACCTGTTTCACCCATGAATGTTTTATTTCCGGAATCCCATCTGGAAGAAATGAAATTGCTTTTCAGTCCCAAATAATATGATCTGGCTGCAGCATTGGCGTTGGTGCTGACGGCAATTGTCCATCCACTCAAAGCTCTGGCTGCTTCCCGGACATCTTCTTCAGTGTAATTGGGTGCATTATTCCAATCTGTAGGACCACAAGTAAATAGCTCCATGAGCTCTCTTGCATAATTTTCATTTATTTGATTTATTTTCGATGTTTTTTGGTTCAATCTACCATCAAGATAAGTCAACATCGCCGGATCAATGGTGATTTCTTGAATCAGTGATTTGAAATTCTTTAAACATTGATCTCTAAAAAGCTGTTGTTGATTGAAAATCCACTCTGAAAAATTCACGACATCGATTTCTGTTGTAAGAATGCCCGACCAAAACATCACCATTTTTTCTTGCACGCTGATAGGAGAAATCGCAAGTGTTTTGATATACCAACGTGTGATGAGTTCTCTTCTGATGAGTATTTGGGTTTGAAATTCCTGATCTTTCAAACCGGGGATATCGCTATTTGCCGGAATTGCTCTTATTTGTGGTTCCGACTTGCACCAAGGTTCAATTTCTTTGGAATCGATCGGATGTGGGGTACATAACATTGCAATTGTTTTGTCTATACCCAATGACAATGCCTGACGAATTTCCTTGTCTGTTGGGCCAATCATTGTTCTGCGTAGAAGATGAGCCGCCCTCTCATAATCCCAGGGTTGAGAGTCTGATGGAATGAATGGCTCCAGACCTGCAGAGACTCTTTTCATATGTGGAATATGTGCATCTTGGCTGAGTCCTGAAAAACTCTCTTCATGCTTGGTTTTCAGACTGAAAAATTCTCTTCTTTTCATGATGCTTCCCGAAATGCGGGTCAATGAAGAAATAATGATCGAATTGGATGAAAGTTACATATTCATCACCGAATGATTGACGCAATTATAGTTAGAATCAAGCCAATAAGCAATGGTATTGTGGTTCTCTTGACGATTTCAAGTGGTGAAACTCCGATCAATGCGGCTGCAAAAATCATCACCGCTGCCGCCGGCGACATTGTTCTTCCAAAGGCCGATCCCAATGCACCCAATGCTCCAAGGTCAATGGCGTTTTTCATGTCGATGGCGCTCATTGTTGGTAATACGCCATTTGAAAAAGCAACGCTTGGCGCAGTGCCCGATCCGGAAACAACAGCCATGGCCCAAACTGATAGAGAACCGGCAATATGAGCAAATGGTCCGGCATGTAGGATAAATGAAATGATTGATTGCATGAAGCCAATGGATTCAAGTCCGGCTATGAAACAATTTGCTGTGATAATCAATGAAATCACATGAGCATATCCGAATCCCAATCCTTTGAAAAACTCATTGGTCAATGCCGATATGCGTTTCGTATTGAACATGATTAAGAGAAAACCGAAAAACACCATAGCATGTGCAACAGGCAGTCCTTGAGGATAGATTTCCAAGAGTGGTGCAAAGAGCGCATTGCCGGGTCTGATGAGTAACAATGTCAAGATAGGCAAGGGAGGCATGATTGCTTTGAACACCGTAGGATGATGTTCATCATCAAGTTGATGGGTATGATATTCAATTTGCTTTGTTGGAGGTTTTATATAGGATAAGACAACGAAAATAACAGTGGCAATAGAAAATGCCAGGATTTCATATTGTGCCAATGTATCCATCACTTGGGTGAGCGGAGCACCTGTGCCGACTTGTATGGATACTACTTCCGGCTCACCGGGATTGAATAAATCACCACCACCTGAAGAACCAAGAACCAGAGCCGATGCTGCAATCAGGGGATGAAAACCTGCTGCAGTCAAAATTGGAATGAGGATAGGGCCAACAGCAGCTGCAGCGGCTGTTTGACTTGGAATGGCAATATTTGTTAATAGTCCGACTATGCAACTTCCGGGCAATAAAAACCATGACAATTTCTTTATGGGTGCAATGATATAATGAACCATTGCCTTGTCACAACCGGTCATGCGAAGCAAAAATGCATACCCCATCGATGCACAAATCGGTGCAATGGTCTTACCCTCGCCCATTGATTCTTGAAATTCATTGAATATGGCAAATACATTTCCTGAAACTAGGCCAAGTGCAATGCCTGCGATGAATAATACGAATCGCACATCGATTCCTCTTATGAGTGCAAATCCGGCAAGAATAATGATGAATATACCGATGGATTCAATCATGCTATGATATGCGTAATTGTAAATAAACCCGATCGAGCAAAACAATGAGTTTTGTCAACGAGATTCACAAAATATAGTATCTTTTACATTGAATGGACTTAAAAAAATGAGATGGGATATTTCTCATATGTATTTGCAAAACATATCCACTAAATGATGGCCTTGAAGACAATAGATACATTATCATTGTACTAAGTAATAATTAATGCAATTTTGAACTTCGCTTTTTCTGCAATTTGATTGTGATTGATAATGATCGACTCACTTGTTATCTATTTACAAGCGCTTCCCATAGAGGGAATTCTGCTGGCAGCTTTTCTTTTGACCTGCATTGAGAATATTTTTCCTCCCTCACCAAGCGATGTTTTACTCGTGTTCATTGGCACGCTCATCGATGGCGACATACTCAGATACATGATCATATTGGGTTCTGCCACAGCCGGAAGCACGGTTGGATTTTATGTCATGTTTTTGATTGGCTCAAAGATGGGGCATGTTTTCACTGATCGCCCTAGTTTTCTTTTTATGAAAAGAACCACTATTCTCAAAGCAGAAGAGTGGTTCAGGAAATATGGCCTCAGCTTGATTATTGCCAACCGTTTTTTATCAGGTACAAGGGCGGTTATTTCCTTCGTTGCAGGTGCATCGAATGTCAATATGGCCACTGCCATTGGCTTTTCTGCAATAAGTGCATTGATTTGGAATGGAATATTGCTTTATGCAGGTAATGTGCTCGGGGAACATTGGCGAAACATAGGTACTTATCTCGAGGTATATGGAAGGGCAATCACACCCATACTTCTATTGTTCATTCTGATAGCCACCGGTTATTGGTGGATGAATAAACAGAAAAAACGACGTCACCAAGATTAAGCATTGAGCCAATATTCAAGGAGGCGTTCTTGCTTATTTGTGATGGTGTCAGATATCTTCAATGAATATGAAATTGCCGGAATCAATTGCACTTTAGTTTCATACATTCTGCCATCGCATTGTGCAATGAGCTCGGCAGGCTGCTTGATACCTTGAGACTGCAATGCATTGATCAGCATGATTCTTGTGCTTACTCTCTTGCCATTCACTGCAATGATTTCATCATCTATTCCAATACCTGCTTTGTCTGCAGGAGAATTCTTTTCAACTTCCCGAACGAATAATCTTCCATAATCCTCCGAAATCACGCTTCCGAAAAAGATATGAGGGTTTTTGGGATGAAATGGACGAAAATCTCCATACCATTCTTGGGGTGCATGGGCTTGATGTTCTTTCCACTCCAAACCAATTTGATCGAATATGGATTGATATGGTAATTCTTCGATTCCATTATGCCATGCATCGAATTCTTGTTTGATTGATACATTGCATGTTGTTTCAATAATCGCAATGATGTCATCTTCAGTGAAACCTTTTTGACCATCTACTTTGTATTTTTCCCACATTGCACGGAGTGCATGTTCTAGCTTATGTTTGCCGTCCGACTTTGCTATGATGAGTAAGTCCAATAGTAAAGCAACGATTCCACCCTTGGTATAATAAGAAGGGAATTGATTGTGTTGATCCGGACTTACTGCATATAGTTTGGTCCATGCGAGAAAGGAACTATCTTTCAATGACATTGCAAATCGTCCGGGCACTCTGGCCAATTTCCCAAGATGTGCTTGGGCAAGTACGGATAAATATTCGTCTCTTGAGTAAAATCCGCTTCTATAGGAAAGCAAATCATCGTAATACGAAGTCCAGCCTTCAGCCAACCAAAGCATCGTTGTATAATTTTCTTCCTCATAATTAAATGGTCCGAGTTCAATTGGCCTGATGCGCTTGACATTCCATGTATGGAAAAATTCATGCACCAATAAAGCCATCATTCCTTGTGCGGAAGTTCTATCCAAAAATGCCGAGGGCTCAACCGCACTTACATTACAGCGCAAATGCTCCAAACCACCGCGTAAACCTTCACCGATCATAAGGAAAAACACATATCGATCATAGGGAAGATCGCCCCAAAATTGATGTTGAATTTCGACTGCTCTTTTGATCTCTCCATTGATCCAATCCATGTCTACAGACTCTTGGCCTATGAGAGCAATTTCATGCTTTGCTCCTGCAACTTCGAATGAAGAACAACGGTGATTTCCAACTTCAATCGGGGAATCAATCAAGATATGATAATTCAATGCCCCAAATGTTGGAATCTGTGGATTATCACTCTGATCAACCGGTGAGAGAGCTGTGGTAATATGCTTCCATTCGCAATGTCCGGCATCTATCCTGACATGATGAATCTCTTCCATTCTGCCTTCAACATACATTAAGCAAGCAACCGGCATGATGAATGCATGATTTCTATTCACATGTGAAGTGCGGACGCCTTTGTCATTTGCATAATATTCATAAGCAATCACGATATCGGATTTAGAGGTATTATGAATTTCCATGACATGCTTCGAAAGCCATTTCCATTCCAATGGATTGCCATTCACTTCATGGATAGTGACTGCATGTTGATGTGCATTCATATCTCGAACTTTATAGCTACCGGGAATCCAAACTGGGCTTTTAGCAATAATCGTGGAGGATGTATTATTCGCTATGATCATGCGAATTGAAATGCAATGTCTGGTTGCATGTTCAAAAGAAATCTCATAGGTGATATCTGCTTTCGATCCGATCAACTGATGATCGTTTTGTTCTATGATGAATGGAGTTTGCATTAACGTGTACACATGTGGTCAAAAAAAAGGACGCTCCTAATGGGGCGCCCTTTGAAATATTCAATACATATCAATCCAAATTTTCAGCTATATCCTTTTGCCACTCTTTATATAGTGCACGCCAAGCCTTCTTGTTTGGCTGATCATCTTTGTTGATTGGACTGCCAGGAGGGACTACTTTATAATCATCTGGAACGATATATGGTTCAATCGGTTCTTCTGCTGATTTGAGCAATTTGCCGATTTCACGATCATCCAAGCGTCTCCATGAACCGGGATGGAAATTCTTAACAGTCAAATGACCAATGGCTGTTCTTTCAAAAGCCAAAGTTTCCAAACCATATTCTTTCAATGCAGTGCGAATGTCAGTCGGTGTTGAAGTACGAACATCAAATCTCAGCCAACAATTGCGAGTATTTACTTTTTCGAGTTCTACAGTGACATGTTCTTCTGTTTGGGTGCGAACAAAATCTAAGATGCGTTCAACTTCTTCAATTGACTGCAATGGTCTATGTACTTTTACCCTATAAGTTTTAGCGATATGTTGCAGTTCAGCTCCATAAGAGCGTTTGCAGCTTATATCATTCGTGTAAATAATCATGCCGCTTGAAGCAATTTCCAAACAACCCAAAGGTGCAAACCATCCGAATTTATTTTTCATCAATCGATAAATGGAGGGGACGGACATTTCATTTGATCCTGAGAAATGCCTTCCTTTATGCACGGCTATATACATCTTATCAAGATTCTGATTTACCGGAATGCCATTGACCTCGAACATATCCCTGTTTATGCGAACACGTGCATTGGGATTTGTGACGATTTCTCCATTGACAGAAACCAAACCTTCGCGAATGGCTCTAAGGCAAATGCGTGGTGAACCATAATCACATTTTGAAATTGCTTTGACCAATGTGATTGGACGATTCATGGGATTACGATAATAGTCGCCACCACCACCGCCACCGCGATAATCTTGTTGATAGCGATTATCCCCGAAATTCCGCGGGCGCATTGTTCTTTGTTCGCCATAGCCACCTCGATCATCGAACTGGCGCGGTCTACGTTCATAATTGTCATAGCCACCACCACCTTGGCGACCATATTGTGGGCGATCTCCATATTCACGACGTGGTCTATAATCAGAACGCTGATCATATGAGCGGCGATTGTCATAACCGCCACCACTACCGCGATTGTCAAAATTGCCACGTGATTCATATCCGCCTTGGCGTCCATATTGTGGGCGATCACCATATTCTCTGCGTGGTCTATAATCTTGGCGATAACCACCGGAACCACCTTCCGAGCCTCGACTATATCTGTTTTGATAATCGCGATTTGGCCTGTCAGAGCCATAATTGCTTTGACGATAATTGTCTTGTGACCTGTAGGGTCTCTGTTGCTGATCGCGTCTTTCATAGCGATTGTCACCATAAGAAGGACTACGATAATCACCGCGATCTTGATAGTCGGGTCTTGAACCATACTGGCTCTGTCCTCTACCAAAATCACCGGATGGCCTTTCATCATCTGTGCTTCTTTCGGGAGAACGAAATGTTCTTGGCTTGCGCTCTCTATCCTGATTACCAAATTCCTGAGAGTCTTCATTCACGGATTTATGACTACCATCATAGGAATACATTGGCTGTTGTGATTCGGAATTATCATTAAAAGAACGATCATCCGAATCTGGTGTTGGATAACTCATAATACTCTCACTTGCCTCTCGGGCAAAAAAACCGCGCTATCCCTGCGCTAATAAAAAATAATGCAGTTTGGCTTTCTGCATCCCACAAAGTGTCTTGAAGTGTGGCAAGAAGGATACGACCTTGTCAACTTTTCCATCAAGACTAACTGATCAATAAACGTTTTTATTTTTTTTGACGAAAGAATCCTTTTACCTTTCGCTTTGTTCCATGTGGCAATAAATGGAACAACAAAGAGCGCAACTGTTTCAGTTTCCACAGAGCATATTCTTTGTTTGTCATCACTCTTCTGGAATGTATGTCCGGCTCAATTCCGAGCTTCCTCACGATATTAAGGGCTTCCACTTCCCAAACCCCTTTTATCACGGTATTGCTTGCATGAATCAATGTATGATTTGAAGCATAGAAACCATCGAGTTTATCTGTTCTTTTCGAACCGATTTCTTCAAAATCCCATGCGGATTCTCCATCCAGAAGGAGACTATTCAACACATCTTTATTCCAAACCGAAAACACAACGGAAGATCTATATACTGCGCCGGGTGAAATTCTTGATACAGCATTGTCTATTCGAATATCACCCTTTGGTGTTGGATTCAATCGTACATAGTTCCAATGTTCGGAAACGCAGCGTTCTATGAGAGATTCAGCAGCTGAGGATTGTACCTCTTTTGTCAAAAACAAGTCCTCTACATAAAGCAATACATAGGGTTCGCGAATGTGTTCGAGAGCAATACGAAGATTATGCGACCAAGATATGTCTGATCCGGTCATTATCGAAGAGACATTGGGGAAATCAGCTGCTTCAGTATTCGATAGTAAATAAACGGGATACGGGCAGTTCGTCCAAAATCTTCTTAACAAAGTTATGCAAGGTCCCCACAAATCCTTGTATTTGTCACATGATACGATGAGTAAGGCACAATTTCCGGGCTCATCGGGGTGTTTCATGTAATGCACTTTCATAAAATCGATACAAATCTACAAAAAACAATGAAAATCAAAGGTTTTTTCGACTATGTGATAGGGTAAAATCAATTGAAGCCAGAATTTGTTTGAAATCGTGCCCCCAATTATATGTTTTCTTGAAAGATTCTATGCCGTTTTCGGCCATTGAAGGGATATCTGAACGCATCATGATGTCGATAAGCGCAGCGATGTTCTCGGGTGTTTCGCAGGAACCATATATGCCTGCTTGGGTTTCATCCAATAATCGTCTCATCGGTCTTAAACCTGAACTTATGATCGGTATGCCACTGGCCATATAATCAAATGCTTTATTTGGTAAGGTGTATTGACGGAATTGTTGCTCGGCATAAGGCAGAATGCCAATATCAGTTCTACCATACAAATCAGCCAAATCATGTGATGTGTAGGATCCTGTGAATTCAATCTGATCTGAGCAGGGGAGTGAAGAGGCAATGGCATATACATCATTGAATGTTTCGCCTGAACCTGCAAGAAGAAGTTTGATATTCGGATGCCTTTGTGCTGCTATGGCGAATCCTTTCACAAGCATTTCCAAGTTTCGTTCCAGTGTAAAATAACCATGATGTCCGAAAACGATTGGCGGCAGCGAAGATCCTTTGCGAATGCCATTGATACTACACTCATCAGGAGTATTGTGAGCAATGAACATTGCATTGTTCCCAATATCATATTCAGCATTGAGTCGTTCATTTTGTTCTTTGCAAACAGTGATGATGGCATCAGCGTGTTGAACCGCATGCTTCTCAATGAAGTCCGGGATATAGAGGTGATGAACGGCCAAACGAGAAATCGGATTCATCCGATATTTCTTCCATTCTCTCATTGCGGCCGGATAATGTTCTGCCATGTCAAGTATGATCGGAATGGTTTTTCTTGTGGCTTTGACGCAAGATTGCATTGGGATCATCTCTCTACAGATGATCAAGTTCGGATTGAATTCTTGGATGATGGATGAAATTGCTGCCTGCCAAAAAGGATTGCCCGGAAAGCATGTTGCAAAAATCCCTTTACCCTTGCCTATGCGAATGATTGTGTATCCATCATGCTTTTCTCTGATTTCTGTTTCCCCTGACCATTTGCAAGCGATGATCACATTATGACCATGTTGTACCAAAGATGCACATATTTTTTCTGCTCTTACTTCTTCCGGCACCTTTGCATTGACGACATATACTATTGTTGATTTACTCACTATGTTCAAGACTCCGTCCAAACGCCCATTTGGGCAAATTTATCGCGTCGCTCGCTGATCAATGTCGTTAGGTCTTTTTGTTTGAGTGTATGCAATTCTTCGCTTAGTATGATCTTCAATGATTCAAACATGTCAATTGGAGCTCTGTGTGCGCCACCCACAGGTTCAGGAACTATGCGATCGATGATGCCAAATTGCTGAAGATCTGGAGCTGTCAATTTCAATGCCTCAGCCGCTTGTTCTTTGAAGTCCCAACTTCTCCATAAAATACTCGAACAAGATTCCGGAGCAATCACCGAATACCATGCATTTTCAAGCATGAGTATTCTGTCTCCGATGCCAATGCCTAAAGCGCCACCGGAAGCACCCTCGCCGATGATGCAAATGATGATGGGTGTACTTAGGCCAGACATTGCAAGGAGATTATCAGCAATTGCTTGAGCTTGTCCGCGTTCTTCTGCCTCGATGCCCGGATATGCACCCGGTGTATCGAGCAAACAAATGACGGGCACCTGAAACTTTTCCGCCAAGAGCATCAATCGTTTCGCTTTTCTATACCCTTCTGGATTTGGCATGCCGAAATTTCGGTACAGATTTGATTTAGTGTCTCGCCCTTTTTGATGCCCAATGAGCATCACGGGCTGACCATCAAGCTTAGCCAAACCACCTATGATTGCCGGATCATCCCTGAAACCCCGATCGCCATGCAATTCAACAAAATCCGTGAATGTGAAATCTGCATAATCAAGAGAATAGGGTCTATCAGGGTGACGTGCAATTTGTACTCGTTGCCATCGAGTGAGATGCGCATAAATATTCGAACGCAATTCTTCAATGCTGTTTTCGAGTTCATTGATTTGCGATTCAATTTCCGATGCATTCGGAAGACTTCGCATTTCAGTTACTTTTTGCTCAAGTTCTACTATTGGTTTTTCGAATTCAAGAACGAAGTTTGAAGCCACGTAAACCATTCCTTACAAAGTGTTTCAAGAGTATTTCCAGGTCCAGCCCGGGAGTGTGATAACGAATATAGTGAGCGTCCAGATCATGAATCACCGAAGGAGACATCATGGTTGCATTACCAATATGCGCAAGACCGGTCATTCCGGGAAGTGCATCCGGAAATAATGTGTCATTTGTATACACACCAACGATGCTCATGCGGCCGATCAAGACATCGATCATTGTTTTGATGAAAGATATCGGATGATCGGATAACAAAAATACGAGTGGGAGGCCAAGACTCAAAAAGAAAAGGGCTAAAGCAAGGTCACCGCAACGCTTTATCAAGCGATGGCGGAATATTCTCAAATTCACCTTCGGTATATCGGGTGAAATACCGGAGATTTCCTGTGCTATATGGGATACAATCACATCATCATATTCACTCACAGCATGGATGCGTACTTTATGCTGTTGCAAAGCCATCGACAATCCAAGCATGTGCATGGCATCAATGGAATTGTCAATGATGAGGATTTCATCGATGTCATGATGTAATACGATTGTTTCCAATTCTGAGAGTTCTCCGAGAATTGGCAAATGCACATGTTGAGTATCATCTAAATGCGTTTTTACTCTTCCGATGATGATGGCATTATGTTTATCTGCTGTTTGCAATGCATTGAGAATTTCTGTTTCATGTTCATTTTTCCCAATGATCAATACTCTTCTATCAGCTTTTTTTCCTTTTATCGTATGATAAGCATGCCACAACGTCCTGGCAATGATTGAACATCCAAGTGCAAAAGCCATACTCATCAGCAGGACGCCTCTGCTGAAAGCAAAATCTTTGAAGAAATATGTTAAGGAAGAAAGGACAAAGAATGCAGCAAAATAACCCGTTATAACCGGTCTGATGCGTCCAGTATGTTCAAAGTATCCGCCGGAAATCAAGAGTGAAATCAATGTGATGAAAATCATCGCAATGAATACGGTGGGATAAGCATAATCCGGGAATGCAAATGGCGCTCCGAATCTGACTGTTGTTGCAAGCATTAAGGCCGAAACAATTGAAATCGCGTCCAAAAGCATGAACAAGACATCCCAAATATGTTCTTCGATCATCGCATACATTGATCGTAGTTTGATGCCTATGCGAAGGATAAACAAGAACAATGTGGAATGACCAAAATGTTTTCGAGCAAATATTTCCATTGCATCATAAAACACGCTGATTTCATTCAATGAGCTTCTTCTTGAACTCTCGCCCTTGAAATGAATGATTGTTGGCTCATGGAAATATCGGATTGTCCAACCATTCTTTTGCACTCTGTGGCATAGATCGACATCTTCTCCATACATGAAGAAATCGGTGTCGAAACCCGATGCTTGATTCAAGGCTTCCTTTCTGCAAAACATGAAAGCTCCAATCAATGCATCGACATCATAGGTTTCAAGCTCGCTTTTGTAGGTCATATTATAGCGAGCAAACAGAGGGGAAGAAGGGAATAAGGCCTGTAATCCGAATAACTTGCAAAAGGAAGCCCAAGGTGTGGGCAGGCCTCTTCGGCAAGCGAGTTGAAATGTTCCATCTGCATTGAGTACTCTGCATCCGGCGATACCGCAATTTGGTTCTCGATCCATGAATGCAATCATGCTGCGAATTGTGCCCTTTTCGATTATTGTATCAGGATTCAATAAGAGCACATATCTACCCTTTGCTTCTTGTATCCCAATATTGTTTGCCGTACCAAAACCTATATTTCGATCCAGCCAATGATAGCGAAGATCAGGAAATTTTCTGGGTATATATTCTTGTGATCCATCTTCAGAATCATTGTCGATGATAATGATCTCCGCATCAATTCCTTCAAGGGCAATCTGCAATGAGTTCAGGCATTGCACAAGGAAGTCCTTGACATTGTAATTCACGATGATGACGGAAATATCCATGCAATTCGAGTAAATGAGGGATGAAAGAATACCGTAAAATAGGGAATTATCGGCATTTTATGGGAAGTGGGGCTAATCCCCGAATCAAAACAGTAAATTGCTCTCATGATTTCACTCGGAGCACGCTTTTGGCGAATATCCTATCTGAACAAACAACGCTTTTTATTACATGCCCATTAAAATTGG
This sequence comes from Ignavibacteria bacterium, assembly GCA_016873735.1. GTDB lineage: Bacteria > Bacteroidota > Ignavibacteria > Kapaibacteriales > UBA961 > UBA961. The sequence goes on along the minus strand of VGWD01000001.1, from coordinate 43,743 downwards.
CACCATTTCTTGAACAAGAAATCAAGTCTCTCGGATTCATTCCTGAATCGGTTTTCGATGTGGGAGTAAGTATCAAAGGCAGCATTAGAGAGGCAATGGCTTTATGCTTGCATTCTCGCATTGCTTCAAGGGTCTTGTTATTGTTGAAGGAATTTTATGTACGAACCCCGATGGACATGTATAAAAGCGTGTATTCTCTTCCATGGGAAGAAATCATTCCTGATGATGGGTATTTTACGGTTGTTACTTCCATCGACACAAAGACAATCACGAATACACATTTTGCAGGGCAAAAATGCAAAGATGGTATTGTGGATAGAATTCGTAAGTATCGTCAACGCAGACCTGATTCCGGTGCGGAAAAAGATAAGACTGTGATTTTTCTGTATTGGCATCACACAAAATGTTCGGTTTATGTGGACATGTCGGGAACACCGCTGCATCGCAGAGGATATCGCATGAATCCTTGGCGAGCCCCAATGAGAGAAAATCTTGCCGCAGCCGTCATTTCGGCAACTGTGTGGGCGCCATATTCCATGCCTTTTGTCAATCCGATGTGTGGATCCGGAACGCTTGCAATCGAAGCTGCGATGATGGCTTCTGATACGGCTCCGGGGTCAATGAGATCCAATTTTGGATTCATGCATGTCTTCGGTTATGACAAAGAACTATGGAGACATTTGAAATTTGATGCAATGGAAGCAAGGCGAGAATGTGAAGTTCCGCGCTTTATTGCTTCAGACATTCATCCGGGTGCTGTTCGCATTGCAAGAGAAAATGCCAAAGAAGCCGGAGTTGAAGATTGGATTTCATGGTCCGTTTGTGATGTACGCAATATTGTAATGCCGGATCAAGAGGGAATCATCATCATGAATCCTGAATATGGTCAAAGATTGGGGTCGGAAAAATCTTTGGAAGAAGAATACAAGGACATCGGGGATCTGTTCAAGCAGAACTGCTCAGGTTGGACGGGATATGTGTTCACCGGAAATATGCAGGCAGCAAAATCAATCGGATTAAGAACCTCTAAGAGAATTCCGTTTTTTAATGCCGATATAGAATGTCGATTACTTGAATTCCCATTATACAAAGGGAAAAAAGAATAATCAATTTTTTCTTTTTCGAAAGCGTTTTGCTATCACAATAATGATGAGGGTATAGCCAATCCACCATGTGCTTCGATAAACAATTGTTTTTGTTACATTGATTATTGGTTTTGCTCTTTGCTTCCCATCCCATCGCATGACCGGATTCATCCACATGATCGAAGAATCACCATTAATCTTTGCTCTGACATAGTTGTCGGAAGATTGCAATCGATGATTGACTTCTCTTACAAGCGTATCCCTGCCGATGAGATTCCCACCCTGTCCAATCAATTCAATGCTTCTTGCAGTATCGCTCAAGCTGATGTGGAGAACGGTATCGCCGATGATTTCATGGCGAGTGGGATATATTTCTACAATTCCTCTTTTACCTGTCAAGCCGAAAGCTCTTCCCTGTTTCAGAGATGTTGTCAACTCTGTTCTTTTGGCATTTCCCGGTGCATGAATCATGGTCCAACATACTCCGGTTTCACCTTCGGCGCTTGCATTATGCGTATCATCATCACCCACGATCCATGCGGGATATCCTGCAGAGAGGGCGGAGTCCCATTGCTCATCTGAAATGCGATAATGATTCAAAACTTCAATGCAATCATATCCCGATAATTTCAGGAAATCTTCAGCATCGAAACTCCCTCTGAATCTTGGGTGAGCAATTGCAAGAACGTCCATTGTTGGCCGGAGATGATCCAGCATCGTCTGCTTATGGTGAATGCTTTGTCCGAACAGAAAATCAAGCCAAGTGACGGATTGAGCCCCAATGCATACATGATGGCGCTTCCATACATTATAGCCATGTTCATAGCATGGAACATATCCGATTGATTTGTTGAATGTTGTATCAATGAACTGATAATTCGATATGCCTATGGAATGATATCCGAGTGCACGATAGACGCTGTCATAGATTGCATGATCGGAATGACCATCAGTGATTCCTTGCCATGCTTTGGTATGACCGTGAAAATTGGATTTTTTCCAATGATTGATATCATCAAATGCCAGTCCTGTATAGGGATTATACCATGTTTTACCACTGAATGGTTTGGGCGCAGGGAAATCATACACATTGGTGAACAGTGCATAGGGTAATGTGGCAATGAAAGCGGCGCTGCAGATAATGATAGCAAGGCTGCCGAGGATCCACTTGATAATATTGGTGATTTTTCTCACTTGCTGTTGCATAAAGCCTATTTTTGTCTGAACTTTTCAGTGAAAAATACAGAAACGACACATGTTGCATTCAAAGAAAATCGTGATTGTGCTTCCTGCATATAATGCTGCCAAAACACTTGAGCAAACATATGGGGAGATTCCTTTTGACATTGTTGATGATGTAATCCTTGTTGATGATGCAAGCAGAGACCATACCATCGAGGTTGCTCATGCTCTCGGAATCAAGAATGTCATAAGGCATGAAAGCAATAAAGGGTATGGTGGGAATCAAAAAACATGTTATGCCAAGGCCTTGGAATTGGGTGCCGATGTAGTGATCATGCTGCATCCTGACTATCAATATACACCCAAACTGATTCCTGCAATGGCGAGCATCATCGCACAAGGATTATATCCCGTGGTATTGGGTTCCCGTATTTTGGGCAAAGGGGCTTTGAAGGGTGGGATGCCAACATATAAATACATTGCCAATAGATTGCTCACATTGATTCAAAATATTCTCGTCGGAGAAAAACTCAGCGAATATCACACGGGATATCGTGCCTTTTCCAAAGAGGTTTTGGAATCATTGCGTCTCGAAGAAAATTCAGATGATTTCGTATTCGACAATCAAATGTTGTCGCAAATCATTTATGCGGGATTTCCGATTGGAGAGATAACCTGTCCGACCAAATATTTTCCGGAAGCTTCAAGCATCAATCTCTATCGCAGTTCAATCTATGGCTTTGGGGTTTTGCTTGTTTCAATCAAGCATGCACTTCAGCGCATGGGGCTGGCATCATTTCCCATGTATCGCAAATGATCATACTTCCGGACGCATGGTAGGGAAGAATAACACATCTCTGATGGAATCTTGTCCTGTAAGCAGCATAACCAAGCGATCGATGCCAATTCCCAATCCGGCGGTTGGAGGCAGGCCTACTTCAATTGCCTGCAAGAAATCCTCGTCCAATACCATTGCTTCTTCATCGCCTCCTGCTCTGTCTCTTGCTTGCTCTTCCAATCTTTGGCGCTGATCCACGGGATCATTCAATTCCGTGAAACAATTTGCGAATTCATATCCATTGATGAATAATTCGAAGCGTTCAACAAGCCCTTCTTCAGAGCGATGAGCTTTTGCGAGTGGTGACATCTCTACGGGATAATCCATCACGAATGTGGGTTGAATCAAATGATGTTCAACTTTTTGTGAGAATATTTCATCAAGAATTTTCATCGCCGTTGCATCATTGGCTACATCAACATTGAGTGATCTGGCAGCTTGCAACAATTCTGCACGATTAAGTCCTCGAAGATTCATGCCCGTATGTTCCAAAAACAAATCGAACATCGTTGCTTTTCTGAATGGTTGATCAAATGAAATCACATGTTCACCAATGGTGATGTCTCTTTTGCCCAGTGCTTTGTCCGCAATCGCTCTGAACAAATCTTCCACCATGTCCATCATCCAGAAATAATCTTTATAGGCAACATATATTTCCATCATTGTGAACTCGGGGTTATGGGTCCGGTCCATCCCTTCATTGCGGAAATTTTTACTGATTTCATAAACACCTTCGAATCCGCCTACAATCAGCCTTTTAAGGTATAATTCAATGGCGATTCGAAGATATAAATCAAAATCAAGCGCATTGTGATGCGTGATGAATGGTCTTGCAGAGGCGCCTCCATATAACGGTTGCAGAATCGGGGTTTCAACTTCCATCCATCCTTGATCATCAAAATATCGTCTCATTGCGCTGATGATGAGTGAACGTTTTTCAAAAACATGTCTGATTTGTGGATTTACAATCAAATCGATGTAACGTTTGCGATATCGTAATTCCTTATCGGAAAAGGCATCATACACGACTTTGTTTCCATCGGCATCAGTCTCTTCTTTGGCAATTGGAATGGGTCGCAAGGATTTTGTCAATAATTGGGCTTGACGAGCATGAACGCTAATTTCACCCATGCGTGTCCGAAATACATATCCACTTACCCCTATGAAATCTCCAATGTCCAAAAGATTGATGCATTCATAAAATTCCGGCAATTCATCCTGCTTTACATAAATCTGAATGCGACCCTGTTGATCCTGAATCGTGGCAAATGTTGCCTTCCCCATTTTTCGTATGGCCATAATTCTTCCGGCAATGGAGACATCAGACAGTATGTCCGGGTGTTCATCGGAAAAATGAGAATGAATCGCAGAAGATGTATGTGTACGATCAAATGTATGAGGATAAGGATTTATCCCTTTGCTTCGGAGTTCGTGAAGTTCATCATAACGCCTTTGTTCTTGGTCATTTCTCTGTTGTATGCTCATGAAAACACTCTTTTTGGTCAAATTTTCAGAAAAACTCTACAAAAGTACACAATTCATGCTGTAATTCACGATTTCCATAGGTATTATACCACGGATTTTTAGTAAATTGCAGGCCGTCGAAAAGTCTGTGGTCATCATGTTTGATCACAATTTACGCATCATCTCTTAGGTAGTATTTGGAACATACATCATCGAACAAAGGGGCGGGTGAATCCCAGAACCGACCCACTCAAGGCAGTGGACCTTCGCGTCCTCAATCTTCATCTCCAAGCGGAGGATTTCGTGGTCCAAGGCCACCGATGTCCGGCCCTCGGCCATCGGTTCCGCGTGGTCCTCGTGATCGCGAGCCCATGCCGGAAAAGCAGAGAAAGAATAGAATCAATGAGGAAATTCGTGTTCCTGAGGTGAGAGTTGTCGATGAAGAGGGCGTCATGCTGGGCGTGATGCAAACCAGAGAGGCCATTGAATTGGCATATGAGCGTGAGAAAGATTTGGTTGAGATTGCTCAACAGGCAGTTCCGCCGGTGTGTAAAATCATCGATTATGGGAAATTTGCATATGAGCAGCAGAAAAGAGAAAAATTGGCCAAGAAGGCGCAGCATCATGCTCAATTGAAGGAGGTACGTTTCAAATGGCGTACGGACACGCATGATTTTGATTTCAAGACGAGGCATGCCCGTGAATTTCTTGGTGAGGGTCATAAAGTGAAAGCCACTGTTATGTTCAAAGGTCGTGAGATCATGCATCAGGAAATCGGATTGGCTTTGCTTGAGAGATTTGTCGCTACACTTGAGGATTGTTCCAGAATCGATCAGCCGATTCATCCTGAAGGCAGAACATTGTCTGTCATTCTTGCCCCTGACAAGGTTGGCAAGAAGCCCAAGAAGGAAAAATCTTCGGACGAAGAATAAGACTGACAGGATTTGGCTTTGCATGAAGTCAAATTGTTTTTTTCACAATTTCAGGTATGTTCAATGCCTAAAATGAAAACGAATAGTGGTGCGAAGAAGCGCTTTACGCCTACCGGATCCGGAAAGATTCGTCGCAATCGTGCTTTCAAGAATCACATTCTCACACACAAGACCAGAAAACGCAAGCGTAATTTGCGTCAAGCGGCACTCGTAAATGTTGCCGATGAGCAAAATATCAAACGTTTATTATGTCTGCGCTGATTGGCGCTCTGCATTCCGAGTGAATGCTTGGTTGGTTCAATGGGATATTAGCGAAGCTCCCCTTTGACCGCTTTTTTCAACAATTTACATGCAGGAGGGCATCATGCCACGTTCCACGCATAAAGTAGCATCGCATCGCCGCCGCCGCAAGTTTATAAAACTCGCCAAAGGTTATTGGGGCGCGCGAAGCAAAGTATGGACAATTGCCAAAAATCATATCGAAAAGGGTTTGCTCTATGCATACCGTGATCGTCGCAATAAGAAGCGTTCTTTCCGCAGATTGTGGATTATTCGCATCAATGCAGGCGCTCGATTGAATGGCACAACATATTCTCGTTTGATGCATGCACTCAAGCAAAAGAATATATCCATCAATCGTAAAGTATTGGCAGATCTTGCTGCAAATCAGCCATCCGTTTTCAAGCGGATCGTGCGTTCAGCAATTGGATAATCTTTGTGTTTTCCGTATGTTCGAGGCGTTCTCCGGAACGCCTTTTTTTATGTACTTCATTGTTGGCATTCAATGATTGAGACTATTCAACAATTGCGTACCGTAATCGAGCAGGATCTTGCAATGATTCATGATGCTGCTTCATTAGAGACTTTTCGTCTGAAGCATCTCGTGAAAAAAGGCACACTTCAGGAATTGGTGGATCAATTGAGAACCATTCCCAAAGAAGAGAAGCCTGCAATCGGCAAAGTGCTCAATGAGCTCAGACAATTTGTGGAATCGAGCATTGCATCAGCCAAAGAAAGCATTGAACATCAACATTCCGGCATTGAAACAATCGATGTCACATTGCCCGGTCTTTTACCTGCAATCGGACATGTTCATCCTATCCGTCAAACACTTGATCGCATCGTGGATATTTTTGCGGGCATGGGATTTTCCGTGGCTGAGGGAATAGACATTGAAGATGATTATCATAATTATGAAGCATTGAACTTTCCCGCAGATCATCCTGCAAGAGATATGCAGGACACATTCTTCATAGATGATGCTGCAGGTGATGTGATGTTGCGTTCGCATACTTCTCCTGTCCAAATTCGCATGATGAAGTATCATGCACCGCCGATCAGATCAATAATGCCGGGAAGAGTCTATAGAAATGAAGCGGTTACAGCCAGATCACTTGCAGAATTCCATCAAGTTGAAGGATTGTATATAGACAAGGGTGTTACTTTTGCCGACTTGAAAGGCACAATCACATCATTTGCGAAACAGATGTATGGAGAGTCTTTAATATTCAAATTTCGCCCTTCATATTTTCCATTCACTGAACCGAGTGCTGAGGTTGACATCAATTGTTATCTCTGTTCAGGAAAAGGATGCAAAGTGTGTAAGCATTCAGGATGGCTTGAGATTTGCGGCTGTGGAATGGTGCATCCGAATGTATTAAGAAATTGTGGAATTGATCCTGATATCTATTCAGGATTTGCATTCGGATTTGGCATAGAGCGTGTCACCATGCTCGCCACCGGAATAGATGACATACGTGCATTATATGAGAATGACATGCGCGTTTTACGGCAATTTTAGGATTCGTGATGAGCATCATTACTGCCGATTCAATTGTGAAATCATATTCAATGCTTGCGGAGAATGATACTCCTGTATTGAAGGGGATTTCACTCAGCATTCAGAAAGGAGAATTCATTGCATTCATGGGGCCTTCAGGAGCCGGGAAAAGCACATTGCTCCATATTTTAGGATTGCTCGATTCTCCCGATTCCGGAACTTTGCATTATGAACTTTCCGGTAAAACATTCACGCATGATGCATTGAAAAAACATATATCCGCCGAATTGCGAAATCGATATATCGGATTCATCTTTCAATTCCATCACCTACTTCCCGAATTCACCGCCTTGGAAAATATCATGATGCCTGCTTTGATTGCCGGCATGTCCATGTCAAAAGCAAGAAGTAAAGCTTTGGCACTAGCCGAGCAAGTGGGTATGATGCATCGCTGCGAGCATAGGCCTTCCGAGTTATCCGGCGGAGAACAACAACGTATAGCCATTGCACGCGCATTGATGAATGATCCGGAAATCATCATCGCAGATGAACCTACAGGGAACTTGGATTCCGCAAATACAATCTCGGTATTGCAACTCATTCGTTCGATAAGGCAAGAACGCTCGCTCACATTACTTATAGCCACGCATAGTATGGATGTGGCAAGAATGGCAGAACGGATAATCACATTGAGAGATGGAGTGATATCCTCTGAAGTCAATACACAGTCCGGTGCCACCCAATAAATCATCCATGAAAGATGTAATCTCATTCATTGCATTCCTTTGCCGAGTATTTCTTATCGTGACTAGCACTGTCTTTTATGCCAGTCTTTCATTGATATTGGGATTCAGTGGTATGAGAAGCGCATATTTCATTTTTGCAAGACAATGGTCTTCCGTTTTATTGAAATGTGCCGGAGTGAAAATCCACAAGCAAGGGATGGAACATCTTCATCCAATGCAGAGAAGGATTTATGTGGTGAATCATACCAGTTATTTCGATATCCCCATCATCCTTGCTTCAATACCTGACAATGTTCGTATTATGTACAGAAAAAATCTTGAACGCATACCTTTCATGGGGTGGAGTCTTGCGGCATCTCCTTATATCGGCATTCAAAGAGAACATGCACGCAATGCAATGAGAGGGATCGATGAAGCCGTGAATTCCGTTAGCAATGGAGAATCTGTGGTGATTTTTGCTGAAGGCACGCGCTCCAAGGATGGACGTTTAGGACCATTCAAACGAGGTGCATTCTTGCTTACATCAAGATCTGGAAAACAACTTATTCCGATTGCAATTGCCGGAGCGCAAACAATCATGCCAAAAGACCAATTGCGATTCTATCCGGGAACTGTTTCCATGACTATACTTCCTCCGATAGAACCTTTGCAAGAAATGAACAGAGATCAAGAAGCAGCCCTGCAGCAAACAGTTCATGATATGATCAATGCTGCATTACCACCAAATATGCAATCACGTGTCAAGGAATTTTCATGAATCATGATTATTCTTGGCTACGCGGCTTTGTGCGCATACTCCACCAGCCACATCAGACCGGATTATCGGGAAATGCAGAGCCATTGAAGTCAATAGTATTTGCAGGGCTATTGGAGACTGCTGCTTCATTGATGGTGGCATGGCTGCATAGAAAAAGCCCTGAACTGATTGCCGAAAATATATTGATGATGAAGCCATGGATGAAGAATGGTCAGCAGCAACAACCATCCACATTGACTTCACTTCCATTCGATCAAGCATTATTATCTACCCTGACTACTTCTTTTATTGGCATACTTGCATTTGGTTTTGTGCTTTGGATCATTCATTGGGTATTGACAAAAGAAAGTAGAAAGCTCTATGAAATAGCAGGCATTGCCTCATATGGCTCAGGTGTATATGCCCTTGGAACGGTGGTTACAGGAATCATGGCATTCTCTTTTGGCTCGCTACAATGGGGTCCGCATCTCGGTATCTTGATTGACCCCTCCGCACATCCATTCATGTTTGCAATCATGGCCAGGATTAATATTTTTTTCATCCTTTCTTATATCCTTGCTTCATATGCCATGATCGGGTATTCCAGGATTGAGTCTCGATATGGCTTGATTAGTTCAATCATTGCAATAGGCATTGTCATGTCTTGGTATGCAGTGTTTTCTTTGATCGGATCATATCTTACTTCGTGATGAGACATAACAAATGATAATGTTTTGCTTCCCAAATGTGATGGCAAAGTATATTTGTAATATGTTTAAACACAATTTTTGCGAATAACGATGATTGAAGATTTCATCGATATGGAACCCGATATACTGGAAGAAGTGAATACCATCATCGTATCTGATATTCATCTTGGATCAGAAGTTTCTCGGTCGAAACAGTTATTAGACACATTAATGCATTATCGTTATAAGCAACTCATTCTGAATGGCGATGTGTTTGATGATTTGAATTTCAAGCGCTTGAGTAAAAGCGATTGGAAATTTTTATCATATATCAGAAAAATGTCTTCACACAAATCTCATGCACATGTAATTTGGGTGATTGGCAATCATGATGGCGTGGCAGAGGTGCTTTCGCATTTGCTCGGAATAGAAGTTCTTGAGGAATATCTCTGGAGCGACAATGGCAAAACATATCTTGCTTTGCATGGCCATCAATTTGATTCATTCATAACCGAGAATGCCAGATTGACTGATATTGCATCCTATTTGTATCTGCTTCTGCAAAAAGTGGACTCGCAAGAGCAACAATTGAGCAGGTGGGTAAAACGCACCAGCAAAAAATGGTTGCAATTGTCTGAATCAAGTGCTGATTCTGCAATTGAATATGCGCGTAAGTACGGAGCACAAGCCGTATTCTGTGGGCATACACATATTCCACTGATCAAAGAGAAAGATGGTGTTTTGTATTGTAACTCAGGTTGCTGGACAGATAGACCCTCTCATTTCATAACCATTTGTTCTCGCCACGGAATACAATTGCGAGAATGTTTTTGAATAAATCATGACTATGTATCCTCTTTTGTTCGAACCAACACTCCTGGAAAAAGTATGGGGTGGGCATTCCATTCATCATTGGAAATATGGGACAGAATCCCAAAAACCAATCGGCGAATCCTGGGAGATATTTTCTGAGAATGTCATTCGAAACGGTGAAAATGCAGGATTGACATTGCAGTCATTGATTGATGCAAATCCACAATGCATGATAGGAAGCAATGAGTCCGAAGAATTTCCTTTATTGGTGAAAATTCTCGATGCAAAAGAATGGCTCTCTGTGCAGGTTCATCCTGATGATGCATTGGCCTTGGAATTGGAGGGTGAGTCTCGTGGTAAAACGGAGTGCTGGTATATTTTACATGCAGATGAAGAAGCATGCATCCAATATGATATAAAGCATGATTGCACTATTGGGGATTATGCAGATGCAATTGACAATGGCCAGCCAAAGCGATGCTTGGAATTTTTACCGGTCAAAGCCGGAGACATCATTTATGTTCCCGCAGGTACTGTTCATGCAATCGGACCGGGCATCATGTTATATGAATTGCAGCAAACCAGTGATACAACATATAGACTGTATGATTGGGATAGAGTAGGCCTTGATGGCAAACCCAGAGAACTTCATATTGAAAAAGGACTGCTATGTAGCAAGCCTGGATCAGGACGATATCCGTATCCAGTCAAAGAAGCTCTCATGATTGATGGGAATTGTGTTTTACCGCTCATCCGTGAAACATATTTCACTTTGGACAAAGTGTCACTAGGAAAGCAGCCATTTTTTTTGGCAATGAATGGGAAAGCTGCATTATTGACCAATATCGGCAAACATGATGTTTATCTGACCTATGGTGCAATGTCCATCACGCTGCCAATTGCCACATCTGCTTTTCTCCCGGCCGCATTGGAGCATGTTAGTATTGGCTGCGAGAAGCAAGATCAGTCGGCACAAGTTCTCATTGCCGCTCAGAATGACATTTGATTGAATTGAATTGGTTAAATTTACCTGTAGATAATCCTTCGGTTTACGATGAATCCCCTGATTTTAGACGGAAAAACTCTTGCCAAGAACATTGAGCAGACATTGGCGGAAAGAACTTCCGCATTGCTTGCTCATGCCCCTGGAAGAACGCCGATTCTTGCAACAATCCTTGTGGGCAATGATCCCGCTAGTGCTACATATGTGAAAATGAAAGGCAATGCTTGCAGAAGAATCGGAATGGATTCCCGATCAATAGAATTGTCCGAAAACACAACAACCGCCGAATTGGAACAAGTAATTCGTCAATTGAATGCCGATCCTGATGTTCATGGAATTCTTCTTCAGCATCCCGTACCTCATCAAATAGATGAGCGTTACTGTTTTGATGCAATCGCACAAGAGAAAGATGTTGATGGTGTCACATGTCTTGGATTCGGTAGAATGACAATGGGATGCGATGCCTATGGTTCGGCTACGCCTGCCGGAATCATGACAATACTCAAATATTATGACATTCCCTTGAAAGGAAAGCATGCGGTGATATTGGGTCGAAGCCCAATTCTTGGAAAACCAATGTCTGCAATGTTATTGAATGAAGATTGTACGATAACTGTTTGTCATTCTCGAAGTTATGATGTGCAATCACATGTTCGTCAAGCAGACATCATTGTGGCTGCCGTTGGAATGCCGGCATTTGTTCAGGCATCGTGGATCAAACCCGGATCGGTAATTGTTGATGCCGGATATCATCCCGGTGGAATTGGCGATGTGGATCCTGCAGCATTTGAACTCGCATCAGCATATACGCCGGTTCCCGGTGGAGTAGGTCCGATGACGATCAGTACATTGATGTCTCAAACATTGACAGCAGCCGAGAGAGCATTGGGAATATCATAAATCTACACTATAGGAAAAGAATGAAAATTTATACAAAGACGGGTGATGATGGTACCACGGGATTATTCGGTGGCAAAAGAGTTACTAAATATTCAATGAGAATAGATGCATATGGAACTGTTGATGAACTCAATGCAGTAATAGGAATTGCTTTGACGCTCAACATGGATTCATTGATTCGTGAACACTTGACTCTTCTTTCTTCACTATTGTTTACCGTAGGTTCTGACTTAGCCACTCCACAAGACGCATCCGTAAAATCTTCTGTTCCAAGTGTAACCGAAGATCATGTTGCTCAATTGGAACATTGGATAGATACATATGAATCTCATTTGCCTGCGCTGAAGAATTTTATTCTTCCCGGAGGTTCGCAGGCAGGTGCTCATTTGCATTTGGCAAGAACCGTTTGCAGAAGAGCCGAGCGAGCGATTGTTGCATTGAAGCATGAAGAAGAAATAAATTCTACTGTTTTGCGCTTCATCAATCGTCTTTCAGATTATTTGTTTGTTGCGGCTCGCTATGCGAATGCAAAAGAGGGTTTTGCAGATATCGAATGGAAAGCATAAATCCATGAAAAGGATATTGGTCAAGAATATTGGTCAGCTTATATGCATGTCTCAACATGACAATATAAGGGGACATATCAGGGAGCAGATGAATGACATTTCAGTGCTGACCAATGCAGCGATGATAATCACGGATACATTTGAATGGATTGGTTCTTCACATGATATTCCATCCGATATTCATTATGATGAATTGATTGACATCGCCGGAAAAGTGATCCTCCCAGGTTTCGTAGATTCCCACACTCATTGTGTTTTCGCGGGCGATAGATCCGATGAATTTGCCAGAAGACTTCGCGGTGTATCTTATTCACAGATTGCTTCCGAAGGCGGCGGTATTTTATCGACAGTCTCATCGGTTCGAAAGGCGTCCATTGAAGAACTTGCCGAAAAAGGAATTGCACTGGCCCTTGAAGCAGTCAATCATGGAACCACGACACTCGAAATAAAAAGTGGTTATGGACTTTCTTTGAAATCGGAAATCGCATTGCTGAAAGCAATAGACATTGTTCGGCAACATGTTCCTATTCGCATCATCAGCACTTTCATGGGCGCTCATGATGTGCCTCCGGAATATGCTCATGATCGTCAAACATATGTATCCATGGTAATCAATGAGATGTTGACCGCAGTTAAGGAATCTGGCCTTGCAGAATTTTGCGACATATTCACTGATACCGGCTATTTCACGATTGAAGATTCCATCCGCATTATGGAATCGGCAGCTTCTCTTGGTTTCAAGTTGAAAGTACATGCTGATGAATTGTCCGCTTTCGGTGCTGCTGAAATGGCTGCTCAATTACATGCTGTATCTGCAGATCATTTATTGTTTTGCTCCGAACAAGGAATGCATGCAATGAGAGAATCAGGTTGCGTGGCAACATTGCTTCCGGGTACGGCATATACATTGAGACTCCCTTATGCATCTGCACGAACAATGATTGATGCCGGACTGATCGTTGCCCTTGCAAGTGATTGTAATCCCGGTTCTTGCTATACACCGAATATGCAAACCATCTTATCTTTGGCCTGTATGAATATGGGTATGAGCATGGAGGAAGCATTGACAGCAGCCACGCTTCATGGAGCTTATGCTTTGACGAGAGAACATGAATGTGGAAGCATCGAATCAGGGAAAAGTGCCGACTTCATAGTACTCGACACTGATTCATATACCGATTTGATCTATCATTTTGGGGTGAATCATGTGCAGCAAACATGGGCAAAAGGGAAGAGAATACGATAAAAAAAGCTCTCATGATCTGAGAGCTTTTTCATTTACTTCATTGCTTTTTGTATGATTAGTGGCGTGCAATTGCATTGATCGCGAACAATCGGCACTGCAGCCTCGGCATTCTTTCTGGAGGTATACTCTCCAATCGTCACCACATATCTCATAGATCCATCAGGCATTTTCCTTTCCGATAAATCACAACGCATGCGTTTGCTTTTATAACCCCGATAGTCTTCCTCTGCTGCTGCGCGTGTTTTGAACACACCAACCTGCAAGGTGAATGATCCTGATGAGGCCGATGGAGGAATTCTTTCGGTTGTATCAGCAATGATAAGTTCTTCATTACTGGGTTTTGCGCCCTTCTTCGTATCATCGGTCTTGGGCTGAGGATTGTTTTTACCCGCACCTCCTACCGTATTTCTCAAAATCTCATATGCATCCGGCAGAAATTCCGATCTTGGATATGTATCGCGAAATTTCTGCATTTCTTCTCTGGCTTTCACCGTATCACTTTTGGTTGCATAATAACTGACTATGCGAAATTGAGCATCATCAGCCCATTCTGAATCAGGTTTGCCTTTGACGATTTTCTTGTACATCGGGATTGCTTTTGCATTGTTCTTCAATAACGATGCATGCAAAAAGACGACCCCGGGATCATCGGGAAATTCAATGATTAAGTCGAGCAAAGCATTCATTGCATTGGTCCGATTTCCCATTCCCAATTCTTGCAAGGCACCCTTTACTTCATTGGACTGTCCAAATGAGGGTGTCGTGAACAAAATGAAAAGGAAAATAACCGAGATTATGTGATTAATCGGTTTTGCCATGCTATGAATGATTGAGATGGTTCTCATGGTCATAGTTCTGCATTGACTGTAAAACATATGGTGATATCAACATAAATAATTCACCACTTTTGTGCCAAACTCATGATTTTTCAGGGATTAAAGTCATTATCTAGGGAAAATATCATTAGTTCAGACAGATTCCTTCATTTAGACAGGATTATTTGCCTTTTTCAAATAGGGTACAATCAAGTCAGCAGCTTCCTTGGCTGCTTGGGGTTTCCCATGTTTCAAGGCATTGCGACTCATTTCGGTGAGTTTCTCAGGATGTTTTAGAAGATGCTCTATAGCATATTCGAGTTCAGTTGAAAGTGCTGCATCCTCTATGACTATTGCCGCTCCATGTTGATGAAGTGCTTCGGCATTTTGAGCCTGTTCATTGTTTGATGAACCAGGCAATGGTATCAATATGGCCGGCTTTCCACAAACTGCCAATTCAGCCACCGTTCCACCACCTGCTCTTGAAACAATGAGATCTACACTTGCATAAGCAGAGGGCATATCATCGATGAATTGCATCACATGTACATCTTTGGGAAGTTCGCGGTTAACAATAAAATCAGTTCCTGTTTGCCACAGAATTTGGATGCCATGTTCGGCTAAACGATCTATGCATTTGATTAAAGCTTGATTGATGGATCGTGCTCCAAGAGAACCACCAAATACGAACAACGTTTGTTTGCTGGGATCAAGGCCAAAGACACTTGCAGCTGATTCCCGCGAAGGAATGGTTCTCACGAAAGTGGAACGCAGAGGGTTACCGCAATGGTATATATGTTTGCGTACTGATGCTTTAAAAAATGATGCTGTTTCTTCAAAAGCTGCAATGATGAGCTTGGCATATGAACCAAGCAAGGCATTGGTTTTTCCGGGTCGAACATTCGGCTCGATGATGATAAGTGGAATGCCGGATAGTATGGCATACAATCCTGCGGGTAATGAAACATAATTCCCGCCGCAAATAATGCATGCCGGCTTACTTTGTTGTGCAATTGCACGAACTTCAAACAATGATTTAATTATTGTAAATGGTATGTTCAGCATTGATGAAGATAAACCGCGGAATCCTTTCAGACTCTTCAATGGAGTAAATGAGAATCCATGTTTTGGCAAATATCTGGATTCAATTCGATCAGGACTTCCCGTGAACTCAACCCGCAAATCGGGTACTAATTTTCGCAATTCCTCAATGATTGCAATTGCAGGAAACAAATCGCCTCCGGTTCCACCTGCAGCTATCAAAATGCTTGATTGTTCTATGGATTGTTGATGATTCATGGTATTCAGCCAAGCAAATCTCTTAATGCCTGATCGCAATCAGTATAATGAAATCTATAACCGGATTCAATCGTTCTTTGTGGCAAGACATGTTGTCCGCCTGTTGCAATCACAGCACCTTCTCCAAGGAGTATATTCAAAGCAATATCCGGTACATGTAGCCAGGATGGTCTATGTAAAATAGAGGATAACATTTCTGTAAATCTGTTCATGGTGACAGCACCGGGTGCAACCACGTTATATGTACTTTTCACATGCTCATGCTCCAATGCATGTAGGATGAATCCAATAATGTCTATTGGGTGAATCCATGACATCCATTGATTTCCTGAACCAATCTTCCCACCCATAAACAGAGAGAAGGGTAATAGCATTTTGGAGAGAGCTCCTTCTCTTGGATCCAAGACAATGCCAATTCTTCCGATCACGACTCGTGTGAACTCATTTGCTTGCAGTGCTTGCTTTTCCCATTCAACACATACATTAGACAAGAATCCGGTACCTGCCTCTGAGAATTCAGTGAAAATTGCATCACCTCCATCAGAACCATAAAAACCGATCGCTGATGCCGAGAAGAAAAACTCAGGTGGTTGTGATACTTGTGATATTGCTTTCACAATACCGGCCGTTCCATTTTTTCTGCTTTCAAAAATTTCTTTTTTCTGTTGATCCGACCATCGTTTTGCGACAGGTTCTCCGGCCAAATGAATCACTGCATGAGCACCATTGATCTTTTCAATGCATTCCGCGGAGATATTGAGCTCGCCACTCCATTTTATGAAATCATGAGCAAAAGGCAGTATGCGGCGCGCTCGATCGGGAGATCGACTAAATACTATGACAGCATATCCTGCTTCGCATAAAACTTTCACAAGTTTTTTGCCGATTAAACCGGCAGCACCCGTTACAATGATGGATTTCATGAGGATTGCTCCCTTCTGTTCACTAATGAATGTGGAAGAACTCCGGGCCTCGCATATGCATATCTGTCAATAAGCTCGGTGGAAAAGTAAGCATCAAGTCCGGCAACAGTTACAGTCCCGGCTTTTTGTAAATCTACATATCCATCTTCTTGGATGCATGACTTAGGTATGATGGCTTCAATGATTTCTCCGATCAAGAAAATGGTACCATTCAATGGAATGGGTATATGCATGCGATATTGCAACATCAATTTGATTGCGCTTTCTTTTATATATGGAGCGGTACCGCTTGAGGTATACTCTTCGGTAAATCCACATTCAGTGAATTCGGATACATCATCATCAAACTTTGCGCTTGCTTGATGAGCCATCGGAAGCATGCCGACATGTACTTGATTGATTGTGTATTGTTGCTCTTCCAGAATATTCTCCAAAGTGTGTCGGCGTACCGTATCCGGTCTAAATACCATTCCGAGTAAAGGAGGATTTGCACCGATATGAACGATTGAATTGAAGACGCCGATATTTGTTCGTCCTGCTGCATTCTTTGTTCCAATCAAGGCCAATGATTTGAAACCTGACAAGGAATTGAACATTGTCGCTCGATACCGTTCGGGCATGGTGACAATGTCTTGGGATTGTATATGCTTCGATACATTCATCAAGTTTCCCAATCAAGCATGCCACCAACCAGATTCAATACATTGAACCCTCTTGCATATAAGTATTCACAGGCTCTTGCGCTTCTTCCGCCGCTTCTGCAATACAAAATCAATTCATGTTCCTTGAAATGTTCCAATTCTTGAATCCTTGAAGGAAGGGCATCC
The DNA here is from genome assembly GCA_016873735.1 of Ignavibacteria bacterium. GTDB lineage: Bacteria > Bacteroidota > Ignavibacteria > Kapaibacteriales > UBA961 > UBA961. Next base: position 25,899 of record VGWD01000001.1, on the reverse strand, counting down.
AGTGGAATCAAAATTGAATGTGGAATATTTGATTGTTCATGTTCTTCCGGCTGGCGAACATCGATAAGGACAGGAGTTTCGCCGATATCGAGCCTCATTTGTAATTCTTCGGGAGTGATAAGTCCATAACTCATGATTATAACCTCTTAAAATGTACTTCTTATGCCAAGATTAAATCGCAAAGATGAAAAATCCCATGTATTACTATTATTTTCAAGACTAATGATCGAATTGAGTACGCGCTGATATTCTGCTTCACCAAAAATGAATATCGATTCTGAAATTTGTTTCTGCAATCCCATACCGATATTGGCTGAAAACCAAAGTGATGATACTTCATCGAGTGATTTCTTTCCAAGTGGCAATTCTCTTGTTCCGGTTTGAACATATGTGAAAGAAAGCGGTGCTTCAATTTGTCTGAATGCATCAGCTTCTTTATCAGGTAAAAAAGCAGCTTGACCCATTGCGAACATATAAAGCAATTCATGCATTTGCCAACGGAAACCTCCGGAGAGTGCCAAAGAGGGAAGATTTGCCTGAAGCACCATTGATTCTCTAAATGGAACATATGTAGTAAGTAAACTATCATATACTTGCACGGCATTCGTATCCTGACCACGTAATAACACCGAATAGGGCAAATATTCTATCCGAAACATAGGTGAAAAATTCGATCTGTGTTTTGAACCGATATGGAATCCAATCCCCAATGGAGAAGCACTTTCCGCTTGGAAACCCCCGGGTGCTTGGATTAAAGCAAATGATGTTTGTGAAGATTGCACTTCATGATATTGTGAACTGGCTATGGCAAATAGCCCCCATTCCCAACCGGCTTGCATTGGTTCGATTGGCTTTTCTTCAACTTTGGTTTGAAAAGAAGTGCCCTCATATTGCAATATGAACTTTGAAATATTCCCCGCAATATCGATTGCTTCAATTTCCATCATACCTTTTGTAATGCCAAATGCAGGTTTGACAAATAATGTGTATTGAGGCATTCCTTTCGAGATGTTCGCTTCGGTGATTTTGGAATTGTTTTCGTATGCTATCAAACCTTGAGAAGAAAGAACACGAATGCGTTCCAAACCTTTATCTTGTGAACGTTCATCACGAATGATGATATTCATTGCTTTGTCCAGATTTCTTCTTTCGAATAATGGAGGCAATGTATCAACTATTTCTTGCAAGACTTCAAATCCCTGTCCAATCATATTTCCATATGCATCATTTGTTGCAAAGCCATATGAGTAGAGTCCGAAAGGAATGTCCGACTTAAAGACATGGACACCAAAAGGAACATCCATTTTCATTGTCACATAATTGCTAAGGCCAACATTTTCCGGTGTGTACTTTATGGTGTCTACAATTCTGCCATTGAATCGCAAAGAAGGCAAGCCCTCTGTGGGTACAATGATGTTCACATAATGCTTCCAATTCGTGTAGCTAGTTTTTGGAGTCGAGAAACGATATTCTTTCAAAAATTGCTGAGTTGGACTAACAATCAACATCATTGGGTCTCCGATGGAATCACCCCTAATAGTCAATCCCCGTTCATCATTGCGTGCTATACCACCAAGATATCCATGTGAATACTGGGCAACAAGCACCGGCTCATTGGCTGTAAGCATGATATTTCGAGAGCCTGCAGAGGTATTCTCATACATCTCACCTTGTTGCAACTCTTTTGTAAATACTGAGTTTTCAAATACCTTGGTATTAGGTCTTGATGCCAATACTCGATAGGCATAACTACTTCTTTTTGCGAATTGACCCAATATGAAGTGTTTGCCCCATGAAGTGACAGGAGGAACTTGCTCAACGATATAATTGCAAAATGGCACAAGCATCGGAACATCTGCGCATTGATGTCCGCTAAATACAGCAATTGGTTTTGAGGATTGAATGCGAGTTCCGGTCAAATCCGGAAAGATCACACTATCCCGACCTTGCATGTCTTTTGCCATCGGCTGAAAATTCATAGCTGCGATTTGATATACATCGCCTTTATTCATGATCACCGGGAAGGGTATTCTTGCACTTTTGTTTCGTGAGGTCATGACCGATGGCGTGATATATACGAATGTGCTATCCTGCGTTGCAACAATCGCCATGTGAGATACCAAATCATTCTTCGGAGTCGATTGATAACTCATAGCATAATATTCAATGCCGAGAGCAGTTGTGGGTAATGCGAGATAAGAATCGGTTGAACTTCCACGTTCATTCAAACATGTTACTGAAATTGGATGGTCTGAAGTTATGCGCACAGCATTAGGCTGCAATGTTCCATCACCGGTCACCTCTGCTATCGGGGGCACACTTAACCTTCTAACAGTACCACCTAAAACCAATGTGTCCAATTTGTATCTGGCTCCGATGATTTCAATGCGAAGTCGAGTGGTGATATCAGAACTGATGAATAATTCGAAATTCGGCGTGCTTCTATCCTCAATGTATACATCTCCCCCACGAGCATCAGTCAATTTCATTTTGCCGACTCTATCTCTGGAATGATGCCAAGAATTTTCCTGAAAACAAACCCAGAACTCTGTTCCCTCAGATGTTTTGGTGATACTCTTTTGAGGTTCTTGTGAGAGTCCCTGCATGAAGGAAAATACCATCATGATAGAACATAATATCAACCGAATTGTATGTGCATTTTTCATTTTTTGTGAACCATGCTCATGTGATACAATCCCCTTTCGGTTCGCATGCGAATGATGTAAACACCACTTGAAAAATTCGTGGGATCGTCAATGGACAAAACAAATGTATGACGTCCCGCATTTTTGAATTCAATCGGAAATTCCTGAATTACTTTGCCTTGAGCATTAAACAAAGTGAATTGGACCTCGCCATCTGTTCCAAGATGATAGATGAATGAAGTGGTATATTCAAAAGGATTCGGAATATTTAAATCCATCCCTTCGGCTTTTGCCTGAATAACCGGTGGGTCAGTAAATGTGATTGTGCCACCGGATTGAATGATTGATTGATTTGTACCACCAACAAGAAATGACGTGGCATTGATTTGCGATGATGTTTCGGTTCCGGCCAATGCTTCCACACGAAGAAAAAGCAATATTCCCTGCGATTGAATAAGCGGATTTTGACATGTAATGGCAAACATGCGTCGTTCTGCATCTTCTGAAATCAATGTGATCGTTGGGTTTTTGCAACTAAACAGTGTACCGGGTTTCGTTATCACTTCCTTGAGCAATAAACGTTTCTTAGGAATCGAAACCATCAATGTACATGAAGCATTTCTTGCATCATCTGTTGTATTCAGCAGCATCGGAAGGTCTATAGTCAAACCCAGCTGAAGAGAAGTGTCCGGAATGGAAATCTCTGCAGTACCTGCACGAAGCATTGTTCCCATTACTGAGAATGCAATGAATGAAATTATATATAATGGCAATTTATGCACAAAAAAGTCAATATTATTGAGGTTGGGAAATGCATTTACAGAATGATTCTATACCCTGCAAAGATATAAAATTTGGACCTTGTTTATCCCTGATTACAGGTTGATGTGGATAAAGAAACGTACTTCTTACAAAGCGGCGCAAATCAAGGCAACGTCAATGATGTCTTCTGTGGAACAACCGCGCGATAAATCAAAATATGGTCTGCTCAAGCCCTGTACTATTGGCCCTATTGCTCTTGCACCACCCATTCTCTGAGTTATTTTGTAAGCTATATTTCCGGCATCAAGATCGGGAAAGATCAATACATTCGCCTTACCCTCAAGAGGAGACACCGGAGCTTTAAGTCCGGCTATCTCAGGAATAAATGCCGCATCAAATTGCAATTCGCCATCGGCGAGTATGGTTGGATGTTTGAGAGTGAAGAGCTCAAATGCATCGCGGACTTTTTTTGCATCTTCATGCGTAGAGCTTCCTTTTGTTGAGAATGACAAAAATGCGACTCTGGGGTCCATGTTGTTGATCTTCTTGAAATTTTCAGCCGTTATCGCCGCGATATCGCATAATTGCTCGACACTTGGGGAGGGTACCACAGCACAATCAGCATAGAAAAGAATTTTATCAGGAAAAATCATCGCAAAAAAACTACTGACTGTTTGGATGCCCTCTGCAAGACCCACACTCTTGATTCCGGCTCTAAGCACTTCTCCCGTTGTTGATATGTTCCCGGCTATGCAACCATGTATATGTCCAAGTTTTGCCTCTATGCCGGCAAAATACAGTGGATTTACTAATAAGAGTCGAGTCTCTTTAGCTGAATTCAGACTTGGTATGGCGCACATCAATGCATCAACATATTCCTGCGTGATTAACTCTTCGGGATCCCTGATTTCGATGGAAGATATATCAATACTGTGATTGTTGGCAAAATTTACGATATCCTGCCTATTTCCGATCAAAACCGGGTTGGCATATTGTTCTTGCTTTAGCAACAGTGCGGCTTGCATTACACGTTTGTCCAAAGCATCGGCAAATGCAATGGTTAGGAGCTTGCTTTTCGCATTGTGAATCAGCAAGGTTCTACTATCTGAAATTGAATCATTATTCATGTAAAGACTTAATTGGATTGCATTTTGTAAATTGAGCATTGAGAAGGTGATGATTCACCATTCAGTCTGTACAAAAATGCAAAAAAGGGTTTGATGAATCAGTATAATGCCCCAATCATACGCAACCTGATTTGTATCGCGATATTGATTTCGATGCAAGGGATATTGCGTGCTCAAGGAAGTTCGGGATCAAAAGGGAAGATGCCCAGATTGTCAATTGTGGACATGCCGACTGCAAGAATTCTTCCTCAGCGTGCTTATAGAGTTTCAGGATTGCTGATGCAGGAATCGGGAGTGCTGACGCAAGCATCATATGGCTTGGCAAAAAATGTGAATCTAGGTTTTTCCTATTCTTCGATGCCTCTTTTTGGGGAAGGTGATCCAATGTTGCAACCTCTGTTATTATTCGAAATCAAAGCACGATTGTTCGCTGAAACAAAAAAGACTCCGGCCATCGCAATCGGTGTAAATACGCAAGGGATAGGTCAGTGGAGAGATGTCAGACGATTCGATTATAATGCTCCGGGAATCTATGCATGCGCTTCAAAAAACATCTCTTGGGAAGCCGGCATACTTTCTCTCCATGGTGGAATCAATTATCCGGTTATGCCTGCAGCTTATTCCCAAACACCAAGCGCATTTTTGGGCATTGAGCAATCTGTGTATTCTAATGTGACTTTGTCCGTGGAATATGCAGGAACATGGAATGAAGACCCGCAATTCATGAATCGCAATGGATTGCTGAATTGTGCAGTCAAATATTCTCCTTTCAAAGGAGTAAATCTATTTTTCCAGGGAAGAGATTTATTGCAAAGCAGAGCTAATGCTCAGGGATTTTTACGATATGCCGGTATAGAGTATATCGGTTTGTTCTGACATGGATATTCGACTTTTACTGTTTGATCTGGGGGGTGTTCTCTATAATATCGAGCATGCTAGAACCAGAAATGCTCTGAAAACTGCTAGCTTGAATCCGGAGTGCAATATTGGTTTCTCGCTCGAAGTGGCTGATCCCATTTTTGCTCGATATGATGCCGGGAAAATCACTACCAATGAATTCGTGCGATCACTCCAACATGATTATGCTCTGCAGGCATCCGATGAAGATGTGTTGAATGCTTGGAATGCCATGCTTTTGGGACTCTATCCTGATGCGCTTTCGCTTATTTCTTCTCTTCGAGATACTATCCCCATTGCTTTGCTCAGCAATATCAATCCATGTCATCATCAGTGCATAGCCGATGAATGCTCACTATTGTTTGCAAAGTTTCATCATGTATTCCTTTCTTATGAACTTGGCATGAAGAAACCTGATCCGGAGATTTTTCGTTTTGTCCTGGATCAAACAGGTTATGAGGCAAATACCATCCTCTTTCTTGATGATACTCCAAAAAATTGCGAAAGCGCTCAATCACTTGGCATGCATGTTCGTCTCATCGATCCACTTGCACGAGATTGGGTGCAAGACATCACATCACAATTTCTATAAATCAATGAAACACTTGATGTTCATCATTTCAATCTTGCTGCAGACTGCAACAGTGTTAGGACAGGATACATTTTATCCTCATTATATTGCAAATCCCCTTGAAGCACGTGTTGGATCATATTATCAGCCAAATGTAGATCGATTGAGATTGGATATTGGTCAAACTATAGACATGACTGAATTTGAAATTGGAAATGGATGGAAAGCAGGCATGGGTGCAGATGCATTTATCTTGACAAGATTGCGCAGTGAAGGGAATTTTAAGTTTCCGGTTGAAACCGCCGATTATTTTTTTGGTTTGCAGGCCTCTGCTCATGGTTCAATCAATACCACGCCAGTTGGAGCACGTTTGCGACTTTCCCATATCTCGACTCATCTGGTTGATGGTTCGGCAGATGCACAAGGTGTGTTTTTCCCGCGTAAACCCTTTGTGTATAGCAGGGAATTCGCTGATGTCTCCGCTTATGCAATGATAGGACAAATTCGCCTCTATACAGGCATCACTTGGATATGGTCCACACAACCAAGAAATGTTGGAAGAGTTGTTCCGCAACTGGGAATTGATACACGATATGCAATCACATCAAACTTGAATATTGAAGCAGGTTATGATCTAAGAGTAAGTGAAGTCGCAGGCATCACATTGCCAACACATTCAATTCAATGCGGAGTGAAACATGCATTTTCAAAACGCACAGGAATATGGTTTGGACTTATAGCTTCCACTGGCAGATCAATACATGGAATGTATCACACAGAACGAGAAGATTTCTTGGGCTATGGCTTCAGGGTTGTGTATTGATGCGAAGTTTTATGTTTCATATCGCTTGTTTATGTATCGCTTCATCTCTATCTGCAATTGGGGATGACATCGATGAAGCATTGCGCAAGGCGATTCCTCCGCAGGTGAAATTTCTTCGCGTTTTTGGGGGTGATGATGAATCAATGCCTCCAATTGCAATGACTTCCAGGCCGACGAATCTTCGCAGACCGAATATCCCATTTAATTTTTCTCATGTGACAATTGAATTGGATATTCAATCACCCACACCACCACAGATGTTTGTAGTCTTTTCACATTGTAATGCTGATTGGTCAGAACACGATAATTCATTCTTGAATGATCCGGCTTTGCTTCGAACAAGCAGCATCGATTGGCGTATTGCACCACCGGCATCAGTTTGGTATTCGTATACGGGTACATTGAAAATTCCAAATGAACATGTGAAATTCAATTTTGGCGGAAATTGGAAAGCAAAGTTCTTCCTATATGATGATCCTCGAATTCCAATTGCTACTGCTCATTTCTTTGTAGTTGATCCTCGTGTTGAAACACGCATGGATGTGACCGGTGATTTTTATTCGCCCAAAAATACTGTGTACTCCTCAGGTGCATATACGATTGATGCCAATGTTCGTTCGGTTGATGGCATGAATGATGGACAATTGAATACTGCTGTGTTTTACAGACTCAATCGCTATGATGAACCATTCATAGTTTCCGATATATCATCGTATGAAGATGCGAATCAACGAATTCATGCTTATCCTCTGCAAACAATGCTTGCAGGTTTTGGGATGACAGGAAGGAGATTTAGAATTGAACGCATCCCGGCAGAAAATGAATATCGTGTATTGAACTTGGCCGATTATTCACTCTTCCCTCGTTCGAATGCACCATTACGCATGTGGACTCCGGATCTTTGGAGAAATGGATCATTCTTCGAAAAATCTGACGGAGGTTATATGAATACGAGGTTCATAGCAATAGGGGATAGAGATTATATTCAATTGGAATTTTTACTCAATACCCAATTGATACAAGCTGAACGCGAAGTATTTGTCAGTGGATCATTCAATAATTGGAAGCCGGATCCAAGTTGGCTCATGAAATGGGATGAAGAAACCAAATTGTATAGACTAAGACAATGGGTGCCGCGTGGAAGACATGGCTATTTGTACATGACCGGTGAAGTGGATGCTGACAATCGTAAGGCAATTCGTTTGACTGCAGAAGAATTCGAGGGCAATACGGCAAGGGCAGGTCATGCATTTATAGGATTGATCTATTATCGTGAATTTGGGATGGGTGGTTTTGACTCGATAGTCGGAGTTGCCGGAGGAAGTGTCTATGGTTCATGGTAATCCTCCCGCATTTTTGATGTTTCTTGGTACCATATGGTCTTATGCTCTATTTCTTATTCGTCCAATATTCATGCTTGTTTCGGCAAAGTTTCGTGAACGTGAACAAGGCGTGATCAGGCAGAATGATTGGAAAAGAATGCCGAGTGATTTCCTTTCGGTTTGTATCCATGCATCATCTTTGGGCGAATTCGAACAAGCTCGACCAATCATTGAAGGGATGAAAAAAAGAAATCCGAACATCGATGTGACAGTCACATTCTTTTCTCCCTCGGGCTATAGGATTCGTCATGCCTATGAATGTGCAGATCGAGTATTGTATTTGCCAATCGATTCTTCCAAGAACGCTGCTTCATTTCTACATCGCATCAATCCGGATGTGTTATTGTTTATTCGTTATGAATTCTGGTTGAATTATCTGCTTGAGGCGCGAAAGCAGGCCATTCCTGTGTATGTGATCAATGCAACATTCCCAAGATCCCGGATTTGGAAATTATTCCCGTGGCTTTTACGATCAATATTGGAATTGTTTTCCGGCATCTATGCTGTAAACTCCAATGAAAAAGATGCCTTCAAAGCACTACATTCTAATGTAATCATTCATGATGGAAATGATACAAGAATAGACAGAATACATGAACAAGTTTCTGCAATCACTTCTAATACATCCATGATTGGAGAATTGCTCCCCGGAATTGAAAAACACTCGATGCCTTGTATCGTGCTTGGGAGTTCATGGAGGGAGGATGAAGCTGTGTTCTTGTCAGCAATTTCTTTGATTGATGAACCATTGCGTTTGATTATCGTTCCTCATGAACCAACATTTGAACATTGTACATCACTGAATGAGTCTTTGCCGAATAGTATTCTATTGAGTGAATGCAATGAGGATATTGGCAATCAACATATTATTGTTGATTCGATCGGCAATTTGCTTGCCATCTATGCAATTGCGGATGCTGCGTTTATCGGAGGTGGTTTTGGTGCAGGCGTCCATAGTTGCGCTGAACCGGCAGGATATGAAATTCCTCTGGCCGCCGGACCTTTCATTTCCAGATCACCTGATGCCGGAATTTTGCATCAAATGGGGGCATTAGAAATCATTGGAAATGTGCATGATGCAGCGAGATGGTTGAAGGCGATTTGCGCCGGCATAATGGGTAATGCAGGAGAAGCATCAAAAGAATATATTCAATCCCGAAGAGGAATGACTGAGATAATCCTCAGAGATATCATTGGATTGAATGATTAATGATCCTGTTTCGAATAAAGATGATGCTTCCAATCACTCCAAGCATGACGGAAATCCATTGTGCCTGTGAAAGACCCATATACAATGGGTTCATGCGAAGAAACTCAACAAGGAAGCGCTCAATTCCTGCCAATATCAGATACATTCCAAACAATTGACCCATGCCCAATTGTTTTGTTCTGAATTTCCATAATATCCCAAAGAACAAGAAAGCAATCAATGTTTCATAAACAGGGGTTGGGTGAACAATGATATCTTCCGGAATAGGACGTCCCGGAAACAATTCCTGAAAATAGCGAACCAATTCTGTATTTCTTGCCGATAAGGTGGAAACCATTCCTTCGGGATAGCTCATGCCAAAAGGATGATCTGTAGGGATGCCATAATCTCCATCGCCTGCCAATTGACAACCGATTCTTCCAATGCCATATGCAATCATGAGTGAAGGGGAGGCAGCATCAGCAATTCCCAAAAAAGGAGTTTGCTTGGTTCTTAGATATACGATGATCATGACAATCGAGGTTATGAGGCCTCCATAAAATGTGAGACCTTCGCCACTGAATAAGGAACCAATCGGATCCTCAAAGAAATAGGATGGATTTTCCAGTAGATGGAATAATTTGGCTCCAAAAATTCCACCAATCAAAGCCAATAATGTTATGGAAGATCCAAGTTGTTCTGCATTCGGGAATGCTTTTCTTTTCAATTCAGCATTCAAAAGCCAATTTGCCGTGAGAAATGCAATCGCAACCATCAATCCGAAACTATAGATGGTTAAAGGTCCGATATGCAGTAAAGTTGGGTACATGGGTGTGAAACTCCGCCGAAATCAAATACAAGTATAGCGTATTTTGATTGCTTTGCAAATCAAGTGATTAATTGGGAACATCGATATAATAAGCCCCTCCTTTCGGTGCAGGTAATGTGCGCTTGAGAATCCAAGGATTAAGGAGTTTTACATCTTTATAGGAAGTTCCATTGTTGATTGCCCATTCAGCCAAATCGGTGATCGCTCGGTCAACCATGACGGTTTTCACTTTGGATGGCTTGTATAACTCGTCTTCAGATATACTTAATCCATATTTCTCCGCATGTTCCATCAATTCTTTGATGACCGCAATGCGTAGCAGATAGCGTGAAGTTTCTTCATTCAAAAACAAATCATAAAATGTTTCGCCTTTTTGGAAATCGATGTTTTCTTTGACGCTCCCATGACCCATATTATATCCGGCAGCTGCCAATGACCAGCTTTTTGAAGAAGAATATCCACTTTTCAAGTATTGAATGGCGGCTTTGGTACTTTTTCCAACATGTCTTCTTTCATCGATGAATTCATCAACCCGCAATCCCATCGAGCGTGCTGTTGGTTCCATGAATTGCCAAATACCGATCGCATCTTTTGGTGATCGAGCCATGAATAATGCACTCTCTGCAACAGCCAGATATTTCAAATCATCCGGAACATTCTCTTGCTTGAACATTTGTTCGAATATCGGAAAAAATTTTCCTGCCCTTTTGATATAAAGAATCAATTGGCCGGGGGTTTGAAGATTCAGATAGAACTCGCGTTCAGCTCTTTCACGAACTTCCGGTATGTCGAGTGGAACTTTTTCACCACAAAAACTTAATGTCGTAGGGAATGGGACATTGGATAAAAATGCGAGATAATTCTCTTTGAGATCCTTTGATGAAAGCGGTTCTTTATTGTCCTTGCCATTGCAAGATACAAACATAAGATTCATGAGAATAATCAAGCACGAGACCATACCGGCTCGACGAACTTCAAAAAAACTATTCATAAGTGTATCAAGATAATGAGATGATGTGTTCGCAGAGTTCTGTTTCCGCCTGTTCATTGGTCGCAATAATTGTGCCACCACCTAATTCTTTTTGAATTTGTACTATTCTTCTGAAAAGCTCATGTCCCTTGAGGTCGAAATTCGTTGAAGGCTCATCAAGTAGCAATATGATTGGTTTTCTGATCATTGCCAATGCATATTTCATACGCTGTTTCATTCCCGAGGAAAATGTGCCGATGCGCTTATGTTCATAAGCAGACAATCCGGTCAATTGCAATGCTTCTAGAGCATCTTGTTCATTTGCTTGAATACCGCTCATTGCGCAAAAGATACCCATATGCTCCAAGGGTGTGAATTCTTCATATAATTCCAAATATGGTGCAACCAATCCAATATGCATTGGAAGTGTTTCTTTGTCGATGGGTTTATTTTCAATATGTAATTGAATCATTCCTTGCCGAGCTGACAAAACCCCTGCCAAGATTTTGATAAGCGTTGATTTTCCGGAACCATTCATGCCGGTAATTCCTACGATATCCCCATTAGAGAGCTTGAGATTTGTTTCTGGAAAGACCGAGTGAATACCGTCGAAGGATGCCTCAATTGATGTGGCTTTCAGCTCAAAGTGTGGGAATGACTTCATTCATAACGCTCCAAGGAGAATGTCTCCCCGAGATAGCGTTTGCGAACTTCTGCATTGTCTGCGATTTCTTGTGCGGATCCTGAGCAGAAAATAGTGCCATCTATGAGGATATATGCTCTGTCCGTAATTGAGAGTGTTTCATGAACATTATGATCTGTTATTAAAACACCGATACCCTTCTTCTTGAGTTCGCGAACAAGCATCATGATTTCTTCAACTGTTATTGGGTCTATCCCTGCGAATGGTTCATCAAGAAAAATGAACTTTGGATTGGATGCCAATGCTCGGGCAATTTCGCAACGTCTTCTTTCTCCACCTGAAAGCATATACCCTTTGCTTTTTCTGATATGCGTGATGCTGAAATCTTCTAATAATTGTTCTAGTCTTTCTTTACGTTCCGAACGTTTCATGGCTTGCAATTGAAGGATTGCCATGATATTGTTTTCAACCGACAACTTGCGAAAAATGGATGCTTCTTGTGGGAGATAACTTACTCCCATTCTAGCTCTGCGATACATTGCCATAGAGGTGATCTTACGATCATTCAAGTAAACATTTCCGGAGCTTGGCTTCACCATGCCGACCATCATATAGAAAGATGTTGTTTTTCCGGCTCCATTCGGACCCAGCAAACCTACGATTTCGCCTTGTTTCAATTCGAGCGATACATCATTCACAACTGTGCGCTTGCTATAACGCTTGATGAGATGCTCTGATCGTATTGTTTGAATCTGGTCTATTGACACTGGAAAAACCCGGTTTGATGAATTACTTACTGCGATCAAGATACAATTTTTTCTTCATTGTCTCTCCCCCACGATCTATGAGGAGGGTCATGGTTTGTCCAACGATGCCATCATAGATAGCCAATTCCAAATCATCATTTTTATCGATCTTCTTTCCATCTACTTCCAGGATGATATCGCCAGGTTCAACCCCTGCTTTCTCAGCAGGAGTGGCTCTGCGTACTTCTACCACCACCACACCTTCTTTTTTTTCTAGTTGGAAATATCTAGCGATACGATCATCAATCTGTTGAACCAGCATACCCGTATTAAAATTTCTATCGATCTTACCATCTTCTTTCAAACGCTCCAGAACAGATTTCACTCGATTGATTGGGACAGCAAATCCAATACCAATGCTGCCGGATCCTTGATTATTGTTGGCAGTGGAAAAAATGACCGTATTGACACCTATTACTTCTCCTCTTGCATTCAATAAGGGTCCGCCTGAATTTCCGGAACTGATTGCCGCGTCTGTTTGAAGCATGTCCTTGTATACTCGATTCTCTTGGGTGAAACTCACACCTGAATTACTAATCACTCCAACGGTGACGGTAGGTTTTGCATTATTGTCAAAAAGACCAAAAGGATTGCCAAAAGCTATTGCCCATTCACCTATGATTGTTTGTTCTGAATTGCCAAATTGAAGAAAAGGGAAATCTTCTCCTTCGATTTTTAGCAAAGCAACATCGCTCACGGGATCAGACCCAATAATTCTTGCATCATAACGCTTGCCATTTGTCATGGTGATAACAATCTTTTTTGCATTCCCGGCCACATGATCATTGGTCACGATATATCCATCTGATGAAATGATGAAGCCCGAACCCGCTCCGCGAACTTCCATATTTCTTCTTCGAGTAAAAAACTGATCGAAGAACGGATCGCCGAAGAAACCTCCGAATGGACTATATCCAACCTGACGAACTTCTGTAACGTTAATACCAACAATTGCCGGGCTGGCAATGCGAACAGTCTCGGTTATGGCAGTCTGCCTGGAATTCGAGATTGCATCGTTTTTCTGCATCAATTCAGTACGAGGCTTTTGTGCCTTTTCGGATTCATTCAGAAATGAACGTTCTTTTTTGCAACCTGCTATCAGACCGGTTGAGCTTGTAAGCAAAAGGGAACAAAGAGCTATGAGCAATGATGAAGTTTTCATGAGCATACACCTGATAAACTGTCGGTTGATTATCTTTGCATGAGGTCAAAACGGGGCGACCTCCATTTCTTCGTGTGCTTTTGACGTTTCAATAGCAAAAACATTTCCCAAAAATACTGAATGGTTTCCTATCTCTCCATAGCATTACCTTTGCCGGTTCAAAAGGTATTCACATATCGGTATGAATATGACCGAAATCCTGTATCCCTGCTTGGCTGTAGGGCATTAGTTCCTTTTGGCAAGCGCATTCTGACCGGGGTCATAGTCGGCTTGGGGGAGCCGGTTCAAGGCATGAAGGATATTATTGAAATCCTTGATGAAACCCCGTTTTTTACTGAACAGATGCTTCAACTCACTAGAAAAATGGCTGACTATTACTTGTGTTCTTGGGGTGAAGCATTGAAGGCAGGTATTCCACGTGGTATGACTCCACAAAGCGTGATGCATGTTGAATTGATACATAGACCGTCTCCCGAAGAATTGCGATCAATGCAAAAGCGTGCTCCAAAGCGAGCGGCATTATTGGGACTGCTAATGGATCATTCCGGTCCATTAACGGAAGTGTATCTTGAAAAGATGCTCAAAACAGGCTCTGTTTCTGATCAGCTGGATGCCTTGGAGAATGCCGGGGTAATCCTAACAAAAAGAAATATTGCGCCATCTGCAAAACCCAGAATGCAATCCATGATATATGTGTCAGATGTATTGTTGAATAATCATCTTGCATTGAAAGAACTCTTGAATCATCTAGATAAAGCATCCCCGAAACAAGCTGCAATACTTAGTCATGTCTATCTTCATCAACAAACTCATGGTTCCGGTTTACTGATCAATGAAGTGAAAGCTACATTGAATCTGCAATCCACCTCACCAATACAGACACTTTGCTCAAAAGAAATTCTCATTCAGAAAAAGGAAGAATATTCTCCTGATTCCTCGGAAGTGAGGAATAGTCTAGCACGAAGAGACGAGTCGTTATTGACGATGACAATGGAGCAGCAACATGCTCATGCTATGATACACTCAGCTTTGCATGGAAAAGAAACAAAGACATTTCTTCTTCATGGTATTACTGGAAGTGGAAAAACATTGGTGTATATTCAGGCGATTCTCTCAGCATTGTCTCTTGATAGGGATTGCTTACTACTTGTTCCGGAAATATCACTCACTCCTCAACTCGTTGATCGTTTCTCTGCAACATTTGGTGATTTGATCGCTGTATTACACAGCAAAATGACCAATCAAGAGCGCTATGAGCATTGGAGGAAGATTAGAAGAGGAAAAGCTCGAATTGTCATTGGCGCAAGGTCGGCATTGTTTGCCCCATTTCGTGATCAAAGACTCGGACTGATCATTGTTGATGAAGAACATGAATCCTCTTATAAACAAGAAGCTCCTGCACCAAGATATAATGCCAGAGATTTTGCCGTTGTACGAGGAGCAATCGAACAAGTTGTCACCATTCTTGGATCTGCAACGCCATCGATGGAAAGCATGTACAATGCTCAACAAGGGAAATATCATTATCTCCACATTCCATCAAGAGCTGATGGTGCTACATTGCCAAAGATAGAATGCATTGATATTCGTGAGCATAGAAAACGAGGAACGATGCAAGGTTCGTTTTCTGAAGAACTCCTGCAATCTATCATTCATAGAGTAATCAAAAAAGAGGGAACGATACTCTTTCATAATCGCCGAGGGTTTGCTCGCTTTCAAGAATGTTTGGATTGCGGATATATTCCGATGTGCAAACATTGCAGTGTATCACTCACATTACATAAACATTCGGGAATGGTGCGTTGCCATTATTGTGGCTATTCCGAAAAATCATTGCATTCTTGCTCTGTTTGCGGAGGTTCAGACATAAAAGAAGCAGGCACTGGAACGCAAAAGGTTGAAGAAGAATTACAAGAATTGCTCGCATCACGAGGAATACATGCTCAAATTGCTCGAATGGACTTGGATTCAACCTCCAAGAAAGGCGAGCATCGTAGATTGCTCACGGCATTTGCAAAGAAAGAAATCGATATCTTGATTGGTACGCAAATGGTCGCCAAAGGACTGGATTTTCCGCATGTCTCACTTGTTGGAATCGTAGATGCTGATCATCAATTGTTCATGCCTGATTTCCGCTCGTCCGAACGTACATTTCAACTCTTGACTCAGGTTGCTGGCAGGGCAGGAAGAACGGGGGCATTGCAGGGTGAGGTATTATTGCAGACTTCGCATCCGGAACATCAGTCCATCATTGCTGCACTAATGGGGAGTTATGAATTATTGTACAATGATGAATTGCAAATCAGAAAGGATGCAGACTATCCGCCATTTTCCAGAATCGTCACCATTGAAACGACTGGTCCTGATGAATATGCCGTCCATGAAGCAATTCAAACGATAGTAACATTATTGCCCACTAAGGGTGTACCCTATCAAATGCTTGGTCCTACAATTCCATTCATTGCAAAACTAAAGTCGCATTATCGCAGAATACTTGTGTTGAAGGGCAATAAACAAGATGATCCATCAGGCGAAATCATGAGAAGGAATCTTCGTATGGCAATGCATGCCTATGCAGAACATCATGCAAAAAACTCGGTAAAAATAACCATCGATGTAGATGCTTATCACTCAATCTAATTGAGAGTCATCTGTTGATTTTGGGAGAAGATCACGCAATCCGTCTATGAGTCGAATAATGACTTGTTTTTTTGGAATATCCACTGATTGAATCACATCATCGATTACAGGCAATGGAATATCTCCCTCGGGCATTGACAAAACCCATACATCATTTGCAGGCATGATCCATACATCCGTGATCGTACCCAATAGATTACCTTGTTCATCTAAACCGGAACAGCCAATCAAATCGCCAATGAAATAGTTGTCATCAGTGCGCAATAAAGCTGTCTCCTCAATAAATACACCATTATCCTTTAAATCTGAGATATCATTCATTGACACATTGTTTAATGTAATGATCAGAGACTGTTTATAGGTTTCACACGAAGTAAGAGTATATGGTTTTGAAAAGCTGGCCGAAAACCCTATCAAAACTTGTGTACCGGGTTTGATATTTATAGATGTATCAGGGCACTGGGTAAGAATCATGGCTCCCGATGTACCATGTGTTCTACTAATTGTTCCGATATTTCTATAGCCCATAATGCACCATTAAAAAATCCTTCCACGTTCCAAACATTGAAATAACCATTCTTTTTTTGCTTCCAACTCACGAAGATTCATATCATCTTGGGATTTTCCAAATCGTTTTTTTGAAGCAGTATGAATTGTACGAATATCGGCTTTTAATCCTTGAGATTTCAGTGATTGTGTTAGGCGATAAGCAAGATTTGCACATTCCTGACGTAACTGTTGCTCCAATTCTATAACATTCATTGCCAGTACTTGTTCCGGCTCTATGAAAGAAGCTTCAGGTTCGGTCATCGATTTCTTCTTTCGTTTCTATATTTCTCAATTTGATTTTATAATCGATCATATTAACAGAAACACGCTTCAGAATTTTTCCTTCTTCATGTGCATCTCTCAGTAATACTTCATGCAAGGCTGTATAGAAGCGTTCATCATTACGAATCTCAAATGGAACTCCAAACAAAGCTTTATTCTCAGAGCGTACCGGTGTTCCGGACAAAGCGACGCTACATGTATGCGGAAGATTATTTATTGCTTTTGCCCATGTTCCTTCATCCGATAAATGATGCACTTCATCAAAAACAAACATGCATTGCTCTTTGGATGAGTATGTTGGCAGCGCGGCATTTCCTGATTTGCCGGAGGCATATTGATATGTCGTGATGATGATGTCCATTGATGCATTTTTCAAAAATGTTGCATCGGAATCAGCGGTACAAAATGTGAGAGGTGGAGCACCGATATTTCTGAATACGCTCGATAATTCTTTTACATCGGCATATTGATCACGGAGATTTCCTCTTGGAACGAATACTATGAGTTTATTTGCTTTTTTGAGATATCTTGCATTTATGTATGATGCGAATGCCGTTATAGTTTTCCCATAACCCGGAACGAATACACAGAGATGATAATGATTTCTTTGTAATAGTCGTGCGGACAGTTTATGCAAAAAATGTAATTGACCTGTTCTGAATGCAAAGGGTGGTCGAACGGTTATAACGGGCAAATGAATCATGTCCCCAAGGGTCTGCCCGATTCCTTGAGGCATCATTTCTTCTTTCATGTAGAAAAATCATGGAATGATTTGTGGCTGCTTCGCTAATTTAGCGTATTGCTTTGCTTTTGCCAATCTGAGTTTCCCACATATCATGAACAATGATCAAACTCTTGCACTAAAAGAGCGCAAAAAACATTTAAGGGCTTTCTTCAAAACCCAAAGATCAGCATTGTCGATCGAGGAACGTTTGTCTTTGTCGGCTGTGATTTCGGAGACGCTCCTATCATCAATAATGGTCGAATCTGCTGATGTTATTTGTTCTTATGCTTCATTTGGTGATGAAGTCTCCACACTCTTTTTGAATGATGGAATACTCGCCTTGAATAAAACTCTTTTGCTTCCAAGAATAGATGGAAACAGATCGATGAGCATGGTGCAAGTGACTGAAAACTCACGCTATGATGTGAATGAATATGAGATTCGCGAACCTATAGGCCATCCATTTGTTTTCAAAGACCATTCGTCCGTTCTATGCATCATGCCTTTGCTTGCATTTGATGAACAGGGACATCGCTTGGGTTATGGTCGTGGATTTTATGATGCTTTTCTTTCAAATCATGAAGGTTTCAAAACTGTCGGACTTGGTTTTTCATGTCAGTTTAGCGAACAAGCATTACCTGTGGAATCACATGATCATTCTCCGGATTTCATTATTGATGAATTAGGAATACGTTCTGCTCAAAAACAATAAAGCCCGCGATGTGCGGGCTTTATTGTTAAAGTTGTGATTTCATACTTCTTGCTCTCTTCATGATTTCAGTCGGGGGATAATCTCGTGAAAATCTATCAATTGCATGAAGTTGGTTTTGTTCTATATAATCGGCGCTTTTGATGCATCGATCATAAAACTCTTTTGACTGCTTCTTCGCTCCTGCTCTAGCGTATACTTCTCCGATTTGATATTCCAATACATAAGCAATTGGGAATTGATCTGGTGAAATATATCTATTCATTGCATCAAGTACCTTAATGCATTGTGCGCTGTCACCCTTTTCCAAATGATAGGTT
This sequence comes from Ignavibacteria bacterium, assembly GCA_016873735.1. Classification (GTDB taxonomy): domain Bacteria; phylum Bacteroidota; class Ignavibacteria; order Kapaibacteriales; family UBA961; genus UBA961. The sequence continues at coordinate 6,869 of VGWD01000001.1, read as the reverse complement.
GCATAATTCAAAAATGTCATGCGATAACTATCCATGAATCTTCTGTGAACTTCATCATAATACACATCTTTATTGTTGAGATTTCTAAACTTGAAACCAAAATGTGGTTCTGAATGCGCAATATCATCCGCAACTGGGTTCAACAAACATTTATTCATGATGGATTCTTCATAAGATCTACTTTGCCCTTGTTTTACAGGGCATATACGCTGTGCCAGACCTTCCGTGCGAAGAAACTCATCCAATCCCATATATGAATCGGAACCTTGTGTGAAGTAAACCGGTCTTTCAAATTTGACCACTTTAAGAATATCTGCAACCAATTTGTGCTGCGGCCCCTTATAGAACACGGGAACATTCTCATTCTCTCCGGGGCGAGGATTGCCATCTCCCGTGAATTGAAATTGCATCACGCCATTTGCAAGAATTGCTGAATCAACCGTGAAGCGTTTCAATATCTCCTTGCTGACTGGAATAGTGATTTTTTCACCTTCGGATAATTCAGGACCAATTGCTTCCGTGCTTGTTTCATCCGCCAAAAGGGAATTGTCGCTGAATGTCAATGGGATTTTCTTTGCACCCCAAGGAGCATTGTGTTTCAATTCATACATATACCAACCTGTTTGGCCCAAGCTTAAATTCACAACGCGTACATCTCGACGAACACCTGCCACATCTTGTATGTACCAAAGTGGGAATGTGTCATTGTCTCCATAGGTAAAGACAATTGCATCTTTCTCCAAACTTTGAAGAACATTGTATGAATAATCAAATGGAAGGAAATTTCCTGAGCGATCATGCATCTTCCAACCACCCATTGCCATATTTACCGGAACTGCTACAAAGCACATCCCAATGACTAATCCTGATATTGCAGGTGAGAGCTGTTCATCTCTTTTCAGAATTGTTGAAATGATTCCATATGTACCGATGCCGATCCACATGCACCAAACGAAAAAAGAACCCACATAGAAATAATCACGCTCTCTTGGTTGAGGATTTTGCTGATTCTGTGCATATGCGGCAAGCAGTCCCGTCAGGAGGAATAATGTGACATATACCAAAGCCATGCGAGGTTGTTTCTTGAAATGGAATATCAAGCCGAATAATCCGAGAAGTAATGGCAATGCAAAAAATGTAATTGGGAACATGTCTTTATAACCAGACATATAATTGAATTCTTTGAAGTCAATCGATTCTCTATTGCTCGACATGGTTGCAGGCGCATCTTGAACATCGCCGACTCTACCAATGAAATTCCAATAAAAATATCGGAGATACATGTGATTGAGTTGATACTTAAACAAGAAATTCAATTCTCCCGACATATTCTTTTTCATTGCAGAATAATCGGGTACTGTGTATTGCATGCCATCTTGGCGAGTCACCACTTTTCTTGGTGGTTCAGACCAAGGACCATATTCCATATGACGTGATGTATACATGGGGTCAACCTGCCATCTTCGAGGCCATGATGGTGCATCACCATATTGCTCGCGTCCAAGATAAGCACTCAACTTTATGAGATCATTCGGAGTGTTTTCATTCATCGGAGGATTGGCATTTGAACGCAATAGAATTTGCGTATATGTGCTATACCCAAGTATGATGAGTAAAAATGATGAACAGGCAAGATTTAAAATTGGTTTATTGTTTTTACTTGCATGATATGTTCCAAAAGCAGCACTAATAATTGATCCAACTGCCAATAATCTTGGAAACATGGAATCCATAATGACATAATCTCTGGCATCGGATCTGAAAAGATTCCCACCAAGCATTGCGGGCAATACTTTTACGATACCGGGATAAATAAGACCAAAGCTCACGACTGTGATTGCGCCCATCGCAAAGAAGGATGACAATTTGAAATCATACTTTCTGAAATACACCACCAATGCCAATGAAAATATTGCCAAAATGCTGAACAAATGAACACCGGTAGACAAACCGATGATATACGCAATCAACAATAGATATTTTTCATTTCCGGGATTCTCTGCTTCTTCATTCCAGCGCATCATTAACCAAACAATGATTGCAACAAGCAATGTGGATGAAGCATATACTTCGGATTCAACTGCATTGAACCAAAATGTGTCGCTGAATGTCAATGCACTTGCGCCAACAAAAGCAGAGCCAAATACAGCTAATGCATCGCTGAATGAATCATAATTTTTCCCTCGGAAGTTTTCGATCACTTGAACAATCACCAAATAGAGGAGTCCAACTGTGATGGCACTTGCAAAAGCAGACATTAAATTCACTCTCCAACCCGGATCGCCGAATGGAAGCAAATGAAATAATTTCCCCACGATAAGAAATAGCGGAGCACCAGGAGGATGCGGAACTTGCTGTTCAGCAACAGCCGCGGTAAATTCACCGCAATCCCAAAAAGGAACGGATTCCTGAACAGTTAACATATACGTGACAGATGCCACGATGAAAGATAGAAATCCAAATGCCCTGCGCAATACAAGTATGTTCATGGTAAAGGCCGGTAGTGAAACAATGAGAATTTGCCATGCGAACATGATGGCATTAGTGGTCAAAAATACAATTTATCCTTGAAAAAAGGGCCGACTTATGCCTAAGTTTACGCTAATTGAAGAACTGATTCGACTTAAGATCTTCTTTTCTATCACAAACACATAACATCACTATGAAATACTTTTTTATGATATTACTTGCAATGTTGTCATTCCAAGTAACAACTATTACTGCACTTCCCATCCAGAAACGAGTTATCACAGTTTATGGTAATTGCGGATCCTGCAAAAAAGCCATTGAAAAAGCAGCTAAATCTGTTGATGGTGTTGAATCCGCCAATTGGGACAAGAAAAAAAAGACACTCACGATTGCATATGAAGACACTAAAACATCGCTAAACTTAATAGAAAAAGCCATAACGGTAATTGGTTATGATACTGAAAAGCTATCTGCCGATGATACAGCATATGAAAATCTTCATTCTTGCTGCAAATATGACCGAAAACCACGGTAAGGTGAAGAAGTGAAGCATATAAATGCCGTTTTTTTATTGTATTTTAGTCCAAATGGATAAGCCCGATACGTTCAATGAACATAGATTTGCCGAACTCACCATCGGCGGTGTCAACGTGAACAATGGAGTGCTTTTGGCTCCAATGGAAGATGTTACAGATCTTCCTTTCAGAGTAATATGCAAGCGCATGGGGGCAGATATTGTTTATACCGAGTTCATATCCTCAGATGGTTTGATTCGGGATGCCAGAAGATCCATTGAAAAACTCCGTTTATCGGAAGAGGAACATCCGGTTTCCATTCAGATTTTCGGAGGAGAAATTGATGTGATGAAAGAAGCTGCGGCCGTTGCTGAGGCATCAGGGCCCGATTTCATTGACATCAATTGTGGCTGCTGGGTACGAAATGTTGTGGCCAGAAATGCCGGGGCGGCACTGCTGAAAGATCCTCCCCTCATGGCATCAATGACCAAAGCAATTGTTGATACCGTTAAGCTTCCCGTAACTGTAAAAACACGTTTGGGTTGGGATTCATCAGCCATAGTCATAGAAGATGTGGCTGCCAGATTGGAGCAAGCAGGTGCAGCGGCGATTACTGTTCATTGCAGAACACGTGATATGGGTCATTCGGGTGATGCCGATTGGTCGTGGATCCCAAAAATCAAAAAAGCGGTGAATATTCCCGTGATATTGAATGGAGATGTTGCCTCTGCTCAGGATGCGTTGAGGGCATTCAAGGAAAGTGGTTGTAATGCTGTCATGATTGGACGTGCGGCAGTTGGCAATCCATTTATTTTCAGAGAAGCTAGACATTTGTTGGCACATGGAGTAGAAGCTCCTGAACCGACTTTTGAAGAGAAAATTCGGACATGCTTAGAACATTTGCGACTGCAATTGTCTCAAAAGCAAGAGCGGAGAGCAGTTCTTGAATTCCGAAAATTTTATGCAGGATATTTACGAGGATTATACTGCGCATCAGCCGTCAAGCAAGATGTGCAACAGTATGAGTCCTTTGCCCAAGTTGAAGATCGGCTTGAGGCATATATTGAATTTTTACATTCATATCAATTACAGGATGATGTTGCTTGATGCATATACGCAAAGTGTATGCATTATGCTGTTCCATTCATGATTGATATCATTTACAGAAATACTCATGGCAAAAACAATACCTACCAAAAAAGGTGCAACCAAGAAGGTTGCTTCCCAACCTGAAAGTGCATCTGCAGAAAACAAAGTACAGATTCAAGAGCCGAAGAAAATTAAGACTGTTTCGATTGCGAAACCGAAAGGGCTAGTTGCGAAGGTAGCCAAAAAGACCACATTGAAAAGTGATGCTCCGATTGAAAAAGCAGTCAAGAAAACATCCAAAAAAATAGCGGATATAATTCAAGATGTATCCGGGATGGAGCAAGCTAAATCAGCTGACAAGGCAATAAAAAATGAACAAACAAAAACCATCGTATCTGAGAAAAAATCAAGCAAAAAACCCAAGAATGTAACTGCGAATGACAGAGCTACAAAAGAGAAAAAGAAGAAAACCGAGGATGCAATTCCTGCAACTTCGAATGAAGAAGCAATCAAATCTAAAATTAAGCATATTGAGGCTCCGCATAATGGTGAGACGGCATCTCAATCAGGTGAGGAAAAGCTATCTCGTAAAGAAAGAAGACTTCGCGAATGGAAAGAAAGAAAAAAATTGAAGCGCCTTCAGCTTTTACAGGAAAAACAGCTAAATAAAGATAATCCTGAACAAACCACTGAAACATATAACGCAATAGCTTCGGAGGAGACCGTTGTTGCGACTGCTGTACAAGTAAAGAAAGAAAAGGACGTCACAAAGGAGCAAACCAAAGAGCAAGTGAAGGTTGTTCAAAAAAATGTAAAACCGGTGCAAGGGCAGTCTAGAGTTTTGCCTCTGGACAAAGTTGGAAAAGATTTTCCACCAATCAAGAAAGTGGAAAATTGGGGTAATTCCATGTCGAAAGCCAAGGTGGATCCTCTTCAAAAAGAGCTTGAACCAATATTGCAAAAGACAATTCAATTTCTTGAGCAAGAAATCAGAATCAAAAAGCCGGTGACCATTCTATGTGGTGTCAGTGGAGGAATTGATTCAGTGGTCCTACTTGATCTATTGGCATTGATAAGCACGTGTGGTTGGAGCACCATACATATTGCGCATTGCAATCATTTATTGCGTGGCGAAGCTTCGCAGCAAGATGAAGTTTTCGTGAAGAAGTTGGCTGCAAAATATGGACTTCATTTTCATCATACCCAAGCCGACGTGGCACAATATGCCAAGGAATATAACCTTGGTACCGAAGTCGCCGCACGCATCATGCGTTATCAATTCTTTGAAAAAGCTGCAAAAGTGGCACATGCAGATGTCATTGCCACTGCACATCATTCCGAAGACAATGCAGAAACATTATTGATGAATCTGATGAGAGGTTCAGGCATCACAGGTCTGGCAGGTATTCCACCAAGAAGAGATATTGATAGAAAATTATCGTATATCAGACCCATTTTATGGCTCAGCAAAAAAGAAATTGAACACTATGCAAAAGTACGTTCTCTTGAATGGAGAGAAGATGAATCAAATGCATCATTGAATTTCACTCGCAATAAAATCAGGCATGAATTGCTGCCATTATTGCGTTCTGACTATTCTCCTGGATTGACAGACGTATTGAATCGCACGACGACACTCATGCGTGAGGCACAAGAGTTTATAGCTGAGCGAATCATTCATATTATGAAGCAGGGTGTGAGAGAAGTTTCCAAACATTCTTTTGCGATACAAATAGGGATGTTTGATTCAATCAAGGACTTTGCAAAGGGGGAATTGATTCAAGCATCACTGAGATCATATCTTCACATGCAGCCTATTTCCATGCATGCTATTGATTCCATCCTTGCAATGGCAAAAGGCCCTGCAGGTGGAAGATTGGATATCACGAAAGATTTGTTTGTCATTCGTGATAGAGAAGAATTGGTTTTCTCCAGACCCGAGCAAGTTATTGAGTTGTTTGTTCCTGTAAACAAGGTTGGTCAATTTACGTCCAATGGCATTTCATATACAGGTGAAATTGCCGATCCAAGAAGCGTAAACTTTGGTGAGCATCCATTGATCGAATATTTCGATGCCGATTTGTTACCCGAGCAATTGGTGATACGTCATTGGAGAGATGGTGATAGAATAACACCGATTGGTATGGATGGATCAATGACCGTGAGTGATTTTTTGACCAATGCGAAGATGAATATAGCAGACAAAAGAAAGGTGCTTGTTTTATGCTCGGCAGATGAAGTGTTGTGGATTATTGGTTATCGCATTCACAATGGTTTCAAGGTAACGCAAAAAACCGAGTCAATCATTCGTATGAAAATGATGCTGGATAAGTCTGTCAATTATTTGCAAGCGGAAAAATCAAGCAGACAGCCACAGAAACCTGCTCCCAAAAAGGCGCCTGCAAAAGTAGTAAAAGCGGAAAAGGCATTGCCTAAACATGACAAAGACCAACAAGAAGCACCTAAAGTATCGGTAAAATCAAAAGTTGAAAAAAAACCTATGGGGCCAAACCAAACTGTGAAAAAGCCCGGTAAATCCCCGAAAAAGTCTCATTAATCAGCAAGTTAGAGGGTTATCCACATTGAATATCGTCATGCATTTGAATAACGAAACTCAAAAAAATATTCCAAAAACCCGATAAAGGGTTTGGTTGTAATAGAGAAGAGTTGTAGATTTGTACTCCCATTCGGCTGCGACGGCGGCCGAGATTGCTTCGCAGAGAGGCAATGCTGAATGGTTGACAAGAAAGGAAGAATCAACAGAGTCGGGTAGAAGAATGAAGCGGGTTATGATCC